>JBBPIH010000007.1:0-158487 GCA_038040455.1 Acidobacteriota bacterium
ACCAGCTTCATACCATCACGGATGACACTGATTCGGCCGATTTGCGCGGATACCCCTCCTTCACTGAAGACCAGCAGGCAAGGATGCCTGCGCTCCCAGACTCGGGTCACTTGCTGGCGGACATGGCGCTGCCCAAGAACTTCAGCAGCCCGGCGTTGAACTCCGCCGCCTTCTCGAGCTGAGGAACGTGGCCGCACTTTTCGATGATGAAGAGTTGTGAGCCGGCGATTTCTTTGTTGAAGCGCTGCCCCATCGCAAGCGGCGTCAGCCCGTCTTCTCTTCCCCAGATTATCAACGTTGGATGTTTGATCGCGGCGAGCTTGCCGTCAAGCATATCCTCGCCGCGCGAGATTGAGTCGATGAATCGCTGGATCGTATAGCCGTCGCCCGCGATCACTTTGCTCGCCAGGAATGCATCTACGGCGGCATCGCTGCTGAACGGGGCCTTGTTGTAAAAGACAAGCGAGATGATGTCCCTCACTCCTTGCCGCGTCGAAGCGTTCAAGCCGTTGAGCGCTTTTGGATCCAGATCACCGGTGATCGCGAAGCCGGCCGCGTCGACCAGTACCAGCTTGTCTACCTTCTCCGGATGCGCAATCGCAAAAGCGGCAGCGGTGAAGCCGCCCAACGAGTTGCCCACCAGCGACGCCTTCTGAATGCCAACCTGCTTATAGAAGCCATCGAGAAAGTCGACGAGCGTGCCCACGCGGTAGTTCAGCATCGGTTTGTCCGATTTACCGAAGCCGATCTGGTCCGGCACGATGACCCGATATTTCTGTGCGAGAGGCGCAATCGTCGGCGCCCAGTTTGCGGTACTCCCGCCGAGCCCGTGAAGCAGAATCACGACCGGTCCGCTGCCTGCCTCCAGATAGTGAATCTTCGCGCCGAACACCGTTGCGTACTTCTCCGCTATAGCCGCGTCCTGTGTTGCCGCGGCCCCAGCTTCTGTGGCGGGCGCGCCGGCTAACGTTGGGACGCGGCTCGCGCTTAGTGCGGGTTGGGAGGCAGATGTCGGAGCCAGATATGGCGTTTGCGCAAGCGATACGGCTGAGAATATCAGAAGAAGAAGCGCGGCCGAAGCCGCGTAACGTATTCGGCAAATTTGGTCCTGCTTTACGAGTCTGCTCATATTGTTCTCCTTTGTTAAAAATCGTTGAGGTTGTTCTACGCCCAAACCGTATGTAGCGGCGCGCCGGTCTTGCACAACGGGCACGCTTCCGGGTCATAGAAACGAGTGTCAACCTCGAGAAGCGAATAATAAGGTATATCTCCCGTATCGACGAGCGCGTCCTTGAAGTGCACTAGCGAACCGATCGCGACCACTTCCGCTCCCGCGTCTCGTATCAGCTCGACCATACAACTGATGACTTTGCCCGACCGCACGATATCGTCGACGAGAATGCACCTTATTCCCTCCGCATCCAGGTACTGGCGAAAATAATAACGCCCGTCTTCCTTCTCGGCCCAGAAGATTTGATCAGCATTCAACGCTTCACGGACGCCAAAAGCTACCGGTATGCCTCCGGCTGCAGGGGCTACAACCGCGCAGTTGGGAAGCGCAGCCAGTACTTCGGGCTCACGACGAAGCAGCCGCGAGAGCGCTACGTTGAGCACGCGAGCGTTGCCGTGGTAGCGCATCGCCAGCGGCATTTGAAAGTAGTGACTGGAATGCTGACCGGTGGGGAATTCGAAGTGGCCTTGCCGCAACGCGCCGGTCTCGCCTAGCAGTTCGGTGACTTGCTCGGGCGAGGGTATGAGCTGAACCTTAGGAACTAGCATTGGTCCTCCGTGTGAGTCTCGTACGCCGCCAGACACTCAGAAGGCAGATGATAGGACTTCTTTCGCAGTCGTTCAGGCATAGTCGTTAGCGGCGCGGCGAGTGAGATTATAGAAAGCCGAGCTGTAAAAGGCAAAGAGCAAATTATTTGTCATTTTCGATTTGTCATTTTCGATTTGTCATTTGTCATTTGTCACTTGTCATTGGTCATTTGTCGTGTGACCATCTGGCATTTGCCAGTTGGCATTTGTCGGTTGGGCCGGGCGCCGCAATGCTGACCAATGACAAATGACAAATGGCAAATGGCAAATGGAAATCTGTATGCCTTCTGTCTACGACCTGAAACCAAAATTTCAAAACCTGCTAAGGCCTGCGATGGACGCGCTGGCTCGAGCTGGCTTGACCCCGAATGCCATCACAGCAGCCGCTATCCTTGGGTCTATCGCAGTCGGCGCGGCTGTATCGCAATCAGCGGCGACACCGGGGCTATTGCTTTTGCTGCCGGTGTGGTTGTTCCTCCGGATGGCTTTGAACGCAATCGATGGAATGATGGCTCGGGAGCTTAATATGTCGAGTCAACTGGGCGCGGTGCTCAACGAACTGGGCGATGCGGTTTCCGACCTGGGATTGTATTTGCCGCTCGCCTTCGTCTATGAACCGGCGCGGTGGTCGGTGATAGCGTTCTCGATCGGCGCCGTGCTCACTGAATTCAGCGGCGTGCTGGGCCGCGCGCTTGGAGCAAGCCGTCATTACGAGGGACCGATGGGCAAGAGCGATCGCGCCTTTGTTGTTGGCTCGCTTGGGCTCGCGACGTACCTGTTTCCGGTTATCGGCACAGCGTGGCCCTGGATATTCGCAGTCGCGGCGTTCCTGACGGTAGTGACGTGTTTGAATCGAGTGTCACAAGCGCTTAAGGAGTTGCGGTCGGCCGGCGTGAAGTGATCACCGGGTGATTTCAATATGCTGACTTCGATAAAGAACCTCTCGCCCATGTTGCAGATGGGGTTGCTGGTGCTTGGCGTTCTCGTAGTAGCCTCTGTCGCAGTGGCGGCGCTTCGACGCGCGCGGCCCGAGAAGGATTTCTCAGAACTCGCTGCGCGCGTGCGAGCGTGGTGGATCATGGCGGCGGCGTTTTTCGCTGCAATAGTCGTGAGCGATCGAATATCGATAGTGTGCTTCTCGCTGTTGAGCTTTTGGGCAATGAAGGAATACGTCACGCTGCTCAGAACTCGCCCGGCGGACCATCACGCGCTGGTCTTCACGTTTCTTGCGATACCGATTCAGTATCTCTGGATCGCGCTCAATCCGCCCTGGTACGGAATGTTTATCATCTTCATTCCTGTTTACATGATGCTGGCGCTGCCTGTGCGAATGGTGCTGTCAAAAGAGACTAAGGGTTTTGTAGAGTCGGCTTCGCAGATTCAATGGGGAATGATGATTTTCGTCTTTGGCTTGAGCCACATGGCATACCTGCTCACGTTCCCTACACTCGGAGACAGTGCTGCAAACGGGCGCACGCTGGTCCTGTTCCTCGTATTCGTCGTCGAGATGAGCGACGTTCTGCAATACATCTGGGGCACGACCCTGGGACGGCATAAGATCATCCCCACCGTCAGCCCGAATAAGACCTGGGAAGGTTTTATCGGCGGCATAGCGAGCGCAATGTTGTTGAGCCTCGCCATTCGCTTCCTGACTCCGTTTTCAATTCGAGAGACACTCATGGTTTCGTTCTTCATCACTGTTGCGGGCTTTTGCGGCGGCGCGGTAATGAGCGCAGTCAAGCGAGACTTCGGGGTGAAAGATTTCGGCAGCGTCATTCCGGGTCACGGCGGTATGTTGGACCGCGTCGATTCACTCTGTTACGCGGCGCCTATTTTCTTCCACTATGTTCGGTATTTCTACATCAATTGAACCAACAGGAGAGAGTCATTTTGGCTAGCGGAGGACCGGAATCAGCGAGTGAATCAAGTGCTAACAACACGCCTGTGGGGGCGAAGCGATTAACGCTTCGCAACGTTGTTCAAATGATAGCCTTCGCGCTCGCAATCAAGCCGTTTATGGCGCTGTTCATAGGACTCCGCGTGCGCGGCCGCGAGCATCTCGCCAAGTCTGACCCATTCATTCTTATCGCGAATCACTCGAGCCATCTCGACACGATCTCGCTGTTGAGTTTATTCCCACTCAGCCGTCTTCGCCGCGTTCGGCCGGTTGCGGCAGCCGACTACTTCGAACGCAACGCGTTTGTTTCGTTGTTGACCAAGACGCTGTTCAACATTTTGCCAATCGCGCGAAAAAACCTCACCCCTGAGAACAACCCGCTTCGCCGTATGCGCGAAGCGATAAAAGCCGGCGAGTCGATAATCATCTTTCCTGAAGGCACCCGTGGTTCGGGTCCGGAAATGGGAGAGTTTCGTTCCGGCGTTGCTCACCTTATCGAGAAGATGCCCGGCGTGCCGGTAGTTCCAGCCTACCTCGTGAACATGGGAAGAAGCCTTCCCAAAGGCGAGTTCATACCCGTGCCGTTTTTTTGTGAGATACGAATCGGCGCGCCACGCGTCCTGCAGGGCAGCCGCCAGGAAATCACCCGATCGCTGGAAGCCGCCGTTCGCGAACTTGCTCGCGAACTTGCTGAGGAGAAATGAAAGGTCCGCGAGGCAGGTCTCCGCTGGATGACTTCGCATCGAGCCGCGCGGCCCTCGCGCTAGCGTTCGCCTGGGGGCTGGCAGAAGCAACGTTCTTCTTCATTGTTCCAGACGTCCTACTAACGCTGATAGGTTGCCGCGCTCTCAAACCCGCGCTTAAGACGAGCGTTGCCGCTCTGGTCGGGGCGCTGGCCGGCGGCGCGCTTATGTACACGTTCGGCGCGCGCGAGCCGGACCCCATCCGAGCTTTCCTGGATCATGTTCCGGCGATAAGCCCGGATTTGATCACAAGAGTGACTGGTCAGATAAGCGAAGGCGGCTTGCTGGCAGTGTTGCTCGGTCCGATGAAGGGAATCCCGTATAAGATCTACGCCGTAGAGTGGGGCGCGCGGGGCGGGAGCTTCCTCGCGTTCATGCTGATCTCAGTCCCCGCACGCTACATTCGATTTGTTCTCGCGACAATTGCTGCGCGAGGGATAGCGCGACTGATCGAGCCGCTCACACAGCACCGCGCTGGTATCGAGACTTCGATACTTGCGGTCATTTGGGTAGCATTCTACAGTTTCTACTTCGCTCGTTTTGGCTGGTAGCATTCACTGCGAAGGCACCGGTAACCACGGTACGGGCGTCCCTCCTTGGAAACCACTAGTGGTTCTTAAAGGAGGGACGCCCGCATAGGATTGATCATCATCCTTTGACTGCCGACCAGGCTACCTCTTGTCAGGTACTGGCTGGTCGGCAATCACTATCTCGACGCGCCTGTTCATCTGTCTGCCTTCCGCTGTGTCGTTCGTCGTGACCGGTCTGAGCTTGCCGAAGCCGCGCACCGCCAGAATCCGGTCGGAACGGATGCCCGCTCTCAACAGATACTCGCTAACCGACTGAGCACGGTCTTCCGAAAGCTTCTGATTGTAATCCTGCGACCCAACGGCGTCCGTGTGCCCTTCGATCTCGATGTGAAAGGCTCCCGGATAAGCCATCAGAATTCCGGCCAGCTTGCTGAGTTTTTCACGCGCACCCGGTTTCAGCGAAGCCTGGTTGAAATCGAATAACACATCGGACAGGTTCACTATCAGACCGCGAGCTTCGCGTCTGGTTTCCAGAATCGCCGATATCGAAGTGAAGAGGCGCTGTTGCAGCTCGTTCTTGTCCTGCTTCGCCTGATCGGCTTCCATGCGAGCTCGCTCCGCTTCAACACGCACAAGCTCTTCTCTAGCCTTGGCCTTTTCGGCTTCGCTCTGCGCCTGTTCGACCCGCAGACGCGCTTCCGCGAGTTCTCTCTCAGCACGGCTGGCGGCAACCTGCGAAACAGCAGCTTCGTCCTTTGCGCGTTGAGCCTCATCCCTGGCGCGATCGGCGTCCGTTTGTGCCTGAGCGATCGTATTGCTTGCAGCGCGGCGCTCGGCTTCAAGTCTGGCTTGAGCGAGTCGCTCGACCGCCAGCCCGCGCGCGCGTTCTCCTAGTCGCATCACATCGTGAGCAAGCCCGCTGAATTTCTCTTCATCCTGTTTCCGCTTCGGCCAGGTCTGCTCCAAAGCCGCCAGCTTTATCTCAGCTTCTCTCAACTCCGGCTCTGCGTACCGCTGAGCGCCGGCGCGGCTGGCAATCTCAACCGAGCGGCGGGCGCCGAGTATCAGCAACGGCGTGTTGTAGTCCGCGCTCAAGGCCGGTGTGTTTTGTGTTGAGACAACGTAAAAGGCGCCGGCATCGCCGCTGTATTCTATACGGCTCGCTTCGATGCCGCCTTCGGTCCCCTGGCGGAGAGTGTTTTCGGCCACGATGACCGGGCTGGGCAGCTTGACCGCGGAATGCGGCTCAGCAGTTATGATCAAGCCGAAAGTCTGAAACGCGGTAGTGACACCGACTTCGAACTCATTCCTGATCGGCAATTCCGCTAGATTGTCCGCCTGTCCTTCAGGAGCAATTGCCCACAGAATGTATGTCGTGTAATAGGGTCCGACCGCCTGCGGATGCCCAAGGTTTTGCATTTTGAGGTTGACGCGTGTTCGTCCGTCTTTGCGCTTGACCTCAGCCTTTCCCATCGCCTGCGGATTCAACGCAGTGCCGGTAATGTTGACCGAAGTGTCGTCATTATCCTTGTACCTGATTGCTAGCGTGTGACGCTTGGCGATTAACACCTGATCATCAGATGCTAAGCGCCTCACTTCAACGGTCTGAGCCGGCGACGTACCAACGAGCATCGACAGCAACAGTGCGCTCGCGATGACAAATATTCGTGCTTTCATTGCGCTTCCTCCCTGTGTTCGAAGATTAGACACTCAATGCGGGAATCCTCTTGAAACCGTGCACTCCAACGCGCACACCGAACTCAAAGACTACAGATTTGCGCCGTATTGACTTAGTGGGGTTATGGAAGGCAAGGATCGTTCCAGATTAGTCGCCCAGGCGGGCGCGGAACATTCGAATCAACTTGCTCTATGCCGCGTCAGCGGCCCTGCGGATCTAAGTGTTTACGCCGCATTCAAGGCGCATTTCAAAGACGAGCACTCGGGTACAGCCCGCGTAGCTCCGCCATAGTGAGCAGCCCCGGAAAGCCTCCTCAAGTCCTGAGACTGTATGTTTGAGGCGAATCGCGTTTCTAACGTGATCGATGAGCTTGGGTTGGCTCACGGGCACCTCGCGCTAATTAGTCTATCCCAGGAAGAGTTCGGCCAAGTGCTGATATCCCTGATCGCGCCGTTTGAGTCAATTTGATTAGGTGTACTAACGGCGGTAGTATTCCCGCCGGTCTTAGTACGGCTACTTCATGTTAGGGGCCACAGGGAGTCGGTCATATGTCTGATAAATCCCAGTACCTTCAGCCGGGCCGGCTTGCTGACGTCCTAGCACTGATCCAAGTTCTAGCCATGGATGAGCACGCGCACCGCAGCGAGGACGGACTTACGAGTGAGCTTCAAGGGGCGCCTCGCTCCGCCAAGACATGGCCCGAGGTTGCTCAAAAACATCCTGAGTTTTTCCGTGTAAAGCCGGACGGAGAGCACCGAGTTTCACTTATCGCGCGCCACGTCACGCCAAAAGACGAGTCCGGTCGTCGCCCTTTTCCCGCAGACTACACATCAAAACTTTTGCAACTTGCCGTTGAGTTGCATGACAGGGAGGTTCGCCGCTCTCAGTCTTGGCACGTTTGGCTTCCTATGCTTGGTGTCGTCGTCGGTGGCTTGCTCGCGCTTCTTGGCGTATGGCTTAAGAGCAAGCTCGGCGGTAGCCCCTAACAATTCATTCAAGCCGAAGCCGCTTCGCAGCTCGGCTTAATTCAAGCGTTAGGGTGACCGAACATAATGAACAATCATCTCGAATACGATCCCGGCGTCTTGCCCCCATCACCCGCACCATCGGCCGGTGATGAGGTCGCCTTCAAGCTAGAAGGAATGCCTCCTTACAAAGACGAGCATTTTTCCATAAGGAACCCGCGCCACAAGATTCATGGTCGCTTTGTCGCTTTGCGGAAGATGGCAATCGACGCAATGGCTGGTCGGGCTCGATACAGCGAAGCCGTCAGCCTCAATTTCGACATGCACGCCCCAGAGTTCGAGCGGGGTCGAAGTCTTCTCGACTACGTCAGCGGTATCATGGACACGCTGGACGGATCTCACGGGGTGAACTTTACCTATTTGCCAATCGTCTACGAAGACGACTGTCAGGTTGCTGCTGGGCGACAGCGATTCGTCAAAGGTGAAGCTACGTGGTATGAAATCAAGATACTATTTCTTGGCTAGTAGGGTCCCGTCAGCGCTCGCCGAACTCTGCGATACAGGCGAGCGCAAAAAAACGCGTCGCTTGATCGCCAACGTTAGCAGGAGCGTACTCGATGCACAGACAAATCAAAAAGAAGCGCTCCACGTTGCAAGACGCTCATGTCTTCCAAGTCCAAGGTTCCTATTCGTTCGGATCGCCTAGTGACTACGTCTCGGACGAGGAACGTCGTGCAGAGCTAAGTCGTGTCCATGACGAGTTGATAACGTTACTCAAGAAGCAGTTTCCAAGGACGTCAAATCTCGAGTACGCAATTTTGAAGAGCCATCTCATTATCGAGTACCTCCTCACCGAGTACATTCGATTTCACGCTTCCGTGTTCGTTGAGAAGGAGCAAATCAGGTTTTCATTTTCTCAGAAACTCGAGGTTGCGTGTCTGATGGGATTCGGCGCTGGCGATCCCAGCTTGATTCCGACGATACACTTGCTAAACAAGGTGAGAAATCAGGTCGCACACACATTTGCGGTTGACCGGAAGCTCGTTGACGAGATGGTTCGGCTTCACAGTGAAGACTACAAGGATTTCAAAATGGCCAATGACCGCGAACGAATCAGCGGGCTTCGCCAAGTGTGCGCCTTCATTTGCGGCATGACCATCGGGTTCATGCAGGGCTCGTTTGTCGCCGCCGGTAAAACCGCGTGACGCTCCCCAAACCGTGGTACATGGCGACTCCTAACTCTCGCGTGGACCGAAGCGCGCGATCGAGTGTTGACAGAGACCTTGAGTGATACACGCGCGCTCGGTCACGCGAACGTTAGACCGCTGAGGTGACAGGTAAGTCGTGTACTCACTGAAGGACGCAACTCATTTCGACCAGCGCGTTGCCGAGACGGTTGCATGGTGCTGTAATCGCGCGATTTGCGAAGACCCCAAGCAATCCCTTCGTTACGATTCCCTATATCCAAACATCCTCTCCGAAACACGAGCGGACGTCGTACTCAGTGTTTTGATGTACCGATCCGAGTGGCTCAAGCAACGGAAGGAGAAACCGATTAAGGAAGACCGCAACATAAGACAGGGCAGGCTACTCTGCTACTTCCCTGATGCAAATCTAGCAGATGGTGCGGCAGAAATAGCATCGGCAGGCTTCTTCGACGTCAATAACATTCCGCCATGGGACACTTGGGTTGGGCTGTATCGGTCGGATCTCAAGGATCCAAGTCTCACTGTATACCTCATCTCTTACGTGCCGCACGTGTTCTTACAACAAGCAGGCCGGGGAATGGATGTCAATCCTGAATCATGTATAGTCTGGCTCAACGATTCCGATACGCCCATAGCCAATGTACTTCGCGGTGAAGGGTGGCAGTTCTGAAGCTTTCGTCGTACTACACGGTCTAACTCGCGGCTCACCGTTCTTGCCAGCCGACTTGTTCGCGCGTAGAGTCGAAGCAATGCGATATCAGGACATCATAACCATCGAACCGGGGAAAAGAGGGGGCAAGCCTTGTATTCGGGGCATGCGGATCACTGTCTATGACATCTTTAGTTACTTGGCGGGTGGAATGACGGTGCAGCAGATCCTCGAAGACTTCCCGTACCTCACGGCAGAGGATATCAACGCGTGCTATGCATATGCCGCGGACCGGGAGAGGCTGTCATCGCTGGCTCACAGTGAAACTTCTGTTTGACCAAAACCTGTCGCCGAGATTGGTGAGGCGGCTCGCCGACTTGCACCAAGGGTCCTCGCACGTTTTCTCATTGGGAATTGACCAGTTATCCGATGACGAGGTGTGGGAACGTGCGCGGCAAGACGGATACACGATTGTAACAAAAGATTCGGACTTCAGTGATCTCAGTGTGCTCAGGGGATTCCCACCAAAAGTAATATGGGTGAGGCTTGGCAATTGTACGACGCAGCAGATCGAAGACCTGATTCGAAACAACAACGAGGCGGTGACGGCTTTTGAAAGTGATCAGACACTAGGATTGCTTTCTCTGTTCTGACGGTATCGAATCGCGCCGTCTAACTTTCGCATGCACCCGAGCCCGCGATCGAGGTTGGAACGCTGTTTTTCGATGTTACGCGCGGGCCGGGTGATGCAAAGCGTTCGGCGTTCGCCTGATGGCAAGGGAATCAAATGTTCTTAACCCAACCAAAAACGTAGGAGGAGTTGAAATGGAGAAATATGCGTACGAGATACTAATCAGTACAGAAACCCCACAGGGCCCGTTTTGGACTCTAGTCAGTAACGGTCAGCAACTCGGCCCCAATTTGCTGCTTGCCTTGAATAAATTAGGAAGTGCAGGTTGGGAAATGGTCGGCACGGCAGATATAGGCAGAACAAGCCGTGAGGAGATTTTTCTCAAGAAAAGGATCGCATAATCCAGCCTGAGAAGTAACTGTTGAGGACCGTTTCGCGGTCGGGTGGCGGGATATGCAGCTTGAATCGCTTCGTGACGGCAAATCGTCGGGTTGAAATGCAAATTGCATATTGGGGAAAGGATAAATTGTTTCCCTATCCCACGCCGAACAAGTCATTTGACCCAACCGCCCGATAGCATTCCTTTCATCGTCATTCTCTGGCGATAAGGTCGGATGTTGCTCGCTGGCGGCGGGTCAATTCCAGCGTTCGGCTAACTGATGTAAGGTCTCGGTTTGTATTGAACACCATGAGATACGCTTTCACAGTCGGGATCATCATTGCGGTTTTTACTAGTTGTAGCAATGGCGACCTCAAAAGCAAACCATTTCTCGTGGGTAACTACGACTGTGTCGCTTACAACAAAACCGGCAATGCGGTCATCAACGGCGCACTATCGATTGACGCAGACCAGTTCAATGGCCACTGGCGGTTCGCTAAGAGTTCTGATGCGGAACAGGTAGACGTTGAGTATATAGATGGCACCGGTAATCTTGTTGGAAGGGTCGATCAAAAAGCAGTGACGATTAACTTCAATCCAAGTATGTCCGATGCCAACTGGATCGTTGACGCCACCATCGAGGGCGACCGCTTGGTCGGGCATTCTTTGCTGGTCGGGCTATGCGGGTGGACCGGAGGCCGGCAGATTTGAAGGGGCTCGCGTTTCACATCCGTAACGACAACGCCGAACTTGGGCGTGCAGCGGAGCGCGCGCGTCGGTGTTCGCCGTGATTCGAGTGGTACATCGCGCGCCCGCTGACGCCTGTCGTTCTGCCGCTTCGCATCGCCAACCGGAGAAAGGCGGTTTGTTTCTAACGTGTTAGAATTTCTGAATGTATGTAATTGCACTCATATGCTAAATCATTTCCTGCGAATGATTCTGTTTCTTGCCTTGTCTGTTGGCCTGTTTGCTTCGGTAATGACGGTGCGAGCAGGCCCTATCAAGGAAGGGCGTGACCTAAAGTATGTACTTGAACCGGTCTTCGACAAGGACAGTCTGCGGTTTCGTGTTGATTTGAGTTTCAAAGGCGACCCCAGCGGAACTACCAGGCTAGTGTTGCCAAATGAGTGGGCGGGACAGTCAGATCTCTACCGGGCCGTTCGGAACATAAAAGTCATCTCTCCAGACGCCACACTTTCAGACACCGCCGAGCAATACGTCAAGACGCTTACCCACCGGCCTAACCAGACGCTGCACATTCAATACGAGTTGAAGCAGGATTACGAGGGAAGCCCGCGCAGCGAGAACAGGTATCGTCCGGTAATACAGAAAGATTACTTTCACTGGCTTGGTCACGGAGTGTGGATACGTCCGGCGTGGGACAATGGCGAAACCGTTCTCGTCTCGCTTCAGTGGAAGAATTTGCCGAAGGCTTGGACCATCGCCAACAGTTTTGGCATTAACCAGCGTCGTCAACGCTTTCGGGCGATGCTGGGAGAATTCGTCCACTCCATATTCGTCGGCGGCGACTTTCGCGTCAATTCAGTTGTGGTGGGAGGTAAACCTGTTCACACAGTCGTCCGCGGCTCATGGCAGTTTTCCGATGCGGTCTTTGCCGATCTGGTACGGAGAATCGTCGAGGCCGAGCGGGCGTTCTGGCGCGACTACAACGCGCCTTATTATCTGGTGACTCTCATCCCGCTTGACGATCCCCCGAAGAGTACGGCTCTAGGAGGCGATGGGCTGACCAATTCGTTCGCTCTCTTCTGTGCGCGGAATGCGAAGATTATTGACTTGTATGATCTGCTGGCGCACGAGTATTTCCACAACTGGAACTCTGGAAAGCTCGGACAAGTAAAACAACCCGAGCAGCAAATCAAGTGGTTTAGCGAAGGGTTCACGGATTACTACGCATACCTATTGCTTCTGCGGAGTGGCTTAATCTCGCTCGACGAGTATGTGCGGAAGTACAATAATCTGATTCATGAATACTACCTCTCGCCTGTTCGCACCGAAAGCAATCAGCGTGTGATTAGGGACTACTGGAATGACTCTGGTGTGCAGAAGTTGCCGTACAGGCGTGGACTCGTGTTGGCGGCAAATTGGAATGCTCTGATCCGCACTGCCACCGGCGGCAAGAATTCGCTTGACGATGTGATGCTCGACATATTTCGTGCATCTCAGCAAAGAAACCCCTACCTGACCGCCGAACTCATCAATGAGCATATCCGTCGCTACGCCGGGCGCGACGTGCTGCCGGACATTCGGCGTTACATAGACGACGGTGAGTTAATCGTCCCGGATAAAAACGCGCTCGGTCCCTATGTCGAGTTGGAAATAGTGGAAGTTTCCTTGTTTGAATTGGGCTTTGATTTGGAAGCACTGCTTAAGAAGAAAGTGATTGCCGGAGTTAAAGAGGACAGCGCCGCCTATCGTGCAGGTCTGCGAGACAATCAAGTCGTCGTGAGGAGAAGTTCCATCTACGTCGGTGATACGACAAAGCCCGTAGAAATAACGATTAAAGAAGGGATTGGTGAGCGAACGATCAGATATTATCCGGCGAGTCGAAACACTGTCAGCGTGCCGCAGTATAAATTGAGACCCGGTATCACCGATAAAGAACGCACCGAAACCTTGCGCTGGCTGGGCGTTACTTCATCAAGCACTAATTGAAAGATGATCAAGCCCTCAATTTATACGAGTGGGCGGCAGAACAAGCGCTTGCAGTCTGACGGCGCGATAGCATGCTTCTCAAATATCTTTATTTTCTTCAGCTTGGAATGCTGATCGCGCGCCGCAGCTGAAGCGCAGCGTTATGCATCATGACTAAAGGCTTTCCCCAGTACACACACTCCGCCAGGCAAGGCGAGCTTGGAGTAAACCTGGTCGCCAAGGTCGTCTCGGACGCTTTTGGATGGTTGTTCAGGCGAAACCACCAAGAGCATGACTTCGGTATCGATGGACAAATCGAGTTAGTCACTGACGACGGGGCTGTAACCGGACAACAGATCGCTTTACAGATCAAGCACGGCAGGTCGTTCTTACAGGAGAAGAACAGGTGGGGCTATGTCTATCGCGGCGAACTCAAGCATTTCAACTATCTTTCCAACTACCCCCTACCCGTAATCATTGTCATCTGCGATCCAGATTCAAAAGAGTGCTACTGGGTTCATTTCAAGTCGGATCAGGCTCAACGCACAGAGACGGGTTGGAAATTCACTATTCCGTTTGGGAACAAGTTGGCCATGTCCAAGAATGTTCTCGCAGCACTTGTTCCGCCGACAACCGACAGCCTGACGGAGTTACAAGCGTATTGGGATCTGAACAAGATGATTGCGGAGGCGCCATCCATTCTCTTCACTCTGGACGATGTCGACGTAAGGACAATGGATACTTCAAGTCCGCGAGAGTTCTTCGACCGCCTGCGGTCTACCAAAGAACTGGCCTTTGAATGCCAGGGAAAGATCGAATTCTCCTTCTCAGGATACGACCTTGACCCAAGAGAACTGTTCGAAATTGGAGAGGTAAGAGCGTATGTGGCACTCCTCGATGCGGCTCTTCCAGAGCTGTTCTTCTTCGTTCGAACTGAGGTCCCCGCACAAACACTGCGCACTTTCGTTTTTTGTCTAAGTGAAGTCTCATGGGAAGACGGACGTTCGACGCCCGATGTCACTCGGAAGGTTTCCTTTAACACAGACCGACTGGGTGAGTTCTTCGCGCGACACTTCCCCGCGCTCAACGAGATGACTGAATGGCTTGAAATGCCGATAGAAGAGAACAAGAGAATCTCCTATGCGGTAGCGGAATGCTTTGGCTTCAACCCAGCGGAGTTCGGAGGTGATGCATAACTCAGCGATGCACGCGAGCGCAAAAGGCGCGCCGCGTGATCGCAGTCGTTATGCCGCCTCAATCGAAAACAGATGAGCCAAGACCAAGAGTACGTCATTCTTGCTAATAGAGTGGCCGCCCTCGAGCAGAGGGTCGCCGAAATGGCAGGCTACCTGCGGTCGGCACTCGGGTATCTTTCCACGGATCCTCAGAGTTCCCTCACGAAATCGCGCGTGACCCTCGAAAAACTCCTTATCATTCTATTTCGCCAGACAATGCAGAGTGAGCCTCGCAGGCCCATGATCGGTGATATGCTCGCGGACAAGGGCTTCGTTGCCATGATCCCGCGCAGGATCATTGCTCGTATGAATGCGGTCCGAGAGATGTCAAATCTCGGTCCGCACGGCGGTGACGTGGACCTCACCGACGCGGTTCGAGTAATGAGGGACTTGCTCGATGTGCTTGAGTGGTACGCTATCAACTATGACCCTTCGACTGGCGCTGTCGGCGCACAGGAGCCGAGAGATTCTGTGGAGATCCTCCCAAGGCTCAAGGAGAAATACCCGACGTACCTCAGACCCGGAATAACATCAGTCAAGTTCGCCCAGTCAAAAGATCGGTGCTACCTGGAAACCACAACTGCCGATCTGATCGCTTCGTACTTGCACAATGAAACCACCAGACGAGAGGATCTCGCGTTCATAGGATCTGGTTCGAGTTCCGACGAGTTGCTCTTTGATCCAATGAGATCAGTCGTGGAAAACGCTCACAAGTTTGTCTCAGAGATGGACGAGATTTCAATCATTAACTGCACCGACTTGTTTCCACCGGATATCGCGGCTAAGATTGACGAAGTCTTTCGGGCGAATGAGCGGCTTCCAAAGTAATCTACCTGCATTACTGGCCAACCGGCGCATAACTTCCCGCATCCACCGTAGCCGCAAACTACGCGGCACGGTGATGCGTGGCGCTATGCAGCAGGAAACTGATGTAGAGATGAAGATAGTGGGGCAGCCAAGTTTTCCAACCGTCAAACGATTATTTGCCGTCTCTGGGAACGTCTGTGCCTTTCCCGACTGCCGCACGCCTTTGGTTGAAGAAACAAGTGGCAAAGTCACCGGACGTATCTGCCACATAAAAGCCCAAAGTGAGCGAGGGCCACGATACGATTCTACTCAATCTGAGGACGATCGGCATGGATTCGAAAACCTGATCTTAGTGTGTCCCATCCATCACGACGTCATCGACGCGGATCACGATACGTATACGGTCGAGCGATTACGCGAGATAAAGGTCGGTCGAGAGTCATCGAATTCTGCCGGTGCGACGGTCAAGGATTCGTCCGATGAAATCGTTGGTAGGCTACTACTACTGAATGTCACCTCCGCTGATCTCAGCGATGGTTCCACAGTCACATCAGTTAACCAGTCGGGCGGCCAGACCGCACACTCGATAACAAACATCGACCGCCAAGTTGTCCTTAACAAGCAGTACGCGAACGAACACGTAAAGCTCGACACCTTTACCATTGATCGTTCCAAATGCGCGTACGAAGAGCATAGGTTCGATGTCACGCGCCCATTCTGGCCAGAAGAAGCCGATGCAAACACCGTCTATTATATGCCGGGCGGTAAGATACTGTTTTATGGCAAACAGTTTGATTCTCGGGACGAAGCAGACAATTATGGCGACACACTACGGCAGAAGTACAACCACGATTCCTTCTACGAAGGCGCTCCGCATACGATGTTCCTTGAGCGGCTGGATGAATCGCGCAGCGGCAATCCACCAAACTACCCCGTGTTCTACGTATCAATCAGCAACCATACGAATTTACACATTGTCCTCTCAGAAATCGTAGCCACGGTGCATCACGTCCAACCTCTGAAAGCAATCGGAGAATCCCATACCTTGCTGTCATTAGCGGTTTACGAGGCTGAGCTTGCACCGGCTGAGGGGATATATCGGACCCCGACTGTCCCAAGTTTGAAAATTGAATCTGGAGACGCTGCTGCATTTCATGTCTTGCTTAAACCCCATGTAGGAATGATGGGCGGGTATCATTGGTTGATAACGTTGGGTTTTAGGTTTGACCGGAATACGATAAGAAGCGAAACGTTTTCTGTCGTGATGTAGCGTGATACCAAAAGGGCTGCATAACTCGGCGATGCACGCGAGCGCAAAAAGCGCGCCGCGTGATCGCTATCGTTCGGCAGCGCTGCGAGCGGCTAATGGCCCATACGATTGAAAACGGCCAAGGTCGCGAAGGGAGGGTTTGATGCAGCATCAAGCGAACGAGCGCCGGGGTGGGGAGGCCGTCCATGGCGCGCCACCGATAGGGCATCTCTACGACGTGGAGGGACGGCAGTTGCTGCTCCACCAGTCGGGCACTGGAGGCCCGGCTGTGGTGTTTGCGCCCGGGGCCGGTTGCATCGGCCTCGACTACCTGAACATCCACGATCAGGTCTCCCAGTTCACAACGTCCGTGCTCTACGACCGCGCGGGAACGGGCTGGAGCGACCAAGTCGACCTGCCTCGCAGCGCCACCGAGGTTGCCGATGAACTACGGAGCCTTCTGCACGCCGCCGGAGTGCCGGCTCCCTACCTGCTCGTCGGCCACTCCCTGGGCGGGATCTACACACGCCGGTACGCACAACGCTTTCCGGACGAGATGGCTGGCCTACTCTTTCTGGAACCCGCTCACGAGGACTTTCCCGCCATTATGCCGAAGCAAACGCTGCTCGGCAAGCTTCGGCAGGGTTTTGCTCTCGTACGTGTGTTCCTGCATTTCAAGCGGTTCTACCGTGGCCTGTTCGAACGGATGTTCGCCCAGTGGCCGGACTCGATGCGTGAACGGCTCATCGAATATCACCTCAGGTCGTGGCGGATAGGCCTGCGCGAGGTGAAAAACCAGGGCGAACTCTATGACGAAGTCCGCCGTGGTGGCGACACGCCAGATGTGCCTCTGTTGGTGCTCACCGCGATGGGGATCGATCAATTCCAGGCCGCGTTCATGCCCGAACCATACCTGCGCGAGATGAACGACGGCAAACGCGTCCTCTATACAGCACTAGCCGAATCGGTTCCGCGCGGTGAGCACCGAGTGCTCGAAAACGCCGGACACGTCACAATCCACACGGACCGTCCAGACGCCGTGGTGCAAGCGATCCGGGACCTGCTCGACAAAGTGGACAGGTGACGGGCGGAAATCAAAAGGAGTCGGGAGTCTTTACAAGCTATGGCCGCGCCGAACCAGGCGCTGCACCTGACCGGGGCCGCCATACTGGTTTCGCGCGGTATGATGTCATTGCAGCCGGCCCCGGCAGGTGAGCTTGGTCGTTAGGCGCAGCAGAATGAGTAGAATCGTATTTGAGTCAAGGAAAGGAGAATCAATATGATAGTCCGCGCTTACCCAACTTACATCTGGAATACTTTCAGATATTTCTTAATGATGGTCTTGGTTTTGTCTCTTGCCACCGTTATTTCTGCTCAAAATGATCAAAGGGCTTCTACAAAGAAACCTACGATTCTCGTTTTGGGTGTTTACCATCTGAATAGCAATGGTGAGGATGTAACTACACCCAAAAGGCAAAAAGAAATTGGTGAAATAGTCGCACTATTGAAAAAGTTTCAGCCAACCAAGATCGCCGTCGAAGCCCTATTTGATAACGCGAAGATAAATGAAGACTACAGCCAGTATCTGAGTGGTAATTATGAACTGAGCCCTAATGAGACCAACCAGATAGGCTTTCGGCTAGCTAAAGAACTCAACCACACAAGAGTTTACCCAATAGATTGGAGAAACAAGTTTGATCTGTTACCAGTGATGGCATTTGCGAACGCGAACAAGCAAGGGGGAGTCGTGCAAAAGGGGATGGCCAGATTCACAGAACAGGAGGAACAGTTAAAAAAGTTGATAAAGACAGCCACTGTGCTGGAAATACTTCGATTCCTTAATGACGATAAGTCAGTTAAGGAAGTGGATTATTTAATGCTGACCACACTAGTTCATGTTGGAAAGGACAATAATTACGTGGGCACAGATGTGCTTGCAGGATGGTACGAAAGAAATCTTAAGATATTTACGAACCTGACGAGAATTATTGAGTCTGGTGATGACCGGGTTTTGGTCATAATAGGCAGCGGGCACACAAATTTACTACGACATTTTATTGAAGAGTCTGGTGAATACATTTTAGAGAAGCCAGAGAAGTACCTGAAATGATAATGATAAGGAAGCAAAGTTATTCAAAAAGAATAAGAATAAGAGGCAAGCTTACGTAGAAGCTGCCCCTAACGCATGCAGCGGAGGCCGCGAAGCAAGCTTCTTAGTGGAATGCAAGGCACGAAAGCTCTCGATGCTGACAGCCTAACTCGGCATCCGGGTAACGCAAGTGAATCATCTGCTTAAAGCTCCGTAATGAGAATCAGGTAAAATCAGGCTGATTAGACCTGAGCCAAAAGGCGAGTGGAGCTAAGATGGACCCTACTTCAGTCGCAGGTCAGACACGCGAAACACGGTAAGCCCGTTGGATTCTCTTCTCGATCTATCGAGTTGAGTAGGCCGACCGCAAGGAAGGCGGAATCATCCAGCGGGTAGAGGATGTTGGATAAAGCGAACGCCTCCGGTAATGCGATAGAGGTTCAAGCTTTGCCTCGCGCCGAAAGGCGGCCCACTTCCAACAGGTCTTAAACGATAAACCAATGTGAAGGAACTCAACCGACGTGAAAGATAGAGTCCTGCGGGACATCGGAGCGAAGGGACACCCGAGGATTGAACTCATGGAGACAACAATCAAAACGGACGTGATTATCATCGGGGCGGGTCCGACGGGGCTTTCTCTAGCGTGTCAATTAATCAGATACGATGTTGATTTTGTCATTTTTGACCAAAAGGAAACAACGACGCCACATTCAAAGGCAATCGGCGTTCAGGCGCGGACGCTGGAGATTTACGAGCAAATCGGTCTTTCACAAGATTTAATCGCCCAAGGCGCGATTGCCGGAAAAGCGCGAATAGTCGTCGGCGGCGAAGTACGCGGCGAGGTCGAGTTTGGCGAAATCGGCAAAGGCTTGAGTCCGTATCCGTTTGTACTCATCGTCGAACAGGGCAAGCACGAAAAGATTCTGTATGACTTCATCAAAGCAAATGGCAAAGATGTTTTGTGGAATACCGAACTTGAAAGTCTTACGCAAGACGAATCTAGCGTCAAAGCAATTGTCAAAAACGCAAACGGCGAAACTGAAACAATCGAAGCAAAATTCCTTGTCGGTTGCGACGGCGCGAAAAGTCCCGTTCGTCATACGCTCGGTTTGACGTTTGAAGGAGGCACGTTCGAGCGTCTGTTTTATGTCGCCGACGTGCAAATTGATTGGAAGTTTAGCCACGATGCGGGGCACGCTTTTTTAATGAAAACTAATCTTCTCGCGTTTTTCCCGATGACCGGCGAAAAACAATGGCGCATCGTCGGCACTTTTCCCGAAGAATTTGCAAAGGACGAAGGCGAGATTTTGTATGAAGAAATCGAAGAGCAAATCAAAAAGGACGCGGAACTCGACCTCGACATAACAAAAGTAAATTGGTTTTCGACCTATAAAGTTCACACGCGCCACGTCAATAAATTTTCGGAAGGCAGATGCTTTCTCGCGGGCGATTCCGCGCACATTCACACGCCTGCGGGCGCACAAGGAATGAACACGGGAATTCAGGACGGCTACAATCTTGCTTGGAAACTTTGGCTGGTTTTGCAGGGAAAAGCCGACGCTGTAAAGATTTTAGAAACTTACAATGAAGAACGGCTCGAAAACGCAAAAAATCTTTTGGCGACAACCGACCGGATGTTTGAACTCGCTGCCAGTCCCAAATGGTTCATTTCCTATTTACGCACGCATATTTTTCCGTATATCGCCCGTTTTGCTTTCAGTCTCGACGCGGTTAAGAATTTCGTTTTCCCGCGTGTTTCGCAAATCGGAATTAACTATCGGCACAGTTCACTCAGCGGGCATGCGGGCGATGAAAATTTCAAAGTCAAAGCCGGAGACCGAATGCCATATTTTCTAGTTGACGGCAATAGCATTTATGACAAACTGCATCAACCGAAATTTCATTTACTTTTTTCCTCGGACGCACCAGGCGATTTTCAACCATTGAAAACAGAACTCGAAAGCCAGTACGCCGAATTAGTTGATTTCAACGTTATCCCGCTTTATCCGCAAGTGGCTGAAGTCTTCGGCACGAACAATTCATTCAACGTGCTGTTAAGACCGGATAACTATGTTGGACTCATCTCGACAGAAACTTCGTCGAGTGAGCTAAGAGCTTATCTCAACAAGTTCGTCGGACACTCGTAGAATCAAGCAGCGCTTTTTTACGAGCGGGCGGCAGAACAAGTTATTCGAGCGGACGGCGGGATAGCATAGTTTTCATCGCTCTCTTTGCAAGTCAGGTTGAATGCTGTTCGCCCGGCGCCACTCAATTCCAGCGTTATGCTGCTTCGCTGTATATACATTTGCAGTGTCAAATGCCAATCAACAAAGCTATTGATTCTGCGAAGGCTTCTCTTCTGACTTCTTCTCCTCCTTTGCGGGCTTGGGATCGGGCACTTCGACTCCAAGCACGTACTTCGAAAACCACGCGTACTCGCGGCGCATCTTGTCCAACCGATGACGAGGCTCTTGCAGTCCATGAGGCTCGCGCGGGAAGAGCACCATCTCAACCGGAACACCGTTCTTGCGAAGCCCCATGTACAACTCCTGAGCCTGGCCCGGCGGCACCCGCGTGTCAGACGCTCCGTGAAGGATCAGCGTCGGTGTCTTAGCTTGCTTGATGAAAGTCATCGCCGACGCGCGGCGATATGCTTCGACGTCGTTCCAGGGCTGATCCCCGAAATAGCCCTCCAGAGTACGTTGCAAGTCGTTCGTCGAATACATTGAGAACATATTCGTGAGCCCGGCGCCGACCATCACCGCTTTGAAGCGATTGGTCTGCGTTAACGTCCACGCGGTCATGTATCCGCCATAACTCCACCCCGCCTGCCCGAGCTTATCCGGATCGGCGATCCCTTTGGCAATCAAGTGATCGAGTCCGGTCTGAATATCCTGATAATCGCCGCCGCCCCAATCACGCACGTTCGCAAGCATGAACTTCTCGCCGTATGACGACGATCCGCGGACGTTCGGATAAAAAGACACCCAGCCCTTCCCCGCCCACACGTGCCCGAAGTTGCCCCACGAACTTGGAAAGCTCTGCGTCCATGCGCCGGAAGGACCGCCGTGTATCGACGCCAGCGTTGGATAACGCTTGCCCTGCTGGTAGCCGACCGGATAGATCACTATGCCTTCGATCTCCATGCCGTCCTTGCCCTTCCAACGAATCACTTCGCTGGCGCCAAGCGCAAGCTCTCGCGCCTGCGGATTGTGATCGGTGAGCTTGATTGGTTCGGCGATGGGCAGGGTCTTCGATACGTAAACATCATCGGCGTGTTGCGTGTCTGACTTAGTGAAGGCTATGACTGCGCCGTCGCGCGAAAGTGTTGCTTGCCCAATCACACCGGTGATGTTCGAAACCTGCTTCGCGGCGCCCCCGGCTGCCGGCACGGAGAATAACTGGGATGTAGTTCGCACGTTGGCATTAAAGTATATCGTACGGCCATCGGCTGCCCACTTAGCCGGGCCCGCTTGATACTCAAATCCCTGCGGGACCTCGCGAGGTGTTCCGCCCTCCGCGTCAACAATCATTAGTTTCTGCTGGCCGATGTCGCCGCTCTTCACGCGGCTCGAAAAGGCGATCTGCCGGCTATCAGGGGACCATCGTGGAGCGTTGTCAGGACCTTCATTGTTAGTCAGCTTCCGCTGCTTGCCCGATTCAACATCAATCACCCAGATATCGGACAGACTGCCATCGTCGGCCTTCGGCGTCGGGTGGGTGACAAACGCGACCAGGCGGCCGGTGGGCGACCACTGCGGATCGCTCGCGCCGTACTCGCCCTTAACCAACTCGCGGGGCTTCTTCGTATTCACGTCGATGACCCAGATGCGCGAGAACTTAAAGTTCTTGTCAATCACTTGCGCATCGTCTTTGTCTTTCTGTTTCTTCTCTTCTTCGGGAGTCGGCTCCTGCTGCGCAATGTACGCGATTCGGTTTCCGTCGGGCGCCCACTGCAGCGATTGCACACCAGACTTCGAATCGGTGAGCTTCTCGGCTTCCCCGCCGAACGGAGAGATCAAAAAGATCTGCGGCTTCTCTTCGCGAGCCGAGATGAACGCAATGCGCTTCCCGTCAGGCGACCAACGAGGTTGAGTGTCGTTCTTCTTGCTTGTTGTGAGCCGAATCGGATCGCCGCCCGCAGTCGAGACCAGCCACACGTCGGCATCGTTGGCGTTCTCTTTCATATCAGTGGAGGTGACGACGTAAGCCACCCACTTGCCATCGGGCGACACCTGGGCATCAGAAACGCTCTTAATCGCGAGAACGTCTTCGAAGGTCATAGCACGCTTCTGCTGAGCAAAGACGCCAATGCAAAACGAGAGCAAGACGACGAGAAGACAAGTTGTTCGCTTCATGATCTACACCTCCCTCACTAAAGTCGTAAGTGAGCCACCGTGCCCGAGAACTGGGCTCCTGAGCCCCGCGATTACATCATGCCGCTTGAGGTCAGTCAATCGATCTGCGACCCGCCCTTGACCCGGCCTTAGCGTAAGCCATACTCTTCGCTTGCGATTCAAGTGTGATTCTCAACAGACCACCGGAGACCATCAATGAAACGGAAGCTGGTAGTTGCTCTTGCGTTGTTCCTCAGTTTGACTCCACTCCTCTCGGCGCAAGATAAGCCTTCGACCCTACGGGAGCGCCTGATCGCTCTAGCCGCGGAAGCCCTGCGACCGAAGCTCATCGAGCAGCGCCGCGATTTTCATATGCACCCCGAGCTGTCAAATCGGGAAGAGCGCACCTCGCGCATCGTCGCGGAAAGACTTCGCGCGCTTGGACTCGATGAAGTCAAGACTGGCATCGCCAAGTACGGAGTCGTTGCGCTGCTCAAGGGTTCGAAACCCGGACCCGTCGTCGCGGTGCGAGCAGATATGGATGCGCTTCCCATTCTAGAGACTATCGATGTGCCGTATAAGTCCCGGAATCCGGGCATCAAACACGCCTGCGGTCACGATGTGCACACAACAGTCGAGTTGGGTGTCGCTGAAGTCCTGAGCAAGATGCGGAATCAGATTTCGGGCACGATCAAATTCATCTTTCAGCCGGCAGAAGAAGGCGCGCCTCAGGGCGAAGAAGGCGGCGCTTCATTGATGATCAAGGAAGGTGCGCTTGAGAACCCGCGGCCGTCGGCTATCTTTGGCCTGCATACGATGCCGAGCATCGAAGCAGGCCAAATCGCTTACCATTCCGGCGCAGCAATGGCTTCATCAGACCGCTTCACGATAACGATTCGCGGCAAGAAATCTCACGGCGCGCAGCCGCAGCTTGGCGTTGATGCGGTGATTGTTGCCGCGGAGTGTGTCACGGCTCTGCAGACCATACGCAGCCGGCGCATTGATCCGCTCGAGCCTCTGGTCATCACCGTTGGAACAGTCAATGGCGGTGATCGCTACAACGTCATCGCCAGTGAAGTGAAGATGGAAGGCACGATGCGAACGCTCAACGAAGATGTGCGGCAGCGGGCCCAGGAGATGATGCGGCAGACTCTTGCCAGTGTGGCGTCCGCGTATGGCGCGACCGCCGATCTGCAGTTCGATGGCCCCAACCCGGTCACCTACAATGATCCTCGTCTTGTTGAGGAGATGCTGCCCACGATTCGCCGCCTGGTTGGCGACGCGAACGTGATTGCGCCGAAGCCTTTCATGCCGGCGGAGGATTTCTCTTATTACCAGAAGGTGGTGCCCGGTTTCTATTATTTCCTGGGCGTAGGCAACAAGGCAAAAGGCATCACTGCGGGGTGGCACACCGCTGAGTTCGATGTCGATGAAGAGAGCCTCGTCGTCGGAGTGAAGGTGATGACCAACGTCCTGCTCGACTATCTGGATCATCACGCCGCGAACAGATAGCCCAAGAACGAGTCGTGCGTCAAAGAGGCCTTGTCCGTCCTAAGAACCCTGTTCATTGGCGCACGAGAAAGGGAGTAGAAAACTCTCTCAGTTTTTTCCAAAGCAGAATTACGCTTCCATCCGTATCCTGCCTGACGACGCGGAAAGCAACGAGCACATCAAAGCGTTCATAGCTTATGCAGCGAAGAACGTAGCTTCCGTTGACAATCACGGGCAAGCGCCCCTTGTATCTATTACGTCCGATGGCGAACCCGTAGGCACTTCTACGTTGTTGCTCTCGCGCTTCGGGTTCTGCGGTGGGAGGGGCGAACGCAGCCAGGTATTGAGTGCTCTCATGATCGAGGCCGACGCTTTCAAGCGGATTGAGCTTCTCGCGATACTTCTCCCTCGGAACTAATCGCGCCAATCCGGTATCTCGCTGGAGAAGAAACTCCGCAAAACGAGCGCGATCTTCCGCGGAAGGGCTCAGGAATTCAAGCTCTTTTTCTTTCAGTTGCTCGCGCAAAGCTTCGATGTCTCTTTCAAGCTTGGCGCGATCCTGCGACTGCGCAGCGCCGGCAATCGAGATCAGCAAAACTAGCGCTAGAGTCTGAACCGTCAGAAACATTGATCGTCGAGTCATAGCAAGCTCCCTGTCCATTGTGAGTAAGTTATTCGGAAGTGCACGATGATCATATTGCGCCCGAGAGACCGCCCCAATCGAATGGAAGGGCCTTTTCTGTTATCATCGCTCGCGGCCCTTAGGGATGGAACGAGTGACATATGAGCGACGCGAGCGATTACAAAAAAGTCCTGGTAACCGGCGCGACTGGCTTCGTCGGTAGTCATCTCGTCGACCACCTCATCGAGCGCGGCAGCTCCGTCCGATGTCTCGCGCGACATTCGAGCAAGCTGCGATACCTCAAGCATCCGCAGATCGAGCTGGCATACGGCGGGCTCGACGATTCGACCGACTGGGACGCCGCTTTAGCCGGTGTCGAAACCGTCTATCACGTAGCGGGCACAACATTCGCGCGGCGGGCGAAGGATTATTTCACCGTCAATCACCGAGGCACCGAAGCGATACTTGCCGAAGCGCTCAAGCGGCGCGATCGGATAAAAAGGTTCGTATACATCAGCTCGCTTGCGGCGGTCGGGCCGGGCGACGGAAAGCCCGTTGACGAAGATACCTCGCCTTCGCCGATCACGCCCTATGGACGCAGCAAGCTCCTGGCCGAAGAAGCAGTGCGCGCTGTCTCCGACCTGTTGCCAGTCACAATCGTCAGGCCGCCCGCGGTATATGGCCCTCGCGACTACGGCATCTTCGAGTTCTTCAAGGCCGTGAAGGGCGGCATGTTCCCGATGATCGGCCGCCACGACAAGCGAGTGAGCCTGGTCCACGTGCGCGACCTGGTCGAGGGAATAATTCTTGCGGGCGAAAGCGACGTCTCAGTCGGACGCACCTACTTTGTTTCGAGCGAAGACGATTACTCGATGCGCGCGGTCGCCGATTTGATGGCCGCGCTCATGCATAGAAGTCTGCGCGCAATTGCCATCCCCCGGTCGGTAGCTTACGGCGTCGCGCTTGCTGCCGAAGGAGCAGCAGCCCTCATGCGAAAGCCGCCGGTTATCAATCGTGACAAGGTGGCCGACCTCTCGCAGGCGTTCTGGACCTGCTCGATCGAACGCGCCAGGACCGAGCTCGGCTACAATCCTCGTGTGCCGCTCGAAGAAGGGCTGAGCGAGACTATCGCCTGGTACAAAAGCGAGGGCTGGTTGTGAGCGGCACAGAGCTTCCAGCGGGCGACGGGGAGCCGGGGCGACGCGGCGAGGGGCTCTCAGACGATACTCACCAACCCAGACCAAAGGTTTTCCGGCTCAATCCTGCTGACAAAGTTGTCATCGCTTACCTGGTATTCATAGCGTTGCTGATTTCAATCTTCAGCTATCGGATTGAATGGTGGGTATTTTTTCATGTGGGACACGCGATTGCCATTGCGGTAGTGGTTTTGATCGCCCAGTGGGAGCAGTCAGTTATCCGCTCCGCCGCCTCCTCGTCTCGTGCCCGGTTCGCGCGCTTCGTCCGTGGCTGGTATCCGGTCGCGCTCATCCCGATCAGCTATAAGGAACTGAGCTACTTAATACCTCTCATTCACTCTAGTGACAGTGACGCGGCGCTCGCTGCGGTTGATCATCGGTTTCTCGGTGTGCATCCGACGGTGTGGCTCGAACGGTTCACGTGGCCGCCATTAACCGAAGTCCTTCAGCTCACATATTCGAGTTATTACCTTTTGCCGGTCATCCTCGGCGTTGTTCTTTGGCGAAAGGGGTGGTTTGAAAAGTTTCACTTCTGGGTGTTTATCGTGGTGTTGGGATTTTACCTCTCGTATCTGGGCTACATCGCAGTTCCGGCCATCGGACCACGCTTCCTGCCGGAGATAGTACAAGCCCAGACAAAGCCGCTTACGGGAGTTTGGTTATTTCAGCCGGTCCGCGCGATGCTGGATCGCGCCGAAGGGATCACGCGCGATTGCTTTCCCAGCGGTCACACGGAGCTCACGCTGCTGGTGCTCTACTATGCGCACAGATTTCACCGGAGGACTTTCTGGTGGCTTCTTCCGCTTGGAACCGGCGTGATCATCTCGACGGTGTACTTACGCTACCATTACGTTGTTGATGTTGTGGCGGGCGCTCTGCTCGCATTCGCGATTGTGATAGTTGCAAAGCCACTGTATCGAATGCTCGACGGCCAGACGCTCTGAGGTAGCACCGACTTCAGTCATTACGCATGCCGGATCCAAAAACTGCATACGGACTATGTCGGGTGCGATTAAAACTGGGACCTGTCCGAAGAAGCGCTTTTGACATCGAATCGCTCAGTCGTCCATGGATGATGTTCTCATTAACGCCCAACTTCAGTTGGGTGTCGTGGGTGCTGCGCTCCACGCGGAACCGTTTCAACGGTTTACCAGGGGAACTCCAAAACTGTTGAAACAGTTACAGTCACGGCCGCTCCCTCCAACACCTCGATGAATCGAGGTGTTAATGAGAGCCGCATAGTCGTTAAGTGGTGCCGAGTCCCTGTTTCAATCACACCCCTTAAAGTCTGTGCTACGGCCGCGCGGTGCAACTCGGGCGTGAGTGGGGTATAATCCCGGCGTCGACAAGCAACCAACGCATTTCGCATTGCGCTTTCCTGGGGCGTTAATAAGAAGGTTAGTATGAGCACGAGAACTGAAGCGACAATCGAAGACCTCTACCATGTTCACGAGTACGGTAAGGCCGAGATTGTCGATGGAGAACTCGTACTTATGAGCCCCACAGGAGACCTGCCCAACTCAGCGGCCGGAGAGATATTCGTGAGTTCGCGCAGGTATGCGCGAAACTCAAAGAGCGGCCGCGCCTATACCGATAATGCAGCCTTCATTGTGAATCTACCGAATCGAAGGTCGTTCAGCCCCGACGCTGCTTTTTATATCGGACCGCGAACTGGTGGTAAGTTTCTTGAAGGCGCACCCATCTTCGCAGTCGAAGTTCGAAGCGAGGGCGACTATGGGCGCACGGCTGAGGAGAAGATGGCTAAGAAGCGCGCGGACTATTTTGCAGCGGGAACACTTGCCCTATGGGACGCCGACGTGCTCAGGGATCAAGTCATCAGATGCTACCGCGCTGATGATCCTCATGCCCCAAGGGTGTTTCACTGCGGCGAAATTGCCGATGCTGAACCGGCGTTGCCAGGGTGGTCGATGCTGGTCGATGATCTATTCGCGTGATTGATCGGCTTTCGTCGCAACACCTGACAGGCGATAGAGGGCGACGCTCGAATTGGAAGTAATAATGAGCACAAGAACTGAAGCGACTATCGAAGACCTCTACCACGTTTCCTGGGATGGTAAGGCCGAGATTGTGGATGGAGAACTCGTACTCATGAGCCCCACAGGAGACCTCCCAGGAGCCGCCGCCTTGGAAATCGGACTGAGCTTGCGCGAATACGGGAAGCGAACAAAGCGGGGACGAGCATACGGCGACAACGTCGGTTTCATCGTGAATCTACCGAACCGCAAGTCCTTCAGCCCAGATGCTGCCTTCTACATTGGTCCGCGTACCGGTGGTAAGTTTCTTGAAGGCGCGCCAGTCTTCGCAGCCGAAGTACGAAGCGAGGGTGACTACGGGCGAAGGGCTGACGAGAAAATCACGAAGAAGCGAGCGGATTATTTCGCCGCAGGAACACTCGTTGTATGGGATGTTGATGTGCTCAGGGATCAAGTCGTCAAATCCTACAGGTCTGATGATCCCAATAACCCAACGGTGTTTCACCGCGGCCAACTCGCCGACGCTGAACCGGCGTTGCCAAGCTGGTCGATGCCGGTTGATGATCTGTTCGCGTGATTGCTAATCTGGCGTGGATGCGTTATGCAGAACCAATGGCGCCTCACGCTTCACACATCACTTTTCCGGGGGAGCTTCGCCAAACGGCGCGGCTGAGAGTCCCAATCGGGAGACCCCTTGAACCTGATACGGATAATGCCGTCGAAGGGAGAAACCATGACAACTTCTAACAATTCAGAACCACCCAGCGAAAGTAATTTTCAGTTTCCAAGCTCGGCGAGAATCTACGTCGAGGGCAGCAGCTCGGACATTCGCGTCCCTATGCGCGAAGTGCACTTGAACGTGACGCGCGGCGTGAACGGCTCGGTCGAAGAGAACCCGCCCGTACGGGTCTACGACCCGAGTGGGCCGTGGGGCGATCCCAGCGTGACTTGCAGCGTTCACGACGGGCTGCCCGCGCTTCGGCGTGAATGGATTATCGCGCGCGCCGACATCGAAGAATACGAGGGCCGCGATGTTAAACCTCAAGACGATGGCTACCTGACTGAAGGCGCTCGCGAATACGCGCTTGTGAAAGACAAAGGCCGCCTCGATCCCTTCCCTGGAATCCGCCGCCGCCCGCTTCGCGCAAAGTCTGGCTGCGCAGTTACGCAAATGCACTACGCCAAGCGCGGCGTCGTCACGCCCGAAATGGAATTCATCGCGATCCGCGAGAACATGGGCCGCGAGCGAGCATTTGAATCCGCCAGGAACGGCGACCGCAGCGCGCTCAGCTTTCAACACACCGGGCAGTCATTCGGCGCCAGGCTGCCCGCTCATATCACGCCTGAATTCGTCCGTGATGAAGTTGCCCGGGGTCGAGCTATCATCCCCGCCAATATCAATCATCCCGAAAGCGAGCCGATGATCATCGGGCGCAATTTCCTGGTTAAGATCAACGCTAACATCGGCAATTCGGCGATCGCGTCCTCGATCGAAGAAGAAGTCGAGAAGATGCGCTGGTCAATCAAATGGGGCTCCGACACGGTGATGGATCTGTCCACCGGCCGCAACATTCACACGACCCGTGAGTGGATCATTCGGAACTCGCCGGTGCCCATCGGGACCGTGCCGATTTATCAAGCACTCGAAAAAGTTGGCGGTAAAGCCGAAGAGCTCACCTGGGAAATCTATCGCGACACGCTGATCGAACAAGCCGAGCAGGGCGTCGACTACTTCACGATCCATGCGGGCGTGCTGCTGCGATACATCCCCCTGACCGCAAAGCGCACCACGGGAATCGTCTCGCGCGGCGGTTCCATCATGGCCAAGTGGTGTCTCGCTCATCACCAGGAGAGTTTCCTATACACGCGCTTTCGCGAGATATGCGAGATCATGCGCGCTTACGATGTGTCGTTCAGCCTGGGTGATGGCTTGCGGCCCGGCTCGATCGCCGACGCGAACGACGAAGCCCAGTTTGCGGAGCTTGATACATTGGGCGAGCTGACGAAGATCGCGTGGGTCTCGGATTGCCAGGTGATGATCGAAGGCCCGGGCCACATCCCGCTGCACCTGATCAAAGAGAACGTAGAACGGGAGCTCGAGGTGTGCGGCGAAGCTCCGTTTTACACGCTTGGTCCGCTGGTGACCGACATCGCGCCGGGCTACGATCACATAACGTCGGCTATAGGCGCCGCGATGATCGGGTGGTTCGGGACCGCTATGCTGTGCTATGTCACGCCGAAGGAGCACCTGGGCCTGCCCGATAAGCAAGACGTTAAAGACGGCGTGATAGCTTACAAGATCGCTGCACACGCCGCCGATCTGGCAAAGGGCCATCCGGGCGCGCAGTACTGGGACAACGCATTGTCAAAGGCTCGATTTGAGTTTCGATGGGAAGACCAGTTCAACCTGGCGCTCGACCCTGAGCTGGCTCAGCAGTATCACGACGAGACGCTTCCGCAAGAGGGCGCTAAGCTTGCCCACTTCTGCTCGATGTGCGGCCCGCACTTCTGTTCGATGAAGATCACGCAGGAGGTCAGAGAATACGCGGCTCAGCACAGCTTGACCGAAGTAGTCGCGCTCGAGAGCGGGTTGAAGGAGAAGGCCGAAGAGTTCAAGCAGGCGGGTGCGGAGATTTACACGAAGGCTTGACGTCGTGTTGTTCCTCGCGATTCCTCACGTTCAGGTCCATGGCGTAACGGAGGCGGCATGCTAGCGGGCAGATTTCAGCACAACAACTACTTGATCCGCCGCAAGGTGTTTAAGCTTTTCGGCGGCGCGTTCCACGTCTACGACCCCGCTGGCCAGGTCGTGCTTTTCGCGAGCATGAAGGCGTTCAAGCTCAAAGAGGATATTCGTCTTTACGCCAGCGAGGATATGCATGCCGAGTTGCTATTGATCCAGGCGCGCAGGGTGCTGGACATCTCGGCGGAGTACGACGTTACCGACTCACAGACCGGGGAGAAGGTTGGAGTGTTGAAGCGCAAAGGCCTGAAATCAATGGTGCGTGACGAATGGATTGTCATGGACCCGATGGACCAACCGATCGGCGCGATTAGAGAGGACAGCACTGCGATGGCGCTGATCAGGCGCTTCATCCCGTTCGCGGGCTTGATCCCCCAGCAGTATGACGGCGAGATACGCGGCACACCGGTGTGCACCTTCAAACAGAACTTCAATCCGTTCGTCATGAAGATATCGCTTGACTTCTCCGCGGACGTGAACCGGTTGCTCGACCGCAGGCTTGGCCTGGCCGCAGCAGTGTTGCTCTGCGCAATTGAGGGTAAGCAGGGCTAATGAATCGGCGCCTCGAATGATATCGCACAGAATAATCTCACTCATCGCCAGCGCAACTGAGATCGTGTGCGCACTCGGGTTCGAAGACCAGTTGGTCGGGCGCTCGCACGAGTGTGATTACCCGCCGTCGGTGAAGCTACTGCCGCAACTCACAAGACCAAAGTTCGACGTCGAAGGAACAAGTGTCGAGATCGATCAGCGCGTCAAATCAATTGTGCAAGAAGCGTTGAGCGTATATCGCGTAGATGCGGGCACCTTAGACGAGTTGAAGCCCACTCACATAATCACCCAGTCGCAATGCGAAGTGTGCGCCGTCAGCCTGAAAGATGTCGAGCAAGCTGTCTGCGAGCTGACGAGCTCAAAACCCGTTATCGTCTCGCTGGAGCCGAATTCGTTAGACGACGTGTGGGTGGACATACGTCGAGTTGGGGAAGCGCTGGGGGCCGCCGACTCGGCCGAGCGACTGATTGACGAGCTCGAGAGCCGAATGGATGACATCGTACAACGCACACACTGGCTCGAGACGAATCCGACGGTCGCTTACATCGAGTGGATTGATCCGCTGATGGCTGGCGGCAACTGGATGCCCGAGCTTGTAGAAATGGCTGGCGGCCTTAACCTCTTCGGCGAAGCGGGAAAGCACTCACCGTGGATGACCTGGGAGGAGCTGGTCGCCAAAGACCCAGCCATCATCTTCGTTTCGCCCTGCGGCTTCGACATCAAACGTACACTGCAGGAGATGCACTTGCTCAGCGGCAAACCTGAGTGGAAGAGACTCAAGGCCGTCGTCGCCGGGAGGGTGGTGGTTGCTGATGGTAATCAATACTTCAACCGGCCCGGGCCGAGGTTAGCCGAGTCATTGGAGATCCTGGCGGAGATCATCCACCCAAATGTCTTTCACTTCGGCCACGAAGGCCGCGGCTGGGTGAGATATTCGGAATCATAAAGGTGTGAGGGCAACCGGCATTTGAAACAAGATCACAGGTTGGGAAGGGTGGCTTGCCTACTTGCCCGTTTCTTCTTAGGTTCCGGAGGCAAACATGCAAAGAACAAACATCGCCAGCGGCACGCGCTGGGAGCCGATCGTCGGATACTCGCGCGCGGTCCGTGTGGGTCCCTCGGTACACGTCTCAGGCACGACGGCAACCGATAAAGCCGGCAACATCGTCGGTAAAGGCGACGTTTACGCTCAAACGGTGCAAACTCTGAAGAACATCGAAACCGCGCTTCGGGCTGCCGGAGCCAGTTTCAAGGACGTTGTGCGCACGCGAGTCTATGTGACTGACATCGACGACTGGGAAAGAGTCGCCCGGGCCCACGGCGAAGTCTTTCGCGATATTCGCCCGGCTAGCAGCATGGTCGAGGTGAGCCGGTTGATTGATCCAGACATGTTAGTCGAGATCGAAGCCGATGCGATTATTCTCTAATCGAGATCTTTCGGTACTACGACGTGACGCATCAGCCGCTCGATCAGGTTCTTACGGCGCTCGACTCGTCGCCGATGAGTGGCAGGATTGAACGCCCCGTTTGGGCTTGGAATGATCGCCGAGAGAAACGCCGCCTGATCGGGACTTACTGCGGCCGCCGATGTGTTGAAGTAAGTACGCGCCGCCGCCTCTGCTCCATAAACTCCATCTCCCCACTCGATGACGTTCAAATAGATTTCGAGTATGCGGCGCTTGCCGAGAATCCATTCCATCTCTTTGGTGATCAGCGCCTCGTGGAGCTTGCGGATTGGGTTCTTTGAGGTGGACAGAAAGAGGTTCTTTGCCAGTTGCTGGGTGATCGTCGAAGCTCCTCTGCGGAACTCGCCGCGGTTCCAATCTTCCTCGAGTGCTTTCCTCATCTCCTCCCAATCAAATCCCGCGTGATCGAAAAAGCGGGAGTCTTCTCCCGCGAGCACGGCTCGAATGAGATTGCGGGAGATGCGATCATAAGGCACCCAAGTCTGAACTCGCTTGACTTCCTCGCCCTTTGTCCTGGCTTGCGAGGCGCGCTGCTCCATCAACGCCGTACTTGCCGGATTCGATCTCTTAAATCCAAAGACGCTGAAAATAATCCACCCTTGATAAAGAGTCGCGATGACGAGCAGCGCTGCGATTATGATTTTTGCCCATTTGCGCCATCGAGACCGGCGCGCCTTTCGCGCGATGGTTCGAGGTCGGGCCTGAGCAGTCTGAACCATGGGTGGCATTATAACGCTGGCGGGGTCGGGCGATCTAACTTCGCTTCGCGTGGGTTGCGTTCCAGAGGTAGTACGCCGGTATTCCCGCCAGAACTATGGCGAACACCAGCAGCGCGCCGCTTGACTCATAGGGCAACGAGCTTCCGCTGAACAAGGCGCGGTAGTAACTGAAGTTGTCTCGTAAGCCGTGAACGAGATCCTCTACCAACGCGTTTCCGATCAGCACGATCACGGCGAGTATGAACAGAGCGGGCGTGAGTGGATAACCCCAGGTCCGATATGCGCGGGGTAGATCGGGTCGTTTGCGGCGCAGCGCGTACACCGCTGCGGCCCCGCCCGCATAGAAAGGCCATATCGCAAGCACGAACGCATCGGCCAACTGCTCGAATGTTCTGACCATCACGAACACAATGGCGAGCGCGGCGGCAAGCGAGATCGCGACGTAAGGAGTCTTGAATCGCGGATGCACCAGAGCGATCTTCTTGAAGAACAATCCGTCATCGGCCATCGCGAAAAAGATTCGCGGGCCGGTCATCATCGACCCGTTGAGCGTTCCGAACGCAGAGATCATCACGGCAATGGCAACAAGCTTGACACCTGTTTCGCCGACGATTCGAAACGCCGTATCCGCGGCTACGAGCTTCGAGCCTGCGATCTGTTTGATGTCGAGCAGGTGCAGGTACGCGAAGTTCGCGAGCAAGTAGATCGCGATAACCGCGACCGTTCCCCCTATGATCGTCAGCGGCAAATTACGTTCGGGGTGTTTCACCTCCCCGCTGAGGAACGTCACGTCGGCCCAGCCGTCGTAGACCCATAACAGAGAAATAAACGCCAGCCCGAACATCACCAGCGATGTTTCGTTCGGCACTTCGACGGGTTGAGCGGGAGCCGGGGCAGGATTGTTTCCTCCAATCAAGAAAGCCGCCAGCACTAGTATCACCAACGCGCCGTACTTCGCTGCGGTCGTGACGTTCTGCACAATCGCGCCCATCTGGACGCCGACTATGTTAAGCACAGCCACGACAAGTATCGCTCCAGCCGCGACGTAGTGCACCGCGCTTTGGCTGTCGACCCGAAGCAGCCGGAGAAAGTACTCGGCAAACACGGTCGCCACTGCGCCTAACGCCGAGGCGCGGATGATCGTCAACTCCGACCATCCGAACAGGAACGCCGGCAACCGTCCCCATCCGTCGCGCAAGTATACAAATACTCCGCCGGTGTGCGGCAATGCTCCGGCAAGCTCGGCAAGCGTCAACGCTCCACACAGAGAGAAGAATCCGCCCAGGGCCCAGAGAAGCAGGTACAATCCTTCATCCGGTACTTTGAGGGCAATTCCATTAGCAGAGCGAAAGATCCCGGTGCCGACGGTCGAGCCTATCAACACGGCGATCGCGCTGATCAGACCAAGCCGTCGAGGAAGAGAATTCTTGACCTCGGGCTTAATCTCGGACTTGTCCTCAGCCGAGGCGCTTTTTTCGGTTGGTGTTTCCACGAGTTCAGGCGAGATTATAGTTCGCTTCGATAATCGTCAAGGCAGGGAGCGCATTTGGAATCGGAACTGGGCTCAGGCTGGAAACTGAATCTGGTAGCTGTGTGGAGGGGCGAGCAGTGTTACTTCGCGGTGAGGGAAGCTGTAGACGACGTCAAAACTGTTCGTCACGTCCCGGCCCAGAATGGAACGTCGCTGCTGCTAAGATCGGTGAAAACACCAAACAGCCCTAGAACGTTCACTAATTGCCCGTCGTCTCGCACTAAGCCGAGGCGAGTCCGAGCGAAGATGCAGGTGGCTTTCCCTCCGACGCCTCCGAGTTCCGGTGCTTGATCGGCAGGCACGGCGAGCGATCGGAGCATATGCAGGAGTCGGGCCTCAAAAACCGTCCGGTCAGCGCCCGCATCCAGCAGCAACATCATCGACTGCCAGGTTCCCACGGGCGTCTGTACGAAGGCATCAATGACTGGCCGCACGACCCCATCGTCGAATAGATGCCAACGGCCTTCGACACGCATAGATTCGTTCGTATTTCTCCTGTGGTATGTACTGCACAAACGGCTCGTCGTCGGGATGTTTCTCTTTGGCGAGGCGCTGCGCTTCCCAGGCGTCATCTGAGACGAAGACTTCCCCCTCGGACACCGCGATGTACTGACCGCGTAATCGCTCGAAAAGCGGGGCTCCGTGCGCGGTCAGCCATTCTCCGTTGCGGTGAAACTGTGCCAGGCGCCGGTTGAGCTCTGGGTTCGCCGGTTCCTCAGTTATGATAATCTTGTCGTCCATCGTTAGACTCCAGCCATTGACACGCATAGATGCGGCTCAACTTTTTGCGCGGGATGTAGCGCACGTGTGGCACCTCGTCAGGGTACTTCTCGTTAACCAGGCGATCGATCTCTTGAGGAGTATCAGCAACAAACAATTCACCGCTGGCAGCAGCAACATAACGACCTCGATGGCGGTCGTACACTTCGAGCTCCCTGACGTGTTCGTTGAACCATTGTCGATTGCGCCTGGCCTTCTCAAACGCAAGCGCCAAGTCCGGTGGCATCGGGCCCTCTTCGATGATAAGCGGCTCGCTCATATCCCGATGATAGGCAGGCGTATGTAACCAAGTCAATTCGTTAATGCTTTTGCCAAAGAATCGATTGCCAACGCGCAGGCAGGGACGTCCTGTAAGGGCGGTCCTCCGTGGCCGCCCCTCTCTGCCCTGAATGATTCCACCGCGCGGGAAGGGGCGGCCAAGGAGGACCGCCCTTACAGGCTTAACCGCACCGTCAAGATTCCCGCCACGTGGCGCTGAATCGTTAACGCAAACCGGCTCGGCGACTCGATTCACTTGTCGCAATGCGCAAGCCCGTCGCCTCATTTAGCCGATCACAACCGAACACACGCACGATGGCCCCTTCTATCGCTTGAGCCATGATCGAACGGTGAAAAATAGCACCACGAGCCCGGAAATCATTGCTGCGCTCATCAGCCCCACCGAATACTGGTGCAGATCGTTGAACTGTATTCGCATTGGATCGGTCACGGGTACGTCGTCGATGTGTCCGCCCATAGCGGCGCGCAGCGAAACCAGGGTAGGTGAAATCCAGAAGCGCGACAGCGCAGCCGCCGCGGTCATAACGACGACGAGAAGAAGCTGCAGGATCCTAATCCGTTTGGTTGCAGGCCTGGAATTCCAGGTTGCAGCTTGAATCAGAATCAAGACGAGACCGATTAACAAGCCGAGCACTTCCACCCTGGCTATCGTGCTGGTGACCAACATGCCGGCCATCTCGCGTGTTGGAAGCACGGCGAACGCGCTGGGAGCGACCGCGAAGCTGAAGAACATCATCGACCCCAGCCATACGCCGAGCAGCAAGACTTCAACAAACGCGGCAATCTGTTGAGCGATCCCGAACCGGGCTTCAGGAGCCACTCGTACGGGTGCTGATGTTGTCGCACTGCTGGCCATCTTTGATACCTGCTTCCTTCACTGCGTAGCGTGTTCCGGCTCTCTCTTAGGCTCACCTTCCGCGGCAATTGAATGACTGTCCAAAAACCGCTCGGCATCCATCGCAGCCATACATCCTGTGCCCGCCGCCGTGACCGCCTGGCGGTAGACCGAGTCCTGGGCATCGCCGCACGCAAACACGCCCGGGATGTTCGTGGCTGTCGAACGATCTCGGGTCTTGATGTAGCCCACTTCATCCATATCGAGCTGGCCTTTGAAAAGATCGGTGTTTGGCTGATGGCCAATAGCGATAAACACCCCTCCGGTAGGTAACACTCGCTCTTCCCCTGTCTTCAAGTCCTTCAACCGCACGCCGGTCACACCGCCCTCACGCGTTCCGAGTATCTCTTCAACTGCTGTGTCCCAGATGAAATCAATCTTCTTGTTCTTGAAGGCTTTGTCCTGCATGATCTTTGACGCGCGCAAGGCATCGCGCCGATGAGCGACCGTCACCCCGCTCGCAAATTTCGTAAGGAACGTCGCCTCTTCCATCGCGGTGTCACCGCCGCCGACGACAACAAGCGGCTTGTTCTTGAAGAAGAACCCGTCGCAGGTCGCGCAAGCCGAAACGCCATTGCCGCCGAAGCCCTGCGGAATCGGCGCTTCCCCGGGAATGCCGAGCCACTTCGCCGATGCGCCGGTTGCAATGATCAATGTTTCTGCTTTGATAATGTGATCTTCGGTCTCGAGAGTGAACGGCCGCTGGCTTAAGTCGGCCTTGCTCACCCAGGTTGTCAGGAACTCTGTGCCGAAGCGTTGAGCCTGCTCTCGAAACTCGTCCATAAGTATCGGGCCCATGATCCCATTCTTAAAGCCCGGATAGTTTTCGACATCGGTTGTGATCATCAACTGGCCGCCGGGCTCCGCACCTTCCACCACCAAAGGCTTGAGGTTGGCTCGCGCTGCGTAGATAGCTGCCGTCAGACCCGCGGGTCCAGAACCAAGAATCACTACCTCCTGATGAATCGTCTCTTTCGACATAAGAGTCTCTCCAAACCTCCTTTCCGATTTGCTCTTGTAGTTAGACACAGTGATTGTGATGAACAGCGGGACTTTCGGAATCCCACCAACGCAGTTGGTGGATTGTTCATACCCAGCCTACACGAGCGCTGCGGCTCCGCTGCCGAATCCCACCAACGCAGTTGGTGGATTGTTCATATCCTGCCTACGCGCCGGGAATAGCCGATTTAGGGGCTGGGTATGAACGATCCACCAACTGCGTTGGTGGGATTCCGAAAGCCACTGCTGTTCATCACAATCACTGTGACTGAGTACTGTCTTAAGGCGCGCGGTTTAATACGAAATTCGCCATCAGCCTGGCCCCGAATCCTGTCGCGCCTTTCGCGATGTTAGGTTTCTCCTTCTCGATCCACGCTGTGCCGGCTATGTCCAGATGGGCCCATGGCACCGAGCCCGCGAAGTGCTTCAAGAAGAACCCTGCGGTAATCGAGCCGGCGGTTCGATTGCCGACGTTTTTCACATCGGCGATGTCGCTCTTAATCAGCTCGCCGTAGTCCTTGTCAAGCGGCAGCGTCCAAAGTCGCTCTCCGCACTGCTCGCCTGCCTCGACCAATTCCTCAACCAGATGCTGATCGGTTCCCATCACTGCTGCACGAACCTCGCCTAGCGCTATCACGCAGGCGCCAGTCAGCGTTGCGGCATCGACTACACACGTCGCGCCGCGATTGATTGCATACGTGATCGCATCGGCCAGAACCAGGCGACCTTCAGCATCGGTGTTTACTACTTCGATTGTCTTGCCGCTCAAGCTTCGAACAACATCGCCTGGTTTGACGGCTCGACCCGAAGGCAGGTTTTCGGCCGCGGGTACTAACCCGATGACGCGGACCTTAGGGCGCAGCCGCGCGATCACCTGCATAGCCCCGATCACCGCTGCGCCGCCGCCCATGTCGTACTTCATCTCTTCCATCCTGGCCGCTGGCTTGATCGAGATCCCGCCTGAGTCAAAGGTGATTCCTTTGCCGACCAGCGCGATCAACTCGCTGGGAACGGGCGCGACCCGCCCGCCGTCCGCTGAACCGGCAGGTTCGTAACTCAGAACGATCAGCCGCGCGGGCTCCTCGCTTCCACGCGACACCGCCAGGAGCGCACCCATGCCGAGACGCTTCATTTCGTCTTCGCCGAGCGCTTCAAACCCGAGCCCCTCGCTCTCAGCCATCTTCTGTGCTCGAAGCGCAAGCTCGGTCGGAGTCATCACGTTCGAAGGTTCATACCCCAGCGCTCGCGCGAAGTTCGTCGCCTCGCCCATCGCCGTCCCTACTCTGACGGCAGCCTCGAAGTCAGGTGGGTCTTGCAGCTCGCTGATCAAATCGAGAGTCTCGACTTCGGACGCGTGCTCGCCGTTCGATCTGTAAAGCTCCCCACTCATCTGGCCGATCAATGCGCCTTCGACGAGGGCTTGCACGAAAGCCTCACTCTCAAGCTTGCGTGTGATCAGAAACGCCGCCGCACGAATGCCACGGTGTTTGGTCAGAGTTCGTAGCGCCGCGCCCGCCAGCCTCTGAACGCTGAGTGAGTCGATCTTCTCAGCGCTGCCGGCTCCATAAAACAGCAACCGCTTCGTAGAGAACTGGCCGGCATCGCGAAGAAGGACCCAACGATTGCGCTTGCCAGTCATCTCGCCGCCGTCGAACAGCGACGCCACAGCGCCGCGCGTGAGATGGTCCAGCGCCGCTAACGCTGAAGCGTTCTCAGAGTCGCGTGGAGTCTCGCCCTCAAAAACAGGCACAACGAGCACGTCTGCGCTAATCTCTCCGAGACTGGTCCGGCTGGCAGTGATTTTCATTGATGTTCTATCGGCTTCCCTTCTACAACCACGTGAGCGCAAGACGTGCGTCTCGAAATCCCGTTTGCAGGAGTGCGGAGACTATCGTATCGGCCAGGCTATAGCGCGTGGATCACCGCCTCGGTGAAATCGAGCGTAGTAGCCTGGCCACCCAGGTCGCGGGTCAAGACTTTGCCTTCGGCCAGCACTTTTTCCAGAGAGGTCTGGATCCGCACCGCCCTTTCCCGTTCGTTCAGGTGCTTCAACATCAGCACAGCGCTCTGCAGCAACGCCGTCGGATTAGCGATGCCGCGACCCGCGATAGACGGCGCCGCGCCGTGTACTGCTTCGAACACGGCTATCTCTTCACCAATGTTAGCGCCCGGCGCGACTCCGAGCCCACCAATGAGCCCCGCACCCAGGTCCGAAATAATATCGCCATACAGGTTTTCGTTGAGCAACACATCGAATTGAGTCGGGTCGATGACGAGCTGCATACAAGCGTTGTCAACGATCAGATCGTTGGCCTCTATTTCGGGATAGTCCTCCGCGACTTCGCGGAAGCAGCGCAAGAAAAGGCCGTCGGACAGCTTCATTATGTTCGCCTTGTGAATGGCGGTGACCTTTTTGCGCCCTTCGAGTCTGGAGTACTCGAAGGCGAAGCGCGCGATGCGGCGAGAGGCCTTGTCAGTGATGATCTTCAAGCTTTCGACTACACCGGGAACGACTTCGTGCTCGAGGCCCGAGTAAAGGTCTTCGGTGTTCTCGCGCACAACGATGATATCGACGTTCTCGTAGCGGCTGGGGACGCCTTTGAGCGATTTAACCGGCCGCAGGTTCGCGTAGAGATCAAGTGCTTTTCGCAAACGGACGTTTGAGCTGACAAAGCCCGTTCCAATCGGTGTCGCGACGGGTCCTTTCAGGGCAATCTTGTTTCGTTTGATCGATTCGATCAGGTTCTCAGGCAGCGGATCGCCATAACGGGAAAGAGCCTCAGCGCCGACAACGAAGGTTTCCCAGTCCGCTTCAAACCCGGTGGCTCGCAGCACCGAAATGGTGGCGCCGGTTACCTCGGGGCCGATGCCGTCGCCCGGTATGAGCGTAATCTTGTGCTTCAACGTGAACACCTCCTGATAGACAGGGCCATCGAGCCCGTCGCAAGCTCCTAATCATACTTGAGCGCGTCGCAAGCGGACAACCGAAGGAGTCGATAGTCCGTAGTCCGTGGTCCGTAGTCCGTAGTCCGTAGTCCGTAGTCCGTAGTCCGTGGTCAGTTGTCATTACGGAACTCGGACCACAGAACAAAGACTACGGACACCTGACTACTGACTACGGACTACGGACTACTGACGTCCTCCTAATTGACAAAGCCTTCTCGGTCTTTGTAGCCTTTAGTCAACGATCGATGCCGGGCATGGGCTCACGAGGAAGAGAAATGTATGAAGTGATGATCGAAGAAGAGTTCTCAGCCGCCCACGCGCTGCGGGGCTACCGTGGCAAGTGCGAAAACATGCACGGACATAACTGGAAGGTCGAAGTCTACGTGCGCGGCGAGCAGCTAGATCAAGTTGGTATGCTGGTCGACTTCAAGGAGCTCAAAGCCGCGACGCGCCGAGTGATGAAGTACCTCGATCATCAAAACCTCAATGAGCTTAAGCCCTTCGACATCGAAATGAACCCTTCCAGCGAGCATCTCGCCGGCTTCATCCTGCACAAAGTCGCCGAAGAGATCGGCGATGAACGAGTGAAAGTCTATAAGGTGCGAGTCTGGGAAACGCCGTCGACGTGTGCAACGTTTGAACTGAATTGACCCAGAAGTAGTTCCCCGGTCAGTTAACAGTTGTCGGTGATCAGTTGATGTATATGTTTCAAACTGACAACTGACTAACGCTGATGATCTGCATAATACACGGCTACTTACTCGACGGGTCGGGCAGCAATCTGTGGACTCGCTCAATCGTTCAGGCACTCTGCCGCGAAGGCGAGATTGTTCACCTCGTCTGCCAGGAGCCGCATCCCCCATTGTACGACTTCATAGCGGAAAGCTACCGCTATCATCTCGACGGAAGCGTTGAGACAATATTTCGGCGCGACGTGCCTTACAGTGGCCGGTGCATTATGCACAAGCCGCAGATAGGAGAGACGCTGCCGGTCTACGTTTGGGACCACTACGAAGAGTTCTCAAAAGTAGTGCCGATGATCGAACTGCCCGACGAAGCAATCAACTACTATCTTGATCGCAACACCGAAGCGTTGATGAAAATAGTAATCGCGCACGATATAAGCGTGATGCATGTGAACCATGCAGTGCTGATGTCTGTGGCGGTCGAGCGCGCGAGCCGGGCAACTTCGACTCCCTTCGCGATAATGCCTCACGGTAGCGACATCGAGTACGCAATAAAGAAAGACGAGCGATTCCTTCGCTTTGCAGTCGAGGCGTTCACGGCTGCAAAGCGCGTCTTTGTTGTGGGCCGCGAGATGCGAGAGCGAGTGAACAAGGTCTTCGCGTCCGTGCCGGACATCGATTCAAAGATGACCGAATTAAATCTCGGCGTGGACACCAGCTTCTTTGAGACGATTCCTCGCGAGGCGCGCCAGAAAAACATCAGTGAGATGCTGGAACTGATAGCCGGCCTTCCGCGCGGCAAGTCGCCGGAGATGTCGCAGGTGATGCTCGAAAAGCTCCGCGGCGACATGAGCATTGACGAGTTCTGCGCTGTTGCCTCATCAACGCGCGATTACACCTCAAAGCGGCCCGATTCCGATCTTGAAGCGAAGCTCGCAACAGTCAATTGGGATGATGACAAAATAGTTCTGTTTGTCGGACGATTTATCGCCAGCAAGGGATTGCAATCCATTGTAACCGCCCTGCCTCTGATTTTTGGCAACCATCATAACGCAAGATTGATCGCGGTCGGGCACGGCCCGCTACGCGAAGCATTAGAAGCTTTCGTGTGGGCATTGCGAAACGGTGAAGTATCACTGCTCGAAAGAATCGTCGAGTGGGCCAGCGCGTTGGAGGACTCCGCGCCGAAACCTTTCGTCGAAGCTCGGCGCTTTTACGATCAGCTAGATGAGCGCGGAGAGCTTGATAAGTACTTTGAAGAAGCGCGTCGGTTGACCGCCGACAGAGTCATCTTCACAGGCTACCTGACCCATCGAGAGCTTCGTTATCTCTTCCCCTGCTGCGATGTCGCGATATTTCCGTCGGTGGTAGCCGAAGCAGGGCCACTGGTGTTTCTCGAAGCATTAGCATCAGGGTGCTTTCCGCTAGGCACGTACTTCGCGGGGATGGCCGCGAGCATTGATGCAATAGCCGATAGCCTGCCTGTTGAGGATGCGCAGCTAATGAAGCTGAGCATCGGCGAGAATCGAACCGTTGCAGATATTGCGACAAAAGCGACGGCTGCTTTATCGCTTGGCGATAAGCACAAGGCTACGCTGCGAGAAATAGCCGAACTGCGTTATGATTGGAAGAACATAGCCAAGAAGCTGGCGTTAGAGCTTCGATCACTCACTAACCAATCCTTCTAATGTTGGTGGCACCTGAACCGAGCAAGTTGTGGGCTAGTCCTTAATTTAGCCAATGTACGAAGTGATGATCGAAGAAGAATTCTCAGCCGCCCACGCGCCGCGGGGCTACCGCGGCAAGTGCGAAAACATGCACGGCCACAACTGGAAGGTAGAAGTCTACGTGCGCGGCGAACAACTCGATCAGATCGGCATGCTGGTTGACGTCAAGGAGCTCAAGGCGGCAACGCGTCGCGTGATGAAGTATCTCGATCATCAAAACCTCAACGAGCTCAAGCCCTTCGATATCGAGATGAACCCTTCCAGCGAGCATCTCGCCAGTTTCATCCTGCACAAAGTCTCCGAAGAGATCAGCGATGAACGAGTGAAAGTCTATAAGGTCCGGGTGTGCGAGACACCGTCAACTTGTTCAACCTACGAAGTGAGTTGTTAGGTTACGGCGAATCCATCTTATTCTAGTCCAAGCGACGGCGCGAACTATCAACGATTTAAGAATGAAATGTTTTGAGCGTTCCAACCATTAGCTGATGGAGAACGAAACGGGCTGAGATGTTCCGTAACTTGCTCGGGCCGGTTAGAGTTCTCACGGCTAAGAGAAACTTGTTGACAACTGCCGTGATGCGAAATACACTCGTCGCCGCTTTGAAGGAGGACTTATGAAGAAGACAAACTTGGGCTCAAAATACGATGTTGAACCGGGTGAGCACATAAAGATCGTGATGACTCCCAAGGAGGGAGCAGGTGAATCAAATGTTACCGCGAAGTCAAACGGTAGTAACAGTCAGTTTTCGGCGGGAACGACCCCTCGCTTAGAGTTCGATTGCAAGGCTGGACAAGGACTAACAACGTCCGCGGTAGTGTCATGTAGCTTCCCTGCGAACATCCCGGATGATGCATTCTTTTTGATTAAAATAAGCGGTAAAGCTGGAGAAGACACTGATTCTCTACAAGTGACAAAGTCAGACGATCACGACCCCGAATTTAGGTTCGAAGGAGTTTGATTGTCCTCGATCAACGAAAGTGCAACCAAGTACATCCACGAAAACTTTCGCGAATAAACTAGCAGCAATTCTCTTCACGCCGCCAATCCTGGCCGCCCCAGTTAGGAGGAAATGAGTATGAAAGGATTAATAGTCAAGGCCTCTGCAGTCGTGATCTCACTGCTTAGCCTCTGCGTAAGAGCGTATCCGCAGGATTGCTATCCGAACCCTCCTCAAATACTTGAGGCTACCGCGCAGATAGCAGCCCAGCAGGTTGTCAACGACCTGGTTAACAAGAACAAGACCCCAGAGGAGGCTGCCAAAGCAATCGGACAAAAGATCCAATCTCTCGTCCTTTACGCTGTCGGGGACGCAATTGCGCCCGACCGAAACCATGAAATCTATTCCTTGAAAAAGTATGAATACATTGGTGAAACTGCTCGGACGGATAAACAAATAGGGGCCTCTGCGCGCGCGGAAGGGAGTACCAGCGCCGTGGAAAAACCGGGCTTCGCCGAACTGCTTGGGTTTGCCATAGAACATGGGGCAATTCAGAAACGAATCGACGGCACTTCTCTAACTCTCAGTACAACCCCATACGCCTTCATCGCCTGGGCCAACAAAGGGGACACGGCGGAACTCTACCGCCAAAATGAGTTCTTTACGCGAGTCGGCCTTTCCGCGAGCTTCAATATTTCCAATAAGGATCAACCGTTGGCTGATGTAAACAACAAACAGCTAACTGAATGGTCTATTCGAATGCGCCTGGCTGGGGACCGGAGCGCGCGCTCCAAAGAGTTTCAAGAGTGGTGGGCTGAAAACATTAGACCCAAGATTAACGACCGTCTCGCGGTACTTGTCACTGGTTTTGGCGACCTATTAGATGAGAAACTGGATCAGAATGCGGAGGACGGTAAAAGAGTTAGTAGTATAGTCAACGACGTTCAAGCAACGCTCCAAGCACAAATAAAACTCTACCTCGAAAGTCATACAAGCGAGCTTCCGGCAGAAAAAACGACCGGCGTAAAGCAATTGATCTTGTGTACCCTTAAGGACAAGATCGTGGAGCCTGTAAGATCCAATCAGATAAAGCTCAGTCCGGAGCTAAGGGCAAAACTGAATGACAAGCTTTTTCCTTCGCTGGCGGCAGCACACGCCGCGCTGGAGCAGGCGCGTGAGGATTTCAACAAGTTCTGGGAGAGTTTTAGTAAGGGCCCGTTGACGACCTTCGCATTCACGAACCACCGAACTTCGATGGGTTCTGACTATTCGGAGTTCGCGTTCTTGCATGAGCAAGCCACTTTGCGTCCACTGAAACTGGTCGCTAACGGCTGGGTTTCTATTTACAGCAACCCCGATCGAACCATGAATCAGCAGCAGGTGCGAGACTACGGGGCCGCCCTCTCGTTTCAGGGAGAGGCTAATAGTCCCTTTCTGACCGAGACACCAGATTTGAGCAAGATGACCTTTGCGTTTACCGGCCGGTACCAGAGAACGAAAGAGAACGAAGGGGTGGCCGGCAAGAAGGCCGATATAGCGATAGCTCAATTCCGAATGGAAATACCGATCAGAATGGGGCTGAGTATTCCCTTATCCGTAACCTACGCCAACGCAACGGAGCTTATCAAAGAGAAGCACGTACGCGGCAACTTTGGGCTAACTTTGGATGTAGACAAGCTTTTTGCCCTTACGCGCCGCGTTCTCAACCCGTGAGACCTGCCTGCGCGCGCGCTCCGGGCGGGCGCGCGTAGAGGCTCACGGCGCCAATTGTCTCTACTCTCTTATCCGGTCGGCGAGTGGATGACTCCGTCTGCCACTCGATTCGAAGGAAGTCTGGAACGGGATCGAGATCAATTTCGAAGACTTCAATCCTTAATGCGGCGCAGGCCAAATTCCGGACCCCTGATTCTTGTTGCGCAGTGGGTTGGACAGATAGTTCCGGCGCCAACCCGGAGATACCCAGGAGAACAGGATGCAAGCGGCACGCAGGGTTTGGATTACTTGCCTCATATCGTTGGCTCTTCCGATAGCCTTGAACCCCATTGCTACGAGGGCAGACGAGAAATTTGTACTCCCCGGAGCCGATCCCATGACAATCAACTGGGAGCAGTTGAAAAAGGGAGAGGCCTTCGTCGAGATAAGAAATCCGTCCACCGCACAACAAAATTTGAAGATCAGCATCTCTGAATTCGGGTTCAAAGAACAATCCGGCAAGCGTCTGAACAACTCGGCCGTTATTCGCCTTGAACAAGCATCGGCGGGTTTGGAACAGTCTCCTCCAAAGCTTGTAACCGATAGTCTAGTATTGCCGCCGGCTGAAATCGCCAGACTCAGAATCGCGCTTCTGGATCCGAAGCTCGCTCTAGTCCCGGGGAAATACAACGCGGTCTTGATCGTCCGCGACGATCCTCTTGCCGCGGTTGTTTTCCGGTCGATACAAGTTCAAGTTGAAAGCCCCAAAGCCGAAAAGCTTCAGCCCCTTGTTAGCGAATTGTCTCTCAACTATTACCGCTGGATACCGTTCCTACCGTCCCCGGTCTCCTGGCTGGGAGGCGGCACTCTGCCTTTGAAACCCGGAGTCAATGACAACAATGCCGAGCTCGATAAGGGTCAGGTTTTGGGCGGGCTGCAAAGAGAGCTTGGCGGGGCGGCTGTCGTTCTGAGTGACGGTATTTTTGCCCCCGACGGATCCTCATCCGAATTGAAGCTTAGGTTTCGCGATCTGAGTTTGGCAGGTAGGTACAAAGGCAAGATTGACCTCAGTGCCAATCCCGTCACTTTGACGGTCAACTCTAAAGACCTCGTCGTCTGGCCCGCGCTGTTTATGGGGATCGGCATAATGCTCGCCCTTAGGGTAAAGCGGTATCTGGGCTCGCGCCGCACAATACTCGACTTAAGGGCTCAGGAAGCCGCTCTCGGCGAGAAGTTCAAAGAGAATCAAACACGATTCGCTGAGGAGTCTCAAAATCATGCGTACGCTTCTTATTCCATCGCTGAAGACCTGAAGGCCAAGCGCAAGAAGCTGGTTGACGCCTTGGACGAGCTTCAGAAAAAAACCTATATGACGCTGGACGCAAACGATCAGGGGTACAAGACCGTTCTTGAAGCACACGCTTCTCTGGCGTCCGGCATCGATAAATGGGGCGGCTTTGCAGGCAAACTGCGCGACCTTGAAAATGCGATTCGTTCCGCCGAACATGCGGCGAACGCTTTGTCCACCAACCCCGATTGCGTTCCACAAGATGAAAGTCCCAGTTTTTTGAACTCGGACGGTGCGTTGCTCGAGGGCGGGCCGATCACGCTGCAAGAATTAAGCGCTCGAATCGAAGAGGTCGGCAAAGCCGCGGAATTTGCGCCGCTCTGGACATCTTTGGCTGAAGAAACAGCAAGAGGCTGGGAACGGTTCGACCAGCTCAATAAGCTTGCCTCTCATATGAACGATGGACAGAAGGGTCAACTGCAAACGGCCGCGAAAAATCTGCGAGATGCAGGATTCTTTCTCTGGAAGGCAAGTACTAATGATGACCTGATCAATCTGGATGTAAGGACTAAGATCTACGAGGCCGAGAACCAGCTTGCGGAATTGAGCAGCACCCTGGTTGTGCCCGTTGAGCCCGATGAGCTCCTTTCGGCCGCGTCGTTTGGGGTCAATGCATCGGCACGCTCCCGCGCTCACTCAGCCGCAGGAACCTTCGAGGCCCGTAGTGACATGCGGCGTGTACCGGAAGATGACGCGGCGCGCCGCCAGTTTTATGAAAATGCGATATCCAAGTGGGACAGGGGGCTGGCTTGGCTCGCATTTATCATTGCCGTTGTTACCGGTCTCAACCAGTTCTATCTCAACAAACCGTTTGGCACAATTCAAGACTACGTCAACGTACTGCTCTGGGGATTCGGGCTAAAGGCCGCCTTGGATGTGATGAATGGTGCCATAGAAAGATTCTTCAAGCGTAGCGGGTAAGCAGTTCCTCATTTTGCGCCAGACTTTAGTCACTTTTGATTTCCACTGCCCCTGGGTGGAATTCATTGAGCAAGAACGGGACTATCGCGTGCTTTGCGTGCTTTGGCATGATTTTGTAAAGGAGGAAAACACAAATGGAAGAGAAACCAGTTACCCCAAATACCGAGGACGACGAGAACGACGTCGATGGATGCGAAGTCGCAATCGAGAATCCAACTTCAGATGAAGATCTACCTGCGGCGGAAGGAGGCGTAGCTTAACATGCCATTCTCACTAACATGGTTACGCGACGTATTGAAGGCGGCCGGTCTGAAAGTCGCTCCGGTTCCTGGCTGGGAAAATCGCGGACGCGGGGACGTTGGACACATAGTCGGCGTTATATGCCACCATACCGTGGGGCCAAAGACTGGAAACATGCCCAGCCTTAACACCCTCATAGATGGGCGCCCCGATCTGCCAGGGCCTCTCGCTCAACTCGGCCTTGGTCGAGACGGCACATACTTTGTGATCGCTGCCGGGAGATGCAACCACGCTGGCGCTGGTTCCTGGCAAGGCGTGACCACCGGCAACACCAGTTTCATCGGTATTGAAGGCGAGAATACGGGGCTCGCGAATGACTTCCCTTGGCCGGAAGTGCAGATGGATGCTTACCGCCGCGGCGTGGCGGCGATTTTGACGCGCATCGGACGAGGAGCTGAGTTCTGCGCTGGGCACAAAGAGTATGCTTTGCCCAAGGGTCGCAAACCCGATCCTAAGTTCGACATGAACGCATTCCGTTCATCCGTTGCCGCAATCATGAGTGGTACAGCGCCTGCCCCTACGCTGATCCCGCCCGCTGAGCCTCCGGCCACGCCCGGTGCCCCCGCTGGCCGGCCCACCCTTCGGCGTGGCGCAACTGGCGATCTCGTGAAGCAGGTTCAGGCCAAAGTCGGAGTTACTGCAACCGGCAACTTCGGACCCAAAACTGAGGCCGCAGTGCGAGTTTTCCAACGTGCTCAGGGACTAGTTCCGGACGGTATTGTCGGTCCCCAGACATGGACTGCTTTGGATGCTGCTGAGTGACAGCGCCTGCGACTCCCGCTCGCTCCTGGAGGAAGTCATGCCAGATCAACGCCCCCTTCCGCTCTACGAGATGTTGGAAGAAGAGTATGTGAGTCTGCACGGAGTGTTGCCCGATCAGCACTACTCAGACAACAAGACCCCCGATGAACGGCTGAAAGCAATCTATAACCGAATACACGCGCTTGATAAGAAGCGCGCGGCGCTATGCATATCAGGCGGCGGCATTCGCAGCGCGACGTTCGCGCTGGGTGTCGTCCAAAGTCTTGCCCGACTGAAGCTCCTAAAAGAGTTTGACTACTTATCAACAGTATCCGGCGGCGGTTATGTCGGAAGCTGGCTTTCGGCGTGGATCCATCGTGATCCGAAAGGGACAGAGGGTGTTTTTAATCAGCTCAAGGATAAACCCAAATCCGCGCTTGAACCCGAGCCCAGGCCTATTCGCCACCTTCGCGCGTACAGTAATTATCTTACCCCGCGACTTGGATTGCTTTCAGCCGACACCTGGACACTGGTCGCGACCGTCGCGCGCAATCTAATCTTGAATTGGACAGTGTTTTTGCCGCTCATGCTTGCGGCGCTGCTTGTTCCGAGATTCTGCGTTTCTTTGGTTCGAGTGAATCTAGCTGAGCCGACAAAAGACTACGTTCTGACAGGTTTGCTCTTATTGGCCTTCATTCTCGGGGTCATATCTGTTGTTTACATGGGAGTCTTTCGACCGAGCAATAACAAGTATCGCGAAAAGAAGTATAAAGAGGCTGCTGGGCAACCAGGATTCTTGAAGTGGTGTCTTGTTCCAACGCTTGGAATGACACTGTTGTTGAGCATCTATTGGGGCTGGCTTCGCAATTCAATTGTGCCTCTAAGAGTGCAGACTTCTCCCATGCTGGGAATCAGGATCGAATACCCGTGGGCTTTCTTGCTCTTTGGTTTTTTGCTTTACCTGGTTGCCTGGATTGTTGCCTCGATTTGGCTGCGGCGCATTTCAGTATCCGGATTTGTTACCGCGCTCGTCGTTGGATTTGCCGGAGGCATATTCCTTTGGCTGGCGGCGACCAGAATATTCCCTAAACCCGTGTACGATGCCAATAACTCAATTCCTGACACAGAAATCTTCGTCTGTTTTGCTCTTCCCTTGTTGTTGGTCTTTCTCCTGCTGGCGGTGACCCTGTTCGTCGGACTTGCCAGTCGCCGCACGAGCGATGAAGACAGAGAATGGCTGGCGAGGTTCGGCGCGTGGGTGTTGATCGGCGTGTTGGTCTGGAGCTTGGCCAGCTCTCTAGTAATCTTCGGTCCTTACTGGCTATTGAAGGCCGGAGCCTGGGCGCAGGCTGCCGTCGCGACGGCGGGCGGCATTGCCGGCCTAATCACAATCATCTTCGGTCGGAGTTCGAAGACCGCCGCAAACGATTCCAATGAAGCCGAAGGAAAGCAGTCACCCTTCAGGAGTCTCGCCCTTGCGTTGGCTGCCCCCGTTTTTGTCTTGATCGTGCTCGTCGGGCTGTCGCTGGCTACAAGCGGCCTGATCGCTTTGCTGAAATCTTTCCTGGCCGGCAAACGATTCGGTATCGAATGGCACCTGGACGGCATTGAACACGCATCGGCATCCTGGGACTTTCACATGATCATAGTCCACAATACGCCGCTTCGTGTGTTGGCGCTGATAGCTCTAGTGTTGCTAACCATTGGCCTCGTGATGTCGGTGCGCATCAACATAAACAAGTTCTCGCTCCATTCAATGTATCGCAACCGTATCATCCGCGCATATCTGGGTGCCTCGCGCGAGAAGCGCACGCCGAACCCTTTCACGGGTTTCGATCCGGATGACAACCTGCCGATTCACCAGCTAAGGTCAGAGCTTCTCCACGCGGGAAGTCTCACAGACCCAACCAGCCTGATGGCCAAGCTAAAGGACCCCGCCAATCCGGTTTCTCAATATCTCAAGCCACGCATCGATGATATAAGGAAGGCATCGAAACCACTCCAGCCCGACCAGAACGAAAACGCGCTTTCACCCGAAGCGCTAACGCTTGCTTTGAACGAAGTACTTGATGGCCCGTCCATTTACGAGGAGAAGCGATTCGCGGGTGTGTCATTGGATGCGGAGACGCGCACGCTGCTAGGCCAGAAGCCAACGGGCAGCCGGCTGGTCGTTCTCAACCGCCTGCTGTTGGAGCAAGCCTATCAAGCCGAGATAACGAGCTTCAGGTCCTACAAGCCTTTGCATGTGGTGAACATGGCGTTGAACCTCGTAGCCGGAGAGAACCTGGCCTGGCAACAGCGGAAGGCTGAATCGTTCACCTCGTCTCCTTTGCATTCGGGATGCTACTGCATCGGCGATCCGGAGCAGGGCGGTTGTGGCAGTTATCGAAGGTCGAAGGAATATGGCGATGGTATCTCGCTGGGCACGGCGGTAGCGATCTCCGGCGCGGCAGTCAGTCCAAACATGGGATATCATTCATCGGCCGCTATCACCTTTCTGCTGACTCTCTTCAATGCGCGGCTGGGTTGGTGGCTCGGCAATCCAGGGAGACCCGGACAAGACACATATCCAAGAAGCGGGCCGCTTCTCTCAATACGTCCGCTGTTAGCTGAAGCATTCGGCCTGACTGACGACAAGAACAAATACATCTACCTGTCTGATGGCGGTCATTTTGAAAACCTGGCGATTTATGAAATGGTGCTCCGTCGCTGCCATCACATCGTGGTAAGCGACGGGAGTCAGGACCCCGAATGCGCGTTCGATGACTTGGGAGCGGCGCTTCGCAAGATTCGCATAGACATGGGCGTGCCGATCACAATAGGCAAGATAATCATCTACTCTCGAAAGAGCGACAAGCTCGGGAAGTATTGTGCTGTTGGTAAGATTCGCTATTCGGAGGTAGACGGAGGCGGCCCTGAAAACGACGGCACGTTGATCTACATAAAGCCCGCGATATGCGGAGGCGAGCCCGCCGACGTTTTCAACTACGCGCAACAGAGCAAGCTTTTCCCACACGAGAGCACTGGCGACCAGTTCTTCAGCGAAACCCAGTTTGAGAGCTATCGCATGCTCGGCCTTCACAGCATTCAGCAGATCAGTGAGGGATGGACAGGGGCTACGCTTGAGGAGTGGGCTCATCAGCTAAGTACGGTGTATCTAGCTTGATGTCATATGATTGCTGGTCCAAACACCGATACGGCGCACATCTGTACGGGAAGTTCGAGATTGCTTAACGCCGAGCCGGAACCTATCAGTACACCGATGAAAAGTTTGGCCCGCAGCCTCACGCCGTGCCCGGTATAGGAGCCTGCGACAGAGACATGTTCAGCGGCGACCTCGACGGATTGAGAAAACTTTGGGCGCTACTTTGTAATTGGCTGGTCGCCACAAGAGAACGGGGCCAAGCCGCCGTCAACCCTCGTGAGAAGAGACCGAGACACTAGGATAGAGGCCTTTTCGCCTTTTCCATCAAACTGCTGGATGCAGCACGGACTGGATCACCTACATTTTCGTCTCAGTTTAAAAGCGGGCGTTTTAGAAAGCGGTCGCGAGCGTTAACCCAATCAAGCTGCGATTGCAGGCATCTCGAAGAGCAACGCAGAAAGCGAGGACATCATGATTAAGGACATTTTTAGCTCTGCAAATCGACCTGAGTATCACGAGAACACTCTCATTGTGAAACTGCGACCAACTGCGAAGCCGCGGCGCGCAGGCGCACGAGCGCTGGTGATGTCCGCAGTGGAGTCGCCCGGGCTCTCGGCACTTTCCACTCTCGAGCGAGGCGGGCTCATCAAGCGCGTCACCGCGCTCTCCCGCCCGGCTGAGAGGCGAGCAGCGATGTTCGGGGCACGCCTTGGAGTGACGGCAATGTTAGCCGCAGCTCCGGCGCACGATTCCAAGGACGCCAATGCCGGCGTCCACCTGATCGAGATGGAGAAAGGGGGCGATACGTCCGACGTACAAACGCGGCTGGCGAGCGACCCAAACGTGGAGTTTGTGTCACGTGTTCCTGTGCGTTATCTGGTTGCCAAATCAGTCCGAAAAGCGGGCATCGCTAAAGCTGCGCCGCCCACTTCGACAATGTGGAATCTCGCGAAGATTCTATGGAAAGAAGCGCGCGCGAAGAGCGGCTTTAAAGACGCGAACCAGATTCGCATCGCCGTGCTCGACACCGGGATCGATCCCAAGCACCCGGATCTGAAAGGAAGAGTGAAAAGTTACACTTTTCTTCATCCGGACATTCCGGACGCATCCGGCGACCAGGATTTGATAGGCCACGGCACGCACGTGTCAGGAACGATAACCGCGCTCATCAACAACAAGGTCGGGATCAACGGAATCTGCGCGTGCCAGCTACTCGAGTGGAAAATCTTCACCGACATCGCGGAATTCGTCTCCTTTGAAGAAGGCTTCCAATACTTCGTCGATCCCGTGATGTATCGCCGCGCGCTTGCCGACTGTCTCGACCAGGGCGTCGACGTGATCAATCTGAGCATTGGCGGGCCGGGCAAGCCGGATCATCAGGAGCAGACCCTGTTCGACGCATTGCTTGCCAACGGCACCACCATCGTCGCCGCAATGGGGAACGAGCGCGAGGAAGGAAGCCCCACTTCCTTCCCGGCAGCGATAAAAGGCGTCATCGCGGTCGGCGCGACGAGCATTGATGACACAGTAGCGTCCTTCTCAAATCGTGGAAATCATATTGTGCTCAGCGCTCCGGGCGTGGGCATCTGGTCAACCGTGCCTACATATTCGGGGCAGTTCGGATTCCAGGCGATCCATGGACCGGGCGGAAAGCCCAAGGAAGGAAAACGCATGAGGCGCGAGACGAACTACGACAGTTGGGACGGAACGTCGATGGCCACCCCGCACGTCACGGCCGCCGTGGGCCTCTTGCTGGCGAACCGAGGAAAAATGAGTCCCGCCGACGCTCGCGCTCAGTTGACCAAGACGGCGGATAAAGTCAAAGACATGGGCAAGAAGCAGTTTCATCCCGACTACGGCGCCGGGCGGCTGAACTTGCTGCGGCTCTTGACTCAGTGATAGTCTCCGAGTCAGGGGCAGTCAGCCATGCAATCGGTGATGTTCAGTTTCAAGCCGGACGTATCCCCGGAAAAGCAGAAAGCCATTCTGGATGAATTAGAACACTGGGACTCAATAAGCAAAGCGTCTCACTTAAAGCCTGATGCCAAGAACCCAGCCGTTCTCCGGATGGCGTATGCTTACGTTGAGAACGACTCGAGCGCGGAAGAAGTAGTCAAAAAGCTCTCCGCAATAAGAGAGATCGATGAGGCCTCGGTGCCTGCAAAGCGGAAGCTGGTGTGAGATGTTCAAGAGACCGTTGCGCAACGCGATGGTAGTGAACTACTCGCCTTTCAACAAGGCCAAGGACCTCGGCCTCGGCGGAGATGGTGCCAGCATCCCGCTCTCGTCTTAAGTTATTGGAACACATCAATCTCTCCGCGCAGGCGAACTTTAGGAATAGAAGAGCGCAATTGTTCGTCGTCTTGCAAAGCTCGCGCAGTCGCACACGGTCAGAACTGTTCGCTATCACTCGCATGTATTCGACGATCTTCTCCCATCGAGCGAGTTTCTTGTCTTCACCGACTCGAAAGCCGAGAAACTTTTCGGGAGTCGGAGATTGATCGGAACCGGCAATGGCAGATAAGGCTGACATTAAGAATCCAGTTAGAACGAGTGTCGTAACTGAGCGATGTAAGAACCTCATTGATGGGCTCCTTTTCTTAAAGCGCAGGGAGTTCAGGCTTTAGCCTGGTAGTACCATGCCCAATCAACGTACGACCAGGTTAAAGCCTGAACTCCATGCACTTTCGCCATGCTCTTGATGGGCGCGCATGATGTCAACCGCATCGCGTGTCCGTTTGACGCCACGATTAGGCCGGAGTAGATTACGCACGATCAACCACGCTAGGTCTGTTCAGACAACCTCTGGAGGAATAGTTATGATGCGCTACCTTATCGCTCGTCGCTTTGCCGTATCTCTCGTGCTGACTATGACAATCGTCTCTTTGTGTTTCCCGGCGCACATCGCAAGCGCGCAGACCAGGACAGCTCCAGATTTCACGGTTGATGACCTCCTCGATGTGGTCAATATCAACGCGGCCGACTTGAGTGATAATGGGCGATGGCTTGCAGCGACATCAGGTTCGCTGCGCGATCGGATCGGAATCGACAACCATCGCTTCGGAGATCCGACCTACATTGCTCCATCCGTCGTCGATGTGTGGATAATCGACACTCAAACCGCAAAAGCGCAGAGAGCGTTTCAAGGCAAGAAGCAGGTGCGAGGGCTGAAGTGGTCGCCGGATGGCAGCCGGCTCGCTCTTTTCGTGCGTAAAGGCGATGCTTTCGAGCCAATCATATGGGAACGAACCACTGGCAAACTAATCAACGTGAATTTGCCAGCCGGCAAGCAGGCTGCCGACAATGCCGAGCTTGAATGGTCGGCCGACGGCGGGCAGCTCTTGCTCTCGCTTCGCAGCGACGGGTGGCGAAAGAAAGCCGCCGAGCGATTCGCGTACGTAACCGCCGGGCCGGTCGTAGTTCATTCGAGCAAGGAGCCTTTTCTCGCCTGGGACGATGTTCGCCGAATGTCGGCCCTGCGCTCGCTTGCGGCTTACGACATAAAGGCGAGACAGACGCGCGAGGTTCTGCCTGAGACGAAGCTGAGCTCATACGACATCGCCGAGGACGGTTCGTTCATTACTTATCAGGAGGACATCACAAAGAAGACTGATTACGACGTAATATTCGGAGTGGAGAATCAGATTCAAATGATTCCGACCGCGGGTGGCCAGGCACGCACGGTTATCAAATCCACAAAGGGCATGACCATCACCTGGTCGAAGGATGGCAGGCGATACGCTTACTCGAAGGAAGGCGCCGTCTTTGTCGGATCGATTGATGACAAAGAGCCGCGCCAGCTAACAGCCAAGAAGCCGGAAGGCGAGAAGGAGAAAGCCGAGGCGACTTCAGATAAAGCAAAGGACGATGCCGAGAAACAGAAGAAAGACAAAGAGAAGTTCAGTGTCGTTCGCTTGAACCATAAGGGCGATTGGCTTGTCGCTTCAAACAAAGAAGGGCTTTGGCTGATGGACACTGCTTCCGGCGCGAAGGAAATTTTCCTGAAGATGCCCGAGGAGGACAAAGAAGCGCCACGCTATCAGGTCGTCGATTGGAGCCCGGATGGCGAAAACATCTATCTTAGCTACGCGGCGCGCACGAAGTGGGAGCGAGGGCTTGTTCGCTACGACGTGAAGGCTAAGAAGCTTGAAGACGTGATCAAAGGCTCGCATCTCTACTCTGGGTTCCGCCTCTCAAAGGACGGCCGCACGTTCGTGTTTCATTCCGGCGATGGCAATCGACCTACGGATCTTTATGCAGCCGATGTTGAGTTCAAGAATATCCGCCGCCTGACTGAGTCGAATCCCCAGTTGAGAGCAAAGCGCCTCAGCAAGACCGACCTTGTCTCTTACCTCGATGTCGATGGCAACAAGATGCATGGGGTGCTGTACTATCCGACCGGCTACGAGTCGGGCAAGAAATACCCGACCGTCTTCAACATATACGAGCAGTACTTCGATGATACTTTCAACGGCACCCTCAACATTCTGACCTCTAGCGGCTACGCGGTGATGCAGCCGTCGGTGAGTCTCGAAATCGGATTCCCTGGCGAAGCGTGGATGAAAGGCGTGACCTTAGCCGCCAACAAGCTGATTGAGATGGGAGTGGCCGATCGCGAGCGGCTTGGAGTTCAAGGCACGAGTTACGGCGGATACGCGACGAACCTGCTGATCACGCAGACGAATCGTTTCAAGGCCGCGATAAACATCTCGGGCAAGGTGAACATGGTGAGCTTTTACACAGACAGCCCGCGGCTTGGAGTTCGCAACATTCACGCGCCTGAGAAGAGCCAGGATCGACTCGGGGCGACGCTGTGGCAGCAGCCACAGAAGTACATTCAGCATTCCGCGATTATGTTCGCCGATCGCATCAAGACGCCGTTGCTATTGATGAGTGGCGAGCAGGACCACAACGTCCCACCTCGACAGTTGATGGAGATGTACTACGCACTGCGGCGGCTAGGCAAAGAGGTCGAGTGGGTGAGCTACACGAATGGCGGCCACGGCATGCCGACTACTACAGTCGAGGAAGTCAAGGACTATCACAAGCGGATAATCGCCTGGTACGACTCGCATCTTAAAGGTGATCTGAAGAAAAAGGCTGAGGAGCAGAAGGCGGAAAGCCCTGCGCAGTGATCGGTCCGTAAAAGAGCATGGAGTTCACGTTCAGAGTACCGACTTTAGTCGGCGGGTTTTGTTTTCTGACCGCTTTAAACGAGCCGACTAAAGTCGGTACTCTGAACGTGAACTCCATGCTCTTCTACTCACGCTGTTCCTCCCATACCTCACTTGCCGGTGAACTCTGGTTTGCGCTTCTCGATGAAAGCTCGAACTCCCTCCTCTTTGTCTTCGCTCGAAAAGCACAACGCGAACAGATCAACCTCTGAATCGAGCCCTTCACGAAGATTCATTCGCGCGGCGTTCTTGACCGAAGCCTTGGCCATCGCCAACGCCACCGGGCTCAACTCCGCGATCTTGTTCGCGAGCTCCATCGTCTTTGCTTCAAGCTCTTCGGGGGCGAAGACGTGGTTGACCAGCCCAAGCTGTTTTGCTTCGTCGGCCGAGATCATATCGCCGGTGAGAATCAACTCCATCGCCTTTCCTTCCCCTATCAATCGCGTCAGCCGTTGAGTTCCGCCGCCGCCCGGAATTATCCCGAGCTTAATCTCCGGCTGGCCGAGCTTCGCTTTGGTCGACGCGATGCGAATGTCACACGACATCGCAAGCTCGCAGCCCCCGCCCAGCGCAAAGCCGTTTATCATCGCGATGACCGGCTTGGGGAAATCTTCGACCGAGTCAAAAGCTCTTCCGCCTTTCATCACCTCTCGCTGTTTGATCGCGGTCATGCCTGCAAATTCGTTTATGTCCGCGCCTGCGATAAAAGCTTTTTCGCCGGCGCCGGTGATGACGACGACCCGAACTTCGGCGTCGTGCTTGAGTTGCTCGAACGCAACAAGAATCTCCTTACGGGTTGCTATGTTTAGAGCGTTAAGTTTGTCCGGGCGGTTCACGGTTACAATCGCGATTCGCCCGCGCTTTTCGATCAGTACGTTTTCTAGTGCCATGTTTTCCCCTCTGGTCGTTAGTCTAACCGCAGAGGGCGTAGCGGAACGCAGGGGAACTCCGGGTTCCCTCTGCGCGCCTCTGCGTCCTCTGCGGTTAGTCTTCCGTGAAATTCATCAACTCTGGACTGTTTTTGTCGCGCTCATCCATTCCCGCTTCCGCACCTCGAATGCCTCGCAGAAGCTAATGCGAACATCATCTCCGGGTACCGGTCGCAAGCTGTATTGCGAGCCGTCTGGTCGATGCTCATCCCGCGAGATGGCGTAGTAGACCAGATCACCGTCGTAGTGATCATCCTTGTAATACTCGGTCTTCTCGTACGTCATGCCAACACGCGCCATCACGCGATGCGATGCGACGTTTGGGGGATCCGCGAGCGCGTAGATGCGATCGAGCTTCAACTCCTCGAATCCGTATCGAAGACACGCTCGTGCCGCCTCCGAAGCAAGACCCATCCCCCAGTACTCCCTGGCAAGTCCGTAGGTAACTTCCACCTCCGGAGTCACGTGGATAAACTGCAGGCCGCCGTGACCTATCAACTCGCCGCGCTCCTTGAAAATGACCCCCCACCAGCCGAAGCCGTACTGCTCCCATCCGGCCGGGAAATAGTTGAGCCAGCTCGCGGTCTCTTCTCTTGTCAGCGGGTGACCGGACAGGTACTTCATCACCTCCGCATCGGCGTAGATCAGCGACAGATCATCCAGATCGTCCGCTGTGAACATCCGGAGAAGAAGTCTGGCCGTCTCAATCTCAGGCATACGCTTCGACCACTAAGGTGTGCTATTCGCCTGTGAACTCGGGCTTGCGCTTTTCGCGAAAGGCGCGAATGCCCTCGCGATGGTCTTTGCTCTTAACAAGGATGCTCTGGGCGAGAGCCTCGAGCATGCGCCCGGTCTGAAAGTCGCTATTCACTGAATGCCACAAGATGCGTTTTGCAAGCCCGAGCGCTTCAGGCGCGCGCGTCAACAAATGCGCAGCAAGCGCTCGCGTATGAGTGATCAGCTCATCGTGCGGCACGACGCGATTCACAAGCCCAATGCGTTCGGCCTCGCCGGCCGTAATCATCTCGCCGGTGAAGATCAGTTCCTTGGCTTTGCCGTAGCCGATCAGCTTCACGAGCCGCGAGCAGCCGCCGGCACCGGGAATCAAACCGATGTTGTTCTCTCGAAAACCGAACCTGGCTTGATCGGAAGCGATGCGAATGTCGCAGGACAGCGTAATCTGCAAGCCCGCGCCGGTGCAGGGACCGTTTATCGCAGCGAGCACAGGTTTCTCGATCAGCTCGAGCTCATCGAAGAATTGAGTGAGCCGGTGATTCTCGGCGCGAAACTTCCTGGTGGGCCAATCGCGCTCGAAGTACTCAATGTCACCGCCGGCCGAGAACGCTCGGCCCGCCCCGGTGAAGATCACCACGCCGATATCTTCATTGGTTTGAAGCTCGGTGAACAGGCGCGAGAAGTCATCGCGCATCTCTTCGTTGATAGCGTTGAGGCGGTCTGGACGATTAAAGGTGATTGTTGCGATGCGGCCGGCAAGCTCGAAGAGGATTGTTTTGTAGAGCATGATTTCGTTTCGCGCAAAGACTGCAAAGACTCGCAAAGAGCTTTCAGAGTCCTGGGAGCGCAGTTATCCTTGCCTGCTTGGCGTTGCGCGAGAAGAGGCAGGCAAGGATGCCTGCGCTCCCAGGCAAAGTTTACTTCGTTGCGACGACGACTGATTTTGTCTCGGTGTAATAGTCCAGCGCCTCGATGCCGTGCTCTTTGCCCAGCCCGCTCTGTTTGAAGCCCCCAAACGGAAGCTCGTCATAGATGACCTGCGGTGAGTTGATCCAGGTGTAGCCCGCTTCGATACGCTCAGCGGCGCGCGTCGCTCGATTCAGATCGTTGGTCCAGATCGAGGAACCCAAACCAAAGATTGAGTTGTTGGCCTTCTCGATCGCTTCGTCCAGGCTCTTCACTCGAAAGATCGGAAGCGCCGGTCCGAAGACTTCCTCTGTCGCAACGCGAGCATCTTCAGGTACATCAGCGAGCACTGTCGGCGCATAAAAGTAGCCGCGATCGTATTCGCCGCCTCGCAAGCGATCTCCTCCTGCGAGCACCTTCGCGCCGCGATCAATCGCGTCTTGCACTTGAGCTTCAACTTCGTCGCGTTGGCTCGCAGAGTGAAGCGGCCCGATCATAGTGCCTTCAGTCATTCCGTTTCCAACGCGGAGCTTCCTGGCACGCGCGGCAAGCTTTTCGGTAAAGTCGTCGGCGATCGAGTCGAACAGGTAGAGCCGCTTGATCGCAAGACACGCTTGACCGCAGTTGAAGAATCGCCCGGTCGCCGCAGCCTTCACCGCCTCATCGAGATCAGCGTCGTCGCATACTATCATGGGATCTGACCCGCCGAGTTCCAGTGTCACGCGCTTGATCCCTTGCGCTGCAGAAGCCATCACGCGGCGGCCCACTTCGGTCGATCCGGTAAAGCCGATCTTGCGAACCTTCGGATTGGTGACGATCTCTTCGCCGACAACGGAGCCTTGCCCGGTGACAACGTTGAGCGCCCCTTTGGGCAGGCCTGCTTCGAGGAACAAAGCAACTACCCGGAGATCCGTGAGGGGCGTCGTCTCGGCGGGTTTAATCACCATCGTGTTTCCCGCAAGCAGCGCCGGGCCGATCTTGTTGCCCATCAAAGAGACCGGAAAATTCCAGGGTACAATAGCGCCAACAACCCCGAGAGGACGTTTGATGATCAAGCCGTACTTGTTCTCATCGATCTGCGGGATGTAGCCGCCGCGAATGTTCTTGCCAAGGCCCGCGTAGTACTCGATGGTATGAGCATAACGGCGAATCTCGAGCATAGCTTCGCGGAGCGGTTTGCCCTGCTCCTTAGTGAGTAACGTAGCAAGTTCCCTCTCGTGCATTCGGATCAGCTCGACCGCCCGCCGCAGCACATCAGCGCGCTTTGCTTGAGTCCACTCGCTCCAAACGGCGAACGCCTGATGGGCTGCGTCGATTGCTTCGCGAGCGTCCTCGGCCGTTCCGCGCGGGGCGGTATCGACCAGCTCGCCGGTCGCCGGGTTGAGCACTTCGATTGAATTACCGCTGCGGGAGCCTACCCACTCACCGCCTATTAACATTTGGGCCATAGAATCTCCATTGACACGGGGCTTCTCCCTACTCACCCACCGGAATGCGGCAGAACAGCGCCGATACTGGACAGCAGAATCCGGGTAGCACAGGCGACTCCAGAGTGTCGGATTCACTCAGGGTTACCGCAAGCTTCAGTTCCGCCTCTTCTCTCCGATAGACATCGACCGTGCGGGTCTGCCAGCTTGCGATCCAGTACTCGCTGACACCGCGGCGAGAGTATAGCTTAAGCTTCGCCTCCCGATCTCGACGCTCATTCGCGCTGCCGGGTGACAGGACTTCGATAACAAGCTCAGGAGCGGCGTGGAGCTTGCCATCCGGCCAGAGCGCCACGGACAACCTGGCATTGCTTATCCAGACCAGGTCCGGTGCTACATCGTCATCCTCGGCGAAGATGAGGCCCGGAGCGATCGCTACCTCGCCGAGTCCAGCCTCTTCATTCCATCTGCCAAGCTGATACACAAACTTGCTGCAAACGAACTGATGATAGAAGTGGGGCTGTGTCGACATATACAATTCTCCGTCGATGATCTCGTATCGGGTCCCATCTTCGGGTAAGGATTCGAGATCCGCAGAGGTCCAACGTGTTGTTGTACTCATATTGTCTACCTCGCTTTCCCCAGGTGAAGCTTGGCTCGTCTCGCTAACCATAAAAACTGATCGATTACCGCGTAATAACCACGCCCTTCGGCTCAAGATAATAATCCAGCGCCTCGGGTCCGTGCTCTCGACCGAAGCCGCTCGCCTTCACACCTCCAAAAGGCAGCTCATCGTAGCCGTAATGCAGCGAGTTCACCCACACGTTCCCCGCTTGAAGCTTATCGATCGCCGTTTCGATGTTGTCCAGGTTTTTGGTCCATATCGATGAACCGAGTCCGTAGATCGAAGCGTTCGCCCGCTCAATAGCTTCGTCTAGACTGCCCACTCTGAAGATAGGCAGCAACGGTCCGAATGTTTCTTCCTGCACAGCTCGCGCGTCATCGGGAACGTCAACCAGAATCGTCGGCAGATAGTAATGACCTTTCTCGTACTGCGCGCCTTCAGGACGCGCGCCGCCGATCGATACCTTTGCGCCGCGATCGATTGCGTCTTTGACCTGCGACTCGATCTCTTCGCGCTGCGCCGCCGTGTGAAGCGGGCCCATGCGAATCTTCGGCTTCTCGGCTTTAGTCATACCATCCCCGACTTCATATCGCGCGACCTTGCTCACCAGTCCCTGGACGAATTCGTCGAACACCTTATCGAAGATGTAAAGCCTCTTCACGGCAAGACACGCCTGACCCGCGTTCCAGAAGCGTCCGACCATCGCGCCGGTGATCGCCTTTTGAATATCGGCGTCGTCGCAGACGATCATCGGATCTGATCCGCCAAGCTCGAGCGTCACCCGTTTGAAGTCTCCGCAAGCCACCGACGCCACGTGCTTGCCAGTCGCAGATTCTCCGGTGAACGCAATGCGCCGCACCTTTGGGTTCTTGAGCAACTCCTCGCCGACGACGCCGCCCGGTCCTGTGATGACATTCAACACACCTTTCGGAATTCCGGCCTGGTTCATCAACTCGATGATGCGAATCGTCGTAAGCGGAGTCGTCGAAGCGGGCTTCACAACAACCGTATTCCCGGCCGCGAGCGCCGGTCCGACCTTGGTGCCCATCAACGTGAGTGGAAAATTCCAGGGCACGATCGCGCCACACACGCCGAGCGGTTTGTGTACCACCATGCCATACGCGTTCTTGGCCGGGAGCGGGACGTGTGCGCCGCGCACCTTCGAAGCGAGTCCCGCGTAGAAGTGCAAGCCGTGATCGAAGTGCTCGAGCTCGCCGATCGCTTCCTGAAACGGCTTACCCTGCTCCCGACACAGCAATTCCGCCAGGCTCTTGCGCTCGGCTACTACGAGCTCCGCAGCTTTGAACAGCAGCTTGCCGCGATCTTCGGCGGACGTGTGGGACCATTCTTCAAAGGCCATCTCTGCCGCGTCGATCGCTCGGCGCGCATCTTCCTCGGCGCCTTTCGGAGCGGTGTCTACAACTTCGCCGTTGGCTGGATTGTGTACTTGATAGGTCGCGCCGCTGATCGCGTCAACCGATTCTCCTGCTATGAACATCTTCGCCATTAAGATCCCTCCGGATTGGTCCGAGTTCAGAGTTCAAGCTTTAGCTTGCGGTTGTGGTCCTTTGAAGTAAGGCAAGCTAAAGCTTGAACTCTGAACTCGGACTACTGACTATCTCCCTTTAAACTGCGCCTGCCGCTTCTTAGCGTAGGCGTCGAGCCCTTCCTGGGCATCCTCGCTTTCAAACAGTTGCTGCAACAGTTCGCGTTCGAGCGCCAGAGCTTCGGTCTGTGGCACTTCGAACCCCGTTTGTACCGAACGCTTGATCAGCCCGACAGCCTTGCTCGCCTTCGCCGGTGCTACGAACTGTTGCGCGTACTCGAGGACCTTCTCAAAAAAATTCTCCTCTTCGAACACGTGATTCACGAGCCCAATCTCGAGCGCTTCTTCGACTGAGATCGTGCGTCCTGTCGCTAGCAGCTCGAGTGCTTTCGCTTTCCCAATGATTCTCGGCAGCCTCTGCGTCCCGCCCATTCCCGGCAGCAAACCGAGATTAATCTCAGGCAACCCGAGCATCCCCGGCCCCTTCTTCGCGATGCGTACGTCGCACGCGAGCGCGATCTCGAGCCCGCCGCCGACCGCATGGCCGTTGATCGCGGCGATGATCAGCTTAGCGGTGTTCTCCATTCGCATCAGCGTTTCGTTGCCGTGCAAGCTGAAGAAGTAACGGAACTGTGACGTTGCCGACAACAGCATCTTGATGTTTGCGCCCGCGCAGAAAAACTTATCACCTGCCCCACGAATGACAACGACGTGCACGTCTTCGTCGAGCCGGGCTTCGAGGATTGCGTCATCCAGATCGCGCATCATCTCGTACGTATAGGTGTTCGCCGGCGGGTCATGCAGCTCGATTATCGCAACACCCTTCTGATTGCTGTAGTTGACCAGCTGGTTTTGCATTTCCATTGCTTCTCTAGTCATGAATTCTCTCCAACTTTAGACACAAAGGCACAAAGACACAAAGGCAGGAAAGAATGCCGAAGCGTTCAAATGAATTCATGATCAACATTCACTTGTTTCCTTTGTGCCTTGGTGCCTTTGTGTTTAACTCTGGTCATTGCTGCCAGATTGAAACCGAACGTTCGAGGTGCGCTTCACGCCCAGTCTCGAGTCTCTCGGCTTCAAGCGCCTTGTCTCCGAGGAACCCGCTCAGGAACAGCCGGGTGATGTTGTTCGATAGTCCGGCCACGTCCACATCCTTCCGCGGGTTGTACCAGTTATAGATCCAGTTCATCATGCCAAATAACGAGAACGTCGCCACTCTGACATCGACTCCTTCAACCCGGTTCTCGCGAGCAATCTCGCCGAGCAGGTTCATCACCAGGTTCACGTACTGGCGTTTCTTCGTGTTGACTTTTTTGAACAAGTCACCGGTTATCGATTCTGCTTCGTGCGACAGCACCTTCATTTCGTTCATGTTTTGAACGAAATAGTGCAGGTGGTTTTCGATAAGCAGTTTCAAACGCCGAACGGGATCATCGACGCCCTCGAGCAGCCTGCGGCAATCGTCGATCACCGTGCTGAAGCAGTAATCTTGAATGAGAAAGAGCAGCTCTTCTTTGCTTTTGAAGTAGTAGTATAGCCCGGACAGGCTCATCTTTGTAGCACGCGATATGTCACGCATGCTGGTGGGGTGGTAGCCCTTGTCCGCGAACACCGCCGCTGAGGTCTTGAGCACGTGCACTAGCTTCTGGTCGTACTTTGACTGCGGTTCAGCGGGCATAGAGTCAGACTCCAATAAGACTTTCGAACAAGTGTTCGATGATAGAAGTCTGAAAGGCTTTCAGTCAAGGCGAGCTGCTTTGGATGGTCGAGATCGGTTTTCAAATTTCTTGAGGGTAGGAAAACTAGGAGGGGTTAGGTTTGCTGAGAACACGCGAGACGAACGCCTAGCCAAGAATGTTATCAACATTGAGCGTTAGGCTTGGTATCGTTGGCGATGTGAGCTTCTTGCCGCGCTTGAGTCGCTGGACTTTTTGGTATTTCCCGTTCTTTGGTTCGCTGTGAACCTCGACGAAATCTTTCATTAATACGATCAACCAGGCCTCCGGAATGCCCGCTCGGGCGTACAACGGCAGGTTAACGTTGCGATCAAACTGTACAGAAGTGTCGGCCACTTCGATGACCACCAACACATCGGCAGGCACCGGGTGTGAACGGCGATAGAAGTCGCGCCGCGGCTTCAACAGGCAGATATCTGGCTGTGGCTCTGAGTATTCATCGATATGAATCGGTCCTTGAACCTGGACAATAGCCGACCGCCCTAGCCTCTCAGCAAGAATTGAGCTCAACTCGTTTACGCACCCTTGGTGGGTGCTGCCAATTGGACTCATCTCTACGACCTCGCCTTCAATCAGCTCAACCCGATCGTCCTCGGAAAAGACGCCACCCTTCGCCATCCGATAGTATTCGTCAACGGTGAAGTAGTGCTTTTGAAACTGAACCGACATAATCACCCAGCCTGTTTGTTATTTGACCGATTAAGAGCCGCGCTCGGCGCCAAAATAATACCACAATGGAAGTGCGACGGAGTATTCACTCTGTCCCCATATCACCGCTCACCCAGGGAAGTGAAATCGACATAGAGCATCTGGGCAACAAGCTGGACGGCCCTTTTCGCTTGAGCGGTCAGTGGTAGAATGGCGGCGCGCGAAATCCAGAATGACCAGACACCGTGATCGCAATAATACCGAGAGCGCCCTCCAGGACGCGCATGAACTCGGAAAGCTTGGCTATGCGCAGGAGCTCTTCCGGACTATGGGCGGCTTCTCGAACTTTGCTATTTCGTTTTCGATTATCTCGATACTCACCGGCGCGGTCACTCTTTACGGGCACGGACTGACGATGGGCGGTCCGGCCGAGATGGCGTTCGGCTGGCCCCTGGTGACGCTGTTCACGCTTACGGTCGCTATGAGCATGGCGGAACTTGCTTCTGCGCTGCCGACCGCCGGAGCGATGTATCACTGGTCCTCGAAGCTTGGCGGCAAGGGATGGGGCTGGTTCACTGCATGGTTCAACATCGTTGGCAACATCACTGTGCTCGCTGGGATCGACTACGGCTGTGCCCAGTTCCTTACGCCGCTTCTCGGGATGAACGCCACGAGGACGAATCTATTGCTTGTGTATGCGGCGATCCTGACTTCGCACGCATTCATCAACCACTACGGCATTCGACTGGTTGCGTTGCTCAACGACTTCAGTGTCACGGTTCACATCATCGGCGTGTTCGCCATAGTAGCCGCGTTGTTCATCTTCGCGCCTAAGCAGCCCGCGAGTTTCTTCTTCACCGCAGTCACCAACAACCCCCAGGGCTGGCCATACTGGTGGGCGTTCATCGTCGGGCTGCTGCAAGCTCAGTGGACGTTCACAGGCTACGACGCGTCCGCGAGCGTCTCTGAAGAAACTGTCGATCCGCGCAGACGGGTGCCGTGGGGCATGGTGATGGCGGTGGTAGTATCGAGCCTCGTCGGATACCTGTTGCTGATCGGTCTGACCCTGGCAATCAAAGACATTCCCGCTGTACTGAGCGCCAAGGACGCGAGCGGCAACGATGTTCCCGCGGTGATTACAATTCTCGAGCAAGGGCTCGGTCCGAGAGCCGGTGCGTTGTTCTCAGCGTTGGTGGCGATGGCGATGTGGTTTTGCGGACTGTCCGCAGTCACGTGGAGCTCACGTGTCATCTACGCCTTCTCGCGCGACAACGGTATGCCGGCATCAAAGCTGTGGAAGCAGGTAAGCAGAAAGCACCTCACACCGGCGCCGGCGATTTGGCTGTGCGTCGCGGTGGCATTCGTAGCTGCGGTTTATGGCGGGGCTTATTCGGTGGTGACCTCGATCAGCGTGATCGGGCTCTACTTCTCGTATACGATCCCGGTTTACCTGGCTTTGCGAGCCAGGCGAGCGAACGCCGGCGCGGATCACGCACAGCGAGGACCGTGGCATCTAGGACGCTACAGTTCAGCGATCAATGTTGTTGCTATTATCTGGGTTGCGTTCATAAGCGTGATTCTCAGTTTTCCCGACAACGGGCGTGCGGGAAAGACAGTCGCGGCAGTCGCGGTTTTGCTTGTGTTGTGGTACGTGCTGAGAGCGCGACATAGGTTCACCGGACCCGTATGGTCAGCGACGTCTCTAACCGCAAAGGGGCAGAGTTCGCCGAGGTGACGCAGAGAATTGTCCTATGGCTTAGAGAGTTCAGAGTACCGACTTTAGTCGGCTGTTTTGTTTTATACGCCTTTAAACGAGCCGACTAAAGTCGGTACTCTGAACTGATCTCCGGTTTCGCTTTGTCTTACCCGAGGCCGCGTTATGACCCTCAACGAGCTGACTCAAACATTCGCCCTCGCCAACGAGTTCAAGGAAGGTGATCTGCTAGTCGGAGGGACAACCGACGAGCAAGTGCGCAATGAAGCCCGCGAAGCAATTGCGTCCGTACGGCTCGGCGAAATAGCCAAAGGGCCATTCGTCGAAGATCAGGTCTCGGATGCACTCGGCCGGGCGATCGACTCGCAACTTTCAAACGAATTGTCTCACTTGACCGTAGGTGAGCTGAAGCAGAAACTGCTCGCGGCTGATGCAGCAACCTGGGCGCGGCGCTACCGCGACGGCCTCACAAGCGAAGCGATTGCTGCCGTCGCGAAGCTGATGACCAATGACGAGCTTGGATCAGTGTCGCGTTCGCTTTTCAATCCGCTGCCTGGCGACGGAATCGCGATTGGCTCACATCAGCATTTCGGTTCTCGCATACAACCCAACAGTCCGGGAGATAACGAAGAGGAAATCCTCTTCTCGATTCTCGAAGGCCTGACTTACGGCTGCGGCGACGTGATCATCGGCCTCAATCCGGCAAGCGACGACGTAGACACGATCGTGCGTCTGGAGGAGTTACTCCGCAGCGTAGTCGAGCGTCTGGAGCTGCCGACACGTTACGCGGTGCTATCAGACATCGTGAAACAAACCAGCGCACGCGCGCGAACTCGCGTCGACGCCGGCTTTCAAAGCCTGGCTGGCACCTCGAAGGCGATCAGAGGCATGGTTGGGCTCGACGTGGACGGGCTGCTCGATCTGGCGCGCGGATTCGATGGCCTTTACTTCGAAACCGGCCAGGGTTCAGCCGTCACCAATCAAGCCGCGGAAGGCGTCGACATGGTCACGCTCGAAGCTCGCGCATACGGCGTCGCTCGATATCTTCGCCAGCGCACCGGCGCGTGGATGATTGTAAACGACGTCGCCGGATTCATCGGGCCTGAAGTCTTTCGCACGGGCGATCAACTTCTTCGCGCGTGTCTTGAAGACACGATGATGGCCAAGCTGCACGGGATAACGATGGGGCTCGATGTGTGCGCGACCTTTCATATGGGCATAGAACCACGCGAGCTTCGGCAACTCACCGAATTGACCGTCGAACGCGCCGCCCCCGCCTACCTGATGGCAGTAGCCGGCAACGCCGATCCGATGCTCGGCTATCTCACAACTTCGTTCAGGGAACACCCTTCCGTTCGCCGGCGAAGCAGCAAGCAGATTTCGTCTATGATGAAGGACAGATTGGTTGCGCTCGGTGTGATGAACGAATCGGGCGAGGCCGCCGGGCACGGCGCCGAATCGCTCTATGCGATTTATCAGAAGGCTGCCGGCGACACTCGCGCGGTTGAAACGTTGAGCGAGGAAGCCACAAAGAAGATCGCTGTTCTTGCTGACCGCGGATTTGATCTCGGCTACGGCTGCGGTGCGGATCTTACGGCCCCGGTTGAAGTCACCGCCCGAATTGACGCGATCTACTCACACGCCCGGCGAGCCCTTTACGCGAAGATGAATGACGCGGTCATCAGAAGTGTGTCCCCGCACTTTCTTCCGGTGCGAACTAAGGCCTCCGACCGCGACGAGTACCTCGCGCATCCACCCTCCGGTGAAACGATTCGGGACGAGGACGCAGCGCGCGTCAGCGCGCTCCATCGGTCAAGCCGCCCCGGTGTGCAAGTGGTGATCTCGGATGGACTCAATCCGAACGCACTCAATGAGAATCTGCGGCTGGTGCTTCCTGTCGTGCGACAACAGCTTGTGCAAGCGGGGCATCGCGTCGGCGAGATCGACGTTGTCATCGAAAACGGCCGCGTACGGGCAGGCTATCATGTTGGACTGCTACTCGACGTCGAGGTAGTCATTCACTTCATCGGTGAGCGGCCTGGCGCCGGGATCGACACGATGTCGGCGTATCTGACTTATGGCAGGGACAAGGCGGGCCAATCAAGATGGACGTCTGATGTTGACCACTCGTGGACTAACGCAGTGTGTGGTATTCACCGTAAAGCGAAGCGTCCTGAGGCAGCGGCGCACGAGATCGCGCGATTGGTGAACCGGATGTTCGAGCAGCGTTGTTCGGGAGTTGCGCTCAGCTAACCGCGGCGAGTGCGGCGGGATATCCCGACCGATTGCGCGTGCCAGCAGCAGGCGATCTTCATCGCCTTTTCGAACTCGCCACGAACTGCATCCGCAGATCGGCCAAAATGTTTTCAAGCAGTTTCTCTTCCTCCGTGGTGAGGTTGCCGCGCGTCTTGGTTTGAAGCATGCCGAGCATATCGATTAGATGACGCGCCGCCTCAAGATCCAGCGGCGGAGCTTCTTCGCCAGGAGTCTGAATCAAACCGAGGTGCACTGCCGCCTCGACTGCGAGCATATTCGCCAGGCCGAAAAATGAAGGTTCGGGTAACCGCGAAGACTCGGGGCCGCGAGCCTGGTTGTAAGCCTGCTCGACCTGACCCGCGGCAGCCGGCGCAGCAGTCGAAGCGGGGCCGGTTGCCCTGCCTTCATGCGCGCCGGCGGCTGCTTGAGACGAAGCAGTGGGCTGGGGTTGCCTGGTCGCTGATTCACCGGGAAACGAAATGACATTGCCGGCTGACTGCTCACGCGATGGAACTTGCGCCTCGACTTCAACCTCGTCCACGGCCGGCGCGCCTGGTTCAGCGCCTTCACGCGGAGTCCCGTCAGGGTTGTACTTTCTTCGGTCTGTGACTTTGACTTTGAAGTTAGTCTCTTCTCGTTCAGGCATATCGACTCATCCTCGAATGGAATTCAACACCGGTTTGAGAGAAGTTATGCTAACACCGGACGGCGATAAGCGCGAAGTGGAAAGGGTAGCATAGACTTTAGTCTGTGTCCGGGATGCGGAGACTGACACGCCTCACCAACGCATTCTCAAAGAAGTGGAGCAAGCTGCACGCTATGATGGACTTGTATTTCGCACACCATGATTTTTGTCGCGTGCACGGCAGTCTGAGAGTCACACCCGCAATGGAAGCTGGAATCACAGATCACATCTGGACACTACGCGAACTTCTCAACGCCTGATTGCTTCCGTCCGCGGTTCTTGATAGAGTGCGCCCGCTACTCCCTGACCCTAAGTTCGTCGAAAAGGGACAGTCAAAATGGCGGCACCAACCGAGACCGTAGACTGCGCCACCTGCGAAGGAACTGGCCTGCACGCCAGGTTCTTATGTGAAGCCTGCGACAGTAAGGGCAAAGTGCAGGTAGAGAGTCCCGCCAAACCCTGTCCCGTCTGCTACGGAAGTGGTAAGCCTTCAACCGGGCCGCTGAGCTTCAGTGCGCGCGGCTGCGCGGCGTGCCGAGGAACCGGATGGGCCGGACTGATCTCGCCCTCTGGAGCAACACACTAATACCCCACTAACCTGATTCTCGGTTATCATAGTCTATGATTTCCTGGCGCAGTTTGCCCATTCCTTCCGAGAAAAGGAGTATTGATTCCATAGCTCGTGAGTGGTATATCTTGCTCACTATTCTCTTTAATGCTTCACGCCATCGCGGGGAAAAGGAAACGCCGCGGTGGCGTTTTTTTTGCGTACACCCAAAACTTTGGCGGCAACCCAGGAATATCACACTACCGGACGGAGCAATCGCCGGACACAGACTAAAAGTCTGTGCTACCCTTTGCTCTTTGCCCGTGCATCTTGTAGATTCGGTGCGTGGCTGAATCATCCGCAACAATCGCAGGTGAAAAATTCGCCGAGCTTGTCGAATTAATCGCGCGCTTGCGCGCGCCCGGCGGCTGTCCATGGGACCGCGAGCAGACACACGACAGCCTTAAGCCGATGATGCTTGAAGAAGCCTATGAAGTAGTCGAAGCCATCGACGAGGGCAACGACGAGGAGTTCGTGGGTGAGCTTGGAGACTTGTTGCTGCAAGTCGTTTTTCACAGTCAGATTGCGACCGAAGAGAATCGCTTCAACGTCGCCAAGGTGATCGAGCGCATTGCCTCGAAGATGATCAGCCGTCATCCCCACGTTTTCGCCGAAGACACTGCTCAATCGGCGGGCGAGGTCTTGCGAAACTGGGAGGCGATCAAGGAAGCCGAGCTTGAAGCGAAGGGTAAGCGCGCAGAGAACGGCTCGATGCTCGACAGCGTTTCGGCAAAGCTGCCGGCGGTGATGGAAGCGTTTCAGATGACGACTAAGGTGTCGCGCGTCGACTTCGATTGGCCAGACGTTGTATCGGTGCTGGAAAAGCTCGACGAAGAAGTGGAAGAGTTGAAGCAAGCGGTGGCCCGCGAGCAGCCGGCTCATCAGGAGATAGCTGGCGAGGTGGGAGACTTGCTGTTCGTCGCAGTGAATGTCGCTCGACTGTTGGGGATTGATCCAGAGAGCGCGCTCAAGGCTTCAAATAGGAAATTCCGCCGCAGGTTTCGCTACATCGAAGATCGGCTTCGAGAGCAAGGCCGCAAGCCAGCAGACTCGGATCACATCGAGATGGACACGCTATGGGATCAGGCTAAAGCTGAGGAGAGGGAACCTGCTGCTACGGAGGTGCGGCAGACGTAGGACTCAGCCGGCGACCTGTAAGGGGGTCCCTCTGTGTGTGGGCGCCCCTCCTTCCCGGAACAGCGTCGAGGGGCGCCCACAGAGCTTCCACGCTCGTAGTAACGAGCAGATGAACTTGTAGAAACCACTAGTGGTTTCTAAGGAGGGACGCCCTTACAGGTTGAATCAAAACGTGGAGACTGAACTTTTGCCGACATTGAAAGAACTATTCGACCTCTCGGGAAAGGTCGCGTTGGTGACGGGCGGGTCGCGCGGACTCGGAAAAGAAATGGCGGAAGGCCTCGCCGAAGCTGGCGCATCGCTTATGTTGTTGGCTCGGCGCGAACAATGGCTGACACCCACCGTCGAAGAATTTCGCAGCCGCGGCTTCAGGTGCGACGGCGCGCTGTGCGACGTGTCGAACCCCGACGATGTTCAGGCCACGGTCAATCGGACCATCGAGATATACGGCCAAATAGACATCCTCGTAAACAACGCCGGCGTGACCTGGGGAGAGCCCATCGAAGACCATTCGCTCGAGAAGTGGAACATGGTGCTGCAAATCAATCTCACCGGCGCGTTTCTCTTCTCGCAACGCGTTGGGCGTGAGATGCTCAAGCGCCGCAGCGGCAACATCATCAACGTCGCGTCCATCGCCGGGCTCAGAGGCTCGATGGAACACGGCCAGCACATCGTGGGATACGTTGCCGCTAAGGGTGGCTTGTTGGCGATGACCCGCGAGTTCGCCGCGAAGTGGGCTCGGCGAGGCATTCGAGTCAATGCGATCGCGCCAGGTTTCTTCCCGTCGCGAATGACGGAAAAAGTTTTGGCGGAGGTTCAGCCAATGATCGAAGCCGATGTGCCCATGGGCCGCGTCGGTAAAGAAGGCGAGTTGAAAGGCGTAGCGGTCTTTCTCGCGGCGGCGGCTTCCGGTTACATCACCGGTCACACGTTTGTCGTCGATGGCGGCGGCACGATTTCTTGAAGTGAAAGGCTGGTCGAAGGAACGCATTTTATCCGAACCACAGGCATTTAAGGAGTACAAATCCAAAAACCGGAGGTTCGTAAACATGCAGATTCTACAACTGCTAATAAGCTTGGGCGCTTTTGTCTGTTTCATCATCGTGCTGATCAAGCAGTTTCAGGTCGGTGGGGCCGTTCATGGGATCATCGGGATCGTAACGTGCGGCATTTGGACACTCATCTGGGGCTGGATGAACTCAAGCAAAGCGGGCATTAAGAACATAATGCTCATCTGGACGGTCCTGATTGTTGTCTCGATAATCCTCACCATCGTTTACGGTGGATTCAACTACAGCTTCAACGTAGGGACGCCCTAGCAGTAAGAATGAGACGAACAATCTCAGCTTGGATAGCGGCTGTTGTACTTGTCGCGGTGTTGGTTGGGACCGCGAGCGCGCAGACCGCGCTGACGGGGGGCGTGGGTAAGTCAGACATAACGCCTCCCATCGGCACGCCACTCGCAGGCTACGGCGCGCGGCGGGCTCAGCCTTCAATCGGCGTGCACGATGCAACCGAAGCGCGTGCCCTGATCATCGACAACGGGGTCGAGAAGATCGCTTTGGTCAGCGTCGATCATCTGGGCTTCGATCACGGCATGGTCGAGCGCATTCGCGGCCTCGCCTCCGAAGCTACTCACATTCTCCCTGATCACATCTTTGTTATGTCTTCGCACACCCACTCGGGCGGCGGAGCTTTTATGGAGATGCTGCCGCTGTTGGCGAACGCGCTTGCTGGCAAGTTCGACGCGAAGATTCGCATGTTCTATGAACAGCGCACTGCCGAAGCGATCATAGCCGCCAACAAAAACATGAGGCCTGCGCGCATCGCGTTCGGAGCGGGGGAGGCTCGGGGCATCTCGCGGTTCAGATCGACCTGGCCGCCCAATGGTCCAGTCGATCCCGAGGTTGGGGTTATTCGCGTAGACTCGATCGCCACCGGCAAGACTATGGCGGTGCTGATGAACTTCGCCGCTCACCCGACCGTGTTAGGCGCTGACAATATGACATTCTCGGCTGACTTCGTCGGCTACGCCAGAAACGCGGTCGAACGAATGATAGGCGGCGACGTGATGGCGATCTTCGCCAATGGCGCGCAGGGTACGATCGCTCCGCACGCCTTTCAGGGTGATAACAGCTGGCAGCGCGCGGAGAACGTCGGAACGATACTGGCGGCCGAGGTGTTGAAGGTGATCTTGATGATCAAACCGCAAGACTCCGTGGACATCAAACTTGCTCGAACGCCGCTGACGCTCAAGATTGTGCCGACTTCGATCTTCCCGCCCGCGATGACCTACCCGTCGAGCTATGAGTCGGAGATCAGCGCAATCTCGTTCGCGGGTCGTGTAGCATTCGTAGCGATCCCAGGCGAGCTTGGCAGCATCCTGAATTTTCAGGTCAAGGAGCGCGGCAAATTGCTAGGCTTCGAGAGAACCTTTCTGCTCGGGCTGACCAACGACGCGCTCGGCTACATCATTAGCGAGGACGAATATCGTCATAAGACCTACGAGTCGGCGATCTCGCTGTTCGGTCCGACGTTCGGCAGCCTGATCGCCAACGAATCATTCCAGCTACTCGAGAAGCTTCGGCCGGTTGAGAAGAAGAAGCCTCAGTAGCGATCGCCAGCTCACCTCTCGAACTTCGCAGATTTGCCACCTCTCATCAAGCGGGTTGCATAGAACGTTAGTCTCGCCTTATTGTCGAACTTTCGATTTGGTGCGCTCGTAGCTTAGATCGACAACCCAGACAAAGAAGGAGAAACGAGAATCATGTTTTCGCTTTTTGGTGTCGCAGCCATCATTCTGGACATATTCGCACTGACCGATGTGATGAAGTCCAGCCGGGACACGACGACGAAAGTCGTATTGATGGCATTGATAATCTTGTTCCCGATCATCGCAGCCGGCCTTTACCTGCTGGTTTTCCGCGAAAAGGGCTACTAGATCGCCGCGCGATCAGTCGATTCATTTCGGACCGGAGCGAGTCGCGTGCTGAGACCTCCGGTTCATGAATAAGGTCTCCGCCGGCTAATCTCCCGCCGCTCGTCCTTGTTGATTTCTCTTTCCTTCATTCCCCGCCGTCCACATAGTCTCTCAACGCTTCTAAGTCCGCTGCGCTTTACTTTTAAGAGGGCGCTGATGGGTGATGCAGGATGATGAAAGTCAAAGCGACATCGCTGGATCACAGGTCTGGAAGGGTGGCTTGCCCCCGCTCCCTGCTTAGTCTGCTCCGCCAAAGTTGAAGAAAGAGCAGGGGCAAGCCACCCTTCCAGACCTGTGATCCCTCCCATAGATCTTACCCAAACAGTTTCACGCATCACGCGCTTCCGTTTCTGTTGTCGCCGAGTGGGATGAGGCGCATCCAGGACTTTCACGACCAACTGGTGCCTGTCGGACCCTCTCGAGTCCACAAGATTTGTTTGACCATTCTCAGACTTTTGTGCTAGTTTATGCATCATACTTGCATAATATGTGCATAATAGGGCGAGATGATGCATAGAACAGCAAATGGCAGCCGGCATCAGAAGATCCTGGCGATCATAAGAGCGAAGCCGATAGCGACTCAGCAAGAGCTTGCTGCGCAGCTTTCGCGGCGCGGGTTTGCGGCGACACAGTCAAGCGTCTCGCGCGACATAGTGAAGCTCGGGCTTACGAAGCTGGACGGCTACTACGTTGCTCCTGAGGAGGCTTTGAAAGTTGGCGGCCCGGTCACCGCGATTGACACCGCCGGGGACAACATCATCGTCGTGAAGACCGAAGTCGGACTGGCTCAACCGGCTGCGCTGATGATCGACCGCGCGAAGATCGAAGAGATAGTGGGTACGGTAGCAGGCGACGACACGATTCTGATTGCCGTCAAGAACGCGGGGGCTCAGCGACTGGCTATGAAGAAGATCGTCAAGCTTTTCGCGCCTCCTCAAGCGCGTTCGAAGGGCGTTCATAAGCGCGCCGCGCGGTCGAGTGTCACTGGTCTTTGGCCCCAATGAGATTTGGAGAACTCCACAGATGCAAACCGGAAAGGAAACAATCGACAAGGTCGTGCTCGCCTACTCGGGAGGGCTCGACACTTCTGTAATCCTGAGGTGGCTGAAAGAGACTTATGATTGCGATGTCATCTGTTTCGCAGCCGACGTAGGTCAAGCCGAGGAGTTGGGCGGGCTTGAAGAGAAAGCGTTCGCGACCGGCGCGTCCAAGCTGTATGTCGAAGATCTGCGCGAAGAATTCGTGCGCGACTTTGTCTTTACCGCTCTCAAAGCCAACGCCGTATACGAAGGTGTTTATTTGCTGGGCACGTCGCTGGCCCGGCCGCTGATCGCCAAGAAGCAGATCGAGATCGCGCACAGAGAAGGCGCTCGCGCGGTCTCGCATGGAGCGACCGGAAAAGGAAACGATCAGGTCCGCTTCGAACTCACTTACTACGCGCTCGATCCGCACATTCGAGTGATTGCGCCCTGGCGCGAGTGGCCGTTCAAATCGCGTTCGGACCTGATTGCTTATGCGCAGCAACACAAGATTCCGATCACCGCGACGAAAGAGAAGCCCTACTCGATGGACCGCAACTTGATGCACATAAGTTACGAGGGCGGAATACTCGAAGACCCGTGGGCCGAGCCGCCAAAGGAGATATTCATCCTCACTCGCTCGCCCGAGGACGCGCCCGATAAGCCTGCATACGTCGAGATCGATTTTGAATCTGGCGTGCCCGTCGCTGTCGACGGCGAGAAGCTGTCTCCCGCTTCTCTTCTCGATCGGTTGAACCGGCTGGGAGGGGAGCACGGAATAGGCCGAGTCGATCTGGTTGAGAATCGATTCGTCGGAATGAAGTCGCGCGGCGTGTATGAAACGCCGGGCATGACGATTCTGCACGCGGCGCATCGAGCCGTCGAATCACTCACGCTCGACCGCGAAGTCGCGCACCTCAAAGACTCGCTCAACGCGCGAGTGGCCGAGGTGATCTACTACGGTTTCTGGTACACGCCGGAGTTTGAAGCCATCCGCGCCTTGATCGATGAGAGTCAGAAGAACGTCAAGGGCACAGCGCGTCTCAAGCTCTACAAGGGCGCCTGCACCGTTGTGGGGCGCCGCTCGCCGTGCTCGCTCTACTCAGAAGAGTTCGCCACGTTTGAGCGCGACACGGTGTACAACCAGCGCGATGCGGAAGGCTTCATCAAGCTGAACGCGCTGAGGCTGAGGATGAGAAAGATGGCGGAGGAGAGGCGCAGGTAAAAGTCCTGTAAGGACTGCAAAGGAGCAAGCAATTGAGCACGTACACAACTGAACCTCAACAGAATACTTCCAATCTCTTGGCCACACAGCCGATCGACGATTCAGATCTCCGGCTCGTGCGAGTCGACAAGATCGCATCGTCTACGGTGAATCTCGGTCTGAGCCACGATCTTGAAATAACAACGCGCTGTGAAGCACGCGCCGGCAATGTAGTAGTCGTCCGCACGCTCACCGACAACGCGACCTACAACACGCTCGAGCTAGTGACCGGGCGAATGGCGAAGATCAACCCAGGCGACGTCATCGCGGGGGTGCTCGGGTATCGGCGCGCGCTGAAGGGATTCGTCGGCGACGTGCCTGAAAGCATAAAAGCTGGTGATCGTTTGCATCTGCTCAACCTCGGCGGCCTGGTCGGGCGTTGTGTGGGTCATCATCACAGCTTGAGCAATGCGATCGAAGTCGAGGTACTCGGCATGCCGGTGATCGATGGCCGGATTCTCAACATCGCCGAAGGCGCCGTTGCTCCGCGCGAAACCTTGGAGGCTACGGCGCCGTTGGTGCTGGTTGCGGGCACGTGTATGAACTCGGGCAAGACCTACGCGGCGACCGAGATTATCAAGCACCTTACGCGTGCCGGTCAGCGGGTCGCGGGCGCGAAGCTCGCCGGAGTCGCGTGCCTTCGTGACACGCTGAACATGGAGGACCACGGTGCGATAAAGACGATGAGCTTTCTTGACTGCGGCTTTCCGTCGACCGTGGGACTCGGAAATCTGGCGCCGATGGCGAAAGGCGTAATCTCGAAACTCGGCGAGTCCGAACCCGACTGCATAGTCATCGAGCTTGGCGACGGCATACTGGGCGGCTACGGTGTCGAGACGATCTTCAGCGATCACGAGCTTATGAATGCGACTGCGGCGGTTGTGTTTTGCGCTAGCGATTTCGTAGGCGCGTGGGGCGGCCGCGAGTTGTTGGCCAGTCACGGTGTCGCGATCGATGTGATCTCAGGTCCGGTGGCCGACTCGCAGATGGGCACGGATTACGTAAAGCGCGAGCTTGGTCTGGATGCGGCGAACGCGGTAAACGGCGGAGAGCAATTGGCGAATCTCGTGAAGCTCCGATTGGAAGAGTGGGCAACGAATACGGCTGAGTGTGTACCCCGAGTCTGAGCATCGTCAACGACTTGGGGCCACACTCCGTAGGAGTGATATGTTTATAGAAGCCCAGCGCGTGTGTCATCTCTCACTCCTTTAGGAGTGATATGTTTTTCTGCATGCGACGCGACTTCATTGAGCACGAGCCAATTCCGATATTCAACTCCTGACGGAGTTGGGCCACTGGCAAAGGAGGAGGGAACCGCAAGCTCGCCGGTTTCTATAAACATACCACTCCTACGGAGTGGCCATCGGGATTGAAGCAGCAAGGGAGCACATGATCAAGGCAGGCATACTCGGCGGATCAGGTTACGGCGGAAGCGAACTGCTTCGCATTCTGCTCTTTCATCCTGAGGTCGAGCTGAAGCTGGTCACCGCTAACGAACACGCGCGCAAACGTGTCGACGCGGTGCATCCGAACCTTGCAAAGCTAACCGATCTCACGTTCGAAGCGATGCCCGATCCGCGCGAACTTGAGGGGTTGGACTGCGTTTTTCTTGCGCTGCCTCACGGCCAGGCTATGGAGATTGCGCCTTCACTGCCTCGCTCTTTGAAAGCAATAGATCTTTCAGGTGATTTCCGACTGAACGACGCCAGCGTATTTAAGCGATTCTATGGCCGCGACCACACCGCAATGCAGGCACAAAGCGAATTCGTTTACGGCTTGACCGAAGTTAATCGGAATCGGATAAGGGAAGCGACGCGCATTGCCAACCCGGGCTGCTTTGCGACGGCGCTCGAACTAGGGTTGTTCCCGTTAGTCGCGTCGGGCCTCGTGAAAGGAAAAGTGATTGCCGATGTGAAGACCGGGTCGTCAGGGTCGGGAGCGAAAGCCGCGGCAAACACTCATCATCCGAAGCGCTCGAACAGCTTTTACGCCTACAAGACGTTCGCGCACCAGCATCAGCCTGAAGTCGAGCAGTGTCTGGCGGCGTTGAATCCTCAGTGGTCATCTGAGTGCAGCCTGGTGTTTCAGGCCCACTCGATTCCGACGGTGAGAGGCATCTTCGCATCGATCTATATCACAACTACAAAGCAGATGAGCAGCGAGCGAGTCGGCGATTTGTTCCGCGATTTTTATGGCGATGAATTCTTCATCAGGCTTGTAGATGGCTCGCCTGACATCAACTGGGTGAAGAACACTAACTTCGTTGACATCGGCTGGGCCGCAAGCGAAGGCACGGTGATCGTGTTCGTCGCTATCGACAACCTGGTCAAAGGCGCCGCGGGTCAGGCGATTCAGAACATGAACTTGATGTTTGGGATTGAAGAGCGCGTCGGATTAGTGCTTCCGGGTAGCAATCCATAACCCGGGAGGTTGGTGACCCTACTGGGATGGATCTATGTACGGCAAATCTGGTGAAAAGGACAACGAGGTAATTGATGCTCATTTGGCCAAGTTGCGCAAGGGTGCTGTAGTCGTGAATCTCGGATGCGGACCGAACCACCAACCACTGGAGAATTTTGCGCGTGCAGTCGGCAAATGCCAGTTCAAGTCAACGCTGATTTTCGCGGATTTGTCTACGCACCAGATTCAAAACAATATCTGGATACCAGGTCCGGCGAAAACAAAGGTGGTCACCTTGAACGCTGCCACCGCCACAACTATTCTCGGAGAAGGTCGGGTTGATCTCATAGTTGCCCTTGGGCTATTCGGCGACTTGGATAGCACAACGACGGATGAAGGCACGGGAAAACGTGCTTGGCCTGCGGTTCTTCGCGAATGTCTGCGTCTCCTCAAACCGCTCGGCGAATTGATTGTCAGCAACTCGTGCGACCGTCAGCCATTTGAAGACTTCACAGCGATTGCAAAGGAGGCGGGCTTTACGATTGCACATCACCATATATCAGAGGCCATTTGGGGAAGAGAGAAACCTGGCGATCAGCGTTACCTAATCGTGTGTCTAAAACATTCCAATTAAGATCAGGGCCAGAGGCAAGCGTTAGGCAGCGATATGTGAAAGGAATGTACGGTGGAAGATGCAATTAACAGCAAAACCATAGAGATCAAGCTAGCTATGAACGCACTCGGCAGACGGATGGAGAACGGAGATGATTCACAAATCCTTCATTGGGTGATACCTGAAAATCTTGCCTGTGCCCATCGTCCACTTCGTCACCATCCACGTTATGGGGGAAGTGGAAATAATTTGGACTCGTCGGCTATCCAGCTTGTTAAGGACTGGGTGACAGAGATTCAGATTTGTGGGATTAAAAGCATCATATCGTTGATGCACGACAGAGACCTGCGCTGTTACACTTCTTTGGACTTGAATGCAGCTGATCTTCTTCAGTTTTATAAGCAGGAGGGGCTCGTTGTCTCCCATACTTCTTGGGAAGATCCTCATCACAAGAAGTCAAGTCAGAGCGAGAAGAGAAAGACATATCTGAGAGTTCGGAAAGAGGCTCTTGCAGCATATGACACCCTTCCCAGGCCCACTTTGATCCAATGTAGCGCAGGAATTGATCGTTCATCTCCAGTTGCTGCTTTCATCTACGTCACTAGACATAGCGAAGCCAACGCTACTTGAGCTAGCAATGGGCAGGAAGTCAAAAAACCGGACTAAAAGGACTCACTTGACCCGACAAGCTTCCTAACGAAGGGATCGACCCAAGCGCGCGAAGCAAGTTTCATAAGTCTTTCCGGCTGAATATGGCTCGCGCGCCCGCGGCTGCGACGATGTGAACACGATGTTAGGCTCCTTTCGAAAAGAATGACGAGTGAAAACGAGAAGTGCACAAACACAAGAACCAAGAGTTGAGAGAGGAACAAGACAATGAAAACGACAAAGTACGTCTACTGGCAAGATGAGAACATGTGGCTGGGATACCTGGAAGGTTACCCAGACTACCGGACTCAAGGCGAAACGCGGGAAGAATTGGAGGAGAATCTCAGAGATATTTATAACGAACTTACCAGCGGAAGTATCCCTTGTGTCCGAGGGGTTGCCCAACTGGAAGTGGCATGAAACGAACGGACTTGGTACGCGAGTTAGAGAAGATCGGATGCGTACTCATTCGTCATGGGGCGAAACACGACTGGTATCAGAACCCGAAGACGAAAGTATCTCAGCCGATTCCTCGTCACAGGGAGATCAACGAACGTCTGGCAAAACATATTATCAAAATGCTGAGGGATGAAACTACCTAAAGCAGACCGCAACGGCCGGCGATGAGCTTGGCCGTTAAGACACTTGTGCGGGAACCGGAGAGAGCGGAATGGTGCTGCTCTACCAGCAGGAGAATAGATTTGACTACGCAACCACAACTAGAAAACCTGATCGACGTCGAAGAGCAATATCAGGTCGCGACCTATAAGAAGTTCCCGTTCGTCATTGAGCGCGGCCAGGACGTTTGGGTTTATACCAGCGAAGGCGAGCGATACCTGGACCTCTACGGTGGCCATGCAGTTGTCTCGACGGGGCACTCTCACCCGCGCATCGTTCAGGCAATCTCGGATCAGGCATCGCGATTGATCTTCTATTCAAACCTTGTTTACAACGACGCACGCGCTCGCGCGGCGAGAAAGCTCGTCGAAGTCGCGCCCGAGCCACTTACCAAAGCGTTCTTCGTCAACTCAGGCACCGAGGCTAACGAGAACGCGATGAAGATCGCCCGCCTGCTCACCGGCCGCACTAAGATCATTTCATTTGAAGGCGGGTTCCACGGCCGGACGCCCGGGTCGGTCTCCGCAACGGGGCTCGCGAAGTATCGCGAGAACGTTGCGCCTCTGCTTGAAGGCCACGTCTTCGCAGACTTTGGGAACCTCGCGTCGGTCGAAACCATGTTGGACGAAGAGACGGCGGCGGTCATTCTCGAACCTATCCAATCGATGGGCGGTGTGCGGATGGCTGAAGCGGAGTTCTATCAAGCTCTTCGCGAGATGTGCGACCAGGCGAATGCGATGCTGATCTACGACGAGGTACAAACAGGAATGGGGCGGACGGGCGAGTTTTTCTTCGCGGGACGATACGGCGTCGTGCCGGACATGGTGACGCTCGCCAAGGGCATCGCTAGCGGAGTACCGATGGGTGCAGTGCTGATGACCGATGCGATTGCCGGCGAGATAAGAACCGGCGACCTTGGAACAACCTTCGGCGGCAGTCCGCTGGCGAGCGCCGCGCTCGAGGCCACCGTTGACGTGATCCGCGATGAGCGGTTGCTCGAAAACGTGCGCGAGAATTCTGAGTACGTGATTGCTGAGATCAGCAAGCTCGCGATTGTAGAAGAAGTGCGGGGGCTCGGGTACTTGATTGGGATCAAGTTCCCGGGCGCAACCGCGAAGTCCGTTCAGCAGGCGCTGCTGGAGAAAAAGATAATCACCGGACTGTCGGACGATCCGAGCGTGTTGAGGCTGTTGCCCCCGCTCACGCTGCGACGGGCCGAGGTTGATTTGTTTTTGGATGAGCTGGGCCAAATAGACCACGGATGAGACGGATCGGACGGATTCTCACGGATCTGATCGGTGTGAACCCGTCCAATCCGCCCAATCCGTGGTCGATGTGCTGTCGAAACCCATGAATCTGAGAGGAAAAGACTTTCTGAGCACCGCTGATTTCACGGCGGAAGAGTTGACTTCGCTGATCGATCTCGCCGCGAAGATCAAAGCCGGCGACTATCACGAGCGGCCGCTTCAGGGCAAGAGTGTCGCGCTCGTGTTTTTCAATCCCTCCCTTCGCACTCGCGCCTCAATGGAGATAGCGGTCTATGAGCTGGGTGGCAACGCGGTCACCCTGGATGTCGGTAAAGGCACATGGGACCTCGAGCACCGGGAAGGCGTCGTCATGGATTCTGACAAAACCGAGCACATCAAGGAGGCCGCGCGTGTCTTGTCGCGGTACGTCTCTGCGATCGGCGTGAGAGCGTTTCCAGAGATGAAGGACTACAAAGCCGAAATGACTGATCCGGTAGTGCGAGGCTTCGCCGAGTACAGCGACGCGCCAGTCTTTAATCTCGAATCATCGCGGCATCATCCGTTTCAGGCGCTAGCTGACGCGTTGACTATTCGTGAGAAGCTCGGCACGCTGTCGCATCAGCGAGTCGTGCTTTCATGGGCTTATCACCCGAAGCCGCTGCCGATGGCCGTGCCGAACTCATTCGCGTTGATCGCGGCGCAGCTCGGCCTCGATTTGACGATCGCCTGTCCGCCAGAGTACGACCTCGGCGGCGAAGTGATGGCTGAGATTGAAGCCGGAGCCACGTCGAGCGGTGGACGTGTTCAGTTTTCACGCGACCAGCGCTCAGCTTGTAAAGGCGCGCGGATCGTCTATACGAAAAGCTGGGGCGCGAAACAGTTTTACGGGCGCGCAGATGAAGACATACAAGTTCGACAACAACACAAGCACTGGCGCATCGACGAAGAAGTGATGCGCTCGACAGACAACGGGTGGTTCATGCACTGTCTTCCGGTGAGGCGAAACGTCGTCGTGACCGATGGGGTGCTGGACGGCCCGCAGAATGCGGCTATCGATGAAGCCGAGAATCGCCTGCACGTGCAGAAGGCGGTGCTGGCTTCGATATTGTGAGTCCAAGGTCCAAGGTCCAACGTCCAAAGTCGGGACCTTGGACTTTTGACCTCGGACCTTGGACTTTTGACCTCGGACCTCGGACCTTGGACCTTGGACCTTGGACCTTGGACCTAACCATGATTAACGAAAGACTCGATCTACTCCGCGAAGCGCTGCCTTACATTCAGCGTTTCAAGAACAAGATCTTCGTCGTCAAGCTCTCGGGCAAAATCACCGAAGATCAAGAGCAGCTCAACTCGCTCGCTGAAGAGATCACTCTCTGCCAGCAGGTAGGGATCAACCTTGCTGTGATCCATGGCGGGGGAAAGCAGCTCACCGCGATCGCCGAGCGGCTCGGAATCCGCCAGCGCATTGTCAACGGCAGACGCGTCACCGACACCGAAACGCTCGAGGTTGCCAAGATGGTATTCGCCGGCCAGATCAACATGGACGTAGTGTCGGCCTTGCGGCGTTCGGGTTGTGAGACGGTTGGGCTATCGGGCGTTGACGGAAACATCATCCACGCTCGGCGGCGCGAGATTCAAAAGGTGCTGAATCAAGACACGGGCGAGGTAGAAACGATCGACTTCGGCCACGTGGGCGACATAGTCGAGATAAATGTTGGCTTGCTCCGGCTGCTGCTCGAAAACGGTTACGTGCCGGTTATTTCGTCGCTTGGATCCGACGAGCAGGGCAACATCTACAACATCAACGCCGACACGATCGCGGCAGAGATCGCGGTTCACCTTCAGGCCGAGAAGCTCATCCTACTCACGGACGTCGATGGGATATTGCGCGACCGCGACGACCCTTCATCAAGGATCTCGCGGTTGTCGACCGAAGAAGCTGAGCGGCTGGTGCACGACCGCGTCGTGTCATCAGGCATGCTGCCGAAGATCGCAGCCATCGCCCACCTCATTCGCCGCGGGGTGCGTAGCGCTCACATAATCAACGGCTCGAAGCGCAACGCCCTGCTGCACGAAGTGTTCACCGATGAAGGCGCGGGGACGATGATTACGAATTGATTTCAGCGTGAATCCGTTCCGGGTTCAGGGTTCAGGGTTCAGAGTTTCGGGTTCAGGGTTCCGAGTTCTGCGTGACAAAAGGCCGTCACTGAGTCCTGGACCGCCGAGCAGGAACTCCGAACCCGGAACCCTGAACCCTGAACCCGGAACTCCGAACCCGGCACCTTGAACTGATAACGTGGAGGAACCGTCATGAAGAAAGCCATTCGACCAGCGGCGATGCTGGTTCTAACTCTAACGGTCTTTACCTGCGCAGCGGCGGCACGGGCAGCGCAAGCAACCAAAGAGGAACCTTTTGTCGCCGAGTACTACTACAAGGCGAAGTGGGGCTACGCGGATGAGTTCATTCGGCTGTTCAAGAAGAATCACTTTCCGATACTCAAGAAACAAATGGAGACCGGTCGAATACTCAGCGTGACCGCTGTAAAGCCGAGATATCACGCGACCGAGGACGGCCGATGGGATTACTGCGTCACGATCGTCTTCAAGAACATGGCCGCCGCATCGGACCAGGCGAGTGAAGAGGCGATCATCAAACAGCTTTATCCCGATCAGGAGACCTTCAAACGCGAGGAGCAGCGGAGGTTCGAGATTTTGCTTGGACACTGGGACGTGCCAGTAGTCGGTGTGCCGCTGGATAAGTGATCGCGTCGAGCTTCGCCCATTCCGATGTTCCTAGTGTCAGGGAAAAAAGCCTTCGCTAAGCGAGCAACAGCCACTTTCGCCGTTACACTCCACTAGGTCAAGTTTTGGCTTAAACGGCTTGAATAATAGCAACCTAAAGGTTGAACTCTGAACTTCACGGCTGCTAGCCAGCCGGATGGGTGTCGTCTACCCACCTGACCTCCTCGGGAGGCTCGATGGAAGCGATATCAAGATTGACGACGATCGGTTCTTGCCCGCTTCGCACGAGGACGCATTCGAGCGGCTCATCGGTGCTGGCGTTGACCTCCTGGTGAGGAACGTACGGCGGAACATAGATGAAGTCGCCGGGCCCGGCTTCGGCGGTGAACTCCAGATGATCGCCCCAACGCATACGCGCTTTGCCTTTGACGACGTAGATGACGCTTTCAAGCTCACCGTGATGATGGGCTCCGGTCTTGGCGTTGGGATGAATGCTGACAGTGCCCGCCCACAGTTTCGTCGCGCCGCTTCGCGCGCGAGTGATCGCCGCGGCGCGGTTCATCCCAGGCGTCTGCGGCGTGTTGATGTCGAGCTCGCCGGCGTGAACGATGCGAACACCGTGATCCCTCCAGTCAGGTTCCAGGATGTTGTCGGGCATATTCCTCGGATCCGTGTGAATCCGTCAAATCCGCGTTATCCGTGGTCTATCAAAGGAACGAAACGAAATAGACCACGGATAACGCGGATTTGACGGATTCACACGGATTCTTCATGCGTTTCCGGGATTACCTCTCGATGGCGCTTCTTATCATTTGTGAAAATCTTTCTGCGGAACTCGGGTTTCGGACCAAAGTTGAGCAACAACCCGACCTCGACATCGGTTGCTTTCAGATAGTTCAGCAGTTGTGCTTCGTGAGCCTCGCACAGAGCCTCTCCACACTTGAGTTCGATGATGACCAGGCCCTCGAATATGAGGTCTGCATAATAGTAGCCGACCTGTCGGCCAAGGTAGTAGACTTTGACTGGCCGTTGCCGTCCGACCCGCAGGCCTGAGGACTCCAACTCAAGGGTCAGGGCGTTCTCATAAACCTTCTCGAGAAATCCGTAGCCCAACTCGTTGTAGACTTTGTAAAACGCCTTGAGAATCTGCCCTGTAAGATTCTCGTTCTTCAATGCCATAGTCTGTATCCGTGAAAATCCGTCAAATCCGCGTCATCCGTGGTCTAGTTCCCTTCGAGCCTTCAGAAGCGCATCGTGAACAAGCTTTGGAGTGGTCCCCCCAACGGTCGACTTGCTGGCGAGCGACGCCTCCAGCCTCAGCGAAGCATAGAGGTCATCGCCGAACACAGGAGAAAACTCCTGATACTCTTCGAGCGCGATTTCTTCAAGAGGCTTGCCGCGCTCGATCGCGTGCATCACAACGCGCCCTACAAGCTCATGGGCCTTGCGGAACTCGAGACCCTTCCGCACTAGGTAATCGGCCAGGTCGGTCGCGTTCAAATAGCCAATCGAAGCAGCGCGCCCCGTCTTATCGCAGTCCACCCTGACGTTTCGAAGCACAGTCGCCATCACCCCGAGCGAGCCTCTCAGCGTGTCGATCGTATCGAATAGCGCTTCTTTGTCTTCTTGCATGTCTTTGTTGTACGCGAGCGGCAAGCCCTTCATCGTTGCAAGCAGCGCCGTGTGGTGGCCAAACACGCGTCCGGCCTTGCCGCGAATCAGCTCGAGCGAGTCGGGGTTCTTCTTCTGCGGCATCAACGATGATCCGGTCGAGACCTCCTCGGAAAGTTCGATGAAGCCGAACTCGGCGGTCGAGTAGATAATCAAGTCTTCGGCCAGGCGACTCAGGTGCATCATCGCGATCGCCGCGGCGCCGATGAATTCAATTACGAAGTCGCGATCGCTCACCGCATCGACGCTGTTCTCACACAAGCCATCAAAGCCAAGTTTTCCAGCCATCAATTCACGGTCAATTGGAAAGCCCGTGCCCGCCAGCGCGCCTGACCCAAGCGGCAGTCGATTCACGCGCGCGCGAACGTCAGCCAGTCGCGCGCGATCGCGCTTTGTCATTTCGTAGTAAGCGAGCAAGTAGTGCGCGAACAGAATCGGCTGTGCGCGCTGCAGGTGGGTATAGCCAGGGATCGCGCAATCGCGATTTGTTTCGGCCAGCTCGATCAGGGCACGCTGAAGGTCTCGAATAAGCTCGCATATAGCGTCGATCTCGCCTCGCAGAAAGAGCCTCAGGTCGGTCGCGACCTGGTCATTGCGGCTGCGCCCGGTGTGTAGCTTGTAGCCCGCGTCGCCGATCGTAGCGACAAGCTCAGCTTCGACGAAACTGTGCACATCTTCAGCTTCGCGGCTATCAAGGTAGCGCTGCTCCTCGCGCGCGCGGCGCAGTATCTCGCGAAGCCCCGAGGCTATATTACGCGCTTCTTCTTCCTTCAGAATGCCGGCAGCAGCGAGCGCTTCGGCGTGCGCGAGGCTGCCTTCGATGTCCGATTCGATCAACCGTCGGTCAAAGGAGAACGAAGAGTTGAACCGCGCAAACTCGGCATCGGTGTTACTCTTAAATCTGCCGCCCCAGAGTTTCATTCGTTGGAGGATACTATGGCGACGGATCAGCCACAAAGGCACGAAGGCACCAAGTCTCACCAAGCCCTTCGTGGCGCTTTGTGACCTGGTGTCTTTGTGGCAGGTCTGCGTTGACCCATTGAATCGGCGCCCTCAGTGTTCTATTCTTTGTCACGAGGTTCAATGCAAACGCCAAAGGCAATCATCCACGCTGCTTGTCCGCACGATTGCCCGGACACATGTGCGATGCTCGTCGAAGTTGAAGACGGCCGAGCCACACGAGTCTCCGGCGATCCGGATCATCCTACGACTCAGGGCTTCCTCTGCACGAAGGTCGCTCGCTACCTCGAACGCGTCTACAACCCTGATCGACTGCTCTATCCGATGCGGCGAGTCGGCGCAAAGGGCGAAGGACGCTTCGAGCGCATTAGCTGGGACGAAGCGCTCGATACAATCGCCCGGCGCTTTCGCGCAATCGCAGAATCAAGCGACGGGCCCGAAGCGATTTTGCCTTACAGTTACGGCGGCACGATGGGTGTCGTCAACAACGGAAGCATGGACCGCCGCTTCTTTCATCGGCTAGGCGCAAGCAAGCTGGAGCGAACAATCTGCGCGTCCGCCGGCGGGGAAGCGTTGAACTACACGCTCGGCGCGAAGATCGGCACCGACATGGAGAACTTCCATCGTGCCCGCTTGATCGTGTTGTGGGGAACGAACACACTTTCTTCAAACATTCATCTGTGGCCGCAGATCAAAGAGGCGCTCGCAAACGGCGCGAAGCTCATCGGCATCGATCCTTATCGCAATCACACGCTCGATCACTGTCATCAGTTGATACAAGTGCGTCCGGGCACTGACGCAGCATTAGCTCTCGCGATAATGAACGTCATCATTAGCGAAGGGCTGGAAGACGGCGACTACATCGAGCGTTATACTGTCGGCTTCGAAAAACTGCGCGAGCGCGCCGCTGAGTTCCCGCCCTCGCGCGCGGCCGAGATATGCGGCGTCACCGAACACGAGATCGCGGCCTTCGCGCGCGAGTACGCGATTACGAGGCCCGCCGTCATCAGGATCAACTACGGTCTGCAGCGTCACGCTGGCGGAGGCATGGCGGTGCGCACGATCGCCTGTCTACCTGCTCTCACCGGCTCGTGGCGTGATGCCGGGGGCGGCGTGTTGCTGTCGAGCAGCGGGATGTTCGCGTTCGATGACAAGGTACTTCAACGGCCCGACCTGGCGCGCGGCAATCCGCGAACGATCAACATGTCGCGACTCGGCGAAGCGCTTACTGAAGCTCGCCCACGCGTCAACGCCATCTATGTTTACAACTCGAATCCGGCGGCGATTGCCCCTGATCAGTCGAAAGTGTTGGAAGGCTTCCGGCGTGAAGACCTGTTCACGGTCGTGCACGAACAGTTCCAAACGGACACCGCTGATTATGCTGACATCCTGTTGCCGGCAACGACTCAACTCGAGCATCGAGACATGATAAAACCGTACGGCCACTATTATCTGGTCTACAACGAGCCGTCGATTGCACCGCTCGGCGAAGCAAAGCCCAACTGGGAAGTGTTTCAGTTGCTCGCCAAGCGAATGGGATTCGAGGACGACTGCTTTGACGATACCGACGAGGACATCATCAGTCAGGCGCTGGCAAGCGATCACGCGCCGCTTCGCGACATCACGCTCGAACGATTGAAGCGAGACGGCTGGGCGCGTTTGAATTTGCCCGAGACTTTTGCGCCGTTTTCAAATGGGGGTTTTCTTACGCCTTCGGGCAAGTGCGAGTTTTACTCCGAGGCTCTGGAGCGCGCGGGGCTCGACCCGCTTCCTGCTTTCATTCCGCCTCGCGAGTCTCCTGACAGTGCGCCGGAGCTTGCAGCGCGCTATCCATTGCAGCTCCTCAGCCCCCCTGCGAACTCTTTCCTGAACACCACGTTTTCTCACCTCCCTTCCTTCCTTAAGAGCGAACGGGAGCCGTTCATACAGCTCAACGCGGAAGACGCCGCGCGCCGCAAGATCAACGATGGCGACTCGGTTCGCGTCTGGAACGATCGAGGCGAATGCAAACTCGTGGCTCGAATTAGTGACCGTGTGAAGCCCGGAGTCGCGGTTGCGCTTTCAATCTGGTGGAACAAGCTCAGCCCGGGCCGCACCAACGTCAACCAAACAGTTTCTCAAGCGCTGACCGACATAGGCGCCGGCGCGACGTTCTACGATAATCTGGTAGAGGTGTCGAAGATCTAACCGAACAGGTTTAGAGGCCGCAGTGGACAGATCAGCACCTTAGCAATAGGCTGATCGTTATAGCCGAGATTCGAAAATCAGGATATTATTTCAATCGGCGAAAAGCGAGACAGCTTGATATGAGCAACCCTACCATACCTCAAAAGACAGCTCTTGGATGGGTGTCCTATTATTAGGACACCACCGTCCAGTGTTGAACAAGACACAGACTAAAGTCTATGCTACTGCAATGAGAACTCATCTCGTGAGCGCGGCGCTTGGTCTTCTAACAATAACCGTTCTCACGTTTGCTCAGCTCCCTCCCTCAACTGTTCCAACCGGCAAGCCAGCTTTGAAGCGCGATCGCACACAGCGAGTCTTGTACCCAAAAATCATTCAGCACGAAGACGAGCGCACGGTTACTAACGACCTCATCGAAATGCTCCTTCCTACGCACGGGGGGGCGCGCCGTCGCGCTATCGGAGCGCTTGGCCGAATAGGCTATCCCAGCGGGCTCGCGCCTCTCATCGACATCCTGAACAGCGATAAGAACCCTGAGAATCGCGATCCCGAGATGCGAGCGTTGGCAGCGTTCTCGCTCGGTCAAATTCAAAACCAACACGCGGTGTCGGCACTGCTGGAGCGGCTTGATCCTGCGATTGAATCGTCTGCTGCTGTGCGAGCGCGCGCAGCCGAGGCGTTGGGAAAGATCGCTTCCAACAAGGAGGCGGGCGCGGCGCTGGGCAACTATGGCGTTGGCGGAATCAACGCCGCGATCTTGCGCTTGCTTCCTCCGCCTAATACTCCGGTCCCCGATAACGCCAAGCTCATAGCGTCAATGGCGCTTACCGCGCTGCTCAGAATCAAGCAACCCTCAGCGGTTGAGGCAATCGCGTTTCAACTCCGTTCTAGCGACGCGGATTTGAGATGGCAGGCAGCCAACGCGCTCGCGCGAATACGCGAAGGCATTTCCGTGGCAGTCCCCAGCCTATTGCCTTTGCTCGACGACAAGGACGCACTTGTGCGAGCGAACGCCGCTCGCGCGCTGGGAGTAGCGAAGGCGGCCCAGGCCCTTGATCCGTTGATAAGACTGCTCGCCGATAAAGACGAGCGCGTCGTAGCCGCCGCCATCAATGCGCTCGGAGCGATCGGCGATGCGCAGGCGGTTGATGCGCTGGTCGCATTAGGCAACACGCTGCTTGCCAGCTATCGCTCGGTTGATCGCGAAAAGGTGGGAGTCCCGACTCAGCAGAACTCGCTTCTGTTGATAGCTACCGCGCTTGGAAGCATAAAAGACGAGCGCGCGCTTCCATTCCTTAAAGCGTTTCGGTTTGCGGAGGGCAAACTCGGCGGACACGCCGAAACAGAGATTGCGGTAGCGAAGTTCGGCGAGCCGGCGTTCTTCGATGGGCCGGTGTCGGCGAAACTTCCTGGCGAGGACTGGAAGGCCATGGCCGCTTACGCACAGGGACTCGGACAACTAGCCACTGAGCGAGCAAAAACCCTATTGCTCGATCTGCTTGTGGGCAAGACCTACGGCAAGCCTGATGTTCGCGCCATGCCTGCCATCTTGAACGCGTTGGTTGCCGCGAAGGTCGTCGGTCTACGCGATATTCTGCTCGAACAACTGAAGACCGCCGACGTGTTCGTGCGCGAAACCGCCGCGTCGCTACTGGGCGATCTCGGCGATTCGTCCGACTCAGTAATTGTCGCCCTGCGCGACGCCTACAAATCCGCTCGCGCGGATAAGATCAACGAAGCGCGAATCGCGATTGTCGAAGCATCCGACAAGCTCAAGCACCCGATGAACATTCAGGTGCTCTCCGACCCCACCCGGGATGAAGACTACGTCGTCAGGTTGAAAGCAGCTTCGCTCTTGCGGGCCTCATCACGCGAGGTGAGCACAACACGGCTGCAAATAGGGAAAGTCGATACGGGTCACGACCGTGCTTACTGGCGGCGCATCGCAGACTTGAGCGAGTCAATAAAGAACCCAACGGCTGTGATCCATACCAGGAAGGGCAACATCCGCATCGAACTGCTCGCTACCGATGCTCCGATGACGGTGGACAATTTCATCCGCCTCGCACGCGCCGGCTTCTATAACGGTCTCGCGTTTGTGCGAGTAGTCCCCAACTTCGTCATTCAAGGCGGCGATCCTCGCGGAGATCAGAACGGCGGCCCGGGCTACCAGATTCGAGACGAAATCAATCTTCGAAGATACCAGACTGGCACGGTGGGGATGGCTTTGTCAGGCAAAGACACCGGTGGCAGCCAGTTTTTCATCACGCACACACCTCAACCGCATCTCGATGGAGGCTACACTGTATTCGGCCAGGTGATTGAAGGGATGGATGCAGTCAACCGAATCGCAAGCGGCGATCGAATCGAACGCGTTGAAATCATTGAGCCGAAATAGACGGAAAGCGATCCGGCCTGGGACGGATTGTCGGATAAAAGTCCAAGCGAACTTCTCGTGTTAACTGGATTGAACAGGCTTCAGCCGGGAGGCCAAGCGAGCTGGCGTCCACCGAGCACGTGCACGTGAAGATGAGGAACGCTCTGACCCGCCGCCTCGCCGGTGTTGATGACGACTCGATAGCCGCTCTCGGCGATGTCCATCTGGTTGGCAACCTTCGCAGCCGTGTACAGCAGATGTCCCATCAGTGATAGGTCTAACTTTGAAGCGTCGTTGAGAGACTCGAGATTGTGCTCGCGCGGAAGCAACAGCACGTGCACAGGCGCCTGGGGATTGGCATCTTTGATAGCGACCATTTGCTCGTCCTCATAAACAACCTCGGACGGAAGGTCCCGGGCCACTATGCTACAAAAGATGCAACTTTGTTCGATGTTTTCCATAGGGTTTAATCTTCAGGGCAATTATCAACCAAGCGCCGTAATCGAGTCAAACTTTATTAGCCATTGGTCATTGGTCATTGGTCATTAGTTACTGGTCGTTTCGCTAAGGACAATCATCTCACACGTGACAAAGGACCAATGACTAATGACCAATGACTAATGACTAATGACCAATGACTAATGACCAATGACCAATCTCAAAACCTCTCTATTTCGGCGCCTACGGAACGCAGCTTCTCTTCGATTTTTTCGTAGCCGCGATCGATGTGATAAACGCGATTGATGATGGTCTGACCTCGCGCCGCCAGCCCCGCAAGCACCAACGAAGCAGACGCCCGAAGGTCCGACGCCTGGACTCGCGCTCCCGTCAATCCGCCGTTGCCTTCCACCGTCGCCTCCCTCCCGCTCAATCGTATCCGCGCACCCATCCGAAGCAACTCCGCCGCATGCATAAAGCGGTTCTCGAAAATAGTTTCGGTGATCACCGAAACTCCGCTTGCAAGCGTCATTAGAGCCATGTACTGCGCCTGCATATCAGTCGGGAAGCCGGGATACGCCTCTGTCGTTACATCGGAAGACTCGATGCCATTGGACGCGCTCACCCGGATTGAAAACGCGTTAGGACGCTCGATACGTACGCCCACTTCTCCAAGCTTGTCCAGCACTGCAGTGATGTGCTGAGGATCGCAGTTCACAATCTCCAGATGTCCGCGCGTCACCGCGGCGGCGACCGCAAAGGTCCCGGTCTCAATGCGATCGGGAATAATGGTGTGCTCAGCTCCGCCGAGCTTTTCGACTCCTTCAATGCGTATGGTAGTGCGCCCTGCGCCTTCAATTCGCGCGCCCATCTTGTTGAGCAGAGCGGCGAGGTCGACGATTTCGGGCTCACAGGCAGCGTTGTTGAGCACGGTTACGCCTTCGGCGAGCGCAGCCGCCATCATCAGGTTCTCGGTGCCTGTGACCGTGACCTTGTCAAACTCAACCTCGCTACCCTGTAGCCGCTTCGAGCGAGCGACAACGTCGCCACCTTCAATCGCAACCGTCGCGCCGAGCTTTTCAAACCCTCGAAGGTGCAGATCGATGGGACGCTGACCTATCGCACACCCGCCGGGAAGAGAAACCCGGGCTTCTCCGAATCGTGCTAGAAGCGGCCCGAGGGCAAGCACCGAGGCGCGCATCGTTTTGACCAGGTCGTAGGGAGCTTCATAGACTTCGACCTTCGCCGCCGAAATCTTGAGAGTCCTCAATTCGGGCATCAGTATCTCGCACCCGAGATCCTCGAGTAGCCGCCGCATGGTGATAATGTCGCGAGCGTACGGCAGGTTGTGAAGACTGACCGTCTCCGCCGTTAGCAACGCCGCAGCCATACAGGGCAACGCGGAGTTTTTCGCGCCGCTGATTTGAATGCGACCTTCGAGAGGTCGCCCGCCGATGATTATGAACTTATCCATCCCCTCGCCTGCTGACTTTAGTGGATGTTAGCACAGAGCGCAGAAACGTGGACAGACTCAGGAGCGATCAAAGAGATTGGTTTACTGGAGCAAAGAGAATGCTGCGGGCTCGACAGCGAAAACGGTAGTGAGATTCATGCGCGGATAACCTTCTCAAGAGGAGGCGCGTCGATGATTTCCCATGCGGAATCATCGCGAAGCACGCGGGACACCAGCTCCGTATGTACACCGTGACCGCTGCGCTCGGCGTCTACGTGGCCCAGCACAGGCATTCCGAACAGCGCAAGGTCGCCGATGATATCCATGATCTTGTGGCGCACAAATTCATCGGCGAACCGCAGCCCCTCACGGTTCATAATTCCGCCTTCCGGCGTAAGCACTATCGCGTTTTCAAGCGAGCCCCCGCGAGCGAGACCCAGGTTGCGCAGCGCCTCCACTTCATCGAGAAAGCCAAACGTGCGCGCCGGGGCGACCTGCTTGGCGAATTGCCCGTTGGTTAATTCGATCTCGCGGCGCTGAGTGCCGATCATCGGGTGAGGAAACTCAATCAAGCAGGATATCGAAAAGGTTTCTGCAGGGCTGATGCTCATGCGACGGTCGCTTTGCGAAACTTCGACGTGCTTCAGGACACGCAGAAACTGACGCGGCGCTTCGAGCGTCGCGATTCCCGCCTGCTCAATCATCTCTATGAACGGCTCGGCGCTGCCATCCGCTATCGGAACCTCGAGCGAATCGACGTCGATTATGCAGTTGTCGACCTGGCTGCCGGCAAGCGCGGCGAGCAAATGCTCTACGGTCGCGATCATCACGCCTTGTCGCATCAGCGTCGTCGCATAGCTGACCCGCGCTACAAACTGAGGCGCGGCCGGGATTTCGAAATTGTTCAGATCGGTCCGGCGAAAAACGTATCCAGTGTAAGCGGGCGCGGGGTTGAGGGTGATGTGTGAAGGCTCACCGGTGTGAAGCCCATGGCCGCTGATTGAGACCGCCCTTTTGAGCGTCGTTTGTCGAGTCAAATCAAATCCGCCTCTACGAAGGTAACCTGCTACAGGATCCCTCGGCAATGGACGTGCCGCCGGATGAAGTGTGAAGACGGCAAGATTTTGCAAGAAAACCGCCCCGCGAGCAACTCGCGAAATGCTACCTGTGGCACTCTCGCTACACCGGTGTCGCTTTCCATCACGTGGCCTTTCGGATCCGATACGGCTAGAATGAGGCTCTTTGGTTTCAAGCTCACGAGCGAGGTTATTCGATGAAGGCCACGGCGAACATACCGGTCGGAGCCACTGCAACGCAGGAAATCGAAGTCACCAGAGAGATGACGGTTGCGAACTTCCATGCTGACATGCCGGAAGTGTACGGTACGCCAATCATGATCTTCCACATTGAAGAAACCGCCGCAGCGGCGATTCAGGAGTACCTGCCCGAAGGTTGGGTGACCGTTGGAGTCGTGGTCAATGTGAAACACCTGGCTGCGACACCAGTCGGGGCAAAAGTGACAACGCGAGCCGAAGTGATCGAGGTCGGCGATCACACGATAAAGTTCGCAGTCGAGGCTCACGATGGATTCGAGAAGATCGGGGAGGGCCTCCACGTTCGCGCGCCAGTTGAGATGGAACGGTTCATGAAGAAAGTGAGTGGTAAGACCGGTCAGTAGTTATTTGTCATTGGTCATTTGTCAATGAAATGCACTCCTTGCGCCGCACAGCCTCGCTTGCTACCTTGACTGCGGGCGGAGGCGCAGGGGGCCTGGTGGTTCTCGCGGGCTTCAAACCCGTTGCGGGTCGCCGAGAGGCGGCCTGGGTGGGTTCGATTCCCACACGCCTCCGCCAAGCTAGGTCCAAAGTCCAAGGTCCAAAGTCCACAGTTTGGAGGCCGCCGTCGCGACTTTGGACTTAAGACTTTGGACCTTGGACCTTGGACCTTGGACCTTGGACCTTGGACCTTGGACCTTGGACTTTGGACTTTGGACTTTGGACCTTGGACTTTGGACCTTGGACTATAGGGATATTGGACTATGACAAAGATAGGCTGCGTGCAAATGGATGTTGCGATCGGCGATGTCGAAGCTAATCGCGAGAAGATCGTCGAGCGAATGCGAACGGCTGCCGACAGCGGCGCCGAGTTGGTGATCTTCCCCGAATGCGCGTTGACCGGCTACTGCTTCGATTCTCTCGAAGAAGCCGCGCAGTTTGCTGAACCGATCAACGGGCCGTCTTCGGACGCGATTGCCGAAGCTTGCCGCGAGACTGATGTGCACGCCGTGGTCGGCTTCATCGAAAAGGACGGCTCAAACTACTATAACGCTGCGATGGTGGTCGGGCCGAACGGCGTCGGCGGCGGCTATCGAAAAGTCCATCTGCCTTTCCTCGGCGTCGATCGCTTTCTGAGACCCGGCGACAGACCGTTCGATATCATCGAACTTCCAATCGGCAAAATCGGAGTCAACATTTGCTACGATGCGAGCTTTCCCGAAGCAGCTCGCGCGTTGAAACTCATCGGGGCAGAGCTGATCATTTTGCCCACCAACTGGCCTACCGGCGCGTGGCGTACGGCAGAATTCATCATCAACACTCGAGCTTGCGAGAACCACGTCAACTTCGCAGCGGTGAACCGCGTCGGGGTCGAACGCGGATGGCAGTTCATCGGCAGGAGCAAAGTAGTCGACTACAACGGCGACATGGTGGCAGAGGCTTCGCGTGAGAACGAAGAGATTCTTTTCGCCGAAGTCGATCTCGGGGAATCTAACAAGAACAAGATCGTAAACGTAGCCGGTTCTTATGAAATAGACAGGCTTGCAGACAGACGGCCCGAGTTCTACGAGATCATCACAGCATCGACGAAGTCCCGCTCGGGCGTAGCATAGACTTTAGTCTGTGCCGTTTCCTCTAACGCTAACCCGGCAGGCTGCGAGCGGGACACAGACTGAAGTCTATGCTACGTCTGACTCGCTCGAAACGATGAGAGATTGCCTGAAACAATCTCGGTCACCATCTGAGTGAATGCCGATCTCGGCAACACATAATCGCAGCCTGCGGCTTGAGCCTGCCGGATTAGTTCGGTCTGAACGTGCGAAACGAAACCAACGATCGGCACCGCACTCATATCAGAACGCGATTTGAGGAACCCGATCGTTTCTAGCGGATCCAAACGATCAGAGTTGAGATCGACGATCACCAGCGACGGCGGGTTTCCGGCAAGCCCTTCGAGCTGCTCGCGCGATCTAATGCGCTCAATCTGCCGGCCGCAAGCTGAAGCCGCGCTGTTTATCTTAGCAGCGAAGAACATGTCGTCGACAAGTATCGCGACTCTATCTTTCTCTTCCGTCATGGAAAACATTCTAGCTGAATAGACCACGAAAAGTACCGTAGACTGTCCCTGGGAGCGCAGGCATCCCTGCCTGCTTGGCGTTGCGCTAGAGGAGGCAGGCAGGGATGCCTGCGCTCCCAGGGACAGTCTCCTTGATAGAATCGTGCGCCTGACGGTATCATGCCGGACTCGATTCACAGTTAATATCTACGGGAGGACTCTGATGAAACTCAAAGCAGCACTTGTTCTTTTGATTGTTCTTGTCTCGGCGGTAAACATATTGGCAGCCGATCCGAAGCTCGAGGGCGCGTATAAATTCGTCGGCCTGAAGTTTCAGGGAGGCGGTCAGACTGAAGCTGAAGCAAAAGGGATGATAGTTGTACACGGTAAATACATGGCGTTCGTTAAGGCAAGCGTTGGACGCCAGACCTGGGAACAGAGTGAGCCTCAAGAAGAGCGCACTAAAAAGATCGTCGCTGCGTATCAAGGTCTTGCTGCGACCTGCGGCACGTTCGAAGTACAGGGCAACGTCATCAGCTTGCAACAGCTCGCGCAGGCAGTCCCGGGTTCGATGGGAACGACGACTAAGTGGGAGTACAAACTCGACGGCAAGAAGCTCACGCTCAAGCCGGTCGCAAATGCAGGTGTCGAATTCAATTTCGAGCGGCTACCTTAGCGCGCCCGACCCCTGACTAAGCAAGCATCTTTCAGTGGAAGAGACCGCTTCCTGCGGGAGGCGGTGGCTTAGACGCTGCTTCATTCATACCATCCGTGACAGGGTTGTCGACTCGTCTTCGGAACCAGAAAGCCAGACCAAAGAGTGCAGCGCGAGCCCGAGCTATACCGCGCTGAGGAGGACTGCTGTGAGAATCACCCGAATTCTTGTCGTTGGTTTGATCGCCGCCCTGATGCCCACACCGTTATCCGCGGCAACCAAACAGGAGAAACCCGAAAGCGCTCGGCAAGACGAAGCGAAGAAACCACAAGACAAGGTCGCGCAAGAGCCTGCCGCGAAGCCGAAAGAAGAGCCCAAGAGGGACGAACCGCGCAGACCGGCTGATCCAATGTCGGCTCCGACTTTCGCAGGGCTCAGGCTGCGCTCGATCGGCCCTGCGTTTACGTCGGGCCGCGTGTGCAGCATCGCAGTTGATCCAACTGATCACAGCCGCTACTTCGTCGGGGCTGCCTCGGGCGGCGTTTGGAAAACCACGAACGCAGGTACGACCTGGGCGCCGGTCTTCGACAACGAAGGCTCTTATTCAATCGGCACGATCACTATAGATCCGAAGAATCCGTTTACGGTATGGGTCGGAACTGGCGAGAACAACAGTCAGCGCAGTGTCTCTTATGGCGACGGAGTGTATCGCTCCGACGATGGCGGAAAGACGTGGAAGAACGTCGGTTTGAAAGCCTCGGAGCGCATCGGGCGAATAGCCATCGATCCTCGCAACTCCGATGCAGTTTACATCGCCGCACAAGGCCCGCTCTGGGGGCCGGGTGGTGATCGCGGACTGTTCAAGACTACCGACGGCGGCAAGACGTGGAAGAACATTCTCTCAATTGGCGAGAACACAGGCGTGACTGACGTCGTGATCGATTCGAATAATCCCGACACCGTTTACGCTGCGTCTTATCAGCGGCGGCGGCACGTATGGACGCTCATCAACGGAGGACCCGAGAGCGCAATCCACAAATCGACCGACGCAGGAGCGACCTGGAACAAGCTCAGGGCCGGACTTCCGAACGTCGACATGGGCCGAATCGGCTTGACCATCTCGCCCGTGGATACGAACGTGCTTTACGCAACAATTGAAGCTGCGGACGCAAAGGGAGGGATCTTCCGCTCGACGGATCGAGGAGGCAGTTGGGAGCGGCGAAATCCCTTTGACACCACCGCGATGTATTACTCTCAGATCTTCGCCGACCCGAAAGAACTCGACAGGATCTACGTGATGAACGTGTTCCTGATGGTCTCAGACGATGGCGGCCGCACGCTTCGCAGGCTTGGTGAAAAGTCTAAGCACGTGGATAACCACGTAATATGGATCGATCCCAATAACACCAGACACTACCTGGTAGGCTGCGACGGCGGCGTTTACGAGAGCTATGATCGAGGCGCGAACTGGCAGTTCAAATCCAATCTTCCGCTCGGGCAGTTTTATGATGTGACCGTCGACAACTCGACGCCTTTCTACAATGTGTACGGCGGAATGCAGGACAACTACAGCGTGGGAGGTCCGTCTCGCACGCGCAGCGCGTCGGGGATCGTAAACTCTGACTGGTTCGTCACCCACGGAGGCGATGGGTTCCGGACTCAGGTCGATCCTGAGGACCCAAACACACTCTATGCCGAGCTGCAATACGGCTCGATCGTGCGAGTCGACAAACGCACCGGCGAGCGCATGGGAATCCAGCCCTCCGAGGGAAAAGGCGAACAGCCGCTTCGCTTCAACTGGGACTCACCTTTCATAATCAGCCCGCACTCGCGCACCCGACTCTACTTCGCGGCTGACAAACTCTTCCGCAGCGATGACCGGGGAGACACCTGGAGGGTCATCAGCTCGCAGCTATCGCGCGGGCTCGATCGAAACAAGCTGCCGGTGATGGGCAAGATCTGGGGACCCGACGCTGTTGCAAAACACACATCGACCGATCCGTTCGGAAACTCATCCGCACTTGCCGAGTCACCGAAGAAAGAAGGGCTTATCTACGTAGGGACCGACGACGGGCTGATTCAGGTCACCGAAGACGCCGGAAAGAACTGGCGCAAGATCGAGAGCTTCACCGGCGTGCCTGATATGACTTATGTGAGCCGCATAGCTGCTTCGCAGCACGATGCCGACACGGTGTACGCGGCGTTCGAGAATCATAAGCGAAGCGACTTCGCGCCGTACTTGCTGAAGAGCACGGATCGCGGAAAGTCCTGGACTTCGATCAAGAGCAACTTGCCGGCTAACGGACCCGTGCTGGCACTCGCAGAAGATCACGTTAATCCCAATCTGCTATTCATCGGCACCGAGTTCGGATTGTTCTTCACCATCGACGGCGGGCAGAAGTGGATTCAACTCAAAGGCGGTCTGCCGACAATCTCGGTTCGCGATCTCGCAATTCAAAAACGGGAGAATGACCTGGTCGTCGGCACGTTCGGGCGCAGCGTGTACATTCTGGATAACTACACGGCGCTTCGGGTGCTCAAGCCCGAGGCGCTTACTCAGGAAGCTACGCTGTTCCCGGTCAAAGACGCGATGATGTACATCCAATCTCAACCGCTCGGTGGACGCGGAAAATCGTTCCAGGGCGAAGCGTTCTTTACCGCAGACAACCCGCCGTTCGGCGCGACCTTTACTTATTACCTGAAAGAAGCGCCGAAGACCAAAAAGCAAAGTCGTCAGGAAGCCGAGAAAGAAGCCGAACGAAAAGGCGTCCCGCTTCCCTACCCCGCGTTTACCGATTTGAGCGCGGAAGAAGAAGAGGAAGCGCCCGCGATCATATTCACCATTGCAGACTCGTCGGGTCGAGTAGTACGAAGACTGAACGCTCCGCTCTCGCCAGGTATGAATCGCGTAAGCTGGGACCTTCGTTATCCGGCTCCGACGCTCGCGCCTCCACGTCCTGCCGAGGCCGAGGAAGATCCGTTCGCTGAACCGCCGGGAGGTCCCCTCGTTATCCCCGGCACGTATTCTGTTACGGTTTCGAAACGGGTCAACGGCGTGACCGGTAAGCTCTCAGCGCCGCAGGAGTTCACTGTTTTTGTCGAAGGTCAGGCGGCAATGTCAGCACCCGATCGCGCGGCGCTCGTGGAATTCCAGCAGAAGGTCGCGCGCTTGCAACGAGCCGTAAACGGCGCACTAGAGAGCGCAAACCAGTTAAAGACCCGACTTGGCCAGATGAAGCGCGCGCTGCATGAAACGCCCGCCGCCGAAGCAAAGCTGACCGACGATGCGTTATCGATCGAGAAGCGAACGAACGAGATTCTTCGCCTGCTGCGTGGCGACAGTGCACTTCGCCAGCGACAGGAGACGCTCCCGCCCTCTATCGTCGAACGAGTCGGCACGATAGTTTCTGGTCAGCGCATGTCAACGTCGGCGCCCACCCAAACGCAAAAGGACCACTACTCCGCCGCCGCGCAGGAGTTTGAGCAGGTGCTCGGGCAATTGCGAGCGCTGATCGAAGGTGACCTTGCCAAGCTTGAAAAGGCAATGGAGGCAGCAGGCGCACCGTGGACTCCGGGTCGCATACCCGAGTGGAAGGATAACTGAAGCTGTAGCAGACTGCTTGAGACCTCACGCTGCCAAACCCGGCCCACATCCGATTGGCGCCCGGAATAACGGATCATGCGCCTCGGAGCCTTGTGAAAACCCCAACCGGAAGGTTCGGGAACCCCACCCTTACGGTTGGGTATTCTCGCGCATTTTCACGTGGTCCTCAGGGTGACATTTCAGTTTGAGGTTGATCCACGACTGAACTGAAACGCAAAGCGGCCAAAGCTGACGGTCCGCTGCCGATGCGCGTGTTCTCTCGAAGCCACCCAATTAGAAAAGAAAGCCCGTGATATCCGCATTTCTCAGCGCGCGAACTCGCTCGCACCGCGTTTAAGCCTCATATCGGACTTCGAGTCGGTCCCTCCAAAGTTTTTTTGACATTCTGCAAAAGACGAAACATTTTTTCCGTCTTGATCATGCAGGGGGAAGAGAATAAATAAGTTGACAGGCAAGGGGCGCGATCGGACATCTGGATTCATACACGGCGGTCCTTCCGCTCAAGCAAAATTGCCGCCGTTTTTGGCTGGCCTCCTCCCGGCCGGCCACTGGGTACCCCTGGGTGCGGAGAACCATCCCCTCCCCGCGCTCGGGGATTTGAGCCTCAACCCTGCCAAAATGACTTTCGCCTGAGAGTCGAGAGGCTCAACCTGAGGGCCGCGAGAAGCTGTCCACTTCTCGCGCCCTCCTCCTATAACAATCCAATTCCGGCTACGTAATCATCAGCGGCCTGGAGCGGGCAGCCATGTTTCGTATCGCTCGCTAATCATCATCGATTTTTTCGGAGACCTATTACACCGAGGCAGACTATCTGGTTAGCTGTCAAAACCAAGAAAATCCCCTAAGGAGGAAACTGTGAAGAAGAATCACCTGTTAGGCCTTTCCATAGCAATCGCTGTTTTACTGTCAAGCGTTGGACCAACTCGGACCGCTACTGCTCAGAGCGGCGACTCGCTGTACAAGCGGCTTGGCGGATACGATGCACTCGCCGCGGTAACCGATGATTTCATCGGGCGCCTGGTAACCGATAAGACGCTTGGCCGCTTCTTCGTTGGAGCGAGCGATAACTCAAAGATGAGAATCCGCCAGCTCGTGGTCGATCAATTGTGCGCGGCGACCGGCGGGCCTTGCCTATACATCGGCCGCGATATGAAGACCGTGCACAAAGGGCTCGGAATCACCGAAGAGGATTGGAACATCGCCGTCAAGCATCTGGTTGCGACTCTTACAAAGTTCAAGGTGCCAGAGAATTTGCAGAAGGAAGTAGCAGCGGCCGTGTCGGGGCTGAAAGCGGACATCGTAGAGAAGCCATAGAGTACGGAGTCATCAAGCCTGAATTCTCATGGCGCGAGGAGGCTCTTTCAGGAGTCTCTTCGCGCCTTCTTTTTTGGTAGCCCCGGTGGCTTAGTTCTTACATCTTCTCCTAATGATCAAACAAAGCTCGCAAGCTCGCGACGAGCGGGCGATCTTATGTTGAACGCTCCGCTTCCAGCACAACACATTTGGAACTTCGCCGCCTGCTCTGGGTTCTAAGATCGAGGAGGTGATTGTATGCGATTCCTTACCGGTTTCTTGCTCGCTTTGACTCTGCTCTGCTTCGTGGCCTGCGACTCCCGCACTAACGAGAGTCGTAAGACTGTCTCCGCTCCTGCTGCCGCCGAGCCGGCTGCCGAACTGGCCCGCGGCGGCGGCGAGCAGCGGACGTCGCGGATGATGAATGCCCTGCCGTCGATTGCAGCAAGAAGCGGCGGCGGTGGCGGTGGCGGCGCACATACTGACTCGATAACCGACGACGCGAGCGCGGTTTCACTGGCTTCTATAGGCACGGTCTATGCAGCGACCGAAACCATCGATCGTAAGATCATTCGCAACGGCGAACTTACTCTGGAAACGGAATCACCGACCGAGGGGCTTCGGAAGATTACCGCCGCCGCAGAATCACACGGCGGATTCGTCGTCACGTCTGAGTTCAAACAGAACAACGTTGCCGCTGGAGCGAAGCCAAGTCAAAGCGTCACCGTAGTCGCACGAGTTCCCGCTTCCCAGTTTGCTTCTGCGCTGGACCAGATTCGCAACGCAGGCGAGCGAGTAATTTCGGAGAAGGTCAGCGGGCAAGACGTCTCAGAAGAATATCTCGATGTGGAAGCGCGGCTCCGAAACAAGAAAGCTCTCGAAGGCCAGTTTCTCGAAATAATGAAGCAAGCGCGAAAGGTCGAGGACGCCCTGGACGTGCAAACCCAGCTCGCTGATGTCCGGACTGAAATCGAGCGCCTCGAAGGCCGCCGCCGCTTCCTTGAAAATCAAGCGGCGCTCTCGACGATAACCACCACGCTTCAAATGCCTCAGCCGATCATTGCGGCTACGACAGCCGGATTCGGAACGAGCATAAAGCAAGCATTCGGTGACGCTGTTGATACAGCAGCGTCAATCATTCTGTTCGTCATCCAGGCAGTAATAGTGTTCATCCCGATTGCGATCTTCTTCGGCTTGCCTGGTTGGTTAGTCTGGCGCGTGCTTCGTCGAAGGGTGGCGTTATTCAGAAAGCCGGAGCCGTCGCCGATTCCCAATAAATGACAGTTCAGTTGTGATACTTGTTCGTGATCGGCATGCGCCGGTCGCGGCCGAATGCGCGCGGGGTGATCTTTATGCCCGGAGCTGATTGACGCCGTTTGTACTCTGCGGAGTCAACGCGGTTCACAACCCATTGAACTACTTCAATCTCAAACCCAGATTCCGCGATTGCCTCAGCGCTCGTATCTTTTTCAATGTAAGCCTCGAGAATCTCATCAAGCACTGAATAAGGCGGCAACGTGTCCTGATCTTTTTGGTCCGGGCGCAGCTCGGCGGAAGGTGGGCGCGTGATTACGTACTCGGGAATCACTGCCTGAGGACCTCGAGCGTTGATGAACTCCGCAAGCTCGTATACAAGGGTCTTCGGCACATCCTTTAATACTGAGAACCCGCCGACCATGTCGCCATACAGCGTCGAGTAGCCCACGCTCATCTCGCTCTTGTTGCCGGTCGACAGCACCAGCCCGTGAAACTTATTCGACAGCGCCATCAAAATGTTGCCGCGAATGCGAGCTTGAATGTTCTCTTCGGTCGTGTCTTCCGGAAGCCCGTTGAACGAGGGCGCCATCATCCTTAGATAGTCTTTGAACGTCTCTTCGATCTCGATAACCTGAAAGTGCATGCCCAGATTCTCAGCAAGCTTGCTCGCATCCCGCTCCGACTCCGATGACGAATAGCGAGTAGGCATGAAGACGCCGTTAACGCCGTCGGGACCGATCGCATCGGTCGCGATCACCGCTGTCAAAGCCGAATCGATGCCGCCCGACAGGCCGAGATATACCTTATCGAAGCCGTTCTTTCGCACGTAATCCCGGGTTCCCGTAACCAGCGCGCTGTAGATCTCTTCCGTATCTTCGAGCCTTTCATCAGCGCGAACAGCAAGCGGCGGTTTCTCGGGCGAAGGCCACAAGCCGTCTCCGATCTCGACCAGGTAAAGTGAATTGTCCGCGCTCGCCTTGAGTTTCTCGCGGCGGCGGCGCGGGTCGTGTAACCGCTCGGAGAAAACTTGCTCGATGTTGATGTCGGCGACAACCAGATCTTCGGCAAACCCGCGACCGCGCGCGATGATGCGGCCGTCTTCGCTGATGATCACGCTGTTGCCGTCAAAGACCAACTCATCTTGCCCTCCGATCAGATTGCAGTAAGCAAGCGCAACTGCGTTGTCTTCGGCTCGCGTGCAAAGCATACGTTCGCGGTCTCGTATCTTGCCGGCGTGGTACGGTGACGACGAGATGTTGATGATCAGGTGCGCATCGCCCACTAGCGCCTGCATCTTTGTTGGGCCGCCCGGGTACCAAATGTCTTCGCAGATGTTCAGGCCGATGCGCGCTTCTCCCAACGAGAATACCGGGCAGGTAGTGCCCCGTTGAAAATATCGCTCTTCGTCGAACACGCCGTAGTTAGGCAGGAAGTTCTTATGATAGGAATTCACGAGCTTTCCGCCCGCGATCACCGCCGCGGCGTTGTAGATATCCGAGCCGTCCGTATCGACGTAGCCGACGATGACTATCAGGTCGTTCGTCGCGGCGACGATTCTGTCGAGCGCTTCACGGTTCTCGCGCACAAAGTGAGGCTTAAGCAGCAGGTCTTCGGGAGGGTAGCCGGTGAGTGCGAGTTCGGGGAAGGCGACCAGGTCAGCGCCGGCCGTTCGCGCTCGAGCGATGTAGTCGAGAACCAGGTCGGTGTTGCCAGCGAGGTCGCCGACAGTCGAATTGATCTGGGCGAGTGCCACTCGGATGGTATTCATGAACAGTCCGTGGTCCGTAGTCAGTAGTCCGTAGTGCTGGGTCCGTCAGTTAATGGTGGTGGTGGCCTTATCGACTGCGTTTCGCTTCAAGCAACGACGTACGGACGACGGACTACTGACCACGGACTACGGACTACTGACTTCCACTGTATCAACTATGCCGACAACGGCGGCGTCAATCGGACACTCCTTGCAGCCGAAGGCCATTCGCGCGGAGCTCCCTTGCACAATCAAGACGACTTCGTGAATGCCCGCGCCCACGGTGTCGACCGCGACGAGATGGCCTTTCTCATCCTCGCCATTCACGCCCACGAGCCGCGCGACAAGCAGCTTGCGCCCGTGAAGGCGGTCATCCTTCCGCGTAGCGACTACCGTTCCAACTATTCGAGCAAGAATCATAATCAGTAGTCAGTGGTCAGTGGTCAGTGGTCAGTGGTTCCTCAGAACAACTGACTACTGGCTACGGACAACTGACGTCTTCCTCTTATTTTTCGCGCGATTCGTAGGTGACAGGCATGTTCTCGTCTACCGAAGAGTGCGGGCGCGGGATGACGTGAACACTAACAAGCTCGCCGACTCGCCGAGCCGCCGCCGCCCCTGCGTCGGTCGCAGCTTTCACCGCGGCGACGTCGCCACGCACAATTGCGGTTACCAGCCCGGCGCCAATCTTCTCATAACCAATCAGCGTCACGTTAGCGGCTTTGACCATCGCGTCAGCCGCTTCGATCATCGCGACCAGTCCCTTCGTCTCGATCATTCCCAGAGCTTCCATAGACTCTCCTCATTTGTCATTGGTCATTGGTCATTTGTCATTTTGCATTCTGTTTTTGTCGGCCACCAGTCATCGACCGGTGTCAAATGACAAATGACAAATGACTAGTTTTTCATCTCTCGCGCGACCAATCGCGCTGCTTCGGTTATGAGCGCCGTCAACTCTTTTCGAGTCAGCGTCACCGTGTCATCTCCGTTCGTGCCGTAAGAGCGGGTCGCGCTTCCTACCGCGCACGCAGAGGCATGTCCGTGCGAGAAGCCACACGCCTGACAGCCTCGCGCGCCGGCGGGCATGTAACCCGCTCGCTCGCGCACATCTAACAGCTTTTCAATAGCTTCGGGTGGCAGCTCGTGCGGACGCCCAACCAATCGAGCTACCAACGTTATCTTTGCGAAATGTTCGAGCGTTTCCATCCGCGCAAAAGCCATCTCCAGATCCGGCCCGTACGCGACCGCTCCGTGATTCGCAAGCAGCAACGCGTCGTGATGCGGGATGAACGGCGCCAGCGACGCAGGCAGCTCATCTGTAGAGGGCGTGCCGTAACCCGTCAGAGGCACGCATCCAAGGGTCAGTATCACCTCGGACAGCAACGGCTTATCGAGCGGCACATTCGCTACCGCGAAGCCCGTCCCGAAAGGCGGATGCGCATGCACCACAGCATGAACATCGGGCCGCAGTTGATAAATCGTCTTGTGCATCGCGAACTCGGACGAAGGATTGCGCTCGTCTCGGCGGCGTTTTTCGCCGTTGATGTCTACCAGCACGAGCATGTCTTCACTCATACGCCCTTTGCACACCATGGTGGGCGTAGTGAGGATCGTCCCATCGGCAAGCCTGGCGCTGACGTTGCCATCGGACGCGGCCACGAAGCCGTGCTCGTAGATGCGGCGGCCTATTTCGACGATTTGCTGTCTAAGTTCGCGTTCAGTCTGCATTGTTGTTGCGTTTGCCTGCGGGGGAACAGCTTGCCAGGTCCCTACCCGATTGTAGCAATCCCGTTTAGCGCCTCAAAGTGTCACGTGCGACCCGAGGTGCTGTCAAGCGCCGGAGACTCCGGGTGGTGTCCGAATAGAAAGTTGGTCATCCCCCGATGCTGTCATGAATACGGCTTTTGATGTTTCGAGGTCTACCCCGGGGAAATATCGGGCAAATGTTGCATCCTGCCTAGCCTAGTGATAACGTCCGGTGCGGGTGACCTGCGGTACCTTTGAGCCAGCAAATTCCTTAAGTTTCAGATCTGGCTTTGCAGTCTACCCTAAAAAAACTGCATGACAAGAATACTCATTTGGTGCCGAGAACACCTGCTACAGATTCTCTTCTTTCGGCTGACTATGTGGGCTGTTGTTCTTTGTTCGTTGGGGGCAGTTGTTAGTAAGGCGCTGGTGGGAAAACCCAGTTCGGTCCCCTTACATTATCTTCTCGGTTTCGCCGTGGTGGCAGCACTTCTGGCTGTGCTTGTGCCCAGTCTGGAATCGTACGTCTTTTCCAGGGTCAGCGAGATAAGCTTCGGAGGGATTAAACTGGAGTTGATTGCTGAGGCGGGAACCGCCATTACCGAGCTCAAGTATAAAGAAATTCTGCCTTCGGAAATAGAGTCGAACCCGAGTCTTAACTATCCACGTGATGAGCCTTTCCCAACACCAAAATTACTCTCCCTCAGCGATACCACTATGAAAGGTTATCTCAGAAACTCTATCGGATCTTTGACCATATAAAGGATCCAAATCAGTTGGACGCGGAGAGCAGAGCAAATTACCGCGATCTTGTCAAAAATGTGGGCCGCGCGGCGTTCTCGATGAAACATTTCACCAAGTGCTTAGAAATAGTCGTGCATCTCGAGCCGCTCACAGATAGAGCGTTGAATGCCGATGAGTTGTTCTTGATTGGCAACGCTTATCTTTGGGCAGCAGACGAGTTGTCAAAAGAATCTGAACGCAAGGAGTACTTCAGGAAGGCGATACCGTTTATGAAAACTGCCATGGAAAAGAATACATACGAAGCTAAGTTTCCATACGACTTGGGTTGGGCACTTCTCAGCCTTGGGCAGTATCCGGATGGTATTGGTTTATTTGAGACCAGCATATTAAAAGACCCATCAATAGCTCCGTGGGCTAACTGGAATATCGCTTGTGGCTAAGGAGACTGAACAAGGACAAGGAAGCCCTCAATAAACTGCGCGAAGTTCCGCCCGGTCCGTGGTGGGAAGGCATTGCGAAAGACGATTGGTTCGAAGAGCCCGGAAACGCAACCTTTAGACAGGAGTTCGAAGCGCTGTGCCAAACTAAATCCGCGCAACACAATCCAACTCCGCCTTAAGCTGTTGGTCCAGCCCCTGCCGGTCTAGTTATCATCCCTGTTGTTTTGGTCATTGCCTTTCCTCCTTGTTCTGACACCAATTAGATTATGCAAGACTGCCAATGTCAATACCCAACTGTTCAATACTCCGGTAGGCTAATACTGCGCTCACAAAGGCAGATCATGATCGAAAAAAAGATCGAACGCGTCGGTGCCCGAGAGGGCTACGATCTCTGGTCAGAAACTTACGACTCGACGCCCAACCCTGTAGTAGCGATGGACTCGCGACAACCCCCCAAGCTGGCGGCGCCGAAGCAAGGCAAACTGATCCTCGATGCCGGCTGCGGAACAGGAAGGCATTTGAAGCAACTGCTTTCGGCTGGAACCATGCCTATTGGAATCGACTTTTCCTACGGCATGTTGAACGTCGCGCATTCCAACTGCCGTGACGTGCCCCTTGCGTTAGCTGACCTTGAACATCCTTCAAGCCTGCAAGCTTCGACGCGGTGCTGTGCGCATTAATAGGCAAGCACTTGAGCGAACTGCCCGCCGTGTCGCGCGAGTTCTATCGGGTGCTGAAGCCCGGCGGCAGGTTAGTCTTCTCTGTCTGGTCTTGACATTCGTTCGTCTGCAAACAATTAATAATGGCCGTGAACCAGGCTGTCAGGAGAACCCTATGAAAAGATCGATACGTTGCTTACTTTCGATGCGATCGCTTGCGTTGTTTAGTGCGTTTGCTCTTTTGGCGATTAGCATCCCGGCACCAGCCCAATCCCAATCTATCAAAGCGCTAGTCGGCGGCACGCTAATCGACGGCTTCGGCAGCAAACCGATTCGCAACAGCGTCATCCTCATCGAAGGAGAGCGCATCAAGGCTGTCGGGCAAGTCGGTTCGCTTGCGATTCCCAAAGGCGCCGAAGTCATCTCTACCGAAGGCATGTCCGTTCTGCCCGGCCTTTGGGACATGCACGTTCATCTGATGATCAACGGCCATAGCGACTACGCGCATTGGGACAAGACTTATACACCGCAATTCGAGAACGTGATCATGCCGGCTTCAGCAAAGCAACTGCTGATGGCCGGTATCACAAGCGCTCGCGACCTTGGCGGGCCGCTGAAAGAGAGTATTTCTGTGCGCGACCGGATCAACGCGGGCAAGCTACCCGGACCGACGCTATACGTATCTGGGCCCTTCATTCAACACGAGCCTTATCCGGGCACCGAGTATTTTCGATGGGGAACCAATGGCGCGGCGGACGCTCGCGAGAAGGTGCGCAAGCTCGCCGAAGCGGGGGTCAATTGCATCAAGCTCATCGATCAGGATCAGATGACCATGGAAGAGGTGCAAGCCGTGGTCGATGAAGCTCACAAACATCGGCTGACGGTTGTGGCTCATTCTCATCGCCCGGAAGAGATTCGCCGGGGGCTTCAAGCCGGCGTTGATTGCTTCGAGCACACCGGGCTGGCTGCGACCCCTGAATATCCGCCAGACGTGATCGCCATGCTTCGCGAACGAACGGCCAAGATGAGCCTCGGTCCGCTGTTTTGGACGCCTACAGTCGAGGGCTTGTTGAACTACGAGTACCTGCGCGACAACCCTGAGTCACTGGATGATCCTTCGTGGAAGGTCGGCTTGACCGATTCGATAATCGCGGACATCAAGCAATCGCTCCAACATCCGGACCGGCTCTCTTATTTTCAGATAACGCCCAACCGCCGCCCGACGTTGAAGAGAAAGTTTCAGCAACTGACCGAGTCAGGTGTCGTTCTTTTGATCGGCACAGACAGCGGCATACCGATGAAGTTTCACAGCCAGAGCACCTGGCACGAGCTTGATGCATGGGTCAATCATTTCGGCGTCGATCCGATGGTCGCGATTCGAGCCGCGACCTACTGGCCTTCGGTGCTGATGAAAGTCGATAGTCAAGTTGGAACTATCAGCGAAGGCAAATTCGCTGACATTATAGCCGTGCGCGGAGACGTGCTTCGCTATATCGATCTCCTTCAGAATGTAGGTATGGTGATCAAGCACGGAACTCGCTATAAATAAAGTGTGGTTCCGCGGTTCCTAAGAGTCAATGCCGTAACGCGCGCGAATAGAGACGTAATAATCTCGCGGGTCAGGACCGGTATGGCGGCAAGCGGCGCGTGGGTGCTCGATGTGAAGCTGTTCTCGAATGTGTCCGTGTGTTTCAACTTTGAAATCCCAATCGATCACACTGAGCAACTTCGAGAAGCGCTCGCAGCGACGGGCTTGCACTTAACCAGGGAGAGTCATGAATCATTTGCGAGTTTTTGTGAGCGTAAAGAATCAGGTGCTGAAGGCTCGCAAGCGATCGACATAGCCGGAACGTTGCAAATAATCTTCATACACAACGAACCCGATTTGATAATTGAAGTGCCTCGCATTCCAGGCTGAGCACCGCGCCCAGGGGCTTGATTGTTGATGCAAAGACCTCCCGACAGAAGAACTCCAACAATTCTATTCACTCGAGCCACCTCCGAATGGATAAGCAGGGTAAATCAGAAACACAAGCAGCTAACCGAGCTTCATCTCTCGCCTGAGCAGACCGAGCGGTTCGACCGATTGGCCGAAACCGAGTTCGTGTATTCGACACTCAGACTGGAAGGCGAGGCGGTCGAGGAAGAGCATATAGCGCGGCTCGCGTCGGGTTCTCCCGTCGGGAATGCGAATCCGGAGAGCGGCCGGCCGGCGTTGGCTCTGCTCGAGTCGCTACGAGCGGTTACTTCCCTGGCTCGCGCGAGAGGAAAAGCTGCGGAACTCAGTGCCGATCTCCTTCTCAGGCTTCACAACCTACCGGGGGCAGCGCCGGGCTTTCGCAGAGGGGCGGGAGACGCTCGGCGGCGGAAACCTGCTCCGGCCGAACACCTGCCGGCCATGATCGATAGCGCTTGCCAGTGGTACACGGCCGAATCATTTACTGAGCTTAATCCGGTCGAGCAGGCTTCGATAGTTCTTCTGCGGCTGCTCGAAATGCAGCCCTTCGAGCGGGCAAACGAGCGGACCGCGCTGGTGGCAGCGAGTCTATTCACGCTGCGAAGCGAGCTGCCCCCAGTAATCATCACGCCTGATATGCACGCTGCCTATAGCAACGCGCTAGATGAAGGAGATCGGATGAATACGAAGCCGATGGTCGAGTTGATTGCTGAAGCCGTCGAGCGCTCGCTCAGCAAGGTGATCGAGGAGGTAGGACGCTGGTGAAAAACCGGCTCGGATCCTCTTGCGAACCATTGGAGTCTCTCTTTTACATTAGCCCAGGCGTAAACGCCTGGGTGAATCGGGGCCAGGATCTTTCCTATCGAGGCCCATTCCTGGTTCTTTTTCATGCCTTGAGGCGAGCACTGATTGGCTCAAGCCGACGCGACAAGCCTTCTGATGAAGCCTAAACGCCCTGTCTATAGAAAAGAAGTTTTCAGTGTCGGCAAAGCGGGTAAAAGTAGAGATCAGTTGGTTGTCTCGGAACCTCTTCCTTCTACCGTTTTCCTTTTGCCTTAATCTTGGCCGGGTGTTTCTTGTAAGTAATCTTCGGCGAGAGGCGTCTCACGCGCAGGTGTGAAGCATCAGTTCGGATCGCCTCATATTCAACGGGAACCGCTTTGCCAGTCTCATCGAGCTCGTGAATGGTGAATCCTCGATGGTCCGCGTGTATAGCGACCGGCAGCACGCCGTGCAGCCCGTCCTCGACCGTTTTGCCATCGATGGACGCGCTGACGTATCGGCCTTGATCGGGAGCGTACATCAGTATCCACAGCCGCGTGAAATCAATCGGGCCCTCAGTGCTCAGGTTCTTCATCAGCGCGATGTAGTTGTCTTTCAACTCCCCTTTCTTAGTCTTCGTCTGATCGAACACAACCCAGCCAGTGAAGCGCCGGCCGTCGCCTTCCAGGTAGAGTATTTCGTCGGGGGTGTCGAGCCGCACCTGCTGCGCGCCGACCCAGCCCGCGCGCAAGACTTCTGTTTCGGGCAGTCGAATCTGATACCAGATCTGCGTGCGCGTTTCAGGCTCATCAGTGTCTTCGCTGTCGTCGGCTTCCTGCTGCTTCTCCGGCTTGCTGGTCGTGCGAGTCTTGCCGACAATATCAACCATCGTCCCGCGGCTCAGGTAAGTGATAACGTCGCCCGCCGCCTCGACTCGAAGTTTGGTTTGAACCTTCAAGCGGCCGGTGCCTTGTGACGAGGTCGCCTTCGATTTTTCGTAGAGCTCTTCCGTTTTGGCTATGATCGACTTGTTGATGACGTAACGGGCTTCGACCCATCCTTCGGTCGCGTCTTTGGTTTTCGTTCTGACTTTGTACCACTCGTTCGTGCGCGTCGGCGTTTTCACCTGGGCCTGCTCGAGTATTTCGAGCCGGTCGCCGCGCTTCAGTTCCGCGAGATCGAGCGCAGCTAGAGCAGTGGACGAACGTATCTTCAGCTTGGGCGCGATGACTATGCCCTCATCAATTTTTGTATCGCCACCCAACAATCCGCACCCGGCGGTCAGGATGCTGGCTAGCATCACAGCACAACCTACAGTAACCCGCTTGAGCGATATTGTTGCCTTTTGCATGTTGATGGTGTTGGTTGATCAAAAACTATCCGAGGGCGTCTCGGCATGTCAAGCAACGCCATGATGGCGAGCGAAAAGGAAGGGGGAAGATCTGCGTCGAGTGGTAGCGCGGGCCCCGCAACTCGCGCCACCACCCTTAACGGCCGTTGTTCGAAGTAATCGCCGTGTTTACTTAGCCATCCCTTCGAGTTCTTGCAGCAGGGAGCGAACGGTCGAGGCATTCTTGGACCGCCACGCGCCCGCCAGCTCGATTACCTTCTTCTTCGTCGTTTCATCACTGGCGATAGAGCAGCGGGACTTGGGGTCGTTCCACAGCAGCCCGCCGTTGATGATCTCCGACGGATGCCCGTCGTAGTCGATCAAGGGATCCTTTTCTGCCATCTGCTTCAGGTGCTTGATGCAGGCTGGCACGCCCATGGGGACGCCGGCCATCGCCATCGACGCTTTTCGTTTTCGCTTCGGTTTGGGCTTCGGCTTGGCAGCCATCATTGCTTGCCCTGGGTCGGCGGCAGGAGCGGGTTTAGCCTGGGCCGGTTTAGGAGGGGGGGGCGGCGACTTCTTAGCGGTAGCCGGTTTGTTGGCGTTTCCTTGTGCGATAGCCTGCGGTGAAGCCTGAAGCACCAGGGCCAGAATTGCGACTGCAGTGAATCCGAACATCACGAGTTTCGCTCTCATATAGAACCTCCGTTAGTGTGTGCGGTCGATCGCGTAAGCTTCGCGAGCTAGGTGGGGAAGGCAACAATTAGGAAGGACTAGTCTCATAGTCTCCCGACGAAAGTCCACGCGCCAGGAATTATACGACTAAATGCGCGTGATGTCAGGGAAGTTTCGAGTGGATTCGCAAGAACGAGTCTCGCCGAGGAGACGATAAGCATGGGTTGTGCGTACGGGCGAGTGTTGGCTTTTGATGGCGCGGTTCCCATCGCTAGCAGACCTCGGGATACGCAATGCCAATTCGGCTTCTAACGTGTATGGCCCGGCTCACGTCGCAGGTTCTTCTGGTTCGCGCTCTAGACCCAGAAGGCAGCTTACAGAAGTGCGCAAAGCCGCGCAAAGGCGTGCAAAAGCGCGTAGCGATCGCAGAGTAGTTATTGACACCACATTGCCCGTCGTCGTAGCTTTGCGCCGCCCGTTGAGGAACACCGCGAGCCGGTATGGCCCTTGATCACCCGGTCGTCGGTCGCAGTCGAGCAAGCCCGCATTTGTTTCAAGGGCGGTACAAGTCGATTCTCTGCCAGACGGATCGGTATCTCGGCGAGTTGGTGCGATACATCCACTTAAATCCAGCGAGAGCGAGGATGGTGAAGCGTCCTGAGGACTATGAGTACAGCGGGTGGACAAGTTGGGGTTCGAGCCTCCACAAGAGCAGTGGCTCGGCGATCCGCAAGTGAAGAGGATGATCGATGAGTCCAGGGAGAAACTGGTGTCAGAGCGGTTGACCACTCCCGGCAAACAGGCCGACGCGTGGCAATGCCTGATGGCCGCGAAGCTTTTTGAGTTTACCGCTGCATTCAGCGGCGCGAAGAAAGGAGGGACGAGTTCGATCGAGCCCTATAGAACTGGCCCGCGTGAGTCGAAGGCTTGCTACAAGCGGACACCGAACGGTAAACTAGGAGTCCGTCATCGAGCCAACCTTAGAGCTAAGAATGAACTTCATTTGGGTTGAAAGTCTCCCCACTTCAGAGTTTGGTATTAGAGAAGAAATATTGCCCGGGCTTTGTAATCGGCGCCGAAGAGAGCTTGGAAGACCGGGCTGCAGCGAGTTAGAGGATCGGGACTAAACCGATCAATAGATAATTCGAGCGGGTTCCGGAAGAACGCGGGTAAGAAGGAATGCCTGGCTTCTGCCTTTCAGTCCTCGGCAAGGGCCAGGAAGCCGCGGCGCAGCAGAATAGAAAAGGGGACTTTATTCGCCCCCGGCCATTGTAGCCTTTTTAGTGAATGGCAGGCTGGTAGTCAACGACCACCTAACCAGAGAAACGCAGTGTTTCTCTGTTGAAAGAAAAAAAAGGAGCCTCCAATGCGAAGACACTATTTGAGAAGTCGAAGCAAAATCGGAATGGTGATAGGTTTGACCTTGTTTGTGAGCCTCGGACTGGTCCGAATAGAGACCTCTATAACACGCGTCCAGGCTCAGGAGCCGACGCCCTGTACGGAAGGAACCGTAGTAGCCAAAAGTGGTAATGGCGCTATAGGCACCACAGATCCCCTTGTCTTGTTCTCCACCGACGGCGGCACGACTTTCACTCAGCAAGCCTTCATTGTCGCTCCCCTGGTCCAACCCCCAGACCCAACTTTCTACGACACCATACCTGGTACGGAGTATGTTGCGATTAGCGCCGATAAGAGCGCACCAAGCACACCCTTTGTACCTGGTACCAGTATCCCCCAATTCTTCCAGACGACCTTTCAGGTCCCAGCGGGTTGTCAGGGTCCAACTCTAACTGTGGCTGTCCACGCTGATAATGTTGCCACAGCCTTTCTCAATGGGATTCAAATTGGAACGCAACCGGACGTGGAAAACGTCGCAAGCTTTCATAACCCGGCGGAGCTTTTTACGTCTGCCGGTCCGTTCCTGGTGGGAGTAAACACACTCACCTTTAGGGTCGGTAACTACAGCAACCAGTTGGCCCTCGATTTTGAGGCGAGGATTTGTTGCTCAGCCGAATGCAACGATCAGGAGCCGCCTGCTATCGATTGCAGCGTGACTCAGAATTCGCTTTGGCCACCGAATCATCAGCTAGTGAACGTCGGACTTACAGCGACGGTAACCGACGATTGCGACTCGGACGTCATCATCGGTGGTGGTCCGGGGGTGAATGGTGTCGCCGTGTACAGCGACGAGCAAGACCTCGACATAGGCTCGGGCAATCACTCGCCGGATGCCAAGAATGTCGGCCTGGGCACGCTGAGGTTGCGCTCTGAACGCGCTGGTCCAATTAATGGACGGGTCTATCTGATCGTTGTTCAGGCGACCGATGAGTCGGGCAAGACTGGTTTCTGCACGCAGACGGTCACAGTGCCACACGATCAGAGCAAGGCTTCCAAGGCCAGTGTGGCAGCGCAAGCAGCCGCGGCAGCGGCGTTCTTCAACACCAATCACGTGCCGCCTCCGGGTTTCGTCCAGGTTGGCGTCGGGCCCGTCGTCGGGCCGAAACAATGAGGTTTCCTGCCGGAGATTGTTTCTGAGTTGTGATGTCTCAAAGGGCGGTCGGTGGTGCAGACCTGTGGCACTGACCGCTCTTAAGTACCCCGGTAGCCGCGAGCAAACTGGAAGCACTCGCTCTTTGTGCAAGGCGGCGATCCGAACGACGTCGCGCTCAGAATAATTCAAGCTGTTCCTAACGACGTCACTGAGCAGCGATTCACTAAATCATGCACAACCCTGCTACTGTTGAAACGGCAGAGCTGGCTGACGGTGCTACGCCTCCAATGCGTCAGGGAGTTGCCAGAGCCGCTCTTGCGTCTGGTGTGACGGGGGCGACAACCCGCGTTCTTACGATAATCCTCTCCATTGCTACCGCGCGAGCGCTGTTGCCGAGCCAAGTGGGGATCCTTGGTCTCGCGGTTATTGTCGTCGGCATCGTTTCACTGGTCGCAGCATGCAGCGAGACCGCCGGAATCGTAGCAGATATGAAGGGACGGACAGCCAGCACGCGTTCGCTGCAACGGTCGTTCGCGGTTTGATCGTTACCATATTAGTGCTTGGCTTATATCTGTCCCTGCCGGTAGTAACGAGGGTATTGGCTAGCGCTGAGGATACACAGCCTGAATTGATCGGATGGCTTCACATACTCATCTGGCTTCCCGTAGTGGAACTCGCTGCCAATTATCCACGCGTGTTGCTACAACGGCGACTCGACAACTCTTCTATCGAGCGCGAAAGACAGTCTGAGGAGCCGTGTGCGTTAATAGCGCACGCACGGTTCTGAGAGGGGCAGGGGCCAACTGATGAAAGGCTGAAATATAGTGGCGCCATCGGGAACCAGGCGGCAACGGAGAAAACAAACCTCAACGTCTATTCTTATGACCGGAATGGCCGCCGAGTGAAAAGGATCAGCTGATGTTGTGCCTACTTTGATAGGCTTCAAGTTGATTGGCGAAATGCGTTGTCTACGCTCGTTTTGATAAGGACTCGCGCGTCAGTTGGTCGATAACGCGCTCAACGCAATCTGGAACCACTTCCCACGCGACCTCGCGCACGACCGACTCGCTCATCTCGGCGACCACGCGCCGCACGATCTCTTCAATCGCCGCGGAGGATAATTCTCCTGAAGCCGGCGCGCCGTCGTTCGAAGGCACGGAGGAAGTGGCGTTTGCGGCCGGGACCTCGACGCTGGCGCTTGGCTGCTCGGGCGCGACAGATGAAAGCGAGAAGCCCGTGTCGGCTCCGCCCAATCGATCTGGAGCAGCGTGGGGATCCTCTGCGTCCTCTACGGGGAAAGCTTCAATATCGATGGCCGTGAAGCGAGCCTCTTCTTCGGGCCAGAACTTGGCGCTCTCAAAGCTTGCCTCTTGAGTGTTGTCGGCTTGCTGCGTATCGTTACCGGCGTTATTCTCTGGCAGTTGCTCCGCAGTATCGATGGGCATAAGGACGGAATCCAGTTGCGCTGTCGAATAGTTGTCAGCGCTCGGAGACGCCCAATCGAGAATATCAGCGACCTCAGCGGAAGCGCTCTGCGAATCAGGCAAGCTTCCGGCATCGGCGTTCGCCTGATCAATCAGCCTCAGCGTCCCTTCGGCGCCCTGAACCTCCCCCCACTCGGTACTGTCTTCGACCGCGAGGGATGCTTGCGACGATGGATCTTCGCGTGTGTCGATAAGGTCGAACTGCGTGGAACCTGCGGCCGAAGAGACGGTCACTTTGGGGTCCGTGAATTGTATGTCGAGCGAGTCATGAGAGAACGGCAACATGCCGGCTGAAACGGTTTCGTCGAACACATCGGCTAGCGGCTCGTCGACGGCCAGCAGGGTCGCACATGCGGTTTCGGTAGATCCTTCGGAAGCGGCGAAAGCAGCCTGGTTATGCGGTCTCAAGTCCCGTGCTTGCCCATTGAGCGGCGCGGTGTTGGAGCTTGACTGCCACGCTTCGTTGATTGAGGGCATTTCGAGCGCTCTGGTGTTGAGATTGTCCGGAGTGGACCATTCCGCTCCTTCGCCCACGCCGCTAACGTCGACCTCCAACAGCGCGCTTGCTTCTGTCTCGAAGTAGAGGGTACTAACCGGCGCACGGGACTCAGATGGCTCCGATCTGTCGAAGTCAAGGATCATATCTTGCTCGTCGTGGCCAGACGGCGCCGTCATATCGACGGGCGCGAACTCACCGATCGACGACAGCTCCGTCGGCTCAAAACGTTCACTCGCGTCAGTGAGAGTAGCATTGACCGCCTCGCGAGCCGGCATATCCACAACTCCAAGGTCGAAGTCCTGCGAGCCCTCGTCAGGCGAAGACGACGCAAGCTCCCCGGTCTTTCTGGTCGGCGAAGTTACGGGCGAAAAACTTGGTTTAACCATCATTTCCGACAGGTCGAGCTTTGGCGCAGTCGCTGTATTCAGACGCGGCGGCGGATCCGCCTCGCGCATTTCCTCGCGCCCGTCACCGGGTGATGGCATTGGAGCGATCGGACCAGTGTTGGTCCGCCCGCTTGCGCTGATGAGTCTTCGTACGGTCTCCACGAGTGTGCGCGACTCGAAAGGCTTGGTCAGATGCGCATCCGCTCGAACGCGACGCGCTTCGGCTTGATCAAACGGCTCAAAGGCGCCAACCAGCAGCACAACCGGTACGTTGCGAAATTGAGAGTTCTGTTTGATGGCTTCGCAGAGCTCATAGCCGTTCTTTCCTGGCATGAAAATATCGGCCAATACCAGATCCGGTTGGACCTCGTTGAGCCGCCGCTCCGCCAGGTCGCCGTTGCTCACTGCGACGACCTCGATGCCCTCATCGGCAAAAGTTAGATTGACCACCTTTTGAATGGTGATGCTGTCATCGGCGAGTAGGATTCTGCTTCCCATCTGACTCTCCCTCAGCACGCTTTAGCAGGCACGCAGTGCTGGACATGTCTAAAGTATCGAACACCCTTTGAGATCTCGGGTCGCTACCACCCAGTCTCTTTTATGCCGCAGTCCGCACGCTGCTACTGCCTGCGACCTGAATCCCTAAACTGTTTTGGGGGCTTTCAATCCAAGAAGAGAACGGACTCGAACGCGACCGTTGAGACCGGTTTCATTGTCCCAGGCAGCGATGTTAGCACAAAAGCATACACGTGTCTCTAGTTAAAGAATCGGATTGCATAGACTTTAGTCTGTGTCCTTGGAGCCGCAATACGCCCTACGCACAGACTAAAGTCGATGCTCTCACTACGGGCACGAGTACATGACTGCCGTGATCCGAATGTCGTCGATGAACCAGCCTGTGTATCCGTCATTTATGCCGGTGGCGTTGTCGAACCCAGCTAGAAACCGCAACTTCATACGCTTCCCGGCGAATTCGCTGAGGTTGATCACTACCTGGCTGAACACACCGGGCTTTCCACGCGAGGTCCACGCAAAGCGGTTGCCTAAAGGATTAACCGAAGCCTGGGTGACCTTGCCATCGTATCCGCCGATCAGGATCTGCGGCCCGAGGTCCTGCCACGTTAGGCCCTCGTCAGTCGATATCTCGGCCACTCCGCCGTCGTAGCCGGGTTCAAAGTTGAAGATGTGGAAGAAAGACAATCGCACCTGGCCGCCATTGGCGGGGATCGTCACACCCTTTTTCGTGAAGAGCTGAGTAAGCTGACTATTGTTCTTGTCTTTTCCCTGATCTTGAGTGTGGAAGGACATTGTGCCGCTCTTTGCGGGCCCACTGACAGGTCCGAATCCACCCTTCATCTTCCACTTCACGCGGCTGTTATCGACGTCATCGAAGAGCAAAGTCTCTTCAGGCCCACCCGGCTGACTGGGCCGCCCGACCTGCACGCGCACAGGGAGTGTGAAGCGCCCGCCGGCCGTATCGAGTTGAAGTTGAAGATTGGCAACCGAGCCACACTGCAGGTTCGAAGCTACCTGGATCTGAAACGGCTCGGCGTTCGTTCCCGCTTGACCCGGTGCTATTGCACTAAATGTCGACGAGGTCTGATTGCTCGACCCCAGCGACAGGGCCGAGCTCTGAATGGTTGCCGCGGTCGTCTGCGATTGGTTTCTTACGGTCACAGTGATTTTTGCCATCTCGCCCGCGATCAGCGAGGCGTCGGTTTTTCCATCGGCATGCAGGATGGTCACCCCAGCTGCTACGTCGCCGGAAGGTTCGACAGCCAGAACCGGTAGTTCTGTTGCGCGCCCGTTTGTCACAACCAGCGCGAAGTCTTGATCGAGCTCACTAAAATTGCCGGGTACGCCGTCGCCGGCGATGATGGTGGGTCGCACGCGAATCGCAAATGGCCCCGTAATTCCAGCGGGAAGCCTGACGCCTTGCACATTGTTTATGAAGTCCATCTGCCCGCCTGGGGTCGAGTACTGTCCTGAGAAATGGTTTCCGTTGTAAACAACCCCTCCAACGATCACTTCGAGGTTGAGCTGGTTCACATAAGGCGCATTTGTCGCCGGATTGCCGGGCGGATCTGTCCACACCAGCATCGCGCGAAACTCTTTCGACGAGTCGACTACCACGCCGGTCGTTTCAAACGCCGCGCCCCCACTCTCTGTGAACGTCCGCGACGGCGATTCGTCGTAGATTATGCGGTTAGTGGATTCGAACATTCGAGCGAGGTTCAGTAAGCCCCATCCTTGATGCTCGCCGGGCAGATCGCCGCCGCCGAACCGTCCATTGATATAACTCGTCGAGTTCAGGATGAAGGCTTTCACGAGCGCAGGACTCGGTTCGCCGCCGAGATTCGTTTTCAGCCACTGATAGCTGAGTGCTGCGCCGCCCGTGACGACGGGTGTTGAGTGGCTGGTGCCGGTCGACCACGTGTACAGAGTCTGTCCTAATGGGAAGTAGCGCGCGCAGACACCGGTGGCCGCATACAGTTTGTCCTGTGACGCGGCACCCTGCATGTGCGAACCAGGCGCCACGAGGTCCGGTTTGGCACGGCCGTCCTGCACAGGGCCGTAACCGGAAAAGAAAACCACGTCTTGTGCGTTGTCCGCACCGGTTGGCCCGATGCATCCATCGCTTCCGTCTCGCACGTTCTCGCTGAGCCCGACGGTTATGACATTCTTAGCCGTTCCTGGAATAGACACCGACGGCGCGTTGATGTCGCCGTCGTTTCCCGACGCGAATAGAATGGTCATACTCTGATTGCCGGGCGCGTTGAAATCGGCATCGCGCACCAGGCTATCAAACACCCGAGTGTCATCCACGTAAAGATTGCAAAAGTTGTCGCCGGGCTCACACGCGCCCCAGCTATTGTTTGATAATCGCGCGCCCGACTGATACGCCGCTACGATGAAATCCGTATACGAGAACAAGGCAGACCTACTGTCGTCAGGGAAGAGCTTGGACACACCGATACGAGCGAACGGCGCTATTCCCAGTCCATACTGAAAACCCTCGGCATCGGCAAAAGCGCTGCCGGATTTGCTGTTGTAGCCGCCAATTATCGATGCGTTGATCGTCCCGTGACCCAAAGCATCGTGGTTGGGAAGTATGGTCGGATCGGCCGGATGAGAATCTTGGGTGAAGTCGTGCAAGTAAGCTACGCGCGACGTCCCTGAGGCATTCAGGAAATCCGGATGCACCTTGGCCGCGTCCGTTGACCCGATATCGAAGCCGGTATCTCCAACGTCGACTGAGAAGTCAAAGTCTGAATTGAATCCCACCGAGTTCAAGAACGCCAGATAACCGGGTCCGGTAGGGCGCGCGACCTGGATGTTGTTCACCATCTCGAACGACAATGCACCTGCCACTATCTGATCAGCGCGCTCGTCCATGAGCTTCATGGGTGACCACGGCTCGATGGCCAGCACATCAGAAACCTTTGCCAACTCCTTAAGCTTGTAGGATTCGGCGAGGACCTTGATATGTACAGCTCCTGACGTGCGGAACTCATCCATCAGGACTTTGTTTGCGATGGACTTTACGAGCGCAATTGTATTTGCTGACTCGGGGACGTCCAGGATTTGGATTGATGCGGAGATCTGCTCAACCGAATCAAGCTTGATGTGCGAGTCGAGCTTGTAAGCGGGATGATAAGGTCCGTCCCACTGAACGACGTTGGAGTCCGCGCTTTGCCGAATCGCGCGAAGCCGCTGACGCTCGGAGCGCGTCGTCCAAAGCAGATAGGTGTTGTTTGGGACATAACCTACCACCTTTGCGCCCGTCGCGGTTAGCCGATGCAGCGACTCGGGCGTCGGAGGCCCAAACAACTGGACCAAATGAAGTGTCCGAGAAGTGGTCTCGGGTTGGCGAAGATCATCGCTGATTATTGGCGCAGGCCCGGTGGTGTCTATCTGGCCTCGTTTTAGCATCACCAGATTCAAGTCGTCTCTCAAATGCGCGCGCTCCAACGTGGCGTCGTCCAGCGAGTTAAGCTCCGCATCGCTCACTTCGACGAGGGAGTACGCGCCATAGTTTTTTAGCTTGCGCTGGGAGCGCGAAGAGAGCAGCCGCTGCTCTAGCTGTGGGTCATCCGCGGGAAGCATTAGCTTGTGAGCCGCGCCGGGGCTTCGGTATGAGAGCGGCTTGATGCCCGGCCGGAAAGGCCGCTTGCGGGCGCCGTCTTCGGACTGCTGATTGAATTGAGCTCGGATGCCATCGGATCGCGTCGGCAGCGCTCCAACGAGTGATAACAGAATGAGCAGAGAAGCTGCGAGCGAAATCCTGAGCGTAACCCTCTTCATTTACGACATCTCCTTACAAGTAGCAATCCAAATGACGATTTACAATCGAGAGATTGTATTCGCGGGCGCGGCAGAATGAAAGACCAAACTCCTCGAGTAATCAGGACCCCTCTATCCGCGCCTGCGGGGCTTTAGTTCTATGACAACTCTGAGAGGCACGGGACCAAGGGGAGCATCAACTCTATCGCATCTTTCGAGTCTGTCAAGATTGAGCGCAAGGCCACCGGCAGGAACTAGACCAGCAGAAGTGCTTCGCGACTACACGCGAGAGACACCGGCAATGTCTCAATCGTCGGCTGCTGCGCCGACGGTAGAATGCTCGTAAGTTTTTCGAGTAACTGCGGCGTGTCGAGGCTGCGAATGTCACGAATTGGCGAGTAGGCTACTATCTTCGTTACTTCGCGGTGGTATCGCGCGACTCCCCGGTAGTTGTCCGTCACTCCGTAATATCCATAATGCCCGCGAAGCTTCGGCCCTACCTTCTGCATGCATATGCTATTATTCTCGCGTTCGAAGAACTCGGCGGTCGGAATCAAGTTACAAGGAAATCAGGACAATTGGTTGAGAGAGTCGAACGCGAGCCGAACCTGTCGGTGGTCGTCGTGGTCTACAACATGCCACGCGAGGGGCCGCGGACACTGCATTCGCTGTCAGCCGCTTACCAGCGCCATATCGAACCTGACGACTACGAGGTGATTGTCGTCGACAACGGCTCGAATCCTCCGTTCGATCCCAAGGTGATCGAGGGTCTCTCCGGGAACTTCCGCTTGATCCGTATCGACCCCGCCTCGCCATCCCCCGTCCAAGCCGTCAATCGAGGAATCGCCGAGGCACGTGGTGAAGTCATCGGTGTGATGATTGATGGCGCGCGCATGGTGACGCCGGGGCTGTTGCATTTCGCGCGTCACGGAGCCGGCATTTACGACCGCGCGGTGGTGGCATCAATCGGCTGGTTTCTCGGGTTCGACGATCAGAGATGGGCTCTGGAGGGTGGTTACGACAAGAAACGTGAAGACGCATTGCTCAAATCGATTGATTGGCCGGCCGACGGCTATCGCCTCTTCGAGATCGGAACACTAGCCAACTCTTCAAGCAACGGATGGTTGCTTCCGATAGCGGAGTCCAATGCTTTGTTTCTCCGGCGCGAGCTGTGGGGGATACTTGAGGGTTTTGACGAGCGTTTTGACCTTCCGGGCGGTGGCGTCGTCAATCTCGATACTTATCGCCGCGCGCTGGAGCTGCCAAATGCCGAACTCGTGGTTTTGCTAGGCGAAGGCAGCTTTCATCAAGTTCACGGCGGAATAGCTACCAATTCCGACATTGATCTTTTTCCGGATCTCCGGCGGCGCTGGGCCCAGCAATACGAAACTATCCGTGGGCGACCATGGGCCTCTCCTACACACGATAGGCCGACCTATCTCGGCACCCTACCTCGCCCGGCACTTTCCCACTTGGTGCGTTCGGTACTGGATCCGATCCCGCGTGGAAACAGTGGGCCTTTCGGAGGTTCATTTGATCGAAGTCTGTGGTCCATCACGCCAATTGTGCGTCCCGCCGATCCTGGCATCGCCGCCCTCGTCGAGCTGGCACATACGGAGTTTCGAGCCGGTCGATTTGAAGCAGCCGCCGCTGTCGCGCGTCTCGCTCGTAACCACGCTCCCGATGAAGTGGAGCCCCAGAGGTTACTGGCTCATGCCAGCCCCTGGCTTCGGACCAGAATGCCCCCCAACGATCGACGGGCCGAATTCCACCTCGCGCTCGGAGAAGCATACCGGGTGCTAGGCAATGGAGGTAAATCGGCCTCGGAATATCGGGCGGCGCTCACCTTTGATGACGACCTGGTGCAAGCTTACATGGGCCTTGCCAAGCTGCGGATGCCCGGAGACGATTATTTGGTTTGGCTTGAGCGCCTGCACGCCGCGATCGTACCCGAAACCTATCTCGAGGTCGGAGTCGCCCGCAGTCAATCCCTTTCCTTTGCGCGGCCGCCAACGCGTGCCATGGGCGTTGACCCCGAGCCGACGATCAACGCGACGCTCAAGGCCGAAACCCATATTTTCTGCGAGACCAGCGATGTATTTTTTGCCGAGCGCAGGCCGGTGCAACTGCTTAACGACCGGCCGTTGGCGCTAGCTTTCATCGACGGACTGCACGTCTTTCAACAGTCGCTCAAAAACTTCATGCGCGTCGAGACTCTTTGTGGTCCTCGTTCTGTAGTTCTGATCCGCGACACAGTTCCATTGGACGAACCCACGCAGAGACCAGACCGTCAAAGGAAATTCTACACGGGCGACGTTTGGAAGACGGTGCTCTGTCTCAAACACTACCGGCCCGACCTGGATATCTTTACCATCGCGACACCGCCGACCGGCCTTACCGTCGTGACCGGACTCGATCCAAGATCACGCGTACTTGCGAACCGGTACGAGGAGGCGGTTGCGAGATTCGTCGACACGTCATTCTCGGCCGTTGAATGTATGCTTGAGACCATGCTCAATGTCATTCCCAACGATTGGAGCATTGTCCAATCCCGTCTTAGGGAGCGGGGGATCATATGATTGGAACTCTGTGGGGCTGCAAAATCGCATCGGAAGTTCTTGAAGGAACGTGGCAATCCACGAAGGAGTCGACTTAAATGATCGCGCCTCTTGGCACCTATTTTGTCGATCGTGATCAACCTCCATTGTCTTCCGACGAAGCAGAAGTTGTTCGCGAATTTCACGACCTTTATTATCGACGCTGGTTGGAGAAAGACGCCGATACGAACAACCTAAGCTGGTTCGGCCATAGGCTCATGAAGTGTCCACTTGACTTGTGGATTTATCAGGAGTTGCTGGTCCGCACTCGGCCTGATGTGGTGATCGAGACTGGCACTAAGTTCGGCGGGAGCGCTCTCTATTTGGCAATGGTCCTTGATCAAATTGGTGATGGTCGGGTCATCACGATCGATATCGACATCGAGTTTGTTCGACCAGAGCATCCCCGTATCAGCTATATCGCTGGGTCGAGCGTCGATACGGCAGTAATCCAGCAGGTGCGACACGCCGTGGGCAGCCAACGCGCCATGGTGGTGCTCGATTCCGATCATAGTGTCGGCCACGTGTATGACGAGATGATCGCCTACAGCCCACTCGTTCAAACCGGCGATTATCTTATTGTCGAAGACACGAACGTTAATGGTCACCCTGCTTATCCGGGTTTTGGTCCAGGCCCTATGGAAGCCGTCGATAAATTCCTTTCGGAGAATGATGAGTTCGTAATCGATCGGCGCTGCGAGCGGTTCTTACTGACAATGTATCCGAGCGGTTACCTGAGACGGAGCAAACCTAGAAAAGCCGGCTGACTAAAATGGTTTTGCCAAGAAGATCAGTGCTCGTCCGCTCCCGGTGATTATGCCTTCCAACTCCACCAAGCAGTCCGTGCGCGCGTCCAGATCAATGCACGATGCCTTTTTAGTCACTCTCATCTCACTGATAGCGGTCGGCAGCGCGCTCGGCGGATTTCTGATCGGGCGCCACATCACTAGGGACGCATTTATCGACAGGGTCAGCACGAAGGGCGCGTTCGAAAAAACCACCCTGGTTTCAACCGGAAGCCCGCCGCTAAGCCTGTTTCAGATTGTTGGGAATCGCATCGACGATCCCTTGATGGCAGAGGTAGCCGTCTCATTGCTCAGGCCCTTGCCGACCAGATCGATTGGCGATCAATCGTGCCGGGGCCTGCCATCACGGCCAGCGCGGAACCTTTGAAGATCGTTAGTTTTGATCCGACCGAGTCTGCTGCCGGCAAGCTCTTCAACCAGCAGCCGGACGGAACGTCCGCAATGCGAGTAATCCCAAGCCGGGTTAACCGGAACCTGCTCTTTGTATTTGATCAATCCGTTCTTCCCACTGTTGTCGCCAATGATGCGATCATGGCGTCAATACCCCCTTCGCTCTATGCGACGAAACACACTATCTACGTCGTGGACAGTGTGACCGGAGAGACCTCGCCACCAGTCATTTTCACAGCCGGTAATCTTGACGTCGGTCCGGACCCCAGGTTCGGGCTGGCGGGAGACGATCAACTTTTTATATCTTCTTGAATCAACCTGTCACTACAAAACGGTGGATCTCGCAAGTGGATCGTATGATCGGAACGTAAAGCTACGATGGAGAGGGTCGGATGAAAAGTATTAATCGATACTATGATCGTCAATTAACCCCGGAAGAAATACTAGCGGGGGAACATAGAACTTTTGTCGGCGGTCTTTGGTCTGAGATCGGAGAATTGCAATTTGAGTTCTTACAACAGAACGGGTTATTGCCCGACCATAAGTTACTAGACGTTGGATGTGGCGCACTTAGATGTGGGGTTCCCATTATCAAATACCTCGATCCGGGCAATTATTACGGACTGGATATAAATGCATCTCTTATTGAGGCTGGGAGGCACGAACTTAAGCAGGAAGGACTAACAAGCAAACAGCCACATCTATTAGTAAATGACAAATTCGAGTTTGATCGCTTCGGAATATCTTTCGACTTTGCAATCGCTCAATCAGTTTTCACGCATTTGGATATGAACCTCATAGTCCGCTGCTTTGCACAAGCTCGTAGGGTCTTAAAGTCTGGCGGCAGATTTTTTTCTACCTTCTTCCTGGCGCCGTTTCCGGGGCATATTGCGCCCATCAAACATCAACCCGGAGGAATCGTGACAAATTTCGACACTGATCCTTTTCACTACTCGTTTTGTGAAATGGAATGGCTGGCTGACATTTCCGGGTTGTCAGCCAGGCTAATAGGCGATTGGAACCACCCGCGAAATCAGAAGATGATCGAGCTTTCCACAAAACTGAAAGAGTAAGAGAATTTGGGCCGCTGTCGTTTGAATTAAGACCCGTGTCAATAACTACTCTGAGCCGTTGCGCACTCTTAAACACTTTACACACCTTTGAATGCGGCAGTCGTTTGTGCACCATTAACAAGACCAGGTTATGCGTTGCGGGCGACCTGCGAGCATAAGCTCCGTTGTTCAAGCATCCTTAGTTTTTTTCGATGCCTTGTTTCGCACGACTCTGAATGCTACAGTCTTCCTGGCTCTCACGGCGGCTAGCACTTTGATTCGATAGCCAACAACCAAATCGCGTAAGCAGGAATCTAACCGCCCGACGTAGTTGAAAGGAACGCAAGTTCGTAGAGCCTTGGTAACCGCCACACAAAAACCTAAGACGCGGGTCCTCCAGAGAGAACAGCCGCGACCGAGGCTGATTCGCCGTATTTTCACACCGATGCGGCTTGCCTTTCTTGGCATCCTCACCCTCATCTTCTTTTCCGTGTTCGCGTTTTTCTATTCCAAGTATGCGAGGATGATCGACTCGCGCTTTCGCGGCGACGTGATCGTCCGAACGACCGGCATCTACGCTGCGCCACGCACCATTCGCGTCTCGCAAGGTATGACCCTCGTTTCCTTGAAGAGTTACCTCGACGGCATCGGCTACGTCGAGTCGACCAAGGAAGCCGACTCGAACCGCGGCCGGTATCTAATCAAGGGCAACGTCATAGAAGTTCGCACAAGCGCCGGCGCGATCATCAATGGCACGCGGAAGTTTCCCAACCTCAACATTGTGTTCGGAGCGAGCGGTAAAGGCGTCACTAAACTCACCGACATAGACACACAGCGCAATCTCGATAGCTCGCTCCTCGAGCCCGAGCTGGTCACCGCGATCTCGAATGAGAAGCAGCGGCAAAAACAAAAGCTCGTATCGTTCAAGGACCTGCCGAAAGACTACGTCAACGCGGTGATCGCCATCGAAGACCGCCAGTTCTTCGAACACTCCGGCATCAACTTCCGAGGCATCGTGCGCGCGCTATGGCGCGACGCGAGCGAAGGACAGCTTCAGGAAGGCGGCTCGTCGATTACGCAGCAATTGGTCAAGAACTTTTTCCTTACCCCCGAGCGCACGTTGAAGCGCAAAGCGCAAGAGATGATGATCGCGGTCGTGCTCGAAACCAAGCTGAATAAGGAAGGAATCTTTCAGCTCTATTCGAACGAAGTTTATATGGGCCAGTCGGGCAGCTATTCGATCAACGGCGTCGGCGAAGCGGCCGCAGCTTACTTCAACAAAGACGTGGTCAATCTCACCCTTCCTGAATGCGCGTTCCTGGCCGGAATGATCCGCGGACCTAGCCTCTACTCACCTTACCGCGACCCGGAGCGCGCGAAATCCCGGCGGAATCAGGTGCTGGACTCAATGGTCGAGGCCGCCTTGCTCCCGCGGGACAGAGCCGAGCAAGCGAAGGCCATTGATCTGAAAATTCAGGCCAAGCGCAGCGCAGCCAATATCGACGCCCCCTATTTCGTAGATTATTTGCAACAGCAGTTGGTAAATGAGCTTCCAACGCGGGACCTAGCGCGCCAGTCTTATCGCGTGTACACGACCATCGATATGGACCTTCAGCGGGCGGCCGACAAAGCGGTGAACGACACGCTGACCGCGCTTGATCCGACCTTCGCCAAACGCAAGAAGAACCCGATCCCGCCGGGCACGCTGCAGGCCGCGCTGGTTGCTTTGAATGCGAAGACCGGTGAGATCCTGGCTATGGTGGGCGGGCGCGACTACGGTCAGAGCCAGCTCAATCGCGCGGTTGATGCGAATCGCCAGCCTGGCTCTGTGTTCAAGCCGATTGTTTACGCTACGGCACTCAACAGCGCTTACGACGATATGACCGAAGAAAAGTTCACCCCGGCGTCGATGTTCATGGACGCGCCGGAGACGTTTCTGTACGGCCGCGGTCAGACTTACTCGCCCGAGAACTTCGGCAAGACGTACTCAAACCGCGAGGTCGCTCTCCGCGAGGGGCTGGTGCACTCGCTCAACGTCGTTACAGTACGCGTCGCCGAGAAGGTCGGTTATTCAAAGATCGCGCGCATGGCCGAAAAGTTGGGATTGCCACGGCCTCAGCCCTTCCCTGCCTTGGCGCTCGGCACTGCCGAAGCAACGCCGTTGCAGATAGCTTCGGCCTACACGGCGTTCGCAAACGGCGGGCGGCTTGCGGAGTCGCGCCCGATCAAGCGGGTGACTAACTCAGACGGTGTCGGTATGACTGAAATAAAATCGCAAGCGCAGCAGACTCTCAAACCTGAGGTCAGTTGGCTGATGACCAACATCATGCAAGACGTGATAAATCGGGGCACCGCTTCGCGCGCACGAGCAATGGGCTTCACCGAAAAAGCTGCCGCCGGAAAGACCGGCACATCGCGCGATGGTTGGTTTGCCGGCTACACTCCAAACATAGTCTGCGTGGTATGGGTAGGGTTCGACGACAACTCGGAGCTTGGACTCGAGGGGGCGAAGTCGGCTTTGCCCATTTGGACTTCGTTTATGAAATCGGCTCTCGCGTTGAGACCCGAGCTTGGCGGCGAAAGCTTTCCGCCCCCGCCCGATGGCCTCGTGAGTTTGGAGATCGATCCCACCACGGGGTTGCTCGCAACAGATCAATGCCTCGCACGGCGCTCCGAGTACTTCATCGAAGGCACGCAACCGCAGGAGTCGTGCGAAGCGCACACTGGCGAGCATCCCGAGCTGCCTCCGATCCCGGGCTTCGAATGGCCCGAGGGACATGATATCGAGGACAAGGCAAAGAAAGTGTTGCGCGATGTAGAGAAAGGGATCGACGAAGCCGGGCGCGAGATGAAGAAGCAGATCAAGAAAGCTACGGGCAAGCCTTAGTTGAGCTTCGGATTCAACCCGCCCACCAGAACATCTCGCTTTAGTTCATTCAGTCGTCGGTAGTACCAAGCCAAGCTTCTTACAGGGCGGGTAAACAATCTCAGATCCTCTTTTGGGCGCGGGAAAAACTCGCGGCTTTTTCACTATCGAGTTTGACCTCGGAATCAGCCGCGCTTAGAATGTTCAAGCCGGAAAACCGAAGAACTCATTCCTTAAACATCTTTTCGCGCTGGCGCGCCAACAGGAGGCGATATGATCAAAGACATCGAGCGAATCCTCGGCGATGAAGCCGAGTCTCTGCTGTCCTACCAATGCAAAACCGTACCCAAAGAGATGCTGCACCTGCCAGGACCCGACTTCATAGACCGCGTGATGGTAGCGACCGATCGCCGGCCTCAGGTGCTGCGCAACCTCGGAACGATGTTTAGTCACGGGCGGCTGTCGGGTACCGGCTACCTATCGATCCTTCCGGTCGATCAGGGCATCGAGCATTCAGGTGGAGGCTCATTCGCCCCTAACGTCGAGTACTTCGATCCGGCGAACATCGTGAAGCTCGCAATCGAAGGCGGTTGCAACGCCGTCGCTACAACGCTCGGCGTGCTCGGCTCGGTGTCGCGCAAGTACGCTCACAAGATCCCGTTCATCCTCAAGTTCAATCACAACGAATTCCTTTCTTACCCCAACACCTACGACCAGATCATCTTTGGGTCGATCGATCAAGCATATGAACAGGGCTGCGCCGGAGTTGGCGCGACGATTTACTTCGGCTCCGAGGAATCCAAGCGGCAGCTTCAGGAAGTCACCAAAGCGTTCGCGCGAGCCCACGAGCTTGGTATGTTCACGGTCTTGTGGTGCTACCTGCGAAACGCTGCGTTTAAGACCAAGGAGGTCGACTATCATAACGCCGCCGATTTGACCGGACAGGCTAATCACCTCGGCGTCACTATTGAAGCCGACATCATCAAACAGAAGCTTCCCGAGAACAACGGCGGCTACAACGCCCTCAACTTCGGCAAGACTCACAAGAAAGTCTACTCCGAGTTGTCCTCGGATCATCCGATCGATTTGACTCGCTACCAGGTATTGAACTGCTACATGGGCCGCGCGGGTCTGATCAACTCCGGCGGCGCGTCGGGTGAGAACGACATTCAGCAAGCCGTTAAGACCGCCGTGATCAACAAGCGCGCTGGCGGAACGGGGTTGATCTCGGGGCGCAAAGCCTTTCAGAAGTCGATGCCGGAAGGCGTCGAGATTCTCAATGCGATTCAGGACGTGTATCTCGCCAAAGAGGTGACCGTCGCGTAGACGCGTATGAGCCCGAGCTAGCGCGAACGGCATAACGGTAGCGAGAGAGGCCACGGGAACCCTTACCACGATGTCCGATGAACTAGAAAAGAAGAAGGTTACTCTCGAGACCCTCAAGGAAGGGCTCGCCAACCTCCGCTATAGAGTGTCTGACTTTCAAGACAGTATCGGCGAGTACCTGGCGGCGGTGGATGAGTTGTGGCGAGAGGCCAAGTCCCACCTCGCTTCAATCGAAGCGCGTCTGGCGGGTATGGAAGTCCATCTCTCCTCGATGCCTTTCGATCCGGAATGGCAGCTCGACAAACTCGACGAAATGCTCAAAGACCTGGAGGAGGTTGGGCAGGATCTCGACAAAATGCGCCGGCGCTTCAATGCTTTCGCTCAAGGGACCCTCGAGAGGATTAACTAAGCGGCCGCCTGCGCCACGATCGGCTCACTTCACTTCCTTAATGTTGGCCGGTTTGGCGAAGAGCTTGTCAGGCAAACTCACGTTGAAACTCACGGTGTCGAAACCTACCCGCGCGGTCTGTTTGCCATTGCGATAAAAATCCTGGATTGTAGGAAACTTTATCCCACTGAAGTCGATCCACCGGTAATAGCGCACTTCATTGTTGACCGCCCCCTCTTCGCCGACCGTTTTGTACTCGATCATAAGCGGAAGCTTAGTGCGTGTATCGAAGTGCAACGTCGCGATGCCTCCGTCGGTGAAGTCCACGCGCACCGCTTCGGAGAAAGTATTGCGCCAAGCTTCCCGGCGGCCCAGATAAACCAGCTTCACGCCCGACTGCTGGAACGCCGTCCTCAATAAGTTGTCGATGTCATATCGTGAACTTTGCTGGAACTGCTTTATCTGATCTTCCTTCTGATCCCGGATCATCTTCTGCTTGGCATCGTACACCCAGTTCGCGATTTCAGAATTGGTCTGAACGAATTTGCTGTCGCCCTTATCAAATTCGGTGCGCTCGCGGCCCGGATAAGCAATGTAGTCCACAAAGCTCAACGGATCGCCTGACACGCCCTTCTCGAACGGCGTGTATTGGCCGCGGCTCTCGACGGTGCGAATCCTCAAATAGGCGTCGCCGCCTCTAGCGGCTATTGCGTCGCGCAGTAGCGCGGCGGCCTTCGCTGGATCGTTCTCGTCTTGTTCCTGAAGCGCTGCCGTCGCTGTCGTTATCGTAGCGGTTGCAATCAATAGAACAAGAGCCAATGACTTCGATGATCTTAACAAGAGCCCTCCGGAGTTGCGCGCGCACGAGCCAGGTAGTTGAGACTGTAAAACGGGATTATATAAGACTCGTGGTCTAACCGCAAAAAGCAACACGTTGGGTTAGCACTAACCATAGGTAGCGCGGAGTGAGAATGGTCAGGATGGTCAGAGACTCCAGACTGAGTAAGCTGACCGTCGTGCTCAAATTCAATGCAACACGTTTACTTAGGGCAGCAATTATGGGGCTAAGACGACCCGTGGAGTGAGATACGGAACGAAGCACGCCAATAACCTGGTGTCGCACCATCTGGGGAGAGAGATAGATTTAGATCGGTCAGCAGTGCATTGGTCGGGGTTGTAAAATTACCGCGAACCGAAATGCGGCTGCCGCGAAGCGCAGTTACAGGACTGAGGCAACGCATTAGATCAATCGAGTTTTCATCGCGCGAGATTTCTACAGCTCGCGGAGCGACTAGTGTTCCGCTTGGACTAACTGATCCGATTGAAGCAAATATAACTGGAGCAGCCCCTTCGGAAGAGATCAGCGTGAGCCTCAACTCGTATGCCTGGTTTGTTCGCATTTCAAGCGGCACTACCACCTGCGATGTGGCACTGGGCCCATTGCCGCTCAAAATGATTTGCACGGAATTGACGCTGGCCGAATCCGCCGAAAAGTGCAGTCCGGCAGCAGATTGGTTTGGTGATGGTTGCCATCCTTGGCGAACCGAGAGCCGAACCGCAGAAGGGACTCTTCCGGTGATCGTCGTGGTTCCTTGCTCTCGCTGAGCACATGGCGCATATACAGCAGATGCTAGAAAGACGTACACGAAAAATGTAGTGCTGTATCGTTTCATAGCAGCGATTTAGTGTGATGCAAGCCTAAAAACTCAACATTTCGCGATGAGCGTTCCCCATTAACCTTCTAGGACCGAACCTCGTCGATCCGCAAAGCTTACTGTGCAACAGTCAGGCCTCGTAAGAATACCTACCAATGATTCCGCCGTGAGCCGACTCCTTTGCATAAGAGAACAAGAGTGCCGAGCTTAGCAAATAAAAATCGCCATGTATATTCCCTATCGGGGTAAGCGTGACAGGTCGCTACCCGCCAGCGAAAGCAAGTATCTAATCCAGCCCGGAGAATCAGAAAAGAAGAGTGGGGACACCTAGGACACCCGGCGGTGAAAAGGCTGTTCCGAGCGTCCACATACGCGCGACTCCGGATGAACAACCTCGATCTCTCCTTTTTGCTGAGTCAGGGATTCATCAGTCTTCAATACTCGCGTACACCATTCCCCCACTTGAAAAGAAACTATTGCGACAAATGGTTTTCTTTTCTATAATTAACTGGCTCAAGTTCATACCCCTACAGAGTTTCTGTCCGACCTTTTGCTCCGCAATAGCCAGCAATGAACGTTCGCAAATTAATTGGCGCCATCCTTGTGCTTGGTCTGTGTTGGGTTCTGTCTTGGCCGGCGGGTGGTACTTACGTCTCCCAAGCTAGGGCGGCGCAGATCAGCGATCTGCCCAAGAACGCAACCATAGTCGTTGCCGACCGGCCGCTGACTGGCTCATTCAGCCTTCCACAGCAGCGCGGCAACAGAATGTTTCTTCCCGCAATTATTGTCGCACGTGCGCTCGGCGATAGCGTTAGGGTTGATGCTGTGGCTCGCAACCTGGAAGTTCATAGACAAACCGGGATCGTTGCAAGCTTCGATGCCCGGCTGAATCAGGTTCGAGAAAACGGCTCGATTGTTCTGGTCGTCTCGGATACGGCTGACATTGTTTTCCCGCCTAACCCCGATGAGTTGATGCTGCCTATAGAGATACTAGCCCCGCTCCTCGACGTTTCCATAATCTTGGATAAGACCAGCGGAACTGTGAGCATCAGACGAGGCGTTGCAACGGCGGAAGCCGTCAGAGCTGGTGCACAGCACGCCCCTTGGGAACTCTATCAAGTTGACTATTCTTCAAATCTTAATATGTACTCGAGCGCGTTCAATCACAACTTCATGGTTCATTCGAGCGGTCGCATCAAGGATGGGCGTTTCGATTTGTTATCGAACTTTGATGGAGGGACCGCGCAGGGACCGTTGATCTTTCGCAGAAGCACTTTCACGTTTGAAAGAGAGAACGGGCAACGACTCGTCGGGGGTGACTTCGGAACCGGAACCGATCTTGAGTTTCTATCATCAGCGGTTCGCGGTGTTTCGATTCAACAACCCTTCAACAATGTGCGTGTGACTATGTTCGGCGGTCGCGCAATATCTGACGTGTACTCGAATATTGTAAGAGTGGACCCGTTAACGGAATTGCCCATAGAAACACCACAGCACACCAAAGCGCGATATGACACAAACGTCTTCGGGGCTTTCGCGACATTCGGGCCGTCAGTCAAGAAGCCAACTGACCCCAGATTTCTAATATTCTCATCGGGTCTGATGTATTTTAGCGGCCCGATGACGAGGGGGGAACTGGCAACCGGAAGCGTCAAGTTCAACTCTCACCGCAATCAGTTTCAAGGTGACGTTGGGCTAGGCAACTTCTCCGGAATCACGCCGAATAAAAGAGAGGTTCATGGGTTCGCGCCGTTGATCGATTTGTCGGAGTCGTTCAGCGTGAGCGATGGTTTCACGCTCCGAGCCCGTTACACTCATATAGGCTCGAATTTTCTTAGCCCGCAGTCGGGTGGTTTATTCACCCCAATGAATCTCGTGTCCGGCGGCTTCAATTGGCGGCTTGCACAATGGCTCTCGACATCGCTCACTGGCACATCAAGGACCTTGCTTGATGCCTTTAGCCGAACCATCCCGGTTTCAAACCAGGCGGGGCAGCCTGGCCAGGTTGACCGTTCAATCACTACGACCGTAAGCGTCAATCCTCGCGGGATTTGGCCGACATTTACCTTCACACACACGCAGGCAAACAACAGTCTCACCGGCGCGAATGCTTATACGCTGCTCAACGCTACGAAGGAGTTCAGGAGCTGGCGCTTGTTTGGTAACTTCACAAGAATTCTAAACGGGCAGTTCTTGAATCTTGAAACTGCGAGCACTCCTGATATGACGCCTCCCAGCTCGAATGTAACGGTGGGAGCGATGATGAAAATCAACGACTCTAACACATTGCAGGTCAGCCAATCATTCGGAAGCGGAGGAAGCCTGGGCGGCGAAGTCGACTGGATGGCATCGTCGTTCCTCAGCAAGCGCGTGACGTTTGGCGCGGGCCTCGGCTATGCGATGACCGGGTCACAACTCGCCCTGGTCGAGCGTGCTCTCGCTACGGTGCAATTGCCTTTCCAACAAACGCTTCAGGTTTCTTACATCAACACTCCAAGCGGTCCGCAGATAATGGTGCAGCTTCGCGGAGCGTTGCTGCGAACGCGCAGAGCTGAAGCCGCGCAGTACGGGGCGCTTGCCGAAATAAGATCATTTGGCGCGCTCTCCGGGAAAGTTTATCAAGACATAAATCTCAACGGTCAGTTTGATCCCGGCGTAGATAGACCACAAGAGGGCGTGCAGGTACGAGTGGATGGCAGCTACTACGAGGTTTCAGATCGCAACGGCGATTTCAGAGTTGAGAACGTAAAAGCGGGAGAGCATCAGATCTATATGGATCTGCTCTCAGTCCGCGCCGATCTGACTTTGCTTACCAGCGCGCAGCACACCGTCGCGTTGAAACCCGGCCGCGACATGATAGTTGATTTTCGACTGGTTCGCACCGGACGCATCAAGGGAGTTGTATGGATGGACCTCAACGGCAATGGCAAGATTGACGAGGGCGAGCAGCCGTTAGCGGACGTGCGGGTCGTGACCGGAAGCGGGCGCGATACTTTGACGGATGCCCAGGGCGAGTTCGTTCTGGGCGACCTTCCGCCCGGCGAGCACATCGTTCTGGTTGATGAAAAGACGCTGCCCGAAAACACTAGATCGGCAGCCGGTTCTCTTCAGGTAATAGTGAAAGCCGGCAGCGAAACTGGCAACACAAACTTTCCAGTAGCATCCAAGCCAGTCGAGGTTAAAGTAAAGAGCTTCGCTTCAACCGCGCAGAAGCCTTAACCGAGAGATTTCTGTGCCAATCTATCCTTCACTACTAGCTCGGTCTGACCTTCCGTAATCGGATTGCCGTCTTTGAAGTCTATTCTGTAACGGATTGAATAAGTACTCGGCGGTATGGACTTTTGAATCACCAGCGGATGGCTAATCTCAGCGCCAGCGAGCACGGGCATTGATTCGCTCGCGGGAAGTTCGGCAACAACCACTCCTGCGCTGTCTACTATCTTTACCGAGTGGAGCGGGCGGAGATGACTGTTGCCTTCGTTTCTGAGAGTCGGTATCACGACGATGCCTTGCTCGCTCACCTGCGCAACCAAGTTGTGCAGCGAGCCTTTCTTCGTTAGCCGTGGCACCATTATGTAAAACAATGCAGCCATGCGGAACCGCAATATCACCTGTCGTCTGTTCTGGTCCAGCTTCAAATTGTCAGGACGCGATTCTACGAAGAGCGCAGCAAGGTGGTCCCCCGGTATTGCATCCTTTGGGACGGAGATCGTAACTCTAATCGGATGAACTCTGCCGGGTAGGGCAGTCATTTCGGCAGGGCTGTAGGTCAGCCACGAGCACGCCGAGTTCTGCTGAGTGCCGGCCTTGTAGTATTCCGCATCGCCATTGTTCAAGATCGTCCAATCGCCAAGAGAGGCGACCAACCGGCAAGGCTGCGATTCACTTGACGCCGAATTGTAGATCACGTTCACAACCACAGTCTTTTCAGTGCCGGGCAACATCGGCAGCTCAAATCGCGCGGGCGCCACTCCTATGCCATCTTCCGTGGGCGGCTGCGATGACAGTTGAGCCGGCGGGGCTTGTGCCTGACCTAGAACCAGCAACGGGAGAACCAATATTCCCCCGATGGTTGTCCACAGCCACCTGGTGTTCTTCACCTGCGTCCTCCTAAATGAATAGCACTTGATAGAGACGATAGTTGGTGTCTAAGTGCAGGGAAACGCTGAGCCCGATGAAATCGTGAAAGTTAATGTAATAACACCGACAACCCCTGGCGTGTAATACTGGGGCTTGACGGCAAGAATGGCATCAAACGCCCATCCATCATTTTGACCGCTAGCGCCAAAGTTCTCACTCAGTTGTGGGCCGTTGAGTACCACGGTAGAGATCCCAAGGTTCGCTAGCGATGATGAGTATTGCGCCCGGCCTGTCGCGCCGTTGATCGTGAAGGTTGAAGATGGATCGTTATTGAACGGACTTTGAATTGTTGAATTGACGCCACACGTTGCTGCTCTATTCCCATACGGTCGCAGATTCTGTATGCCGATGCCGATGTCGGAGAATTGGACTGAATTGGGATCGATTCCGACGGAGCCCAGTCGCGAGACTGCCATTTGGTACTCGCTGTCGCTGCGCAACGCGATTGGTATCACGACCTTCACAATCTGATTTGAGTTTATGGGCGACAGCTCTCCGAAGTTAACTGTTACCACGAGGTTCGAGAGCAAGGTCGAGGTACCGGTCACTGATCCACCGACGCTGCCGGTAATTGTCGGCAGTCCGGCGCTTCCCATGTCCCATGCCGCAGCTAGCACAGGAGGAACGGTGCTGAACACCAGACAACAGGTCAAAGCCAGAACGACCAATACGCGTAATCTATTCATTTAGTAACCCGCTTGACTCTAATCGGGCACCGGTTCCTTCGTGAAGAGCGTCTGTATCCAGTTGTCTCTCGCGGTGTCCCAACAACCCGCGAAAGCGGTTAATAGCTTGACTTAAAAGGTACACGTTGTCGACCCCTACGGATTCGAGATTGTAAAAGTCACCGATGTCGAGAAACTGCCCGGTGTAAAGAACTGAGGCTTGATTGACATGATGGTTGTCACCACCAGTCCATTTGTATTCCCGCCCGGAACCATCGCATCCATAATGCGAGGACCGGTCAGCACGGTCGTGCTGGTAGTGTAGTTAGCGAGCGAATGGTTGGCGTTGTAAACATATCTGCCCGTCACGGCGTCTACTGATCCATTTGCTCCCAAAGTGGGATCGCCGCTGGCTAACGCCGCTATCGTATCGCTCCCTCCAGCAACCCCGCCACCACTATCGCGAGTAGCGGTGGAGAGGCCGAATCCTATATCGGCTAGTGTCACCGAACTGGCGTCAGGGATCCCGCTGCCATAAGTCATCGCCGCTGCGCTTGTCTTCAGAGTGTACGACACATTGCTTCTCAGCCTAAGCGGTACTGTAGCAGTGACGAAGCTGGCGGTGTTTGACGGCCCGACTTCGCCGAAGTCGATTGTCAGCGTCGTCGGGTTGTTCAAATTGTCTCCCTTGCTCTTATTGTTCGTTATGCCACCACCTGAATTATTGGCCAAGGTCGCGGCTCCGCCCGCTCTAACCTCGACGTAACCGGACACGCTACCCTGAAGAGTAATTGAGCCGCTATCTGTTGTCTGCGCATTCGCAACTACAGCCGTAAGTGTAAGCATCGCTGTAAGCAACGAAAGCCGGGCAAGCTGCCTAAGGGTTTTCTTCATATTGTTCTCTTCACTGGGTCTTGAAGTCTCAGTGCTTATTTACCCAGTCATGAGGGCTTCTTTGGGGCGATATATAAGGAGCATTTTGCGGGATTGTTCTAATTCACTTCTTGTTAGACTGCGCTCCTTGACCTGCGATTGTTTTTGCCGGAGCGAGGTGCTGAGCTAGCTTCTCTTGTACCAGCATGTCCGCTTGGCCTTCTGTGATCGCTCCGCCATCGTCAAACCGTACTCGATAACGAACAGAATAATTGCCCGCGGGCAACTTCTTCTCTATTGTGACCGGCATTTCCATCTCGCTCTTCGCAAGCACCGGCAATGCTTCAGTGTCTGCAGTCTCTACGACTGTCTTGCCTTGGTGGTCCAATACCTTGATTGAGTATGTTGGCCGTATGTGAGAATTTCCGGAATTCTCCAGTCTTGGTGTTACAACTATGCCGGTTTCACCAGCTTCCGACTTCAGGCTCGCCAGGCTTCCCTTCTTCGTGAGGTTGGGTACCATTATGTAGAACACGGCCGCCAGACGGAACTTCACCTGTAACTGTTTTCGATTCTCTTCCAGCTTGATGGTTTCTGGTCGCGGTTCTACGAATAGCGCCGCGAGATGATCTCCGGGCGCCGCATCTTTTGGCACAGAGACAGTCACTCTGATCGGGTGAACTCGACCCGATTGCACCGTCACTTCTGTCGGACTGTAGACCAGCCATGAACAGGCGGATTCCGGCTGCGAGCCAGCAGGATAGAAGATCACTTTGCCTTTCTGCGAAATACCCCAATCGCCCAGATATGCGATAACTCGCGTCGGTTGGCCATTGCCTACGTCCGCTGTATAGATCAGGTTGACCACAACGGTCTTCTCCGTTCCAGGCATCATTGGCAACTCGATACGCGACGGTGATATTGCTATGTCGTCGAGTTTCGGTATCTTTGACTCGCTCTGATTGGGCAGGCTTTGACACAAAGCCATAACACCAAGACTCAGAATCGCCAAAGCTGACGTCATTAGTCGTCCGATCGTTCTTGCGGCCGGACGCACTCTTAAATTCGACCTCATCGCTTGGCTTTCCCTCCGCTGATATTCACTTACCGTTTGTTTACCACAGCAAGCGCCGCCTCACACAAATGAGGCGGCCCTAGCGTACGGAACTTCATTCAGCGCTCGCGTAAAGCTTGCTCCTTCATCCATCCTTACTGGGAGTCAGGGTGTCGTGATGGTGTAGGTAACCGTTGCTGAAAAAGTTGTCGGTGTGAAGAACTGGGGGCCAACGGCGTATACTGTGTCCACCAACAGTCCATTGTTCGGCGAGTTGACCGATCCCGCCTTAGAAATGCGCGGCCCGCTCAGTACCTGCGTTGCCGCAGAAACATTGTTCAATGAGGTCGCAAAGGCTGGAACCCCATCGCCGTTCTTTGATGCGGCACTTGGATCGTTGCCGAACGATCCTGCTATAATGGAATTCGCTGCGGGATCGCCGCTGACCAAAACGCCTGAATTCGTCAGGTTCCCAACGCCGAAGCCGATATCGGACAGTGTGATGTCGCCAGAAGCCGCTGCTCCGAAGCCGCTAGACGCCGTTACCTGGGCTGAGACTGCGTAGGCCGCGTTACTCCTCAATATCATCTTTACGGTTCCGCCGGCATAGGAACTAGTATTAGCAGGCGATACATCGCCCATGCTCAATGTGAAAAGCAATGGACTGTTCTGGGTATTGGGCGCGTTGGCTCCGGCTTCACTATTCAACGCCGTGTATGACCACCAGCGTATCGCCGCCGAATTGGCAACGCTTCCGTTGACGGTGACTGTTCCTGTAGTTTGAGCTGATGCTACTACCGCGGTCACGCTCAGGATGATTGTCAGGGATGCCAGCTTTACGAGCTGCTTGATTGTTGTTCTCATGCGAGTATTCTCCTTAATGCTTCACGCGAAGCGCTCATTAGGCCCACGTTTTGCACCATCACGTGCAACACCAGGGCTCTTATTAGTTTCGTGGGCTTTTTAATGGGGCCAGACCGAAGAGGCTACAAGACGAACGATCCATTATTCCTGCTTATCGAAATACGTCAATACTTTCTTTTTCGTAATAACCCCTACATCTCTCTTGTTTCCAGTAACTTATCCGTTCAGGTTTCCCGGCAAAGCTTCTGACCGCCAGTTCGCGCCGAGGGGTTGCTAATTCTTTTCGTGTCGTGCTGATGGCCTGAAAACAGAGCACCATGAGGCGTCTCAAGTTCCGCCCTGCTAAGGGCAAGGGTCGTGGCATCGCCGCTCATCAGCCGAACTGATGCACGCTAAACAACTTATCTGAACGCGGCCGATCTCGCGCCAATAGCCACTTTCAGTTTGCGGTGTCTAATAACCTCGCTTCGTTCTTTTTGTCCGAGTGCCCCGCCGCTCTACTTAGTTCGACAGGCCAAAAGCTGCCGGACGCAAAAGCGGCGCAAGTAAGACTTGCGCCGCTCTTAACTACTCAGCCGTTAGGATGCTGTCGGCTGGTCAGCTTGCGTTTATCTTCAACTCGCCGTCTACAAAGTCCACATAGAAGCTGTTTGCCTCTTTCCATCTTGTAGTCATCGGCAGCTTGACCAGCTCGTCAATTGTGCGCTTGAGGAAGCGCGCTCCGTAAGTCGGACTGAAACCTTTCTCAACCAGGTACACAACCGCGTTCTCGCTAACGTCAAGCTCCTTGCCCTGCCGTTTCATCTGGCGCTTGATGATGCCGAGGTACAACTCGGCGATTTGCTTTACTTCATCTCGAGTGAGCGGCGAGAACACCACGATCTCATCTATCCGGTTGCGGAACTCAGGTGAGAAGCGCTCCTCCGCCGCCTTAATGACTTCTCGCTTTATTTGCTTGACGTCGGCAAGCGTCTTGGTGCCGAACCCCAGCGGCTTCATGTATTTCTTAAAACTATCCGACCCGAGATTCGAAGTCATAATGACAATAGCATCCGACAGATAAACTTTCTTGCCCCGGCCATCGGTGATCCATCCTTCGTCGAATGCCTGCAAGAACAGATTTAGCAAGTAGGTAGAAGCTTTCTCAATTTCGTCGAGCAAAAGCACGGTGTACGGGTTGTCACGGAGCCGCTCGGTCAATATACCGCCTCTCTCGCTGCCGACAATGCCGCGGGGCATGCCGATCAACTTCTCGATCGCGATGGTCCCGTCCTGGTATTCGGACATATCTATGCGGACCATCTTATCGTCATCGCCGAACATAAACTCGGCGACCGCTTTTGCGAGCTCCGTCTTGCCGACGCCGGTCGGACCAAGAAACAAAAGCACCCCATCGGGTTTATAGAAGTTCTCCTTGAGGGGACCTTTGTTAAGCCGCAGCCGTTGAGCCACCGCCTTGATCGCTTCCTTCTGGCCGATCACTCGCGCCGAAAGCGCACTCTCCATATGCGCGAAACGATCGTTGGTGTCGCGGAAAATCATGTCGCGAGGAATGCGCGACTCCTGGCTGATCACGTCGATGATATGCTCGGACCGGACCTCGGATGACTCGAGCTGGTTGATCTCAACTTTAACCGAAGCCGTGTCGAGCCAGCCTATCACCTTATCCGGCAGGTGCAGGTTGCGAACATAACGAGGCGCCATTTCAAGCGCGGTCTCGATGGCTTCGTCGGAAATTGTGACGGAGTAGTTGCGTTCGAGTCTAGGGCGCACGCCGGCGATGATCTTGCGCGTGTCTTCAACCGAGGGCTCGTCGACTTTAACAAGCCGAAACCTTCGAGCGAGTGCTTCGTCGTCGGAGATGTACTCCTTGTACTCGGTCATGGTCGTCGCGCCAATGATTCGAATCTCACCGCGCGCCAGGACGGACTTGAACATGTTGGCTGCGTCCGAACTGGCTCCCAGAGCCGATCCGGCGCCTATGATAGTATGGGCCTCGTCGATGAACAGAACCAGGTTATCCCGCTCCTTAACCTCGCTGATGATCCCCTGGATTCGTTCTTCGAACATTCCTCGCAGCATAGTACCTGCGACGATTCCAGACATCTGTAGCTGAACGATGTGGGCGTTGCGCAGTCGCTGGGGCAAGATCTCCGGCTCAAGCTCGATCTTGCGCGCCAGGCCCTCGACGACGGCCGTCTTGCCGACTCCTGCTTCACCTACGAGCATCGGCGAGTTCGCGCGTTCGCGATGGCAGAGTATCTCGACGATCTGCCTGATTTCTTCGTTGCGTCCGATGACCGGCGGCAGCTTGTCTTGACGAGCTAGCTTGTTCAAACTAACGCCGAAATGTTTGAGGTAGGGCGGAAGCTCATAACGACGCCGGTACTTTTCTTCCTTCTCTTCGTGGCTGCGGACCCGCGTGGTTATCTTCTGCATCACCATCTCGCGGTCAGCGCCAAGGCGCCTCAGCAGCTCGACCGGGTAGCTGTGCGTATCCGTGAACAATGCATAGAAAAGATCTGTAGACTCTATGAGCCTGCGTCCCTGCTCACGCGAGTGCTTCAACGCGTTGGACAGCAAAGTTCTCAGCGGCTCGGATATCTTCATCCCACGGCCGAGGTAGTCGCGCTGATCAAGTTTGGTTTCGAGCGCCTGTATGACTACCTGCGGATCCAGGTTTAGACTCTGCATAACCTCGTTGAAGAATGGCCGCTCTACCTCGCAGATCGAAAGGAAGAGGTGCTCAGGCGCAAGCTGATTGTGGTCGCGGCCCCGCGCCTCTTCGTAAGCCTTGCGAATCAGTCGCCGGCCGCTTTCAGCAATCTTGTCCGTGTAGATTTCAAGATCAATCATTGTGTGCAACTTCCCGGCTCGCCAGTAGCCCTAGAGGTCGGAACGATTGAGCCAACCCGCCTGCGGGTCCACGGGTGGAGTATATCAGAGTAGAAAAGTGGACTCAAGAATAGCCACTTCTCAATACTAAACCCAAGATTCCTGGCTTCGCTTCGAATACCTTCGCCGCTTCCGAAAGCTGGATTTCGTGCTTAATAGCCTCGGCTGCCGAAAAGATGTCTTTCTTTAGATCTCGCACACCCTCTGCAAGCTTCTTCAAACTGCCTTCGAATTTGTATGCGCCTTGAATGCCTTCCTTGAGCTTCTCACCAAAATGCAGATGGAACCACGGATGAATCTGCGGATTAAAAGTATCGAAATCAACATTGATCATGAGCAGGCCCGGTGTTTATCAAGCTGTCCATGCTGTTCTGGTGTCCGGTCCTTGCCAAGAATCTCTTTTCCCGGTTGTTCGACGTCTGCTGCAAAGGGGCGCACCAGAGCACCAGATTTTTTTTGAGTCCTAGCAAATCGTTCGAGAAGCAGATTGAGTTCCCGCATCGGTTGCGTCTGTTCCTCAACACAATCTTCGAGAAGAAAGAACAGACAACGGTAGTTTCCAAGAACCGCACCTAGATAGTTCTGTTGGACTAACAAGGAGACCTCCGAAAGTTACTTTCCTCTGTAATGAGTTGCTAACTACGCATTTAGCTTGAGGCGGAGACCTGACTTTACAGGCTGGATCTTTGAACGAAAACCCTGTCCCCGGTTCGTTCTGCAACTTCACCTTCCGCTTGTTCGCCTTTTCTATCTTCTCGTTTCGCGATGACGTTCGCGTAAATCCCGCGTCGCGCGCGCACCTGCAATCCCGGCTTGGTGGCGTAAACGTTGATCGCGTGAAACCTTGTGTCGTCAGGCGGGCGCTCCGTTGAATAGGCAAATATGTATTCGGTGCCAATCTCGGTGACGATCTGGGGGCTGAGCTTCCCAAACTCTGCGCGAGTGCCGGGATTCCAAATCGCGCCGCCGGTTTCTTCAGCGAGTCCTTTGAGAGTGATTTCAGCCGCTTCGAGCTGGCGATAATAGGCGCGCAGCTTCTCGATCCGCTTGCGAGCCCCGGGATCGAGCATTTCATACCACGAGAGCGCATTAAAGGCACGCGGCTTCAACTCACGCAGTAACATCTCGTTCTGGCTTACAACGTAGACGGTTGCACGCGCCCGATGAAGCGTGTTCAGGACCTTTTCAAAGTCCAGTTCATTGAACGAGTCTAGGCCGTCGGTCATAATCACAACGCTGCGAGGCCCGCTCACTTTGGGCAGAACCTGTTCGGCAGCATAAAGAAGACTACGGTAGAAATCCGACTTTAGCCCGGGCTTAAACTTCCATTCGAGCGCGTGACGCAGGGCTTCCTTGTCGCCCGTCCACTGCGACAGCAGATTGGTCTTATCGGCATAGGTGATCACCGCGGCCTGATCTTGCTCGCCCAGCGAGTCGACCATCTTCAACGCAAGGTCGCGATTGAGATTAAGGTTCTTGAGCGTGCTGTCACCGCCGGCGTCGAGTATGAACAGGATGTTCGCGGGCATGTGCATGACTGAGTTAATCACCTGGCGCTTTCCGTCTTCGATAAGAATGAAATCAGTTCGCTGAAGGTTGGGAGGGAGTTTGCCGAAGTCGGCGCGCACGCTGACCGGTAGCAAGACTTCCTCAACGCGGAGGCGAATCGGTTCTTTGTCATCGCGACGTTGAGGAGCTTTTGACTGATCGCGCATTCGGCCGCTCTGGGCTTGTATTTGCGCCGCCGATGCGACGATCACCCAGAGAACCACTGCCGCTTCTGCCTTCAACTTGAGTGACATGTGAAATCCCCAAGAGTTCGAGCTGACAACTAAGAAACGTTCCTCGCCTTGTGTTCGTGCCTTTGCGCCTCTCAGTTTACTAAAGATCTCAGACAAATGATACGAAGACTTCGTTGGAAAGCAAACGTCCGGCGTCGGTCAATGCCAACCGGCCGCCGCCGATTTCGATTAACCCAGCCTCGGCCAGTCGCGGCAGTTCGTCGCCGTAGCGCCCTATCACGTCAACACCATACTCGGCGTGGAACTCCGCTAGGCTTACACCTTCCTTCAACCGCAGTCCCATGAATAGCGCTTCAGACGCGCGGTCCGCTTCACTAAGCTCGCTGCGGTCAGCAATCGCGTTTCCGCTCTCCGTGATTCTTTCGATGTATGTTTCAGTCTTCAAAACGTTGACCCATCGAGCGATGCCGTCGTAAGAATGTGCGCCACATCCTATGCCATAGAACGGCGCTCCGGTCCAATATTTCAAATTATGCTTCGACCTGAGCGGGCTGACCTGTTCGGCTGAGTCGCCCTCAAAAACGCGAGCGAAATTTGAGATCTCGTAATGATCGTAGCCCGCCGCCTGCGTCACGTCGCAGATCATTCGATACATCTCGGCAGCTAAGTCATCATCGGGCAGCGGCCGAAGCCCGCGCTTTAGTTGACTATAAAGCTGCGTGCCATCTTTGATCTCAAGCAAATAGAGCGACAAATGATCGGGCTGGAGCGCCAGAGCGTCGCGAAGGTTCAACTCCCAATCCTTCAGGCTTTGATCGGGAAGTCCCGCGATCAAATCGAGACTGATGTTTTCGAATCCCGCTTCTCGAAGCAGCGCGATCGTGTCGCGCGCGTCATCCGCAGTGTGCGTACGGCTCAGAGATACGAGCTCGCGGTTGAGGAACGACTGGACGCCTACGCTCGCGCGATTTATCCCGGCTTTCAACCACCCATCGACCTTCGTTCTGGAAAGTGCCGATGGATTGATTTCGATAGTAATTTCCGCGTCGCGTTCCACAACAAACGCCGCACGGCAAGAGCGGACGAGTTCGTCCAGTTGCTGAGCGGCAACTATCGAGGGCGTCCCGCCGCCAAAGTATATCGTGTCCACCGAAGCGCGATCTCCCGCCTGTTCGGCGAGGTGTTCACCCCAGTAGGCGATCTCGCGGCTCACGGCGCTGATATATCGCCCGGCCAACTCTTCAAAAAAATCCGTCGTATTGAAATCGCAATAAGTGCACTTGCGTGCGCAAAAGGGGATGTGAATATAGATGCCAGCTCGACGTAGCACTCCGCGATTATATCACGCTATTCCCAGGCTGAGTCTCTCCCTCTACTTGATCGCGCCTCTCTAATTACTAGCCCCCAACCGTCACCTGATGCTATTCTTCCCTGTCCGTTACAGCCTCGACTACACCTTAGTCTTTCGCGGTGCGTCATTGCAGCAATGTCGGGCCGACTGAGTGAGCCACAATGAACTACTCCGAGAATCTCGCCGGTCGACGGATAGTCGTGACCGGCGGCGCGGGTTTCGTCGGATCAAATGTCGTCCGCAGACTGCTTGTAGAGAACGCACGCGTCGTTGTCCTCGATGACTTCTACACTGGCGACAACAGCAACCTGCCAGTCGGCGATTCGGACCTTGAAGTCGTGCACGGCAGCGTGACCGAGTTCGATCTGGTGCGCGACGTGGTGAGGGGCGCGAGCCTGGTCTTTCACCTTGCCGCTCGCAACATTATCGTCTCGACCAGGAACCCTCGCGAAGACTACGAGGTCAACATTGGCGGGACTCTCAACGTGCTGATGGCCGCACGCGAGTTGAACATCCCGCGGGTGGTATATTCCTCGTCGACTTCTGTCTACGGCAACCCGCGCTACTTGCCGATTAACGAAGACGATGCGACCAACATGCTGAGCCCGTACGCCGTGTCAAAGTTCGCGGGCGAGAATTACTGCAAAGCGTTCTATGAAAGCTACGGACTGTCGTCGGCTGTCGTTCGCTACTCCAATGTCTACGGCACGGCGCAACGGCCCGACAATCCTTACTGCGGGGTCGTGTCGAAGTTCTTCGAATCCGCAATGAGAGGTGAATCCCCCCGCATTCACGGCGACGGTGAACAGACTCGCGATTTCACCTACATCGACGACGTTGTCGAAGCGACGCTGCTGGCGGGCGTCAGCCCCAAGGCGGATGGGCAAGTCTACAATGTTGGGACCGGGCGCGAGGTAACCGTCAATCAGCTCGCGCGTCTGATAGTGGAGATAACCGGAGCGAAAGTCGAGCCTGCTTACATCGACCGCCGTGACATCGACAACATTCGTCGCCGGGTGGTGAACATTGAGAAGATCCGCCGCGAGCTTCGATGGATCCCGACTTTCACAATCGAGCAGGGTCTTCGTCGAACGTATCAATGGCTAAAAGAGACTTCACAGTGAATGTCGATGTCACCACGGCCGAAGTCAACAACGACGCGCGCGATGAGGGGGCAGGTATAATCGACCTCCGCGAAGCACGCGAGGGAGTCGCGCACCCGACGACGCGGCCGCGAGTGCTGTGTGTCGCTCCCGCGTGGAACGAAGGCGAGCGCATCGCGCGAGTCGTCAAAGCCGTGCCTGGCGACTGGGTAGAAACCACCCTGGTAGTAGATGATGGTTCGACCGACGACACCGCCGATCACGCGGACGGCGCCGGAGCCACGGTCATTCGTAGCGGCGCTAATCGCGGCGTCGGTGCGGCGATCCGCAGCGGAATCGACTACGCCATGGAGCACGGCTTCGAAATAGTTGTCGTAGTATCGGGCGGCGGAAAGACTCCTCCCGAACAGATACCTCGCCTCCTCGATCCGATCATCCGAGGCGACGCGGTGCTTGCTCAAGGCTCGCGCTATCTCGATGGCGGTGAGTATCTAGGAATGCCCTTGCGCCGAAGACTCGGCACACGAGGCTACACGCTTTTGTTTTCGCTTTTTTGCGGCCGCCGAGTTACGGATGCATCGAGCGGCTTCCGCGCAATCAAGGTCTCGTTGTTTGACGACAAGCGAATAAACCTGTGGCAAGACTGGCTCGACCGCTACGAGCTTGAACCTTATTTGCTCTTCAAGGCTCTGCGACTGAGACACAAAGTCGTCGAAGTCCCGGTAACGATCGAATACCCACAGACCGACGGCATCGCTTACACCAAGATGCGGGCGATAACCGATTGGTGGAAGATATTCAGGCCTGTTTTCTTTCTTGGCCTGCGAATAAAGCGATAAGTTTTTGACACTCTCAACGTTTCTTGCGGCCACATCGGAGTGACCCTCTCCGATCCTAATCGCTTCGCCGCCCTAACGCGTACGTGAGGAATCCAGCTTGATCAGCGTCGCCCGAGCCCGTGAGGCTCTTCAACACCATTTTGGCTTTACCGATTTTCTCGAAGGCCAGGCCGAAGTCATCGATTCCGTGCTCGCCGGTCAGAACGCAGTAGTAGTCATGCCCACCGGCGGCGGCAAGTCGCTCTGCTATCAACTGCCGGCAATGATGATCGACGGGGTCACGCTTGTAGTTTCGCCGCTCATCGCGCTGATGAAGGACCAGGTCGACGCGCTCGCGGCCCGCGATATTCCCACTACATTTATCAACAGCTCGCTTGGGTACGCTGAAACAAACAAACGGCTCAGTGAGATTAGACGAGGCCTCTACAAACTTGTTTATGTAGCGCCCGAGCGCTTCCGCAGCCAGGCCTTCATGGATGCCATCGCGAGCGTCGAGGTGAGGTTGTTCGCAGTTGACGAAGCGCACTGCATATCTCACTGGGGACATGACTTCAGGCCCGACTATCTGAGGCTGAAAGACGCCGTAGAGCGGCTCGGTCATCCGCAGATAATCGCGCTGACCGCTACTGCAACGCCCAAGGTTCGCGCAGACATAAGCGAACAACTGGCCCTCAAAGATCCTCGGTTTCTCGTAGCCGGTTTCGACCGGCCGAATCTAGCTTTGCGCGTCGTGCACGTCTCGACCGAGAAAGAAAAACTCGAAACGCTCAAGCTCATAGTCAAGAGGTCAACCGGCTCCGGAATCATCTACGCCGCCACGCGCAAGAGCGTCGAGCAGATCACTGCCAAACTCAAGATGGCCGGTCTCAGCGTCGAACCCTATCACGGCGGGATGGGCGAGCATGAGCGCACCGGCGCTCAGGACAGCTTCATGACCGGCCGCGTGCAAGCCATCGTCGCCACCAACGCGTTCGGCATGGGGATAGACAAACGCGATATTCGATTTGTCGTTCACTATCACCTTCCCGGCTCGATCGAAGCCTACTATCAGGAAGTGGGTCGCGCCGGTCGAGATGGTCTACCCGCCGATTGCCTTCTGCTGTTCAACTACGCCGACACCCGGACGCAACAGTTCTTCATCGAAGGCAATCATCCGCCGCCAGAATTGATTCGCCGGGTTTATCACGAAATAACATCATTCGGACTCGAGAAGATCGAAATGTCCGCTCGCGAGTTGGCCAAGCGGCTCGGAGAGAAGAATGACATGTCGATCTACTCTGCGCTAATCGTGCTTGAAAAATCGGGTTACATCGAGCGGGGCCGCTCGACTGACAAGAACGTAATCGCCCGGTTGACCGCCCGGGTGGACGCCGCCCTCGATCAGGTCGATGGCGATTCAGCCGAAGGCAACGTCCTGCGTGAGATTATCTTCAATCGAAACGTGAATGACCGTGAACAGACTGAGCTCGATCTGAAGGCGATTGGGCGATCACTCGACATCGGCGATGCGCAGTTGCGCCGCGCGTTTAGAGGCCTTTCGGCGCGCGGCGTCATCTCGTACCGCAACGCTTACCAGGGTCGCGGAATAAAGTTGCTTGATGATCCGCCGGCTGCCACGTTGCGGCTCGACACTAAGGAACTGGCTGCGCGAGCGGCCGCTGAGCAGTGGAAGCTTCGCAAGATGATCGACTATTGTTATCACAAAGCCTGTCTGCGGCGATTCATTCTGGATTATTTCGGCGATCGCAAGAAGGTGAGTGTCTGTCAGACTTGCTCGGTCTGCGCGCCACACCCGTCGAGCTACGTTGATGTTTCGCACTCGGAGAAAAAGCGGGCAGGCTCGGGGACTCTCGCCGTTGGCGCCGCGTCCCTCGCCAGTAAGCTGCCGAAAGCTAATTTAATCGACGAGCTCATCATCGAAAACGCGCCAACCGGTAATGAGCTTCGCGCTGAGCTGAGAAAGCGAGCCGAGCTTAATCGCGCAATGAGTCTGGCTGCAACCAGCGCCGAGCAAGATACCTCGAGGGGTCGCAGCCTGAATCCGGCTGAGACGATTGTCGTGCGCAAGGTCTTGAGTTGCGTTGCGAGGCTCAATGGCAGATTTGGCAAAGGGACGGTAGCAGCGGTTCTTCGCGGCTCGAGCGCAAAGCAGGTGCTCGAGCATCATCTCGAACGGCTCTCAACATACGGCTTGCTTCGCGATATGACGCTAGACGAAATAACCGCGTACGTAAAAGCGCTCATTCAAGCAGGCTGCATCGGAGTCGGTCGAGGTCAGTATCCAACGGTGAGTCTAACAGATTTCGGTAGAGAGGTTATGATGGCTCGCGCTGAGGTAATGTTGGAGTTGTCGGGGTGAGAAGCCACGGACTGGTGAAAGAAGATACCTCGGGCGAGGCCACTGAAGACGCATCGGAATCTTGCCTGGGAGGCTGACTGGCTTCCGCGCACGAGGTATTCTTTCGTCTCGGTGGTTCAAGCGCCGCGTCGTGTATTGGCGGCCCACATCTCGCGAGGGGCTATTACCCTTCGCTGCTCCGTGGCTTGCGCTCTCTGTGGTAGTCTCTAATCGGAGTGATCGGAGTCTTGAATGCAAAATGAGCAACCGGCGACCGGCGTCCTTCAAATAAACGAAAAAGGCTTTGGCTTCCTTCGTAATGCCGAGAACAATTATCTCCCCTCACCTAAAGATGTCTTTGTCCCTCGAAACTTAATTCAGCACTTCAGGCTAAGGGAAGGCGTGCAACTGTCAGGAACAGCGAGCCCAGCCGACGATGGGCGCGGGGGACGAGGGGGGCGTGGCCGCTCTCAGTCCGATCAGCTCACCAGCATCGAACTGATCAACGGAACAGATCCCGATCAGTACTCTCGCATGCCCGAGTTCACCAAGCTTACCAGCGTCGATCCGACAGAACGGCTCGAATTGTCGGCGGGCAATCCGAACATGTCAATGCGGGTGTTAGATCTGATCGCGCCGATAGGCAAAGGTCAGCGAGGCTTGATCGTCGCGCCGCCCAAAACCGGCAAGACGACGCTGATCGAAGAAATCGCCGAAGCTGTGGCCGACAATCATCCCGAGACGCACCTTGTAGTGTTGCTGGTCGACGAGCGTCCCGAGGAAGTTACGCACCTAAAACGTCGCGTGCGAGGCCAAGTGATCGCCTCCTCAGCCGACCAAAACGCCGACTTTCATCTAATGATCACGCATCTGGTGCACGAACGCGTAAAGCGGATGGTCGAATGCAAGCAGGACGTAGTGATGCTGCTCGATTCGATCACGCGGTTGGCTCGCGCCTCGAACCGCGAAACGAGCCGCCGCGGGCGAACTATGAGCGGCGGTGTTGACTCGCGTGCTCTCGAATTCCCGCGGAAGTTTTTCGGCGCCGCACGCAAAGCAGAAGAGGGCGGTTCGCTCACAATCATCGGCACGGCGCTGATCGACACCGGTAGCCAGATGGACGAAGTGATCTTTCAAGAGTTCAAGGGAACGGGTAACCTCGAGATAGTCCTAGACCGCAGACTCGCCGAAAGAAGACTCTTTCCCGCTATCGACATTTCGAAGTCAGGCACTCGCAAAGAGGAGAAGCTGTTCGATACCGACACAATGCCCCAGATCAACCTGCTACGCCGCGCGCTGGCGAATAAAAAGCCCATTGAAGCGATGGAGCTTTTACTGAAAGGCTTAAGCGAGACCGGCGATAATCTAGAGTTCCTCGATCGGTTGAAGCAGAACGCTTGATAGGCAGAAGTGGTGAAGAAATGAAACGAGTAATGTGGATTGAGTACAAAGGAGATGGAATTGTCGGCCCGCTAAGATTGGCCGGGTAACAGTAAAAGATAAAGGGAAAAGAGTAGATTATCGTGGCCAATCGTTCAGGTCTCACAAGGGACGCGGCTTTAAATCGAACTATTACGATCTGGAGACTGGGGAAGAATATTGGATTACAGGCTGCCGAAAGGATGGCGGGAATGCGTTGTATAACACAGATGTAGAAGTTGATGAAGACGCCTTGGAAGAATATTGGGTGAACATTCGTAAAGAGCCAGAGAAAAAGAACCTGAAACGATTTCGTGCTCAAGGGAAGTACTAAACAGTTTTGGCAATTTTCAATGCGGAAAAATCAGGAGATGGTCAAGGTAGCGAAGTAAGCCTAACTCTGCGTTCGACCGCAGCCGCAGAAGCGCATTTTGAGTGGATTGCTTCCGGTCATTGATCGCCCATCCCGCGGCGCGGTCAACTCCACAATAGGCTGCGCAGACCGACCCGCGTGACGCCCGACTTGTCTTAAGCCCACCTGTTAGAATCTCCGGCAGTCGGACACGAGCTCCGTGTGTCACTGTGTACGATAGCGTCTGACACGCGACTTGCTCTAGGATTCCAGGCTGCGTGATTCAACCCGCTAGAACTGCGCTGTCGGCGACGACACTTATGCGTTACGGATAGAGTCACGTTTGCCTGGGGAAGGCCCTAACGTATAATCTGAACCAGCGAAGGACTAAGGTACCAACGGAGCGCGGAATCGAATGCAGCGGGCTAATCACCGCATCCTCAAGAGAACGACAACCAGAGACATCAAACACCTCTGCGAGAAGATAGCGCTCGAGTTTCATCCGGAGAAGATCATCCTGTTTGGATCGCACGCCTACGGAAAACCGCAGTGGGACTCTGACGTCGACCTGCTTGTGATAATGCCGTTCCGAGGGAGACACACGAGACAAGCTATAAAGATTAGAAGCCGCATCGAGACTCCGGTGGCACTTGACCTGCTCGTTCGAACTCCTGAGGAAATATCAAAGCGGTTGGAGATGGAGGACTTCTTTATCCGCGAGATCGTGGAACGCGGAAAGGTCATGTATGAAGCCAATCACGAAGGAGTGGATCGCCAAGGCGGAAGGTGATTGGGCTTCAGCTCTGCGAGAAGTTCGCGCCCGCAAGAAACCCAATTTACGACTCAGCGTGCTTTCGCTCTCAACAGTGCGCAGAAAAGTATTTGAAAGCTCGACTCCAGGAGGCAAGTATTGCCTCAGGGAAAACGCATGACCTGTTGAAGTTGTTAAGCCTTTATAATGCCGATTGATCCTGGGTGCACTGTCTTACGTCCGAATCTGGCAGTCTTGACCGATTACGCGGTCGAGTATCGCTATCCCGGTAAATCCGCAATCAAAACCGAAGCAAAAGATGCGATCAAGCGGTGCCGGGTAGTACGCGCTGTGATTCGGCGAACGCTGGGGTTGAACCCCTAAAGAGATCTCCGCGCTAGACTCGGTTGAGCCACCACGACGATTCCGAAATGCGCGCGGATAGCCGTGCCGATAGCCGACCTCCTCAGCAAACGTCAAGGCGGCGAAGCAGAGTCGCTTCGACAGCTAGAAACCTACGTCGAAGCGACTCCCCAATTCTGCTTGCCAGCGGCGCCTAATAAAGTTGGAGAACCACGCCGGGCTTGTTGATGTTTATGTCAATTTCATGCTTCGCAGGGCCGCTTCGAAAAACGCCTGTGAAATAAAGCACAGCCAACAGCACGAGCAGAAACAGCACAACGGCCAGTACCATCAATCCACCACCTCCGCCGCCATCCGTGTGAACGTGTTCGACTATTCTATCTGCCATCGTTCTACCCTCCGTTAGTGGTCAGTAGTTAACCACTTCTCGTCGTGCAACCGCGATGCCAACAATCGGAGGGTCCAGCCACACCCATAGTGGCTTAAACCGGATCAATTCCTTGAATCGGACGGAACTATTCGAGCAGGAGTGTACTGGATGAAAACAGTCGGCCGGCCGCTTTCTTAAGAGACCTTTGGTTCGAGGTTTCCTACCCGACGTTCCAGTTCTCTTTCGTGGCACCAGTCTCGGTCAGGACGCAGCACTCAGGCAACTTCAATCTGCGAATCCGCTGTAGTAGGATGTCCTTTCAACTCGAGTCTACAACCTTCAACGACAAGGTGGATAATGAATCAAACGTATATTCGCGACGTTTCCAAAAAAGCGGGCGAAGAAATCACCATCAAGGGTTGGCTTTATAACATGCGTTCGAGCGGCAAGCTAATGTTCCCGCAAGTCCGCGACGGGTCGGGCATCATTCAAGGCGTCGTCTTCAAGAAGAACGTCCCCGAACAAGTGTGGAACGATTTCGAGAAGCTGACGCAGGAGTCCTCGATCATCGTGACGGGCAAGGTCCGAGCCGACGAGCGCGCGCCGGGCGGGTATGAGCTTGATGTGACCGGCGTCGAAGTCCTGCAGATCGCTCAAGCTTTCCCGATCACGCCGAAAGAGCACGGCGTGGAGTTCCTGATGGACAATCGCCATCTCTGGCTGCGATCGAAGCGCCAGCACGCGATACTCTCGATAAGAGCAGAAGTCATCCGAGCCGTGCGCGACTATTTCGACTCGAACGGCTTCCTGCTGATGGACACTCCGATCTTCACACCGGCTGCGTGCGAAGGCACCACTACGCTGTTCGAGGTGGACTATTTCGAAGACGCTAAGGCCTATCTGACGCAATCTGGCCAGCTGTACAACGAAGCAACCGCAGCCGCGTTCGGAAAGGTCTACTGCTTCGGACCGACGTTCCGCGCTGAGAAGTCCAAGACGCGACGACACCTTACCGAGTTTTGGATGGTTGAGCCCGAAGTCGCCTATGCCGACCTGAACGACATAATGACGCTTGCCGAAGAGTTCATCTCGTTCATCGTGCGTCGTGTGCTCGAGAATCGCCGCAAGGAACTTGCGGAGCTCGAGCGCGACACGTCCAAGCTTGAGAACATCGAGCCGCCTTTTCCGAGGCTTCAATACGACGACGCGGTTAGGATGCTTCAGGAAGCGCACGCGAAGGGCGAGCTTGAACAGCGTTTCGAGTGGGGGGGAGATTTCGGGGCGCCCGATGAAACGTATCTATCGAGCCAGTTTGATCGGCCGGTTATGGTGCACCGTTACCCGACGGCGGTGAAGGCTTTCTACATGAAGGCGGACCCGGAGCGGCCCGAGATTGCGATGTGCGTTGACGTGCTGGCGCCTGAGGGTTACGGCGAAGTGATCGGCGGCGGTCAGCGCGCGGATGACCTCGAGTACTTGCTCGAACAGGTTCACGCTCATGGTCTGCCGGAGGAAGCCTTTGACTGGTATCTGGACCTTCGGAAGTATGGAACGTTTCCGCACGGCGGATTTGGAATGGGAATCGAACGTTGCACGGCATGGCTGTGCGGCATCGAACACAT
>JBBPIH010000076.1:0-29301 GCA_038040455.1 Acidobacteriota bacterium
GGGCCGCGCCCGACCCCGTGCTTGCTTGGTCGCTGCCTCCTCCCGGGGGCGGGGCCCCCCCCCCCCCCCCGGGACGCCCGTACAGGTTGAATGCGCATCGTATTCATCAAAATCACTGTGACTGACTACTAGGCTGAAACCTTTCGATATCACTTGCCACTCACTCGGCGTAACAAGGAGTAAAAACGTTTTGGAGGGGTTCAACCAAATATGAACAAGAAACTAGTTCGATTCTCGATTGCAACGGCGCTGTTCGGAGTTACGCTGGCCGCTACCGCCGTCGCTCAGGACTTTCAGAAAACTTACAGGATTGGCGCGGGTGGCCAGATTCGAATTGGCAACGTATCAGGCGACGTAATAGTGACCGCATACGACGGTGATGCGATCATTGTTAAGGGCACGAAGAAAGGCCGGGACCGCGATCAGGTTGAGATCGAAGACCGCAGCGGCACCGGCAACGTCGATATCGGAGTTCAATATCCGAAGCACTGCAACTGCGACGCGAGTATTCGGTTCGACGTGCAAGTGCCGCGTTCGGTGAACTACGACTTCGATCGCATCGCCTCGGTAAGCGGCGATGTCCGGGTTACCGGAGTGACCGGCCGGTTGCACGCTTCCGCGGTCAGCGGCGACGTTAACATCAACGACGTATCCGGATCCGTCAGCGCTTCGGCGGTAAGCGGCGACGTGACCGTTGAGATCAATCGGCTTGAAGGCTCCGAGGACATGAAGTTTTCTACGGTCAGCGGCGACGTAAACGTGCTGCTTCCAACCAGCCTGGCCGCGGACGTTGATATGTCGAGCTTTAGCGGGTCGATCAAGACTGACTTTCCAGTTGAGGTTCGCGCGGAACGCTACGGCTCGCGCAACTGGGCACGCGGCAAGCTGGGCGAGGGATCGCGGCGATTGAAGATGTCATCGGTGTCAGGCGATCTCAGCTTGCGCCATCCGTAGTGCAGAGATCCACAAAACCGGAAGGGCACGAAGGAAGAGCATGCTGCTCAAGATCACAGGTCGGGAAGGGTGGCTTGCTCCCGCTCTTGCTACTTGAACTCAATACTGATGCCATCAAGATGAGCGGGGGCAAGCCACCCTTCCCGACCTGTGATCCTGCATTGTACTTAGTGATCCTGCACTGAACTTGTCGCGTTGTCCCCCTCGTTGACGAGCATGCATCCCGGTGATAACCTGCCCATCGTGGCCGCTGAGAAAGAACCCCAGCACAGTGACACCACGCGAAAGTTTCAGGGCCCGGGTGGGACTCCCGGCGGACTCGGGATGTTCATCTTTGGCCTCGCGCTGGCGATCGCTGGCGGCTACTTGATAATGAACCAGGTACAGGTCACCAGCGGTTACTGGCATTGGTGGGGCCCGAACACATTTGGACTAACGCTCATTCCCCTGGTGATTGGTTTAGGACTTCTTTTCTACGACGGCAGATCTATAGCCGGCTGGGTTCTGGCTGGCGGCGGAACCGTGATCATCTTCGCAGGCATTCTCGCAAACCTCCAAATTTACTTTCAACAAACGACTCTATTCAACGTCATCCTGATGCTCACGATGTTTGCCGCCGGGCTTGGGTTGATGGCCCGCGCGCTGAAGAGCTCCTGAACGATGCGATACCATCAAGCCCCCGACCAACCTTCGTTTCTTAAACCCTGCCTTCTCCTTCGTCTCCCCCTGATCGGTATCCTTGTGATTTGCTCGTTCTCATTTTCGCGCGCGTTCCCGATTATTGCTGCGGCACCGAATGATCTGGATAAGAAAGTTGACGAACTGATTCGAGCGAGCAGCGCTGAAACAGTCGCCGTCGCTTACTATGACCTCGCTACTGGCGCCGAGCTGTTGATCAACCCTGACGCCACGTTTCACGCGGCGAGCATGATGAAGGTGCCGGTCATGATGGAGATCTTTCGGCAAGCTGCGGCTGGCAAGCTCTCACTTGATAAGCGCATTCCGATTAAGAACGGCTTCGCGAGCATCGTAGACGGCAGCCATTATTCGCTCACCCCGGAAAGCGATTCGTATCAGCAGCTCTACACCAGGGTCGGTCAGACCGAGACGATTCGCGAGCTCATTCGGCTGATGATAACCGTCAGCAGCAACCTCGCAACTAACCTGCTGATCGAGCGCGTGACGCCGGAGCGGGTGATGGATCTAATGCACACGCTTGGGGCGAAACACATTCGCGTGCTGCGAGGTGTCGAAGACGGCAAGGCGTTTGAGAAAGGCTTGAACAACACCACTACGGCGCGCGATCTGATGATCATCCTGCGCCGGATAGCGGAGCGGCGCGCGGTCTCAGCGAAAGCTTCGGATGAGATGATCAAGATCATGCTCGGTCAGAAATTCAATGAGGGGATTCCCGCAGGCTTGCCGCTCGGCACGCGCGTCTCCCACAAGACAGGATCGATAACCAGGATCAATCACGACGCTGCTATTGTGTACCCTCCGAGGAGAAAGCCCTACGTGCTTGTAGTGCTCACGCGTGGAATCGAGGATGAGAAGCGCTCGCACAAGTTAATAGCGGACATTTCGCGAGTTGTTTATGAAGCCGGTAGTGGTGAGAGGAAACGGGAATGATCCCAACCGCTGATCTAAAGTCGATCGCGCGTGCTCGACTCAACGATGCGAAGGTCCTGCTCAAAGGACGGCGGCTTGATGGTGCGGTTTATCTATGCGGTTACGCCGTCGAGATGGCGCTCAAAGCCCGGCTCTGTCGTACGCTCAAATGGAGTGGTTTTCCGGAGACGGGCGCAGAGTTTCAGGGACTGCAGTCGATCAAGACGCACAATCTGGAGATCCTGCTGCGGTTGTCGGGTGTCGAAGGGAAAATCAAAACGCGGTTCATAAGAGAATGGTCTCTTGTTCTCGACTGGGATCCCGAAAAACGCTACCAGACATCAGGCAAGTTTACGGAACAGCAGGCAAAGGATATGATTGCAGCGGTGACTAAGCTGCTGGGGGCCCTATGATCTCAACCAACAAGCTGCGAAAGGCGATGCGAGAGATTGCCGCGGCGAAGGGCGATTTTACTTTTTTTGGAATCTTCCTGCGGGCTGACGCACCGGGTACATGGGACCTGGTTGTCTCAGCCCCGTGGCTGGAAGAACGCCGGTTGAAACCTCTTGGAGAGTTCACTGAGTTATTGGCGAAGTCGATAGGCAGGCAGTCTCTGCGGCAGTTCTCCCGCATTGTAACGTTGAACCACCGTGACCCGTCGCTTAAGGCGGTTGTTTCCGCTTATTCAGTGGATGACGGCGAAGTACGTGTTCAACATTCGAAACTCTTCGGTCTCGATATCGAAGACGCGATCATCATGCGTGCAAAGAAGGCAGCGTAACATCCCGTTTATCCCTGGACGCGAATTCGTACCATGAAAACTTTGGATGTGTCGGACGAGCTTTCCATGCGTGAAAGAACCTCTTGAGCATGATGAACACTATTCGCGCTATCGTCAGGGAAGGAAGGATACAGTTGTTGGAAGAAATCGAACTTCCTGAAGGGACGGAGGTGCTGGTGAACCCGCTGCTTGATGAGACGGTCTTTTGGCGGCGTGCCAGTGAATCATCGCTTGATCCCGTGTGGGACAATCCCGAAGACAACGTATATGCCCAACTACTCGCGGAATGAAGTGGTGGCCCGATTGCCCCAACTTCGAGCAAGGCTAACTTGGTAAAACAACAAGCGCGTCATAATTGGGTAAGTCTATGGCAGATTCAGAGTATTTGTTTAGCAAGACTAGCTATGCCGATATTCAAGCTGAGTTCGAGAAAACTATCGCTTGGTTTGGCAAGTATGCTCCCGGCGCATTTAAGAGGCGGTTCGCGCTTTATCGGAGAGATATAGCAGCGCTTGTTGAAGCATTCAATGCACGAAAAGTCGATGAACTTCTAAAGACCAGGACTACTGAGAGTCTAACTAACTCAATGTCTGAAGCTTTAGAATTGGGAATGATTCGTAAAGGTTTGGCTTCGCTGTTAGGGCAAGATGAGGAACTCGCGCTTCGCATCAGGAAAACAATCAAAGGCCCTGAGTACGCGAAACTGGAGCAGACCGACATCTCAACAAATGAACCAAGGAATTTTGCCTTCGAGTTGGTGATCGCTGCCTATTGTGCTGCCGCCGGGTACAGCATAGACCTGAGCGAAGACGCCGATCTAGTATTTGAAGATGATGGACGTAAGGTCTTCATTGAATGTAAGCGCCCTGCGTCTGTCAAAACAATTGGCACTAATGTAAGCAGGGCCTTGAGTCAGTTAACGAAAAGATACGATGCTGCCGGCTTTGCTGGACTAAAGCGAGGCTTCGTTGCTCTATCAATAAGTAAGATTATTAATCGTGAACAGCGGCTACTATCTGTAAGGACACAAGCCCATTTAAGTAAACAACTCGGCTCGATTGTTGAGAGATTTATTCGCGAGCGTGAGCATTCTTGGCAAAAGGCGCTCGATATTAGAACCCTGGGCGTGATCGTTTACTTTAATACAGCGGCCATTATTGAAGACCAAGATCTTATAGTTGCTTGTCGGCAAGTAGGACTAAACAACATGACGATCAGAGGAACGTCAGACGATCTCTATTTCACTGAGATTGGCACTAAACTCCAGCAGAGCATGGGTGCGCTAAAGAAGTTTTAAGTTTTGTGACGGCCCAAGATCGGCCTAACAATTCTCGCTTAGCGGCCTTTGGTTCAGTGCCTCCCAGACTCGCAAGCCCATACGGAAGGCTATGTTGAACTGTACATCTATGGTCGATTGATTCAATCATTTACACAGAACTTCTGATACCCTCTGCAGTGGAGCGCGGGCAACGAGTTTTGGTATGGCTACCAGTGCGGTGCTTCACTGGCTTGAAGCCTGATGCGGAAGCGAGTATTTCTGAAAAGTCCGGTGCGAGAAAACCTCACGCCGGGATCTGTGCCGCGGCTATTGGGTAACCGGTGGTTCTACGGCGCTGGCCCTCAAATCAAAGTCCACATGGCGAAACACCGTCCAGAGATTAGTAACGCAGTAAAGAAAAGGCTTCGCACTGAAGCGGGCCATAAATGCGCCAACCCCGGATGCGGAAACCGACGGACACACATCCACCACATTCGCGAATGGGCCGTGTACCAAACCCACGATGAGCAGCACATGATCGCAGTCTGCCCATCGTGCCATGATGCTATTCATCACGGGGCTATTCCCATTGATGACGCTGTTTTGTATCAGTGGAAAAACATCTCGCGTAGCTCAGGACCTATCCGCAGTCACATCTACGTCGAACCTGGCGCGCCCGCCAAACTGCTCCTTGGAACTATTGCTGTCACTGCCCCTAATCGGGCGCTTGTTTTCCAGTTATCTCCCTTCAACCGACTTAAGTTCTCTATTATAGATATCGACATTCTCTTGATTGATCTGGCTGTTGCCACGTTGAGTGGGCACGAAGTACTTCGCGTAACGGACAATTATGTCAGGCATGATCCAAGGTCTGACGTGGAGTTTCTTCACGTCCCTGGCAGCATCAGCGTGAGTGTTCCTTGTACCGATGAATTTATCCCTGATTGGGCAGTTCGGCACATGCAGATTCAAGAACCTATGTTTGGACAGAAGGGGAGGATGACAGCATTAGCCATCTCCGTCTTGAAGCCTGGGCTGGCTCGCGTCGAAGGAGTTTGGGCGCTAGATGACCGGGCTGTCGTTATTACAAGAGAACGTCTGTCGTTTCTTCGCCCAGACCTACAGCAGCCGCTTAGCATGATTGGTGACGGCGAAGGGTCTGTGCTTTATTATGTTTCATCTGGAGTTATTGATATTCCGTTGTTTGGTTTTGGGCCGGCCTCAACACTAAATGTTGGTCACAAAGGCTAGTTTGTGGTCAGGAGAGCCTCAACGAGCGGTTGGACCGGAGCGCGGCAAGCGAGTTTCAAAGGGTTTCTCCAATACTATGTGCCCGCCGGGTCAACCGGAATGTTAGACGGCAAAGCAAGAGACTCTCGTGCCTTATTCGCCGGGTTCTGAAAACTTTTCCCACCTTGCCTTGAGGTCTTCAAGAATGTCCTTGAACCTCGGTTCATCACGCAGCCCTTCCCAGTTCGGACTCCCCGAGATCCACGGATAATTCTCGTTTCCCATCGAGATCGAACACTCGAGCCATTCGATGGCTTCATTGTTCCTGCCCGCCAGCGCGTAAGCCGTCGCCAGCCGATAAGCGACGTCTTGATCCGCGCGGGCGATCTCGATCACTCGATCGTCGATCAATTCGAACGCGCGCTCGCGTTCGCCGCGGGCGAGGTAGCAGTAAGCGAGAAATATTTTCTGCGAGTGCAGATCGGGATTCTTCGTCAGGATGTCTTCCATCACCATCGTGGCCTTCTCGATCTGCCCGCGATAGTAGTCAATCACCGCCGTGTAAGTTCGCAGCAACGGGTGATGCGGTTCGAAAGCCAATCCCTTCGCGAGCTCGGCTTCCGCTTTGTCGTAGTCGCGCTGATAAATGAAGATTCTCGCGCGGTTCGAGCTTGCATACACGATGTCGGTCGGCGAAATCTTCAGCAGCCGGTCCCACGCTGCCAGCGCACGCTCATACTGGCCCGACACGCGATACACGTAAGCGGCAACGCCGTGGACCGACGGCTCATTGGGCGCGCGACGGATAAGCCGTCGGATCTGCTGGCGCGCTTCTTCCGATCGTCCCGCGATCAGGTCGATATAGATCATTCTGACGCGCGGCTCTACAAGGTTCCGGTCAAGCTCGAGCGCGCGGTCGAAGGACTCTTTCGCCTTGTGGAAATGCTCCAGCCCGCCCATCCCTTTCAGCACGTAGTTGACCTCGCACACGCCAAGCCCGCTATGCGCCAGCGCGAAGTTAGGATCTCGCTCGATAGCTTCCCTGAACAAATCGACCGCTGTCTCGAGGTCAGCAACGTCGAGCGTCTGGGTGACGAACTTGTAAAGCGATGTGCGCGCCTTGAGGTAGCATTCGTAAGCTTCGGCACTCTCGGTAGGCGTTTTGACCAGCCGTTCCTGCTCCTTTGTGCTTGTCTTCACGCGGAGGCCTTCGACGATCTGGCGCGAGATGGTGTCCGTAACTGTGATTATGTCCTTCGACTCGACGTCGATCTTATCGGTCCACACGATCTCTCCCGAAGCCGTGTCGACCAACTGTGGAGTCAATCGGAAGCGATCGCCCGCCTTGAGGTAGCCGCCGATCAACACCGCGTCTACGGCCAGTTGCACTCCGATGGCGCGCGGATCCACGTCCTTGTTTTGATACTGCGCGACGTAGGACGAGGGACGGACAACCAGATCGTGAAGCTGCGCGAGTTCGGTGATAACGCTGTCGGCCAGGCTGAATCCGTAGAAATCATTCTCAGAGGCCCCTGACAGGTTTCTAAAAGGAAGTATCGCGATCGCCTTCTTGTCACGCGAGTGCCACATCGACGGCGTCACGTCGGGAGTCGCCGATGAGCCCGCAGTGGTTTCTTCCCTGGCCGGCGGGGTAGTGTTGAATGCCTTCTGAGCCCATGTCGCAATGCGATCTAGAAGTCCCCCCGGCTTTTTCGGCTGCTTTGAAGCTCGGAGTGACGCTGCTTTGTCCGCAGGGACGATCCCGCTCTGGGCGTAGTGGCTGCGGACGAGCCCGCGAAGGTCTTCGAGCAGCACCTCGGTGGATTGATAGCGCGCTGATTCGCCCTTGGCCAGAGTCTTCGAGATGATTTGTTGAAGCCGGGGCGGCGCGCCTTCGCCGAGCGATGCGGGCTCATCGTGCATCACCGAGTGCATCACATCGACCGAGGTCCTTCCCTTGAATGGCAGGCGTCCGGTGAACATTTCGTACATCACAACGCCGAGCGAAAATATGTCGGAGCGCGCATCGGCCCGGTCGCCTCTCGCTTGTTCGGGTGACATATAGCTGGCCGTGCCGAACGGCGACCCGAGCGCAGTCAGCTCGGCAGTGTGTTGAGAATCCGAACTGGCAGTCGCAGGCTTGACTAGCTTTGCCAAACCGAAGTCAAGAATCTTCAGTTGGTTTCGCTCGTTGAGCATGATGTTCGAGGACTTGATGTCGCGGTGGATGACGTTGCGTCGATGCGCTTCGGCGAGCGCGTCGGCCATCTCGAGCGAGAACTCGAGCGCCTGGTCGAGGGCAACTGGCCGACCGCCGATGAACTTCTTGAGCGTCTTGCCCTCGACGTACTGCATCACGAAGAACAGAAGATCTTCGACTTCGTTGACTTCGTAGACGGTGCAGATGTTCGGGTGATCGATGGCTGAGGCGGCGCGGGCTTCGCGCAAGAAGCGCGCGCGGGCCTTCTCGTCGCCTACCAGGTCGGCCGAAAGCGCCTTGATGGCGACCGTGCGGTGGAGCTTTGTGTCCTCCGCTTTGTAGACCACACCCATGCCGCCTTTTCCAATCTCTTTCAATATGCGGTAGTGGAGTATGGTCTTTCCAACCATCGGCTTGAACCCGAGCGTGACCTCGACGCTTGAGTCGATTATACACTCGCGAGGATGGGGGGCAAGAGCGGGGGGTCTCTGGCGGCGTAGCGGTACTATCGATAGGCCGCGCCGACAGCATATCCGAGCCGCTTAGCGGCGCTTGATCTTAGGCAGGTATTTCAATGGCTGCATAGGCCGAGCAAAACACGTCTCGTCGCGTCAGCGACGGTTGAATTTAGGCAGGTATTTCAATGCCTGCCTAAGGCCATCACAACTGGCGGACGCCTAAGAGGCGGATAGGGGCAAAGGTGAGGTTCTCTATTTCCACCTTCTCCCCGTCCAGAACTTTTATCTGGGCCGCGTAGATAAGCGTACCCTCGCCTTTCTGCTTCCCTTTCTCGTTAGCTTTCAATTCCAACTGCATGATGCCGAAGGGGTAGTCCTTCGATCGCGTGTCGTAGTAGGCTTCGAGAAATCCTATTGGCCGGTCAGTCACCGCGTAGATCCGCCTCCCAGTCGCGGTAGGCGTTGAAAGGATGAACTTGAAATCGTAAAAGCCGACTGTGCCTACTTTTTCAATCCGACCTATCGGTTTCATCTTCTGGAGCGTTTTGAGAAGGGCCTTGGGGCCACCATCCAGCAGGATTGCATGCATCTGCTTGGCATCCTGCTCGCTTGAGTAGCGATTAATGTAGATCGTGACATTAATCGTAGAGCCGGCGACGGGAAGTTCTGCCAAAGCAGAGAACGTTTCTTTGCCAGAATCCTTCTTATCTTTTTTCACTCCGGACGTTGCCAGGCTCGGCACAACCAGGGCCAGGCAGAGAAGTAAGAACAAAGTAGTCGTCATTTTGATTCTCATGGTTCCTCCAGTGAAGTTCCTATCGCCTTTATGGTACAAGGCTTCAATATGGTTCTTCAATCTGGTCGGGGTCGAGTTAGGCTACGATCAACCCGTGGTGGTTGTCCTGGCTCCCTTGCGCAATTACTCGACCCTTCGGGTTCGCGAACTCGGATAAACCAAAGAACTCGCCGATTATCTCTGTTCGAATAATTGACGTAGACATGCTGACAGACTAGAATCTCCTTGAACAGTGAGCGCTGTGTTGTTGAGCCCCCCAACGACGTGCGCCCACAACGTTGCTCAATGCCTACATCCCGAGAAAACAGAATAAGCCAGATTTTTGACGAAGTCGGCCGAGGATCGAGTCTGCCCCACGCGCTCGGCTTGATTGCCGACCAGCTCGCCGCGGACATCGGCGCGCCGACTTGCAAGATCTGGGTCGTTAAGCGCGGCGACATCTGCGTTCAGTGCCCGCTTGCGGACACGTGCTCAAACCGGCAGATGTGCATGCATCTGATCGCAGCGAGCGGCGCAGTCGTAGATCGCGAGTATCCCCGAATACCGCTTTCGGTCTTCAGCGCGCCGCTGATAACCCGCGGCGGGACCGCCGGCTTCAGCGATTCATCAGGCGCAGGCGACACGCTGTTCGGACTCCAACGCAGCACTCCAGGTCAAAACTCCGATTCCTACGCGCTGTATCCGTTGCGAGGACCATCGGGCACCGTCGGCTTGATCGGGGTGTTCAACCACCGCCGCTTCCGGCAGGAAGAACTGCGGATGATCGAGGATCTCGCGCCTGCGGCAGTGGCTGCGATTCGCGTAGCCGAACTTCAATCGCGATGCGCGGCCCTGCGCAAGAGAATCGAAAAAAATGGCGGAACATCAGAGGCAGTTCAGCAATCACCGACACAGCGCGAGAGCGAGCTTGAAGATGCAGTCGCTCAGCTCACGCGCCAGGTCGGGCAGCTTCAGGTTGAGCGCGACTCATCCGCCAGAACTGCAGCGCAGCTTGGAAACCAGAATCGCCAGTTTCAAGCGCGTGTCGATATGCTCATCAATGCTCATCAACAGAGCGGGCAAGAGGCCTCCGCTATGGCTTATGAGGTCGAAGCCGACCGCCGCCGCTTAGATGAGGAGAACGCACAGCTCAAACGCCGCTTCGTTGCGCTTGAAACAAGCACGAGCGAACTCAGTCGAGGGCGCGAGCAACTGGTGGACGAAACGACTGCGCGCAGCCACCAGATCGAGCAGCTCAAGGCACACCTCGAAGCGCTTCAGGAGCGTAACTCCGCGATTGAAGTCACAAACGTGATGCTGCGCGGAGAGAATGCTTCTGTCGCCGACACTGCGAATGACCTTGGGCAGTCGCTTCGCCTGGCCGAGGATTCACGGGCGCGATTAGAGCAAGCGAACCTCGCGCTCGATGAAAGAGTCAGCGGCCTGATCGAAGAGCTTGAGCGCTTGCGGATCGAAAGCAGCAGGATCCTCGGTGAGAACGAGCAGCTCGTTGCGGAAACCGAACGGCTGAACGGCGAGATCATCCAACTGAAAGGCGGCGGAACTCGCATCAGCGAAGACAACGCGCAGCTACTTGTCTTGAATGCCGAGCTGGCTCAGGCCCAGTCCCGCGCTGAGACTCAAGCGGCCGAACTGGAACGAGAATATGCCGATCTGAACAGACAACTCGACGAGGCTCGCACTATTGCCAGCGAACGACTGGGGGAGCTCGAGCATGAGAACTCGCTGCTCACCGAGACTCGCGCGCGGCTCGAAGGTGAGGCTGCGGGTCTGACGTCACGCGCAGCGGAGCTTGAGCAGGAGAACGAGCGTCTGACGTCACGCGCAGCGGAGCTTGAGCAGGAGAACGAGCGTCTGACGTCCCGCGCAGCAGAGCTTAAGCGGGAGAACGAGGGTGTGACGTCCCGCGCGGCGGAGCTTGAACAGGAGAAGGACGGTCTGACTCAAGCTAACACGCAGCTTCAAACACTAGTGGCGCAGTTTGAGTCGTTGTCGGCTCGTTTGGAAGACAGCGCCCTTAAGCTCCGCAGCCGCGCGGAAGCGAGCGAGGGAGCGCGCGCTGAACTGGAACAACGCAACCGGGTGCTGGCTGAGCAGAACCGCCGGCTGTCGATCGAGGGCCAGACCAAGGCGCGATTTCTGGCCAATATGTCTCACGAGCTTCGAACGCCGATGAACGCAATCATCGGGTTCACGTCGCTGCTGCTGGATGACCGTTCGCTTCAGTTGAACGAGCGCCATCGCCGCAGCCTCGAACGCGTGTCGCGCAACGCACACGGCCTGCTCGAGCTGATCAACAATGTTCTCGACCTGTCGAAGATCGAAGCCGGGCGTATGGATGTTTACTCAGAGCCTGCGGACGCGCGCGATCTGATTGAACGCGCACTCGGCGTCGTCGAGTCGCTTACCGAAGGACGCTCGGTCAAGCTCAGCTTCAATGTGGAAGACGGGATGCCGGCGATGCGCACCGATCGAAGTAAGCTTCAGCAGATTCTCATCAACTTGCTTTCAAACGCAATCAAGTTCACTCACGAGGGCGAAGTGAGAGTCACGGCCGAGCGCGTCAGTCCGGATCGGGTTCGCATAGCCGTGAGCGACACCGGCATCGGTATCGCCGAGTCCGACATCGCAAGAATCTTTGAAGAGTTTCGCCAGGTAACAACTACCGGACGCGGCGCAAGGAGCGGAACGGGGCTTGGCCTCGCGATCACCCGTCGCTTGGTAGAAATGCTCGGCGGCGAGATCAGCGTATCGAGCCGCGAAGGCGAAGGTTCGGTCTTTGCCGTGACTTTGCCGTTGGAGATAGAAGGCCGCCTGGCTCCGGCTACCGATGCTGAAATCCCGCTAACCGATCCTGAGCAAACAGCGCTTGTGATCGACAGCGATCCGGCTTCACTCTATCTGACCAAGAAGTATCTCTCCGAAGCAGGCTACTCGGTGGCTGCTACCGATGACCCCGCGCGCGGGGTTGAAATTGCCGGCAAGGCGAAGCCAGCGGTCATCACCATCGATCTGGATGCGCTTGAGGGCGATGCCGGCGTCATCGAGCGCATAGCGAATAGTCACAAGGAAGGCTCGGTCATCGCCTTTTCAGCGGATGCCGGGGCCGAAGCCCGCGCATTGAGCGCTGGAGCGCGAGTCTTCCTACGCAAGCCCATCGAGCGAACAGCTTTGGTCGCAGTGCTGGAGCGAACAAAGTTGCGATCGCAGAAGTGTATACTGGTGGTTGACGACGATCCCGACGCGCTCGATCTGGCAGTTGCGATGATGGAGGGCAACGGCTACGAGATACAAACAGCAATCACCGGCCGCGAGGCGTTGGACGCAATCGAACGACATCGGCCTGACGCGATTATCCTGGATCTGATGCTGCCTGAGATGGACGGCTTCGAAGTCGTGCATCGCATGAGCCTGAATCCCGAATGGCGCACTATCCCGGTGATACTTCTGACGGCGCGTGACTTATCGCACGAGGAACGGCGGGCGCTCGACATTGGCACTGCGCGGATAATTCAGAAGGGGACCTTCAACCGCGACGAGTTGCTGGCGGAGTTGAGAGTGGCATTAGGAGTGGGCGAATCGACTCGAGCGTCGAGTCGCGCAGATTAAAAGCGGGTCATCCAGCACAGTAACTGAGAACAATGGTGAAGCACGGAAACTCCCTTCCGTGCTTCACCGTTCTCTTTCCCTTACCTCCGCCTTTGACGGTCGTGTCTCTGCCTGTAGATGTGACGGCTGGTTCGGTTCTCTCGTCTTTGAATGTGGGCTCTCTCCCTTGCGGTGACCCTACCATCAGACTTCGCCCTCGCTTCTATAGCGCGCGTCCTCGCTTGCTGTCTTCGCATCCTTGCGGCTTCGCGCCTGGTCAATGAGCCACTACGCACGCCCCTGCGAATGCGCGTTTGCTGTCTATGCTCGCGCCTATCTATGCTCGGCGTCTGTTGCGCCGACGCGGTGACTCCAAGCGCAAGCACAAACATGACCGATAACAGAATGCTAACAATTCTCTTCATCCTTCCTCCTGAATTCTTTGTGGGTTGATGGAACTGCTTGCCTAATATACGGCAAGCAGAAGAAATGGTGAAGCGCAGAATAAGAACCGGCGCCACACCATGTTGGGTTTGTGTAGTTGCTATGGGTTGCGATCTTGCCCGTCGTGGGTCTGACGATAGATGGCGCGGCTTTCGCGGTCCAACTCGCGGTTCAGGCGAGCGCGCTCGCGTGGGCTGAGATAGCCGTCGGATCGAGCGAATCTCTCGTCTATCCTGATCCTTGCAAGTCCGCTTCCAGGGCCCTGGCTTCGCGTCGGGTTAGCTCGCCGCTCCGGATGCCCTGATTGATACGTTGCTGCTGGTGATACTGACGCCGATCGATCCCTCGCGGACCTGCCATCGACACTGCGCTCGCGCCAAAAAGAAACAAGGCGGCAACGAAAAAGCTGACTATCCTTCTCATAGTGTCACCTCTCTAAAGAATCGAGGCATCCGTCTGACGTTGGGTAAGACGAGCCCGCAAGAGCAAAGGGCGGAATATTTTTGTCACCTCGTCGGGGGCGAGGAATAAGGGCTTCGCAATTAAGTCGCCTTTGAAGAAATTCATTATGCTGGAGCCCATTGAAGTAAGGATCACCGCCAGCGAGCGCAGTCTTTCGATTGTTGTTGACGAACGTGCCTCAGATTCGTCTTCAAATGACGGGAGTCGTCGATGAAAACGCCTCTCTTGATGCTCTTGGTAATGAGTGGCTCACCACCGACCACACGATTGACCGGGTTCAGTAACACTCGCGGAAGCAACGAAGACGCGGCGTGCTTTGCGCCGTAGACTGTCTGGTCTGCGGAAGGGTTCCCACTACAAGCCCATTGAAAGACTAAGCACCACTGGATGAAGGCCGCCGCAGACTAGACAGTCCACGGAACATCTCATAGGATCGAGGGATGTCCGGTGAATACAAGTCTCTCAAAATAGAGAAAAACGAAGGCGTCGCCGAAATAGTGCTGATCGGGCCCGGCAAAGGCAACGCGATGGGGCCGGACTTCTGGCGAGAGATGCCTGAAGCGTTCGCCGAGCTGGATCGTGACGAAGAAGGTCGCGCGATCATCATTCGAGGCGAAGGTGATAACTTCAGCTACGGGCTCGACCTCGCAGCGATGATGGGCGATATGGGGCGGCACTTCGGCGGAGGAGAGAACCTCGCCGCCGAGCGCACTCGCTTGCTAGATCTCGTCGTCGAAATGCAGAAGGCTTTCGACAGCGTCGCTGCGTGCCGCAAGCCGGTCATCGCCGCCGTCAGCGGTTGGTGCGTTGGAGGCGGAGTCGATCTCATAGCGGCGTGCGATATTCGCTTATGCTCGGCTGACGCACGCTTCAGCTTGCGCGAAGTGAAGGTTGCGATCGTCGCCGACCTTGGAAGCCTCCAGCGTCTCCCCCGAATAATCGGCGAAGGTCACACGCGCGAGCTCGCGTTCACCGGTAAAGACATCACCGCTGCGCGAGCTTTTCAGATTGGATTGGTGAGCGACGTGTACGAAACGCGAGACGAAATGCTTGGAGCCGCTCGCACACTCGCCCATGAGATTGCTGCTAATCCACCGCTCGTTGTGCAAGGGATCAAGCGGGTAATGAATTATTGCGCAGACAAGTCAGTAGCGGACGGGTTGGGCTATGTCGCAGTTTGGAACTCGGCGTTCTTGCAATCCGCTGATCTTGCGGAAGCGATGGCCGCGTTTCGCGAGCGACGCGCACCGCAGTTCAAGGGCAAGTGATCTGTAGAGTTTGGAGTTCAAGCTTTAGCTTGTCCGGTTGAGTGCTTCAGCAACCTCAACATAGAGTTCGAATCATTCAGCGTCGTTAGAGGGCTACCGCTTGGGATCCCCCGGCAGGGCGCCCGAGTGTTTCTCGATGCGTCCTCCCTCTCCAACGGCCCAACCAGCATCGACTCCCGCGAAGCTGACGGCATGAAACCCAGTGCTGCTTATGCTCATCCAACTCACCCCTTTGTCATCCGAGAAGTCTGAACCGGATGGCCCGACTGCGATGAGTTTCGTACCAGGACTGCCGGGGACGTACACGACCGCTGATCTAAATCCCGCCGGACGTGGACCTTTCGCAAGTGTCCAAGTCGCTCCTCCATCGGTTGTCGTCGCGACATTGTTACTCGCTTCGTTTTCCTTCTTGTAGTCGCCTCCGACTATCACGCCGTTTCTCTCGTCTTTGAACGCAATCGAGAATACTCCCGACGAAGCGTTGCCCGCGGTGATCGGTGTCGAAGCGACCTTCCAGGTGTTGCCGCCGTCCGTGGACCTGAACACGCGAGCCGTCGCAGCGCCCCCCGTGCCGAACCAAACATTCCTTTTGCCTTGCACCGCTATGCAGGCGCCGCTCGCTGCGAATGCGGCTTCACCTTCAAGCGCGGGAGGAAAGCTCTCACGAGGAAGTTCTTTCCATATCGCGCCGCCGTCGGTTGTCTTGATGAGAATGAATCGTCCTTCCACTGGATCGCTCATTGCGATGCCCGTCCGCGCGTCCCAAAAAGCGAATGCGTCAAAGAAAGCCTTCGGGTTGTGATTGGTGAACTGAAGCGTCCAACCTCGGCCGCCATCAGTGGTTTTATAAATCCTCGACTGTTCGCCGGAACCGATGCTGAGAAGATAAGCGGTGTTGGCATCGACAGCTTGCACGTCGCGGAAGTCGAACTGCGACGCGCCGGGCACTACAGCGCTTTGCCATGTCGCACCGCCGTCAGTCGTTCGCGCATAAGTACCGCCGTTGCCACTCGCCCAAGCGACCGTGCTGCTTGCTGCGCTCACGCCTCGGAAGCGCGCTGTTGTCGCACTGTGCTGTGGCGCCCATTGCGCCAGGACGACTGCGCAAAGGAGGATGAACCATAGGAAGAGAAGTGTTGTGGTTTTCATTGTTAGTAGTACCGGCTTCAGCCGGAGGTTTGTAACACGGCGACGGGGTGCTTTACCAACTTCCGCCTGAAGGCGGTACTACGAACTCACTTGGTAAACGGTCCTAGTTTGCGCGCAAGATTCGGATAGATTCAAATTCGTGTTCCGCTCTAGTATGCTCGTGGAGGCAACTAAGGTGAGTCAACCCATGGCGGTAAACGCTAAACGAACCACTCATACAGGCGCGCAGGTGGAAGACGACGAAACCTTCTGGCGAGCCGTGCTCAAGCGAGACGCACGCTTTGATGGAAGAGTCTTTTTCGCGGTGCGCTCGACCGGCATCTACTGTCGACCCTCGTGCCCGGCGCGCCGTCCGCGTCGCGAGCAGGTCGTTTTCTTTCGTGTACCCGAAGCCGCCGAAAGCGCAGGCTTTCGTTCGTGCCGCCGGTGTCGTCCACGCAGTTCGGCGATGACTGACCCTCAGATCGATATGGTGCGGCGAGCGTGCGGTTACATCGAAAGCCACCTGGACGAGTCGCCGACTCTTGAAGTCTTGAGCGCGCACACCGGCGTGAGCCCATATCATTTGCAGCGCGTCTTCAAACGCATGGTCGGAATCACACCACGTCAGTACGCAGGCGCGTTCAGGCTCTCGCATTTCAAAACGAGTGTGAAGAAAGGAGGCACCGTGACTGGAGCAATGTACGATGCGGGATACGGCTCAAGCAGTCGATTGTACGAGCAAGCACCCGCTCAGCTCGGCATGACACCCGCGGATTATCGCCGAGGCGGCGAAGGAGTGCGAATCAACTACACGATAGCCGGTTGTTCCCTGGGCCGGCTGCTTGTGGCCGCGACCGAGAAAGGTGTGTGTGCAGTGCGGCTCGGAGACTCCGACGCAGAGCTTGAAGCAAATCTCTTAAGCGAATATCCCGCCGCCGAAGTCAACCGCGACGACGAAGCTTTGAGCAAGTGGGTCGAGCAACTTTTGCGTCACGTCGAGGGTCAGCATCCTCAACTTGATCTTCCGCTGGACGTGCGAGCGACCGCGTTTCAGTGGAGCGTGTGGGAAAAGCTGAAAAAGATACCCTACGGCAGGACGCGATCATACAGCGATATCGCTCGGGCGATGGGCCGTCCAACGGCGACCAGGGCGGTTGCTCGGGCGTGTGCGACGAACCCGGTCGCATTGGTGATTCCATGTCATCGGGTGGTTCGTGAAGATAAGTCTCTCGGCGGATATCGCTGGGGGCTCGAGCGCAAGCGCGCACTGCTGGAGCGCGAGCGCTCAGTTGTGGAAGAATGATGCACCAGGGCGTAGCACAGCGTGTTCACACTCTCAATTCAATCTTCGATCGGACCTTCGATAGCTGGCCACGCGGGCGGTCTGTAATATAGCATTACCGTTTGCCCGGGCGTACATCGAAGGAGATCGAAGATGCTCTCAGAGACAGGTCCACACTCAGACGATCGCTTTACGATTCACCGCCTTGCGGAAGGCGGGGACTCGAATGCGTTCGCCAGCGATGTTCGCGCCGGGCTGTCGGCAAAAGCGAAGTCGCTCTCGCCGAAATACTTCTACGACGAACTCGGATCGCGACTGTTTGAAGCGATCTGCTGGTTGCCTGAGTATTACCTCACAAGAGCCGAGGGCGAGATACTGCGGACGAGTGCGGGTGAAATAGTCTCGTCGGTTGGCGGACCCGTTCGACTTCTGGAGTTGGGCAGTGGCAGCGCGGAGAAGACTCGATACTTGATCGAAGCATTGCTCGGAAACCAGCCGGAACTTCACTATTTGCCTGTAGACATTTCCGATTCGAGCCTCGAGCTTGCGAGCCAAAGGCTCTTGCGCCTGTACCCGGGGCTTCGCATAACCGCCTTCGCGGCAGATTATTTCACTGCGCTGCAAGCGTTGGCGACACGCGTGCCGACCGACTCCAATTGCCGAACCGTCGCTGTGTTTCTGGGGTCGAACATCGGAAACTTCGGCCGCGACGAGTCGCGCGCGTTTCTGCGCGCGGTCCGAAAACTTCTGCGACCCAAAGACGCCTTGTTACTTGGCGCCGATCTGAAGAAATCGCCAAAGGTCCTGATACCGGCTTACGACGACGCGCTGGGCGTGACGGCGGCGTTCAATCTTAACTTGCTCGAGCGAATTAATCGGGAGCTTGACGGGAACTTCGACGTCAAGAAGTTTCAGCACAGCGCCACCTACAATGACGAACTTGGGCGAATCGAGATACGCCTGGTAAGCCGCGAGCCGCAAATCATACGCATCCGCGCGATTGATCTCGAAGTACACTTTGAGAAAGGCGAGACTATACGCACTGAGAACTCTTACAAGTTCGACCTCGAACTACTCTCTGTTCTCGCGCTCGACACAGGGTTCTCGCTTGCAAGGACATGGTTCGACAGCGCCCGTCTGTACAGCTTCAATCTCTTCGTCGCGCAAGAACACAGTTAAGTCGGACAGGCCGGAGAAGTCGAGCGTTATTTTTTCAGTCGGCGCAGAATTGCCCTACCAGGATGAGCGCGCCGGAAGTGATGCTTGACAGTTTCTGGGCCGAAATCATAGGCTTGTTGCGAAAGTACTCAACTAGCAGCAAAGGATTCATAAATCATGACTGACGAAACTGAATTGGCGGAGAGTTACAAAAAAGTGTTGCGAGCTCTGATCGAATCCAACGGTTCCATGCCTTTTCTCGAACTCGCATCCGTTAGCGATGTGGAGGATGGAAAGCTTGAGGAAATTGTGACGGCATTGGAAAAGGACAGGTTGGTAAGAGTAATTAATCCGGACGACATTTTTGAAAAGATCATAACAGTGACGGGACAGGGGTTCAGTGTGGCTCAGATGAGACCCTAATGAACTGGAACTATCTCTACTCGATAGTCGCGTTCGTCATCGGCGGACTCGCCGGATTTCAAGGTGTCTACGAAAGGTACAAGAAAGACTCTGCTAAGGCGTCCACCACGCTGCCCGGATTCGCATATTTACTAACCCGCGGAATCTTCCCCGCAGGAATCTTCGCAGGATTCTACGCAGCTCACCTGATCGAGAACAACTTGGCTATCACCGCCCTCGCGTGCGGGACGGGCGCGGAACTCTTTCTTCGCTCAAAGATATTCATAGAGCATTAAACCACCAGAAGGCAGCGAGGCGAGGAACAACTCATTTCGCGGATAGAACATGTCACTACCGACCCCTGAGGCCGCGATTCAGTTTGAGGATGCCGGCCTCAGCGTCGGCAGCGAACGCCGTCTGGTCACCGGCCTGAACTTCGAAGTTATGCGAGGCGAGACGCTGGTGCTGCTGGGAAGAAGCGGCTCCGGAAAGACGACTACCCTAAAACTGATAAACCGCTTGCTCGAACCAACGAAGGGTGAGGTTCGAGTCGAAGGCAAGCCGACTATCGACTGGGACCCGATCGAGCTTCGCAGGCATATAGGTTACGTCATTCAAGACACCGGGTTGTTTCCGCACTTCACTGTCGAGCGCAATATCGCTGTGGTTCCTCGTCTGAAAGGCTGGCCAGAGCAGAAGACCCGCCAGCGCGTGCGCGAGCTTCTCGATCTGGTTGGGCTCGATGCTGAGGTGTTCTCTCAACGGTATCCACGCGAGTTGTCGGGCGGCCAGCGGCAGCGCGTAGGGGTCGCGCGAGCCTTAGCTGCGGATCCGCCAATCCTGCTCATGGACGAGCCGTTCGGCGCTCTCGACCCGCTTACTCGCGCCGAGCTGCAGCGCGAGTTCGCTGCACTCACGAAGAGACTGAACAAGACCATCGTGTTCGTCACGCACGATATCCGCGAAGCGTTTACGCTTGCGTCGCGCATAGGGCTGTTCAAGGATGGTCACCTGATTGAGCTTGCGTCTCCTGAGCAGTTCGCGGCTTCGACTGATCCCGAGGCAAAGGCCTTCAACGATTCGATGAATACCAGTGGCGACAAAGACAAAGTGATGAACTTGTAAGGGCGGCCCTGCGTGGCCGACCCCTTGTTCGCCTGCGGTCGGTGGTTTTAAGCCAGGAGGGGCGGCCACGGAGTGCCGCCCTTACAACACATCTCGACTGAAGCATGAGCTTACTCGACTTTTTCATTCGCAATCGCAGCGAGGTGCTGCAGCTCACCTTCGAGCACCTGCTGCTTGTGCTCATAGCAACCGGCGCTGCGGCGGTGGTTGGGATACCTGTCGGCATAGTGTTGACCCGCCGCGATTCGCTTGCGAAGCCAGTGCTTGCCGTTGCGAACGTGCTGCAGACGATTCCAAGCCTGGCGTTGTTTGGATTCCTGATACCGGTGCTTGGTTCTTATGGAATCGGGCGCGTGCCTGCGATCATCGCGCTGTTTCTCTACTCGCTTCTTCCAATAATCCGAAACACGTTCACCGGAATCAACGGAGTCGACCCTGCAGTTCGCGAAGCCGCGCGTGGGATGGGGATGACCGATTGGCAGATGCTGATTCAGGTCGAGCTTCCGCTCGCTATGAACGTGATCGTCGCAGGCGTGCGCGTGGCAACGGTGATCTCGATCGGAACCGCGACCATTGCGGCCGCAATAGGAGCTGGTGGCCTCGGCACTTACATTTTCCGCGGGCTAAGAACGGTAGATAGAACGCTCATACTTGCGGGGGCGGTACCTGCCGCGATAATGGCTTTGGGCGCGGATTTCGCGCTGGGGTCGCTGGAGCGGTTGCTTTCGCCGGGGAACACGGACACTAGCCAGACACGGAGAAAGTGGGTACTCGCAATGGGCGCGATTGCGATCGGCGCGGCTGTGATCACCTTCTTGAGCATAGACGCATTCTCGAAGGGCGGAGCGCGCGTGGTCGTCGGCTCTAAGGATTTCACCGAGTCGCGACTCCTGTCAGAGCTGATCGCACAGACTATCGAAGCAAAGACCAATATCAAGGTCGAGCAAGCGACCGAACTTAGTGGCGACCTTTGCCATCGCGAGCTGGTGGCTGGGCAGATCGATATGTACGTCGAATACACGGGCACCGCTTTTACGGCTATATTAAAGCATCAGCCCATCAGTGATCCGCGCGCTGTCTACAAGCAAGTCAAACGCGACTACGAATCGAGTTTCAATCTTGAATGGCTCGAGCCCCTCGGCTTCAATAACACGTTCGCGATTCTGGTGAGACGTGAAGAAGCTCGTCGTTTACAGCTAAAGACGATCTCGGAGGCCGCGAGATACGCGCCCGGATGGCGGGCAGGCTTCGGGCAGGATTTCATGTCTCGGCAGGATGGGTATCCTGGATTTGCGCGCACCTACGGTTTGAGGTTCGCGGAGCCGCCTCGTGAGATGGACCTATCGCTGAGCTACCAGGCACTCGCCAACGGTCAGGTGGATCTAATAGCCGGCAACTCGACTGACGGGCTTATCGACAAGCTCGGGCTCTTTCAGCTTGAAGACGACCGGCATTACTTTCCACCATACGAAGCGGCGCCTGTCGTTCGACGCGAGACGCTCGAGCGCTACTCGCAGCTTCGCGACGCTATAGCCAGCCTTGCGGGAAAGATCACGAACGAGCAGATGAGAAAACTGAACTACGCCGTTGACGGTGAAAAGCGCGATGTGAAGGAAGTCGTGCGAGAGTTTCTGTCGCAGTTATAGGCTGAAAACTCTCCCTCGCTCGTGTGGAGGTGAAAGGGATTACGCGCACGCGTGGGCCAGCTACAAAGCGCGCTTCGGGCGAGCCCGCCAAGGTAGATGAGTGGACCGGTATCGATGCCTTCAAGTTGATGAAACACTAACGGACGGTGGAGAATCGTGGGACTGGCTTTTGCCGGAACCTAGAGGATCGCGTTAGAGCGGGCCGGGTTGTCTGCCACGAACGACCGCTTCCCTCGTTCGTCTTCGATTCACTTGTTCTGGCCTCGTAGCTTTGCAATCGCCGCTCGTATAGTAGCGCCGTTCTTCGCTTCGGGTTCAGCCTTCAGGTAGTTTTCAAGGTCACGCGCGGCAGCTTCTTTCTGGCCCCGTTTTTCGTGTATGCGGGCGCGCTGAAGATAGACAGCGTTATACCGCCTCTCGCTTAGCTCCCATACGCGGTCCAGTTCCTTTTCGGCTGCGTTCAGATCGGTAGCGCTCTGCCGCTCGTCGTTACTTCGCAGCGCAAGCTCGATCAGAGCCACCGCATGATAGAAGCGAGAAAGCCCGCTATTTGTGTTAAGCTGAGTGGCTTCCCGAAAGGCGTATTCAGCGACGCCGAACTTGCCTTCCGTCATCATCACCAAACCGAACATGTAGTAGACGGCATCCTGACGGTCGTTGATCTGTCGGGCGCGCTCGAGCGCTTCAAGCGCTTCTCTGTTCTTGCCCTCGCGGAACAGTTCCCTGCCCAGCGCGAAGTGCGCGTCAAAATAGTCATTAAAGTTGGCGATGGCGTCTCGCAACGCCGCAACCGCTTCACCGGGTTTCCCTTCCCTCAGCCGAGTCATAGCCTTTTCGTAGGCAGCGCGCGCGGGCTTGGGAACCTCTTGAGCGAAGTTCGTCCCCGGAGCGGCGAGCGCAAGTTCCCTCTTCGGTCTTATCAAGATTTCGATGTTGACGACCTCTGCGAAACTCATCCGGTTGTCTTGGTTGAACCGTGCCATCTGGACAGTGAATTCGTATCCGGAGGCGGTTACTGCCACCTCGTACTCGCCCGATGAGAGATTAGTAAACGCGAAGTCGCCATCGTTACGAGTCACCGTCTGTGCGATCATCGCGCCGGCGCCGACTCGCAGTTCGACAATCGCGTTATTGACCGTGACGCCGTTCGTTGAACGGATCTTACCGCGGAGTTGGTTGCTCTGCGCGAAAGCGGCCGACGGAAATAGCGACGCGAGCGCGAATGTGATTAGAAATGTCTGTCGCTTCATCAGAACTGCCCTCCGTCGGCCTTTGTGGGGGCATTATAAACCAAAAAGAGGGAAGTCAGGAGCCAGAGGCGTGATTCATCGCGCCGATTCGCGAAGAGTACCAGCCCTCCCCCACATGACCGCTACGCATCACGGTCCGGCTTGTCACTGATTGATCGTATAAGTAGCATAGGCTAGCAAGCTTGAACGGAGGATCACGATGTTCTGCCCAAAGTGTGGCGCCGAAGCTGGTACCACTAGATTCTGCAGATCGTGCGGAACAAATTTGGCGGTAGTGTCGAATGTGCTCGGCGAAGGTGAATCATCCCGCCTGCGGCCGCTAGCCCATGTCCATAGAACGACGCTGAATCTGTTCCACTCTTCGACTCTTTCGAACGAAAGGGACTTGAACGGGCACACGACCGTCTCAGTCTTCGGCAGCACGCGCCTCGATCTGACCGCCGCAGCCCTTACAACCGGGGAGACAAAGATAAACGTGATTTCAGTTTTCGGCGGAACAGAGATCTTTGTTCCGGACGACGTCGCCATTCGCGTCACCGGCGTTTCAGTTTTTGGTGGAGTCAAAGTACGAGGCCATGAGTTGAACAACGGGATTTTCACCCTGAACGGCTACGAGACTCCCGGTTACACCCAAGCTGCGCGGCGGCTTCACATCGATGCGACCTCAGTCTTCGGCGAGGCGAAGATCAAAAGATGATCGGTTCCTGTCTCTGTGACGGGGTGCGACAAGGGCAAGGGATTCTCAATCGGACAGTAGATCCGTTATACGCCTAAGGGCGACTTTCGTTGCACCGCCTTCCTGTTCATTGGTTGACACTGACTCGTTCGACCCGGTATCCTACTCGTCTTTTTCAGAAGCAAATTTGTTCGCAGTAACGGGAGAGACCGAAAGCATGGCCAACCACAAATCAGCGCAAAAGCGCGCGCGGCAGGCAGACAGACGTAATGAAGCGAATCGCCGCAATCGAAGCAAGCTCCGCACTGAGATTAAGAAGCTTCGCGCTGCAATCGAGGCAGGCAATAGCGAAGAGGCGAAGTCGCTGCTGGGCGGGACCGTATCGCTAATCGACAAGTCTATTCAGAAAGGCATCGTTCATCAAAACGCCGCGGCCAGATACAAATCGCGGCTTACCTCAGGTGTGAATCGGATGACGGCGTAGCCGGGCGAGCGCCGACACACTTCAATTCGAGATACGCGGCAGGTTTGATCGTGCTTCTCTGATCAGACATCACTTCTTCTCGAATCTCTCCTACCTTAAATCGTCAACGACCACTTTCTACCGCCGCGCGGTCGGCGGCAACGTCAGTGCGGCGATCAGGTATTGCATCTGCAGCCGCGGCGTCGCCTCGGAATTCTTTATCGCATTATCAACTTCGGCGATGCGGCGAAGCCCGTGCACCAGGTCGGCGCGCGGCGTGGCGTGCAGTCTCTTGAAAAAGGTCTGGCTCCATTGTCCAGTAGCTTTTGTTATCTCCTGCGACGACGCGCCGTGGTCAATGAGCTCTTTTCCTGTCAGCAATTTTCGATAAAGGCTCGCCAGTGAACCGAGTATCGGAAGAGCATCGCTATCGTCGAGCAGGCGCTCCATAAGCTTCAATGCGCGCTTGCGGTCTCGCCCGTTGATTGCGTCCCAAAGCTCCCAACTCGTGTGTTCCCGCGCGCGGGGCACGAGCTCCTGAACGGCTGCGCTGGTGATCGCGTCGCCGCCGGCGTAAGCAGCAAGCTTGTCGAGCTCGTTCACCAGCCGGTTTAGCCGAGTGCCCACAAGCCCAATCAAGAGTCGAAGCGCGCCCGGTTCAATAGTGCACTCGTTCCGCTTCAGACGGTCTTCGGCCCACCGCGCAGCGCGAGGCTCGTCAAGCAAATCAAAGGTGACAACTGCACAGGTCTTCGTTAGCGCGGTCGTAAGCTTCCGCCGCTTATCTGGCGAAACGGCTTGAAACACCATTGTCGTCGTGGGCGCCGGGTGCGCCAGATACGTAAGGACCATCGCCTGCTCGTCCTCTTTGATTTTGTCGAAATCGCGAACGATAACAATGCGGCGAGCCGACATCATAGGCATCTGGTTCGCCGCGTCGATCACCATGGCCGCTGTCGTCTTTGAGCCAGTGCCGTTGTCGCTGCCTATCGAGTACGCCGATATGTTGAACATGCGGAGCGCTTCGTCAACGGTGTCATGCAGCAGTCGAAGCGCGCCCTCCTGCAGGTACTCTTCTTCGCCGACAAACAGGTACAGGGGTTCGATTCGCCCGTCTTCAACTTCACGGCAAAGGTCTTCGTAGGTACGTCCGCTGGTTCTCTTTTTGGGGCGCCCGCTCACAGTCCTTCCATAATTGTGGAGACGATGGTCTGCGCGAAATCCTTCGCGATGCGGTCGACTGCGGGATTCTCTTCGTTGAAAAACGATTGCGGATCGTCTGAGAGCTGGTACTCACCCTCGAAAGTCATGCGAGGGTTCTCGAAAATAATCTTGTGAGTCTTCAGGTCCCGCACGACGACGCTGACGATTATTCGAACATCCCAGACTCGAGTGCGGCCGCGATCGTCGAGGATCGAACCCATTGCACGAAAGACCCGAATGTCACCCTCGAGCACGGCATCCGCGTCGTCCGGATTGTTGACGACGCGAAGCGCGCGGGCGCGCTTCAATGTCTCGTCGATTACCGCCTGAGTAAATCGCTGCTCGACCCTATACTTGAGGCTCGAGTTCTGAAAGACCGGGACCGCAATCGTCTTGATGTTGGCAGGAAGGCTCGTTCCCTTGCCCGCGCGCTTGTAGCCGCACAGGCCAACGATCATCGACAGCGAAAGAGCAAACAATACCGGCTTGAACATCGCAGAAGGATATTAGCTTTCAAGAGCCGATTGAGACAAGGAGTAGCACACGAAGCTATCATGGGCGGCTAGTGGTTACTAGCCAAGCTGGAGTGACGTGAGTCTACGGTTCAACTGGTTGCTTGAAAGGCCTGGTGCGGGTTCTAAGTCTACATCGAGTAGCTGCTGGCGAGCGTATTGAAGAGATCCTTCTCGTAGATATCCTGGCGCTCCATAACGCTTTCCTCCCATTGCGAGAGTTCGCTCAGAATTAGCCTCTCAGTTAATTCCGCATCGAGCGGTTTGGATACCAGATACCCCTGCATGGATTGGCATCCAAGCTCTCTCAGTAAGTCGGCCTGCTCTTTGGTCTCGACGCCTTCTGCTATCACACCCATACTCAGAGTGTTGGCAAGCATGATGATCGTGCGCACAATCTCTTTGTTCTCGTTGTTTTCGGTCATACGCGAGACAAAGGAGCGGTCGATTTTCAAAGTATTTATCGGAAGCCGGTGCAAGAAGCTCAGCGAAGAATAGCCGGTGCCAAAATCATCGATGCTGATCCCAACGCCGAGGGCACGAAGCCTCTCCAGCGTGCTAGCTGCGCTTTCGACACTCTCCATCACGACGCTTTCTGTTATTTCAAGCTTCAGCGAACGCGGGTCCAAGCCAGTCACGTCAAGGATATGCGTGATCTGTTCGAGCAGATTTGAATGCCCGAACTGGCGACCGGAGAGGTTAATGCTGATGGACAGCGGAATCGTGAGCGCGTGCTTTTCTTTCCAATGCTGCATCTGGCGGCAAGCTTGCAGAAGAACCCACTCCCCGATGGCAACGATGGATCCTGTTTCCTCAGCCACTCCTATGAATCTACTCGGAAGGATCGAGCCACGCTCAGGGTGCTGCCAACGAACTAACGCCTCGAACCCGTGCAACCGCCCGGTCTCGAGTTCCACGATTGGCTGGTATTCAACGAAAAACTCGTTTCTATCGATCGCACGACGGAGATCCGTCTCGAGTTGCAGAAGATTCACAGCGCGGGCGTGCATGCTCTTATCGAATATTACATATCGAGCCTTGCCGAGCGACTTGGCCTGATACATTGCCGTATCAGCATCTCTCAGGAAATCCTCCGGCCGTTGATAGTCGGGACTTGAAAGCGCGATTCCGATGCTACCGGTTGTGAACGTCTCGTAGCCTCCAAGGTTGAACGGCTGTGACAAGTGTTTTTGGATTCGGTCCGCAACCTCGACTGCCTCGGTGGCATTTTGGATATCATCCAGAAGTATTGTGAATTCGTCGCCGCCCAGTCGCGCAACCTTGTCTTCAGGCCTGAGGCAGTTGCGCAGTCGGTTTGCGATCGCTATCAAGAGCTGGTCGCCAACCATATGCCCGATACTATCGTTGATTAGCTTGAATCGATCGAGGTCAAGGAACAAAACCGCAAAGAGCCGGTCCTTCTGGGAATGAGCGAGTGCCAATGATACTTGCAGTTGCTCCATAAACCACGCCCGGTTGGGCAGACCGGTTAACGCATCGTGAAAGGCTTCGTGGACCAATTGCTGCTCAGCGCGCCTTCGATGGGTTATGTCCTGAATCTGAAATATGAGATGCAACCCCTTGCCTTCTGAGTCGCGAACTAACGAGATTCCTGCCAGAACCCACACTTCATGCCCGAGTTTATGAAGGTAACGCTTTTCCATCTGATGAGTGAGAATGTTGCCTTCGAGCACCTCCGTGACATGGCCAAGGAATTCGCCGAGATCATCGGGCTGTGTAATAGCTTGGAACGTCATTCCTTTGAACTCATCCTCCGAGTATCCGACTATGTCACATAGGCACTGATTGACCTGCAACCATCCGCCTTCCGGTGAAACAAGCGCCATGCCGATCGGGGCATGGTCAAAGGCGCTTCTGAAGCGCTCTTCGCTTTCGCGCATCTCTGCGAGATGGCGCTTAGCCTGGTCGGCTTGCGATGTCGACGATTCCACGTTCTTGAGGTAGGTTAGATAAGTGAAGTAAAGGATCGCAACGATCGGCATCGTGGCTATGAAGGCGTAGAAACCAACGACCCCAATTAGTCTGACTGTCATTCCGGCGGCCAACGCACCGGCGAAGTATGTCAATGAGGTCCAGACGTAATGTTGTTTATACGTGGACCAGATAGGCCGGTTGGCTTTGAGTGCCCCGGCAACCGCCACAAGTCCCGAATTCACAATGTACTGAACGAACGCCATCGCGCACGTAGCGGTGATAAATCTGGAAGAGAAACTGCCGCTGGATAAATCATGGATGGATCCGAAGAAGAGACGCAGCGTTCCCACCGTCACGAATGTCGCGATGGCCATACTGGCTGAGTTGAAGACCATGGTCAGGGGCTTTTTGGTTATGCGCAGCGACGAGAAGAATCCTTCCAGCGCTGCCAGCAGAATAGCTGCCTCTCCATCGAACAGCAGCAACGCCAGAAAAATAAAAACATCAGCGATGGAAATAAATGAACCAAACCGAAAGAATGGAACAACTCGCGAGCCGAGGGAAATGGTCACTACCACCAGGAGGAGAAAGGGCAATCCGAGCTCTGATGGGCGCATCCCGAACGCCGAGAAAAACACAACTGCTGCACCTGCGACGACGATCAGCCGCATATAGGGCTTGGCGAAGCGCTCTCGGTTCATATGATCGAGGCCCTTCGGCAGTCCGTTGTTTTTTGGGGTGCTATCTTTAAGCACTACTTAATTTTCCTTCCTCTCTTTGGACTCTCGGTGTGTCACTAGTCAACAGCCGTGCCACCGCGGCGAACTGCTCCGTCCCTCGATGGATTCTGATCTCAAATAGACGTTCGGGATCGGGCCGGCATCGTATTAAGTCCTGCTTTCACAATAAAAAGCCGTACGCCGCGAGGCTGTTTGCTTTGGCCATTATTTAATCAACCTAACTTAGAAACTATCCAGCCTCGGAACGCCAGGGCCGTGCCTTCGGTCAAAATGACGAGAGCCTATCAACAACAATTAACCGCTGCTGACCGATCCAAAATCGGAAGAAATATCACGAAGAATGAGGAAGCAAAGCCGAGTTTGAGCGTTGATGCGAAGGCCTCTCAGAGTCGGCGACACGGCGACGGGACACCGAGCGGGTCCCGGGAGTGTGCCAGGCGGGTGATCGGTGCTTAATCAAGGAGGTTGATCATAGTGAGTGGTTGGCCGTAGGCGAAGGAGCAATCAAGAACAGATCAATCGATGGGAATGGAAGCCTCGGAGGATAAAGTCTCGAATCTGCGGGTTGCGAGAACGGATGTCTCGCCCGGGAGTTCCGGGCGCTTACCAGCAATTAGTGTTATGCATAAGCAGGGATTTTCGCAGCGGCTTTAGCGCCACGCGATTGGCGGAACCTTATACCAGGCGCCTCGCATCTCTAATTCCAGCTTGCTTCACTTTTCTTCGTCCTA
>JBBPIH010000077.1:0-27458 GCA_038040455.1 Acidobacteriota bacterium
GCCCTCCTAACGGAGGGCGGGCGCATCTTCTCACGGGTTCCATAAACATGGCCCTCCTAACGGAGGGCGGGCGCATCTTCTCACGGGTTCCATAAACATGGCCCTTCTAACGGAGGGCGAGCGCATCTTCTCACGGGTTCTATAAACATGGCCCTCCTAACGGAGGGCGTTCACAGACTAAAGTCTGTGCTACTTCGCGTGTTGTGCGCTCAGATGGTCGACGCTCGCGGGGTGTTAAATCAAACGCGCCGCGGGAGACAAATCGTGAACGAGACATTTCGTTTTCCTTCGCCACGGCTATTCGGTTCTGTTTTTTTGGGTGTTAGCCGAACAGCTAGGGCTGCCGTTGCCCGCGACCCCGCTCCTGCTTGCCGTCATCGGGTAGCAGCAGTAGTCAATCTTATGCCCCGAGATAAGCTTCGCGAACGCGCTGGTCGTTGAGCAACTCGTTGCCCGCCCCTTCAAGCACGACCCGGCCGTTCTCGAGCACATAAGCGCGGTCGGCGAGCTTCAGGCTCTGCTGGACGTTCTGCTCGACCAACAGCACGGTGATGCCTTCACGATGGATCGTCTGAATGATCTCGAACATCTCGCGCACGATGATCGGCGCAAGCCCCAGGCTCGGTTCGTCGAGCATCAAAAGACTCGGCCGCGCCATTAGTCCGCGAGCTATAGCGACCATCTGCTGCTCGCCTCCCGAGAGAGTGCCCGCCATCTGGGACTCACGTTCTTTAACCTTGGGGAAGAGGGCGAAAACCCGATCGAATGATTCCGAACGTTGCCGGCGGGCTTCGCGGCTGATTGCCCCCAGTTCCAGGTTCTCTCTTACGCTCATCAGCGGGAAAAGCCTGCGCCCCTCCGGAACGTGAGCAATGCCGAGGGCGCTGATCAAGTGTGAAGGAAGCCGGTCTATGCGCTCGCCTGCAAAAATAATCTGTCCGCCGTCGGCACGCACTACACCCGAGATCGTCTTCAACGTAGTTGACTTGCCAGCGCCGTTTGCCCCGACCAGCGTCGCTATCTCAGCCTCTCGAACGGTGAAGCTCACGCCCCATAAGACCTGAACGTCGCCGTAGCGAGCAGTCACGTCTTTCAGTTCCAGCAACGCTTTGTCCGTCAAAATCGATCTCCTCAGGCGAGGCGCATGCGCCGAGTGACTATAGAACTTTGGGCGTAACGAGACAAGGCGACCGTGCGTATTGGACCACAAGCGATTCGGAGCATGATCGTTGACACTCCAGGCATCCGGGTAGTTAAATTGAAGTCTCGGACAATTCAGGAAGAGCGCAACAAGTGGTAAAGGTCGGCACACTCAAGAAAGGCGCGATATCGCGAGTGACTTCGCTAGCGCTGCTTTGCCTCCTGGCGCACGCGTTCTTCGTTAGCGTTACACACCACCACAAGTCGCACCAGTACCGACCGGCGCTCTTGACTACGAGCGTCGAGGCAGACGACAGCGGCGAATCCAGCCCTGTGCCCGGATCGACCAGCGACGCTCACTGTCTCTCGTGCCGGCTTCAACGCAGTTTTGATTCAAACGTACCTGCCGCCTCCGTAGTAATCCAACGGCTCGAAAGGCCACTCAGCCGCGAGACCGCTCTGACTGAGCCTGCATCGGCGGGCTCTTCTCTCCTTCTCTTTGGCCGCGCGCCCCCACTTGCTTGACTCAATCCCGCCCTGCGGCTATCAATCGCCGCGCGCGAGACCTTCACGCGGTATCACCCGGTTATTTCGTGTAGCTCGACTCCGAGCTTTCTCACACAGCGCTGAGTGAACACGGCTCGCTCGTGAGGTTATGCCGCATTGGCCAACGGTTGGCCCGCCTTCACACAAGGACGGACTAAACTCGGGCATCAAGCTCACTCAAGTAGGAGATTGATCATGCAAGGGAAGAGAAATATTTCAGGCATCTTAGTGATGGTTTTCATCTGCAGCCTTCCAGGCTTCTGCTTTGGACAAGCCAACGCAACATTGAAAGGAACAGTTACGCTGGAGACTTCGGGAAAGCCAGTCCATGGCGTGACAGTAACCGTTCTTCAACTGAAGCGATCCGTCGAAACCAACGACGACGGCGCGTACGAATTCCAGAATGTACCGCCCGGGAGCTACAGTGTTGTTGCTCATCTCCACCGGGTCCCCGATGTCGTCCAGGACGTGCAAGTGGCCGGCGGAGCGACCGCCACTGCCGACTTCCAAATGCGGCTGAGAGTCGCCGGCGAACAGGTTACTGTTAGCGCGAGCGGCGGAGAAGAAACCTCATTCAACTCCATTCAGTCTGTCATCTCTCTGACTGCCGCTGAAATTTCGGAGAGGAATACCCAATCGCTGGGCGATGTTCTCGAGCACGAGCTTGGAGTCGCGAAACGATCCTTTGGACCCGGCAATGGCCGTCCCGTTATCAGGGGATTCGACGGTGACCGAGTGCTCGTGCTGAAGGATGGCAATCGTGTCGGAGCCCTGGGCTTCCAGTCGGGAGATCACGCCGAACCCATCGATCTGTTGAGCGTGGAGAAGCTCGAGGTCGTAAAAGGGCCAGCCACGCTGCTGTACGGTAGTAGCGCAATAGGCGGCGTGGTGAACGCGATATCCGAGCACAATGCCGCTCACCCTGGCGTTCGCGGGTACTTCACAGCTCTTGGAAGTAGCAACAACTGGCAGGGCGGCGGTGGTGGCGGCATCGAATACGGCAAAAAGAACTGGCTCTTGTGGGGCAACGGCAGCGGCCAGAGAGCGGGCGACTACAACACGCCAATCGGACGAATCCCGAACTCTTACACCAGAGAAGGGGCCGGCTCGGGCGGGTTCGGCTACTATCCGGGCAAGTCGTTCTTCAGTTTTGACTACTCCTTCGACAAGCGCCGCTACGGAATTCCGTTCGATCCGTCCGAATCAGACCCGGAGATAGTTTTGCTGAATCCTCGCCGGCACAGCATTCGTTTCAACGGCGGCGTCCGGGATCTGGATTCATTCGTCAACAGCGCTCAGTTCTCGCTTCAATACAACGACTACATGCACCAGGAAATCGGCGCGATTGAGAACGTCGTGAACACTGAGTTCAAGAACAAGTCATTCAGCTATCGAGGTGTGTTCGATGAGCGAAAGACAGGCAGGTGGTCTGGAAGCTTCGGCATCTGGGGACTGCATCGGGATTACACGTCGGTGGGCGAAGAATCGCTGGGACCTCCTACGAAGCAGAATGCGTTCGCGGCGTTTGCTCTTCAGAAAGTGGATTTGGAGCGGGTGTCGTTTCAGTTTGGCGGGCGATTCGAACACAACGGCTATAACCCCGACCAGATACTCGAACGCCCTACACCCGACCGCTCGTTCAACGGTTTTTCGGGCGCCATCGGTATGCGTATCCCAACCTGGAAGGGCGGAGCATTTGTGACTAACTACACTCACTCGTATCGGGCGCCGGCGCTCGAGGAGCTTTACAACCGTGGCCCGCATCCGGGCAACGCGACTTTCGAGGTGGGCGATCCGTTCTTGAAGCGAGAGAAAGGTGACGGAATCGATGTTTCGCTTCGTCATTCGACCAGCCGTGTCCGAGCGGAGCTTAACTACTTCTATTACCACTTTGGGGACTTCATTTTTCTCGCGCCCACAGGAGGGGAGGAGGACGGTCTCATTGTAGCCACCTACTCGCAGGCAAAAACCCGGTATACCGGAACCGAAGCTCGGCTTGATGTAGCATTGCGCGACAACCTGTGGTTGCTCTCGGAGTTCGACTATGTCAACGCGAAGCTGACTGACTCGAAAACGCCGCTGCCGCGCATTCCCCCGCTGCGCGGCCGCGTCGGGTTTGAAGCAACGTACAAGGGATTCAGGTTTAATCCTGAAGCGGTAATGTCTAAGGACCAGAATCGGATCTTCCCGACAGAGGCGCGCACGGCGGGCTACACGACGGTTAATGTGAATGCGTCGTACATCTTTCCGCAGCAGCACTACGCTCAGATTATCTCGGTGAGCGCCTTCAACCTTGGCGACCGGTTGTACCGCAACCATCTCTCATTCATCAAGGAGTTCGCTCCGGAGATTGGACGCGGCGTTCGCCTCACTTATACGCTGAGGTTCTTCTGATCGCCTCACCAGTGCAGTCATCCGAGCCGCGATGCGGCGGTCGCATTGCGGCTCGGATCGTCAAGTCAGTGTTAAGCAAGTCGGGACTCGGTCCAGCGAGCGACAACCGGGCTTTCAGCGGCAGGGTTAAGATCACATGTTTGGACGGGTGTTTTACCCCCGCTGTAGTTATTTATGATTCTACCTTTGCGGGGGTAAACCACCCTTCCAAACCTGTGATCTTTGCAGAGCCTTTGACACCCGGGATTCGCGCCGCTTACGAAGGCGCGACAATCTATTGCCATGTAACAAAGACTTCGCTAGTTACGACACTAGATTCGACGATACGAAGTATTCAAGCCCGCATCAGTGATCCTTGCGGGTATACTTCAAATCTCTCTTTCCAGCCTTGCTGGTTGTGAAAGTGGCCACCTCATTCCCATCGACAATCAGTTTGAAGGTCGCGAGAGCTGGAAGCTTTTCTACTTCAACTTCAATCTCCTGCTTGGTGCCTGTCCCTGCTTTTTCGATCTCGATTTCGGCAAGGCCCTTTGCCTTTGTCGCAGCGTCTTTGCTGGACAAGGGTGCCTTAAAGTTTGAAAAGGTCCCGCTCAACACGACATTACCGGCCTCGTCTCTGATCTCGACGGATTTGGCATCATTAAGGTTGATTCCCGCAGGTAGCGCATCCTTGATCCTTCCGGAGTTGTTCTTAACCTGCGCAACGCCAACGGCGGCTAATAGAAGAAATGGCACGACTAACAGTTTCAAGTTTCTTTTCATGTTTTCCCCCCGGTTCGTATGTGTCCTTAAGAATTAGGCTTGTTTGACCAAGCCGTTATCAACTACGACCCCAGTTTCGCTGATTGCTTGAAAGCCTGCCTGGCTGTCGCTGATCTCGATCACCATAAAGTGGTTGTCGTCGTCAAAGCTCGCGGCGCTGAGACCGCTTCCCCGGTCCACGTCCCCGCGCCGGACCTTCCCGGCGGCGCCCGAGACGAAATATTGTATGCCTTGCTGCGGCTTGGTGCGCTCGTAGATGTGATCGTGACCGGAGATGGCCACGTTCACACCGTAACGGGTAAACAGCGGCTCGAGGCGCTTCCTCAAACCGGTGGCGGACCCGTGCGCCCGCCCTGAGGAATAAATCGGATGATGAAAGACGGCGATTTTCCATTTCGCCTTCGAAGCGCTCAGCGAGCTTTCCAGCCAGGTAGTCTGGGTTGCGCCAAAATCGTTTGAGTCGAGCATGAAGAACTCGGCCAGGCCGGTTCCTCTCTCGATCTTGTAATAATTCTGCCCGCCCATATTGAACAGCGAGTACTGGCACTGGTCCTGGCGTCCTGCGTCCACGTCGTGGTTGCCGAGCACCGCGTAAAACTTGACTCGATCTTTCAGCAAGTTGGCAAAGGGCTGCTCAAAATTCCTGTCGAAGTACCGCCCGCTGCCGTTAGGGTAAATATTGTCGCCCGCGGAAATGACGAAATCGAACGGCGTACGCTGATGAGAGGCAAACATTTGTCTTGCCACCCCGATCTGATGTCGATCGCCCGTGCCCCAATCTCCGATGACGGCAAATCTTATCTTGTCATTTACCGGCGAACAGAAGATCGAGGACGGCTTGATGAACGCGCCCGCGGAAATCGTTGCCAAAGAAAGTATCGCCTGCCGGCGAGTGATTCCGTTCTGCTTCATTTGCACATCCTTTGTTTGCTGAAGGCGCTTGGTAGACGATTTATTCTAGCTGACTGAAGATGAACAGAACATTAACGGCAGGCACCTGGCAACTAGAGGTCTTCCGACCACCAGTCATACGTGTCCTTGCTGCCGGCGAGTTCATCGTATGTTAATTTTGTAGTTGGTAGGATAGTTGGCTGGACGGTCCTTGAAACTGCATCCGAAAGAAGAGCGTGAGATTATTACTTGTAGAAGATGAGCCACGAGTGGCGCGCTTCATAGCGAAGGGGACGCGCGAGCAGGGCTATGCCGTAGATATCGCAGCGGACGGTGAAGAAGCTCTGTATAAGGCCTCCATCACCGAATATGACTTGATCATACTCGACGTTATGATTCCGCTTAAGAATGGCTTCCAGGTCTGCAAGGAAATGCGCGCTCAGGGTATCAGGCAGCCCGTGCTGATGTTGACTGCGCGAGACGGTATCGACGACCGTGTGACGGGGCTTGACTGCGGGGCTGATGACTACTTAGGCAAACCTTTCGACTTTAAGGAACTGCTGGCGCGCATCCGGGCGCTTCTCAGACGGGCGAAGGAAGTCAGACCCGAGACTCTTCAGATCGCGGACCTGACAATCAACACGGCGGGTCACACAGTCACCCGCGCAGGGCGCAGCATAGAACTGACCGCGAAGGAATACTCATTGTTAGAGTTCTTTGTCGTGAGAGCGGGCACGCTCGTCGGGAGGGGCGACATTGCGAATCACGTATGGGATGAGAACTTTGATCCGTTCTCTAATGTCATCGATGTATACGTGCGGCGCCTCCGAAAAAAAATTGACGCCGGGTTCGACAGGCCGCTAATCCATACGCGGCGCGGCGAAGGATATTTCTTCTCTGCTGATCCGGAAAGCGAAAATGGTTAACAGCGTTCGAGTTCGCCTGACATTGTGGTATGTGCTGCTCTTCGGATTGCTCCTCGCGGGCTTCAGCATCTTAGTCTACCTGGTGCTTTCTCAAACCCTGTATGCGCGGCTCGACCAATCGCTGTTGCGTGCGGCGCAGGCAGTCGCCGGCGAGTTTCGCAGTGAGGTGGCGGAGAGTGAAGAAGGCGCGCCCTCAGGCGCTCGGCAAGCCTTGATCGAACTCCGTCTGCCTGGGATCTATGTCGGGATATTCGATGGCGAACAACTCCTGGCGTCAAACTTCGACGGGGATCACCAAATCACCATTCCAAAAGAGCTCTTATCTACGACGCCAACAGGCGACCATCCCACATTTCGGACCGTTGAAGGTTACGGGGAAGAAGGCGCCCGGGTAGCGGCCATCTCCGCGCACACAAGCGGCAAAGACTATCTCGTCGTGGCAGCCGAACCTTTGCATGATCTGGTCGAGCAGCTTGAATCAATCAGGCGCATCTTCTATCTCGGCTTTCCCGCAAGTCTGCTTGTGGCCGGAATCGGCGGATTCATCCTGGCTAAGAAGAGCCTTGCCCCGGTCGTCGCGATGTCGAATCAAGCCGAGCTCATCAGCGCCAGAAATCTACATGAACGATTGAGCGTCGGAAATAAGAGCGACGAGCTCGGACATCTCGCCCGCGTGTTCAACGATTTGCTTTCCAGACTCGACAGTTCGTTCGAGAGCATGCGCGAGTTTATGGCGGACGCTTCGCACGAGCTTCGCACTCCTCTCTCGATAATCAGGGGCGAAGCGGACGTCGCACTCTCCCAGGATAGGGACGCGACGGAGTACCGAGAAGCGCTGGCGACCATTCAAGACGAGGCGAAGCGGCTTTCGCGCATCGTCGATGACATGATGGCGCTCGCTCGCGCGGACGCGGGCCAGCGCCCGTTACAAATCGAAGAGTTCTATTTGAATGACCTGGTCGAAGAATGCTGCAAAGCAGCACGGGTGTTGGCTTTGAATGACGGCGTATCCTTGACATTCGATCCGACAGAGGACATCGCGTTTCGAGGTGACGAAGATTTGCTGAGGCGGATGGTTCTGAACCTGCTCGACAACGCGATAAAGTACACTCCTCCGGGCGGCTCTATTTCAGTCAAGCTGGCCTGCGAATCAACAACCGTAAAGATCGTCGTATCGGATACCGGAATAGGCATAACTGCCGATTCTGCTCCACACGTCTTTGAAAGATTCTACCGTGTTGATAAGGCGCGTTCGCGTGCTGACGGCGGAAGCGGACTCGGCCTCGCTATTGCGAAGTGGGTGGCGGAGGCTCATAAAGGGTCCATTGATCTGACTAGCAGCCCCGGCCACGGCAGCCGGTTCACTGTGTCGCTGCCAAGGTAGACCGGCGGTGGTGGGTCAGTTTGAGTTCAGAGTACAAGCTTTAGCTTGCTCTTTCGGCCGCATGAACCTGAGGGGCAAGCTAAAGCTTGTACTCTGAACCGCAAACTGACCCAACTAATAGACCGGCGCCTTTCGCCTGGCAGTCAGTCAAGATGGTTTGGGTGAATACGGTGGACCCCGAGCAGCTTTGTCTTTTCAGTTGCGGTTAATCTTCTGTTCATCTGCGGATCGATAGAATCATTTGCCGACTACGCTGGCGTGGAGAAAGCCAACGCTTAATTCGCGCACAGGTTAAGGGATTCACAAATTGCTTCGCCGACTCTTTGAGAAAGTGAATATGAAAAAGCTTGTCGTTGTGATGGCGTTCGTCGTGTTCCTTACGGGCTGCGGCAGCCGCTCGTCTCACGTTTCTACGCAGGTGTCCAAAGGCATCGAAGATCGCACCGGACATGGGCTAAATCCGACCTCACAACGCGCAGCGTTCGCCCTGCCTCCGGGAGTTAACCTCGCCGACGGCCTCTCGGAAGACGAGGCGGTTGGAGTTGCCCTTTGGAACAACGCGGCTTTTCAAGCCGACCTGACGGCGCTTGGCTTTGCGCGAGCAGATCTGATTGAAGCAGGCCAACTGCGCAATCCGATGTTGACGCTGTTGCTGCCGTGGGGGCCGAAGCAGCTCGAGGCTACCGCGAACCTGCCGCTCGAAGTCTTCTGGCAAAGGCCCCGCCGCGTCGCCGCTGCCAAAGTCGAGTTGGAGCGCGTGGCTGAAAGTCTCGTGCAGACAGGACTCAACCTCGTGCGCGATGTGAGACTCGCTCACGCTGACCTGGCTCTTGCAAATGATCGAGCGCGCATCGCGGAAGAATCGTTAAGACAGCGCAGTGAGGTCGCTCAAATCGTCGACGCCAGGCTTCGCGCGGGCGACATAAGCGAGCTCGAAACAAGCACCGCGCGCCTTGATGCTCGACAGGCCGAGGAACAAGCCGCTCGCACAAACAGCGAAGCCAGGCTTGCAAAAGATAGACTCCGGTTCCTGCTTGGTATGAGCGGGGGCGACACCTCTTTCGATCTTGTGGCTTCCTCCGCAGCTTTTACAACCGGCGCAGGTCCCTACCGCAGCGTGATCGCTTCCGGCCCCGCTTCCTCAAACGCGGATCAGCGCGTCGATGAAGAGGTGAATGATCTGGTCAAGAAAGCGCTTGCCGCGCGCCCGGATTTGCGAGCCGCGGAGATAGCCATTGAAGCTGCCGGCAAGCGCGCCAAGTGGGAACGGTCGCGGATTTTTTCTATAGCGGCGATTCTCGATGCTAACGCTAAAGGGACGAAAGGGTTTGAAGCCGGACCAGGCGTGCAGGTGGAGCTCCCGATCTTCAATCGTAACCAGGGGGGAATCACACGAGCCGAGGCAGAGATCGAACGCGCTGCACGCCAATACATAGCCGTGCGCCACCGGATTGTTCTGGAAGTGCAGGAAGCCTACAGACAACTTCTGCAGGCACGCGACACACTCGGCTCTTTGCGCGACCACATATTGCCGCAAATCGAGGAAGACATTCGCATCTCTCAGAAAGCTTACGCCGCCGGCGACGTGGCCTACCTTTTCGTTCTCGAGACTTCGCGCCGGCTTTATGAAGCCCGATTGCAAGACGCGGACGCGAGCGCCGCGTTGCGGCGCGCAACGGCCCAATTGGAAAGGGCCGTAGGAAGGAAGCTCAGTGAACAACCGTGATAATGCAGTTTCACATTATCTCAAACGACTTCGCTTTGACCTGCGAACTGCTGCACTTGTTGCATTGACGATAAGCGCACCAGGTTGCGGGACACCGCGGGCCGCTGAAGCTCAAAAGCCTGCGGCTCCGGCTAAGGTTGAAAACGCAGTCAAAGAGGGCGACCTGGCGACGGTGACGCTCAGCCCCCAAGCCGAGGCTCGTCTGGGCATTCGCACAGCGCCGGTCGAGTTTACGAGCGTCACGCGCACGCGCACTTTCGGCGGCGAGGTCGTGCTGCCACCTGACAGCACGATCGTCGTCTCTGCTCCAATGGCAGGCACGATCCTCGCCGGTGCATCCGGCAGCGCACCTGTGGCCGGCATGATGCTGAGGAAAGGACAGGCCGTCTTTCGTCTGTTGCCGCTTTTGGCGCCCGAGCGGGATGCGCGCTCGCTGGCAGAAAAAGAATTGACCGATGCTCAGACTCGCGTCGATGCCGCGAGAGTAAAGCTAGATCGGGCCGAGCAACTTCTGCGCGATAAAGCCGGAAGCGTGAAACAGGTTGAACAGGCCCGCGAGGATCTGACGCTTGCCGAGCACGCGCTCAAGGCGGCGCGAGAAAAGAAGGAGCGAATCTTGCGGGCGCCGCTTGAAGGGGACACTTCGATTGCGGTGATGGCGCCCGAAGACGGAATGGTCCAGAAGGTCCACGCGGGCACAGGGCAGAAGGTCGCAGGCTCAACCCCGCTGTTTGAGATCGCCAGCCTTAAATCGATTTGGCTTCGCGTGCCTGTCTACGTCGGAGACCTGGCGTCTCTTGACCGGCGGCAGGCGGCGAAGGTCCATAACCTCGGCGATTCACGGCGTTCGCCAATACTTTCGGCAAGACCGATCGAGGCCCCTCCGACGGCGAACGTGAATGCCTCGACGATTGATCTTTATTATGCGCTTCCGGCCGCGGGGCCATTCCGGCCAGGTCAAAAAGTTGGCGTCACGCTTACTCTGCTTGGCGCGGAAGAGAGTCTGGTAGTTCCGCATTCGGCGATCATTCGTGACGTTCACAGCGGAGAATGGGTTTATGAAAACACCGTACCTCAGACATACGTGCGCCGCCGCGTCGAGGTGCGTTACGTGACAGGCACTCAAGCAGTCCTTGCTCGCGGTCCTGCGGCGGGCACTAAGGTTGTGATAACTGGTGCGGCAGAGCTTTTCGGGACCGAGTTCGGAACGGGGAAATAAACCCCAGGGTTCGTGGTTCCGGGTTCGTGGTTCCGGGTTCGGGGTTCCGGGTCCCTGGTTTCTTATTTGTGGCATCGAAACACGCCATACCCAGAACACAGAAACCAGGGACCCGGAACCACGAACCAGGAACCCGAAACGCGGAACTCTGAACCCGGAACCCGGAACCCGAAACGCGGAACCCTGAACCCGGAACCCGGAACCATTTCTATGATGAACTGGATCGTATCGACTTCGCTTCACCTGCGCATTGTCGTCGTAGCTCTAGCCGTCGTCTTGATGATCGTCGGCATACAGATCGTGCGATCGACGCCTCTTGATGTGTTCCCGGAGTTTGCCCCGCCTTTAGTCGAGATTCAAACGGAAGCGCCCGGGCTTTCTACGGCTGAAGTCGAAAGCCTCGTCACCGCGCCGATTGAGAACTCGCTGAACGGCATAATGTCGCTCAAGACGTTGCGCTCAAAATCTGTGCTCGGCCTTTCATCTGTAGTTCTTATTTTTCAGGAAGGCACAGAACTGATGCGCGCTCGACAGCTTGTGCAAGAACGCCTGGCTATCGTAGCCGCCGGGCTCCCAACGGTAGCGCGCCCGCCGGTCATTCTTTCTCCTCTTTCATCCACGAGCCGGGTAATGAAGATAGGGATGTCGTCGGCGTCGCTCTCGCAGATCGAGATGACGACGCTTGCGCGATGGACGATTCGTCCTCGACTGATGGCAATTCCCGGTGTGGCCAATGTGGCGATTTGGGGACAGCGCGATCGGCAGATCCAGGTGCTGGTCGATCCCGACAATTTGAGCGCCCACAACGTCACGCTTGATGACGTGGTGCGCACGACACGCGACGCGGTCTCCCCTGGCGCGGGCGGATTCATTGACACGCCCAATCAACGTCTTGCCATCACACATCTTTCCGCGGTCGCGCGTGCTGAAGACCTGGCTCGAATCCCGGTTGCGTTCCGCAATGGATCGCCGCTTCAGCTCGGCAACGTGGCAACCGTAGTCGAAGGCCACCCAGCGCCGATTGGCGACGCTGTCATCAATGACGGTCCGGGGTTGCTGTTGATAGTTGAGAAGCAGCCGCAGGGAAATACTCTCGAGGTGACGCGCAACGTAGAAGCTGCGCTGGACGCACTCAGACCAGGATTAAAGGATGTCGAGGTGGACTCGACAATCTTCCGCCCGGCGACGTTCATCGAGATGGCGCTCGCGAACTTGAAGCGCGCTCTTCTGATCGGCTGCCTGCTCGTCGTCGTAGTTCTCGTAGCATTCCTCTATGACTGGCGAACCGCGCTGATCAGCCTGACGGCGATACCGCTCTCACTGCTCACGGCCGCCCTGGTCTTGCACTATCAAGGCTACACGATCAACACGATGGTCATCGCGGGACTGGTCATCGCGCTGGGCGAGGTGGTTGACGATGCGATCATAGACGTTGAAAACATCATGCGCCGGCTCCGCCTCAACCGCTCAGCCGAGAATCCTGAACCTGCGTTTCAGGTGGTGCTCAAAGCGTCGATCGAAGTTCGTAGCGCGATTGTTTACGCAACATTGATAGTCGTGCTTGTCTTCCTTCCGGTTTTCTTCCTCGAAGGGCTGGCAGGCTCGTTCTTCCGCCCGCTCGCGCTCTCATACGTCCTGGCGGTGATGGCTTCGCTCGGCGTCGCGCTCACGTTGACTCCTGCGCTCTCGCTATTGCTGTTGCCTCGCGCGGCAAAGTCAGATCATAAGGAGCCGCCGCTCCCTCGGATACTCAAGCGGTATTACCGCACCTGGCTCCCGCGACTGGTCGACAAGCCGCGGTGGGCCGCTGTGGTGCTTGCGGCCGTCTTCGGACTTACGGCTGTGACAGTGCCTTTTCTGGGAGAAGAATTTCTGCCCGATTTCAAAGAGACTGATTTTTTGATGCACTGGGTTGGCAAGCCAGGGACCTCGCTTGAAGCAATGCAGCGAATCACTGTCACCGTGAGCAAAGAGCTTCGCGCTATTCCGGGCGTAAGAAATTTCGGCTCGCACATAGGCCGCGCCGAAGTGGCTGACGAAGTGGTCGGCCCGAATTTCGCCGAGCTCTGGATAAGCATAGACCCGGAGGCCCCTTACGAGCCGACGGTCGCGCGCATTCAAGAAGTAGTGGAAGGTTATCCCGGCCTTCAACGTGACGTGCTTACCTACCTGAAGGAGAGAATCAAGGAAGTCCTGACCGGAGCAGGCGCGACGATTGTGGTGCGAATTTACGGCCCTGGCCTCGACGTGCTGCGTGAAAAAGCCGCAGAAGTCGGCAAGACCATGAGCGAGGTTCAAGGCGTCACAAATTTGAAAGTCGAGCCACAGGTACTTGTGCCGCAATTAGAGATCAGATTACGGCCTGACGCGGCGCTTAGGTTTGGCTTGACGCCAGGCGATATACGGCGCGCGGCAACGACCCTGGTCAAAAGCACGAAGGTGGGCGAAGTCTACGAGGAGCAGAAGATCTTCGATGTCGTCGTGTGGGGCACCACTCAGGTGCGAGGCAACATCGAAGCTCTCCGGCAGGTCAGGATCAATCTTCCGTCTGGTGGGGACGTGCCGCTGGGCGAGGTTGCCGACATCCGCATCGCGCCGACACCAAACGTGATCCAGCGCGAAGGCGCTTCACGTCGTATAGACGTGAGCTGCGATGTGAAGGGGCGGGACCTGGGAAGCGTCGCGCGAGACATCGAAGCTAAAGTCAAGACACTCTCTTTTGACCGCGAGTATCATCCTGAGTTCCTCGGTGAGTACGCTGCCAGGCAGGAATCCAAGAACCGGCTCCTGGCTCTTGCCGGTCTTTCGCTTCTTGGCATACTGCTACTGCTCCACGCCGATTTTCGCGCACCACGTCTGGTTGCGCTGGTATTTGTCAGCCTCCCGTTTGCGTTGGTCGGCGGCGTCATTGCGACGCTGCTCACCGGGGGGGTGCTTTCTTTGGGATCGCTTGTTGGGTTTGTGACCGTGCTCGGGATAGCCGCGCGCAACGGCATCATGCTGGTCAGCCATTATCGGCACCTTCAATTTGAAGAGCAGCAGACTTTCGACCGAGAGCTTGTGATGCGCGGCTCGGAGGAGCGGCTCGCTCCGATTCTGATGACGGCGCTGGCTACGGGGCTTGCGCTTTTGCCCATCGTAGTTGGCGGAAACCGCCCGGGTCACGAAATCGAGCACCCGATGGCGGTGGTCATCCTTGGAGGCCTTGTTACCTCAACGCTGCTGAATCTGTTTCTGATGCCGGCGCTCTATCTTCGATACGGCACGCGTCCAAAGGCAAAACGGGAATTGGCAGAGGCGACTGCTGAACCAGAAGCAAATGCCGAAAAAAGCGATTGAGACTAAAGGAGACTCCCATCATGATGCTACGTGTGAAGAGCGCAACCGCCCTCCTCTTTAGCCTGAGCCTGGTGTTTAGCGCAAACGCGTTCGCTCAGGATTCCGAAAAGCCTGTGAAGATGAAAGACCTTCCTGAAGCCGTCCGGAAGACCGTCCAGGAACAAAGCAAAGGTGCGACTGTGCGCGGTCTCGCAAAGGAGACCAAGGATGGTAAGACCTATTATGAGGCTGAGCTGAAGGTCATGGGTCACAAAAAGGATGTACTCATGGATCCTTCGGGGGCAGTGGTAGAGATCGAGGAAGAAGTCGCGCTGTCTTCGCTCTCGCCGGAGGTGAAGGCGACAATAGAAAAGAATGCAGGCAAGGGTAAGATCGAGAGCGTTGAGACCATCACGAAGAACAACACTCTCGAAGCCTACGAGGCGCACGTGAGTACGGCCGGCAAGAAGTCTGAAATCAAGGTAGCGCCCGATGGACAACTGATCTCCGTTGAACAGGATCAGGACGAGAAGGAAGAGAAAGCTGTGGGAAGAAAGGCACAGAAATCGAAGAAGCCTTAGCAGGCTGCTGAAAAAGCCAAAATGACCTCTCCAAGGGGGAGTGCCGATAATCCCACCAACGCAGTTGGTGGATCGTTCATACGTGGCCTACAAGCAAGAACGCAGCGTGCTTTTGAATCCCACCAACGCAGTTGGTGGATGGTTCATACCCAGCCTAACTCTCCGCTCGGATTCACTTTCCGGCTGATCAGAGCCAGGTCGGATATGAACGATCCACCAACTGCGTTGGTGGGATTCGGGACCCCCGCCCAGTGTCCCGTGTAGGCTGAGTATGAACGATCCACCAACTGCGTTGGTGGGATTGCGCCTGAATACTTGTGTGTCATCGACTTTTTCAGCAGCCTGTTAGGTCACAGTTGCGTACCATCGCCATCACGATTTCAATGCGGTCGAGGAGCAATCGAACCTCAAACCGCTTGGTTTTCAAAAGCCGAATCAGCTATTCTTTAATTCACCATCTGTTGCATTTCGCTGTTGGATCCGTCTAACGGTCACTTTGAGAGTACCGAAATGCGCCGTACTGGAAGAAAAGAATGCATCGCGCTGCGGATAGCTGGCTGTTTGACGCTGATGCTCATCGCGGTGATCTCGGTTCTCGGTCAGAGTCCAACTAGATCGTTTGACGTGTCGGGCGTCGTGCTGGATCCCAGCGGCGCACTGATCTCTGACGCCAAAGTTGTTCTTCGGCGAGTTGGTCAACTCGCGGAACAGTCAAAGACAACCAATCAAAGAGGGGAGTTTCGTTTCACTCGCCTGGTGAGCGGCGACTACGAGCTCGAGGTGGCAAGAACTGGATTCAAGCGGACCATAACTCAGCTTACGATTGGTGCGAAATCGCCGCCTCCGCTTGAAATCGTGTTACCGATTGCCCGCGTGCGCGAAGAGATGGCCGTAGGTAATAGGTCTAATCAAGTTAACACCAACCCCGACGAGAATCTCGATGTCATCAAATTGGATCGCGACGAGCTGAAGAAGCTGCCGGTGCTGGGCAACGATGTTATTGCCAGCCTGGCCAACCTGGTCGATGCCAGCTCGACCGGAACGGGCGGCGCGACTGTCCTGGTCGATGGACTGGAAACAACAAAGAAAATTCCAGCTTCGATGATCAAGGAAGTGCGGATCAATCAGAATCCTTACTCGGCTGAATTCGCACGGCCGGGACGCGGCCGGATCGAAGTCATCACTAAGGCCGGAGAGTCTGAATACCACGGCGAGCTTGAGTTCATCTTTCGCGACTACCGTCTGGACGCGCGCAACGCCTTCGCGCTGGAACGCCCGCCGGAGCAGCGACGCATCTTTGAGGGTACCTTGACCGGTCCCATCGGCAACGGCAAGAAGACTTCGTTTCTTTTCGGCGCCGTTCGCGAAGAAGAGGATTTGCAATCGGTAGTGTTTGCTCGTACACCGGACGGAGTGATTTCCGCAAATGTGGCCAACCCCAACCGGGATACCGAGTTGTCAATTCGCATCGACCATCAGGTTAGCAAAAAAACTGCCTTCTCAATTCGTTATGAGCATACGTTTGACTCAACCAGGAATGGAGGCGTCGGCGGGTTTAATCTCCCGGAAGTGGCCACCAATTCGCATGCTCGCGAGCATGAGCTTTTTTTCAACTATCGCCAAATCATCTCGCCCACTCTGGTTAATGAATTCACCCTGCGTGCCGGGAGCGAGGATGGTGTTACCCGCAGCGCACGGCCGGGCGTTCCCAGACTGATCGTTCCCGATGCCTTTACCGGCGGCGGCAGCCAAACAGATCGGCGCTTCACCGAAAACCAGGTGCAGCTCAACGAAATTCTATCCTGGAATCACGGCAAACATTTTATTAAGGGCGGCCTCAACATCCCGGACATCAGCCGGCGCGGGTCAAGCGACCGGAGCAACTTCGGCGGCACCTTTTCCTTCTCCACGCTCGAAGACTATTTAAACAACCAGCCCTTCTTGTTTTCCATCAACCAGGGGGATGGCTATCTGGTTTTTTGGCAAAAAGAATTCGCGTTGTTTGTGCAGGATAATATTCTCGTGCGGCCGAATTTCTCAATCGCCCCGGGATTGCGTTATGACAAGCAGAATTATCTAGGAGACAATAACAACTTCTCGCCGCGCCTCTCGTTGGCTTTCGCGCCGGGCAAGAAAGCCAGGACAGTTTTGCGCGGCGGCGCAGGGCTTTTTTATGACCGGACCGGCGCCGGACCAATCGGGGATAGATTGCGCTTTGATGGCCAGAGATTGCGTCAGGTGAATATTACCGATCCGGGCTATCCTGATCCGTTCTCGTCCGGGGGCACACTGACCGCTCAGCCCAGCAGCGTTGTCCGGTTCGCGCCAAATCTGCGCTCGCCCTATACGTTCCAGTTCAGCATGGGCTTGGAACGACAACTCAACAAATCGCTGACCGCAACTGCCACCTACATCAATACGCGCGGTATCAAGCTGTTTCGTTCGCGCGATATCAATGCCCCGCCGCCGCCTTATCTTCAGCGGCCCGATACGGCAATCGGTGTGCTGCGCCAGGTGGAATCGTCGGCTCAATCACAGACGCACGCGCTGGAGTTGATGTTGCGCGGTAAGCTCAGCCGTTTCTTCACAGGGACAGTCCAATACAACCTGGGACGAGCCTACAACAACGCGGGCGGGATCAATTCGCGGCCGGCCGATAATTATGATTTGACAGGCGAGTGGTCGCGGGCCGATTTCGACGAGCGCCATCGCTTCAATCTGTTAGGCACGATCGAGGCCGGTGAATGGTTCAACCTGGGGATGACGCTGGCGCTCACATCGGGCCGCCCATATAGTCTCACGACGGGACGTGATAACAATCGCGACAACCTGGCTAACGACCGGCCAGCCGGCGTGCCTCGAAATAGTTTGCAGGGCCCGGGCGCGGCCACGCTCGATCTGCGGTGGGCCAAAGAGTTCCGCTTGAAAGAGACTAAAAAGAAGGACGACGAAGGCCCGGCCATTACTATCGCCGTCGCGGCTTTTAATGTGCTGAATCGGACTAATTATGCGGGCTTTGTCGGTAATCTCAGCTCGCCGTTTTTCGGTCTGCCGGTAGCTTCACGGCCGGCGCGGCGCACGCAGCTCACGTTAGGCTTCAGCTTTTGAGTGATAGTACGAATCATCGATAAGAGCGGCGAGGATTACCTCTACGACAAAGCCATTTCGCTTTGTAACATCCCGACAACCAGTCAGGAGAAAGCTTCTTGCGTTACAGAACGTAAACGTGGCGTTAAACTGAACCTGCGCTCTCCCCCTCATGATTCATCTGCTGCCCGAAGAGTTTGAAGCTTATCGCGACAAGACGTGGCGTCGGTTGCCGGAGCTTCGAGTCGAAGACGCCGCGCACGCGGAGCGGTTGGTGGAAGCGCTGGGCTTCTGCGCGACGTTAACAGACTCCCGGCGGCCGGGCCCTTCGCTTTACATCGCCGTCTGCGGCCGGCGCGATGCCCACATGCCCCGCAATGTTCAGAAAGATCCCGAAGCGAGTCTCGCGTGGTACATCAAAGACGAGGTACTTCGGCGCGGCCGTGTCTACTATGCGAAGCTCGTGAAGGGAAAGTCGACGTTCATAGCCCCGCGACTGATCCCGCACTTCAACGCGCTGTGGGGCGTTCCGCGAAGAAAAGAGTCAGAGCTGCTTTCTCCGAATGCGCGGGCGATTCTCAAAGTCCTGCGCCGCGAGTGGGAGATGGGAACTCGCGACCTTCGAATCGAGTCGGGTGTGACCGATCGCGCGCAGTTCACGCGAGCGATCGACGAGCTCCAACGCGCGATGAAAGTCATTCCGGGAGAGGTCCTTTACCAACCCTTCACGTACATATGGACGCTTGCAGAAGGGCGCTTCCCTCAGGAACTATCGACAAAGGTCACGCGTCGCGAGGCGCTGAGTGAAATAGCCCGCACGTTCTTGCAAAGCGCGGGTCAGACCGTTCTTGGGGAGTTGTCGCGAGTGACGGGGCTGTCGCGCCCTGATGCCGGGCTTGGCAATCGGGCGCTTGTAGATGAGGAGTATGCCTGGAGGATCGAGGTTGGCGTCTATCGCCTGGTTGGACTTGAGAACGACATCAGTGGGTTTGATTCTGCTCCACGGCTAACAGTGGCGAATGGTTCCTGATATCAGCTCTGGCGGGCTGCTGAAAAACTGCGTACTGCCACTAAGACACCAAGGTACGAAGGAACACGAAGGCCAGAACCTCTTGGTGCGGCTTTGTGATTTCGAGTCTTCGTGGCGGAACGGGTTTTCGGGATCCTGCCAGGCGGCGGTCGCGAGACCGTGGCAATCATACAGACTTTTTGTTCCTGCTTTGCGCCGGGGTGCTACTGTGTTCGGTGGATGCTGCTTGCTCCTCGCTCAACGCCGAGAGAATCTTCTGCCGCGTCAACTGCATCAGCTCGGCGATGTTCTCTTTCGAGTAACCGTCGGTGCTGATCGGGTCGTGAACCGTTATGCGCACGGTTGATGGGAACACCTTGATCTGGGCTTTTGGCATGATCTCAGTAGCGCCTGATATCGAGATCGGAACCACCGGCACCCCGGCATCGATCGCCATCATGAACGCGCCCTTCTTGAACGGAAGCAACCTGCCGTCAGGCGAGCGCGTGCCTTCAGGATAAACAGCATAGGACTTGCCGCGACGCAGATTCTCCGTTGCCTGTCGCGCGCTTTCAACCGCGGCGGTTGTGTTGCTGCGATCGACCGACACCACGCCGATCAAGCGTATGCCGTAACCAAAGATCGGATACTTGAAGACTTCCTTTTTTCCCAGGTAGGCGATATTGCGTTTGAGATAAGTCACGCACAGCGGGACTTCAATGAGGCTCTGATGGTTTGGAGTGAAAATGTAAGTCTGATTCGGGTCCAGGCGCTCGAGCCCCGTGACTTCGACGCGCACGCCGACCATCGCAAGCCCGGCGCGGATGAACAGTCGAACTGGCGAATAGAGGAAGTTTTCGTTCTTGGTGATCACAACCAGAGCGATCAACAACGGCGCCACGAAAGCTATCGATGCGAACCAGAATGTGAGAAGGAAGATTCCGCGCAATCGAGGGATCATTAAGGTCCAATCTCGGATGTGGGTTTGTTACATCACTAATGACTTTGTAACAGCCGTTTCGCTAGCGATCAGATGGGTATGATATCGGTGCGAATCCGTCAAATCAGTGTCATCCGTGGTCTATGAGTTCGTAAGGTATCGCATTGCCAGCGCCGCATAGACCACGGATGACACTGATTTGACGGATTCGCACCGATACCCCTTCTTCACTAGTTAAGCGCATGTTCCAGGCCACTAGTACTTCGGGCCGGGCTTCAACGCTTCGTTCAGCGTCATCAGGAACGCGGCCAGGGGAGCTATATCCGCTTCGGTGATGTTGATTCTGGTAAGTTGCTCATCGCCTTCTCGGACTTTCCCCGCGCGCGCCAGCTCGCTCAAGCGCATGAGCTCGGTCAGCGCGCCTTCGATCGTACTGAAGCCGCCGGTGTGCATATACGGCTGCGAGAAAGCCAGATTACGCAGCGTAGGTGTCTTGAACGTCCCGATCATGCGCTGCAAAAACTGATCGTCACTCTCACCAGTCCGGCGAAGTGGGGAGGTTTTGAGATCCACGAAGTTCCAGAATCCGAGATCGGCACATCCGGGTTTCCGCCTTGAAGGTGTCTCGCGGAACTGCGCCGAAGGCCGACTGGCCTGGGCGGCGGCTGGGATCTTCAGTTCAGCGAAGCTGCCGTAGCCGTTCACCTGATCGTATTCGGCCTGGCTGATCCCCAGGTTGTGAAACGAAAAGTCCGTGAACAGCGGCGGCGCGTGACACGCGACGCAGTTGCCTGTGGCTCCCTTACCATCGGTGCGGAAGAATACCTTCATTCCCTCCAGCGCAGAAGCATCAAACCCGTCTGGTAGCTTCAGCGTTCGTTCCTTTTCGAGCGCCCCAACCTGGTTCAGGATCCGGCTTGCGAGCAGGTTTGGATCTTTGTCAGGCGCCGGTCCGGCGTCCAATCCGTTCGCCTGAACGAAGCGATCGTAGGGAGTCGTGCGCGCGCTCTTTAAGGTTCGCATATAATCCGCTATGGCTTTCGCGAGACGGTCGATCACTTCACTCCTGCTGAGCGTTTCAGGATCCATGCCGTATGCGGCCTTGAACTCCATGCGGTAGTTTGCTGCTTTGCCCGCGCCTTTGGCGGTGTCCTTCAGAATAATTCCGTAAACGCGATCGAATGCCTGGTCCCGCTCGCCCGGCAACCATCCCATCGGACGGCCGGCAAGCGTACCCTTGACCAGTTCCTCCAGGGAGCCGAACTCCCCATCGAAGTGAAGCCGCGGCGTCAACGCTGAATCAAAGATCGTCGGCGCGTTCCGCAACCCGTCGCGGCGCGGATCACCTGCGCGCCAGGGCACCCAACTCCGAGCGAAGAAATCAGTGTGCGCGCGCATTCCCTGCGGGTCTTCGTCCAGGAGATGGCATGAAGCGCAACTATTTTGAAGATCGCCTTCAGGCGACGAAAAGCGAGCGTCGTTGAACAGCCTCAACGCCAGACGCATTTGAGCAGAAGTTTCTTTCCGTGGTTGGCTTTGCCCGAACGCGGCGAACCCTAAGGCGATGGCGAAACCAATTACTGCGAGTTTGGACCACGCGATTCGACAGCAGGCGTTAATGCCCATCGGTTGAAAGCCTTCCTTCACTGTTTGAGTTCGGAGCCGGTGCCAACTAACTTGCTGCGCGCGAGCGCTGCTTCATTCGCGCCACGCACTGCTCGAGCTGCTCACGCATAAGAGACGAGCTTAAATGAGCGCGGCGGCCGTGTCCAGGCAGTACCCACTCGAATCGGTAACCGAGCAGGCGCTCCATTGAGCGAGTCTGCTCCGTCCACGAATACCAGCACACGTTCGACGACGCGTGAAGTGATTCGTAAGACTCGGACCACCAGAGATGATCACCCGAGAACAGATATCGGTTGCGATAGAGCAATACCGTGTGCCCGCGTGTGTGTCCGGGAGTCGGGATAGCCAACAAGTCGTCGTCGAGCTGAACGGCTTCGCGTCCCGCCAGCACGCGCTCGATGCCTGCCAAAGAGCGGCCGATATCGTCGCGGTGCATAATACGCTCGGCGTTGAAATGACTGACCCACTTCTCGTGATCGGCAACATCGTCGCGATGAGTGAGGAACATCAGCCCCACGCCCCCGAGCTTCTCGATGCTTTTGACTAGCGGGAGTGCGAAACGAGGCGAGTCAATCAATACATTTCCTTCGGGGCGAGCGACCAAGTAGCTCGACGCGCCATAGGATGATTCGGATGCGAAGCCACAGAAGTAGACGTTCTCATCTACTGCCTCGGGATAAGCTTCTACAGCCGCTTTCGCCGAATGACGATCGAGTGTTCCAATCGAAGCGGTTGGGCAAGTGACCAGGGCCTTGAGCGCGGCGAATTCCTGCTCAGGAGTTTCCGGCTGGTGATGAACTACTGATTGTTCGCGAGCGCTTGAGAAAGTCTCAGGAGCGATCTGACGGCAGAGATCGCAGTCGATACAAGTACTGTCGACGAAGAAATCGCCAACGACGTTTTCGGCAAGTCTCAGTTTTGATAACGCCATGAATGTTGAGTATAGCAAACCCGTAGCACAGACTTTAGTCTGTATCCTGGGTGTAAACCTATCGACGGATGACCGGGCACACAGACTAAAAAGCGATGTGGCGCAGACTTTAGTCTGTGGGGGAAAGTATAGCTTAGCCGTTCCGCACAGACTAAAGTCCGCGCCACATCCAGGAGTCTATGCTACGTCCGCTAGTTGAGGTAACGCGACTCCAGACGAACGTAATCGCGCAGCTCCTTCATTGTCTCGGCGAACATCGGGAGCGTCAGCGATTGCGGGCCGTCCGACCAGGCCTCTTGCGGACGAGGATGCACCTCGATGATCAGGCCATCGGCGCCCACAGCCACTGCGCCTTTTGCGGCCGGACGAACAAGGCTCCTGCGGCCAGTCGCGTGCGAGGGGTCAACTACAACCGGCAGATGACTCAGTTCGTTCAACAACGGAACTGCCGCAAGGTCCAACGTGTTGCGAGTGGCAGTTTCGAAGGTTCGAATGCCGCGCTCGCACAGGATTATTTGATCGTTGCCGTGCGATGCGATGTACTCGGCTGAGAGAAGCAGTTCCTTGATCGTCGAGCTCATACCTCGCTTCAACAAGACCGGGCGTTTGGCGCTGCCCAATCTTTTCAACAGAGCGAAGTTCTGCATGTTGCGCGCGCCCACCTGGAGTATGTCAGCGTACTCGGCGACGACTTCGGTATCTTCGGTGGTCACGACTTCGGTAACGATCTTGAGCCCGGTAAGGGCGCGCGCTTCGGCCAGCAGCTTGAGCCCTTCGACTTCGAGACCTTGAAAGTCATAAGGCGAAGTGCGCGGCTTGTAGGCGCCGCCTCGCAGCACCTGCGCACCGGCCGCCTTGACTGCTTCAGCCGTTTCCATCAACTGCTCGCGCGTCTCGACCGAGCAAGGGCCTGCCATCACGATGAACTCTTTTCCGCCGATTTCCAGTTCGCCAACGCGCACGATCGTTCTTTGTGGCTTTAACTCACGGCCGACGATCTTGTACGGCTGGAGTATCGGCACGACGTCCTCAACGCCCGGCACTGAGCGAAGGTTCTGCAGGTGGTCCTTGTTGTCGCCGTGACCGACCGCGCCGATGACGACCCGCTCTTCGCCTCGAATAACGTGGGGTTTGTAGCCGTACCGGCGAATGCTCTCACAGACCTCTTCGATCTGTTCTTCGGTTGCGTTGGATTTCATTGCGATGATCATGGCTCAGTCTCCTTTTGGTAACGCATCACTCCTCACTTCTCCAGTAACTCCCCAGCACTCGCACGCTTTCTGCAAGCTCCGACAGATTCGCAAGCGCACGCTCGACGTGTGGCTCGTGTTGATCGCCTATCAGGTCGAGATAAAACGAGTATTCCCACGGCCGGCCTTCGATGGGGCGCGATTCGATCTTCGTCAGGTCGATGTCACGCAGCGCGAACACGGCCAGCGAACGAAACAGCCCGCCTGGCTTGTTCGCCACGCGAAAGACGATAGATGTTTTTCGTTGATCGGACTGAGAAGTCGTCTTGATCGAAGCTGCTCGGTCGGGCCGGGCCAGCAACAGAAACCGCGTGAAGTTCTTCGCGTTGTCTTCGATGCTTTCTGCGATGATCTCAGCGCCGTAGAGCGCAGCGGCAGTCGCGCCCGCAATCGCAGCATCTCCTCTCGAGTCGCTTTCGACTATCATCTTTACGCTCCCGGCCGTATCGTACGCAGGCGCGACTTCGATCTGCGGATTTGCGCGAAGGAACCTTTCGCATTGAGCGAGCGCGACGGGATGCGAATGAACTCGACGAACGTCTGCAAGCCGGACGCCCGGCGACGCGATCAAGTGGTGAACGATTCTCAGGTTCGTCTCGCCGGTGATCGTCAGGTCGTGCTCCATCAACAGATCGTAGTTCTTATGCACCGAACCGGCGAGGCTGTTTTCGATCGGAGCGGCGGCGGCCTCTGCTGTGCCGGATGAGACCGCGTCGAACATTTCCTCAAAACTTCGACAAGGCATGGTCTCAATATCCGGACCGAGGAGCTTGCGCGCGGCGTCCTCACTGAAAGCTCCTCGCTCGCCCTGGTAGGCTACTGTCAGCGTACCGGTCTCGTTCTTATCTTCCACAATCTTCTCCCAAAAACTTTGAAGCCCGCTGCCTTCGTCGGAAGGAGCGGGCCTCTCAAACCTGTGCGATTTGATTCGGTCTAAACCATCGCGCCCCCCGCCCCTATTGCGGTGCTAAAGCTAAAGAACCTAAACGAGAAGGAAGCGCGCGGCGACTTGTTGTCGTGCGCCGACGCCGCGTCGTCCTTAGCTCGTAATGCGCTCAAGTTCATTTGAAGTCCTAACTCTCTGGCAAGCTCGGCGGGGATTATCTGTGAGAAACGCGAAACCTGTCAAGTCACGTCGTTTCATAACACTGCGTCGCGTTCGCGTTAACCTTGGCAAGCAACGTAACGCCCGCGATCAGTGAGCGGTTCTGATCGCGACCAGGATCCCCGCCCGCGTCCCTACAGCGTCGAACTGCTCTTCTAGTTCTTCATGGAATGCGCACCACTAGTGGGAGAGCCGGCGCCTTCTGATTATTCTTGCCGATCTCAACCCGCTGCGGCATCTGCTTGCCCTCTATCTCGAGCACGAATCGCAGCGCGGTCACTTTCTTATCGGGTTTGAAATCGAACCCATCGAGGTCGTCCTTGGTTTTGGCGGCAAACACAATCGTCTTGTCGCCGTCCTTCTTGATTATGTCCTGCTTGCGCTCGACTACTACGGGTGCACGACCGCCCCCTACGTGAGTGCGGCCTCGCGGGCCAACCCATACGCGAGGCGCTCGACCGGGATAAAGAACTCGCCGTTCCTCCTCGAGGTCGATGCGTTTGAGGTCATGGAGTTCGCCGCCTTCGGCCACAACCGAACCGGTGAACCGCCGCATCGGCCCCCTGGTTGTCCAACGAACCTTCCATTTCTCACCCTCTTTCCAGATGTAGTAGCCGAGGTCGCCGCCTTCGGCGAACACAGGTCTGCCCTCGAACATATCAGCCTGCGCCAGCACACAAGGCGAGAACGCAAGCAACGAAACAAAGAGAAAAACCACGACCTGCTTCTTAAGTTGATTCACGCCTTTTCCTCCTCCTCGTCAGAGATTGAATACAAAGCTTGATAAAACAGGGCCCTTTTGATGAGGGCGAAGTTAGCGGTTTCTGCGCAGATTGTAAAGGAGATATTTCATCGGGGGTGCGCGTCAGGCTTTGTCGCTCACCACCTTGCCGCCACCCTCTCCGAGGGTTCGGGGCGCGTTGCTCTCACGTTGCCACGTTAGACGCGCTCAAGCCCGAACATCTTCTTGTAGTGCCGGTACCAGTCGCTTTGAAAAACTTCGCCGGGGTCGTGCTTGAGCTTAAGCCGGAGAAACTCTTCGAAATGCGGATAACAGGTCTCAACCTGCTCCTTAGTTGCGAAGCGGTGATACGTGAGATAGTAGCTGCCGCTATACCGAATCCCGAGATCTATCAGACGTCGAAATGCTCGAGCCGCGTTTTCCAATCCCGGCGTGTCGTGCGTGACGTGCAGGTTGAAGATCACACAGGCGAACGACTCGCGCGCCCAGCGGAGAAAGCTCTCATCATCCTTCTCGATCAATCGGATCGTACCGTAGATCACGTTTGCATCCAGCTTGCGCAATTCGACTCTCGCATCTTCCAGGAAGTTGAAGAGCGCACTCCGCGGAACGTAGATCTCGGTGATCATCTCTGTAGCCTTGACCTTTGCGCCCAGCTTGCGGTCGAGCTCTTCGTGATAGTTGTCGACGTAAGCACCCGACAGTTGCGAGTCGGCCCAATAGATTTGCGCGGACGTTGAGAGATAACGTTTCGTGTAGGCCGAGAACACGCGCCGCTTGTACTTGTGCGAGTAGTATGTGAGCCTCGCCCAATCTTTCGGATTAAACCGAGTTGGGTTTACAGTTAGCGGCGTCGCTGGATCGACTTGCCGGTAACAAGAGAAGATCCCGCGCCGCAAGAAGCTTTCGTGGTTGCTGTCCGTCGCGAACTGGAAGTCTCCGTACAGATAGCCTTCGGCGATCCGTTGCTCGAACGACGCCATTAGGTCTTTCGAGTCCCGAATCTCGACTATGCGCTGGACTTTTTTTCGCTCCCACAATCGCAGCCGCACCGAAGTCACGATTCCAAACAGACCGTATCCGCCTATGACAAGACGAAACAGCTCCGAGTTCTCGTCGCGGCTGCATCGCAGGATCGCTCCGGTGTGATCCATCAAGGTAAAGGAATCAACCTGATCAATGATCGGCTTGAGTTTCAAACCACGTCCGTGAACGTTCGAGGCGAGCGCTCCCCCAATTGAAAGCCTGTCCGCGCCGGTCTGCTTCTGAATGATTCCCCACTGCTTTTCGCGACCGCTTTGGGCCTTGATCAGATAATCGAGCAATTGAGGCCATTCAATTCCAGCTTCTACTTCGAGGATTCCTCGCTCACCGTCCAGGTTCAGGATGCGATTCATCCCAGTCATATCGACGAGAACCGTGCCGGTGCCGAACTGCTGCGCTCCCATCGCGTGACGTCCGCCTGTGATGCTTATAGCCTTGCCTTCGGATTTCGCGGTGAGGATGGTGGAGCGCATATCGTTCGAGGAGAGCGGCTTGATGATTCGATTCACGCGAGTCGCATTGAGCTGAGAGTGGATGTCATTGACAACGGGTTCTGAGCTGCCGGAGGTTCTTGGCACGGCCGCTAGAGGCGCATGTTGCGCGGATGCCGAAGCGGTGAATGCATTCGGCAGCGCGGCGACCGCGCAAGTGGCTTTCAGAAAATCGAGAAACTCTCGTCGTGATAGCGTCATCGTTGTACTCGTAAGGGCCTTCTGACCCCGGTTCTGGTGAACTGTAACATGCGCTTCACTAGTGAAGCAGGGGTATCCGCGCAAATCCGTCGAATCAGTGTCATCCGTGATGGTATGAAGCTGGTGCCTCCTGCGGCTAAACTAG
>JBBPIH010000078.1:0-23874 GCA_038040455.1 Acidobacteriota bacterium
TTCTTTCGTGAGGCAACGAATCAATTTCGTTTAGATTTTTCGTGAGTCAATGCGCGATCTTGACAGATTCGCCCCGCGCGCTTGATTATGTGTGCCGTTAGCTCGTATACGAACGCGGTTCCGCGCGTCTCATCTTCGACGTGTCAAAGAAAGGAGCATCTATGAAACGTTCTCTATTGCCGCTGTTGCTCGTGATCCTGACCATCGGCATGCTCGCCAACGGCGCGGGCACCGCCGGTTGGACGGCCGACCTAAAAGAAGGCAAGCCGGCTTTTCAGTTCATGGGCCCAATCGCATTTGGGCCTGAGGGAATTCTCTTTGTCGCCGACACCAAGGCCGCCGCGGTTACGGCGATTGCTACCGGCGACTCCAAGGCTTCCGCTGCCAAACTCATTAAGGTCGAGGGCATCGATCAGAAGCTCGCAAGCCTCCTCGGCACGAGTGCCGATCAAATCCAAATCCAGGATCTGGCCGCGAACCCGGTGTCGCACAACGCCTACCTGGCCGTCTCGCGTGGACGCGGTCCCGACGCGGTTCCGGTGCTGGTGCGGGTGAAAGCCGACGGACAGCTCGAGGTGGTCTCGCTGGACAAGGTGAGATTCTCGCGAGCGGAGTTGCCTAATGCGCCGGCGGACGCAGTTGTCGGTCAGGGCAACCGGCAGAGCAACCCGCGACAGGAATCAATCACGGACATCGCCTTCCTCGACGGCCGCGTCGTGATCGCCGGGCTGTCGAATGAGGAGTTCGCTTCGACTCTCCGCGCCGTACCATTCCCGTTCAAGACCCTGGCCAGCCCGACCAGCATCGAGATCTATCACGGCAATCACGGGCGATTCGAAACGCGAGCGCCGGTGCGAACCTTCGCGCCGTTCAAAGTCGGCGGCCAGCAGCATCTCCTTGCCGCTTACACCTGCACGCCGCTTGTGCAGTTTCCGATCAGCGACCTGAAGCCCGGCGCAAAGATTCAGGGCAAGACCATAGCCGAGCTTGGCAACCGCAACCGCCCGCTCGATATGATCGTCTACGAGAAGGACGGCAAGACTTATCTGCTGATGGCCAACAGCAGCCGCGGGGTGATGAAGATCAGCACCGATAACATCGACAAGGCCGAGAGCATCGTAGCACCCGTGCAGGACAAAAAGGGGCTGAGCTACGAGACGATCACCGGCTGGACCGGCGTCGATCAACTGGATAGGCTGGATGCCAAACACGCGGTGGTTGTCCGCCGCGTCGAAGGCGGTTCCTTGAACCTGGAATCACTGCCGTTGCCGTGACGTTTCGACGAAGAGGTTGTAGTCCTCCTGTGCAGCAACCCTGAAGGGGTTGCATCTCTCAGCCCAGGGTTGCTGTACTCGGCTACCCTGGGGATGGTGCCGCGCCAACGCATAGTCGGTCGGTGATGGCAAGCCCGAGGGGGTTGCGGCTACGGTGCCCGTTACACAACGCCGCCACGTTTGGTTGTTCATCATTCGAATCGCTAGGCACAACCCCGTTGGGGTTGGGTCGGGTGCAATATCTGTCCCAAGGTAGCCGAGTACGGCAACCTTGGGCTGTGAGATGCAATCCCGTTGGGATTGCCCTTAGATGTCCAGACTCCAGACACAGACTAAAAAGTCTGTGCCACAAGGCGCAATCCTCGTCGCGGCATTGATCACCCTCGGCGCGTCGCTCCCTTTTCAAGCCTGCAAACGCGCGGCGCCGCCTGAGCCTTCAAGCTCGGCGGCGCCGCACCCGGTTTCCCTCCGCTGGACGCTTGATCAAACAGGCTCAAACAAGCTGCTGGTCGAAGTACAAGGACTCGGTGCGGCATCGCTCGACCGCTTGCGAGAATCAACGTGGACGCCCGCCGAATGGCAGCGCCTGTTGTCGGTTTACGCCGGGCGGCCGGGCTCGACCTCGGATCCAAGCTTACCGCCGATGCTTGGCACCTACCGCGTCGAGTCAAATGTGCTCCTGTTCGAGTCGCACTTCCCGGTTGAACCAGAGGCCGAATATCGCGCGCTGTTTCGTCCCGCTGCGTTAACCGGTGAAGCGGGCGAGCCGGTCACTTCGGTCTACCAATCACCCTCGCGAAACTCGTCACCAACCACCATCGTGAGTCACGTTTATCCAAGCGCCGATGTCTTGCCGGAAAACCTGCTCAAGTTCTACGTCCACTTCTCAGCGCCGATGAGCCGCGGTCGCATCTACGATCACATTCACTTGCGCGACAGCGCGGGCAAGGAAGTCGAACTTCCGTTCCTGGAGATCGACGAGGAGTTGTGGGACCCGGCAATGACTCGGCTGACCCTGATCATCGATCCCGGCAGGATCAAGCGAGGAGTTCGTCCTCTCGAAGAGATTGGACCTGTGCTGGAAGCCGGAAAGAGCTACACACTGGCAATCAACAGCGCGTCGAAGGACGGCGTCGGCGTCCCGCTCAAACAGTCTTTTGAGAAAACGTTCAAGGCCGGTCCATCTGATCGCGAGCCTGTGGATCCGGCTCTCTGGAAGACTCAGCCTCCACCTTCCGGCACGCTCGAACCGTTGTCGGTCATTTTCCCGGAGCCAATGGATAACGCCGTAACTCCACGCTCGATCCGGGTAACCAGCGCCTCCGGAGACTCAATCGACGGAAAGGCCGGGCTGGAGGATCAGGAGCGTCGCTGGACTTTTGTCCCAGACAACCCATGGCGTCGTGGCGGATACAAGTTTGTGATCCAAACAACGATTGAGGACCTGGCGGGAAACAACATAGGCAAGGCGTTCGATGTCGACAAGATCGAGCCGATGAGGAAGCGGCACGGCTCATCGACGGTCACGCTCGCTTTCGAGGTCCGGTGAACAAACTGGAGCTTCAGCTAACGCGGAGCCGCGCGGCCAATCGCGCGCGCAAGTTGTCAAAGTGGTCGGCCGGTATGCCCTGAATCGATTTCTGCAATTGCTGGATCACACCCTCGATCTCGCGTTCCTCTTCGGCCTCTACTGCTTCAGTTGCGCGAGCAACTCGGTCTTCATCGGGCTTGCCGGGAAACCCCTGTAAGCTTCTCCTTAGCAGATTCGCCGCGGACCTGAGCGTGGCCTTTGATTGATTGAGCGTCAGGCTCACCGCTCGCCCGACCGGACCCGTTCCCACTTCGCGGCACACCGCGTCAATCGCCGCCCGAAGCTCAAAAGCGTTGCGGTGACCCGGGAACCAGCCCTCCTTCAACGCACAATCGAGGAGATAGCCTTGATGAAAGGTGCGGCTCACCGTGTCGGCGGCACGTTTCCATTCGAGGAAGAAAAACAGCTTGCGAAAGATCAGCTTGAACGGGAGCAGGAGCGCGCCGCCGAGGCAGCCGGCCAGACACCCGCTGCTCGGATCGTCGGCGAGGGTTTTCATCTCTTGCTCGGTCAGGGTGATCGCGTAAACGCGTGTCAGCTCGCGTACAAGCCGTCGCTGGAAGTAGCTCTTAACCAGATCGTCGATAATCGGAACTGGGATCAAGGGAGTGAGGCCGGTCAGTACCGCGTGAGTAACGATCAGCTTTTGATTGGCGCCTTCAGGCAAGGTAGGACTCCGGATTCCCGCGCACGGGCAGTTGGGGGGTCGCCCTCCGTTAGGAGGGCCATGTTTCCTCGGTCATCTCATCCGTCCTCCAAGTCAGACTCGCCCGGGTTCATCAACCACCTCAGCGCCTATAAACATGGCCCTCCTACCGGAGGGCGGCCTGGCGCAGGCTCCCGTTCTATAAACATGGCCCTCCCACCGGAGGGCGATGCCCAAGTGACGTTGGGGGTATTCCAGAGTTCTCACGCTATCCTCACTTCTTCCGATACTTCGCGATGTAGTTCCGCGCGAACTCCGTCAGGTGGGGCGCCTCCCGTAGACCAATCTTCTTGGCTTCTTCTTCCGCGGCCTCAACCGTCCAGCCGTCACGCAAGACACGACGGATCATCCAGAACGCGCCGACCCGAATCGCCGCGGTGCAGTGAATGAAGATCGGGCGGTTTGCTGGATCGTCAGTTATCTTGAGGAACTCTGTGGCCTGTTCGTCCTTCGGGTCCCTGTACACAACCGGAATGTTGAAGTACTTGAGTCCGAGTTCTTTTGCCTGAGCTTCTTCATCGGCGGCGCGGTGCTCGCTGGGTTGTCTGAGGTTGATGATCGACTTCACTCCCTCGGACTTCAGCTTTTCCAGAGCCTCGAGCTTCGGCTGCCCACCCGTGCAATACTGATCGCTCACGCGCGTGAAGTTGAAAATGGCCGGTTGCTCCTGCTGAATCTGAGCGTACACGGCCACGACCAAAAAAGCTTCTGCGAGTAAGACGCCAAGTTTCTTCATGAATCCCTCCGATGAATGCAATTCCAACCCTCAAGAAATCCCCCATCACGGAACAGTGTGGGGTATTCCTGCGGCCCCAGGCGATCGCCGAATTGTGCGCGATTCCAGTGCAAGCCCTCTTCGCTCACACGCAATCTGCACTCAACTACGCCTTCGAAGCTCCGCCCTTCGTGATCCGATAAAGCTTCGATGCGGTGCGGATGATCAAGCTCCCTCGCACGATCGCCGGCGTAGCCATGCACATCTCGTCCAGCGAGTTCTTGCCCAGCAGCTTGTACTCCTTCCCGGCCTGGATCACAAAAGTGTCGCCGTCTTCACTCAAGCAGAATATCTTTCCATTATACGCCCACGGCGACGAGGTAAATGCGTTCACGCCGGGATCAATTCGCACTTTTGGGTAGACCTCGCCGCCATCCTTCGCATTGTGAGAGGTGAAAAAGCCCCGATCGTAGAGCGTGTAGTAGTAGTCGCCATAAACGATCGGCGACGGGTTGTAAGGCCCCGCCTGCGGCTGGTACCACGCGATGTAGGTGTTGCTCGTCTCTCCTGTTTTGAGCGAGATGTCGCCCGAGGCGCCGGGCTTAATCGCATATACCGGCCGGTGCTGATCGCCCACGTAGCCAGACGCGATATAGACCAGCCCATGCCTTGAAAACGGAGTCGGTATCGCGATCGAAGACATACCGCTGAACTCCCACAGCGTCTTGCCGTTCAAGTCATACGACCTGACCTTCTTTGTCCCCGGTGTGATGATCTCGGTCCTCGCTCCGGTCTCCCACACGTATGGTGTCGCCCAGTTAGTGCCTTTCTCTCTTTCGACCCGCCATATCTGTTCGCCGGTTTTCTTGTTCAACGCGACCATGAACGACTCGGTGTCGTTATCGTTGACGACGTACACCCGGTCCTTGTAGAGAACCGGCGACGCAGCCGTTCCCCAGCCATAACGGGTTGCAAACGGCCCCCACTTCTTTGACCAGAGCAGCTTGCCGTTCATGTCAAAGCAGAACAGACCAACGTTGCCGAAGTAAGCATAGACACGCTCGCCGTCAGTCACCGGAGTTTCCGAAGCATAGCTGTTCTTCAAGTGGCGCGGGTTCTCGGGCGGACCGTTCTTCACTTCTTGCTGCCAGCGAATCTTGCCGGTCTTGAAATCGACGCAGTAAACCATCCAGCGGTGAATATCCGTCGGCGGTTTACGTTCGCCGCCGAAGTACAGACCCTTTTTCGGTTTCTCGCCTTCGACCGAGCTGACGACCGAGGTCACAAAGATGTTGTCACCCCACACAGCCGGCGAGCTCCAACCGGTGCCGGGAATCTCGGTCTTCCATGCGACGTTCTCGGTGGTGCTCCAGGTGTCGGGCAGGCTGGGATCTTCGGCGACACCAAGCGAGCCGGGTCCGCGAAACTGCGCCCAGTTGTTCTGAGCCGTCGCTGTCGTAAGCAGCACGCAGCTTAGAAAGACCGCTACCATCGTTTTCTTGATCATAAGGCCTCCGCGAAAAATTGCATCAAAGGTGAGGTTCCGAGTTCAGGGTTCAGAGTTCCGGGTTCAGAGTTCAAGCTTTAGCTTGCCCGGTATTCCGCAGATGCAGCCTGAAGGCTGAACTCTGAACTACACAGCCTGAAGGCTGAACTCGGAAGGCTGAACTCGGAACTCTGAACTCGGAACTCTGAACCCTGAACCCTGAACCCCTGAACTCCGAACTAACGCGATACTCGCTTACCGATACAGTAGAGAAACTGTGCGGTTCGCATGAAGATCTGCCCATCCGAAATAGCCGGCGAGCTGAGCGTGTAGTCGTTCAAGTTGTTCTCGGCCAGCACCTCGAACTTAGGTCCAGCCTTTATCACCGTCGTGAGCCCGTCCTCGTTTGTCAGATAGAGCTTATCGTCGGCCAACACCGGAGATGAGCTGTACGTCCCCGGCTTGATTCGCTGCGGTCCCCAGATGGCCTGGCCGGTCTTGGCATCGAGGCACCACATGATGCCTCGATCGTCGACGACATAAAAGTATTTGCCATCGGTGACTGGAGTCGGGACATCCGGCCCGTTGGCAAATGACCAGAGCTTGTTTAACTCGGTCACGTCGCCGCGGCCGCCAGATCTAAGAGCCAGCAGCGGCTTGACTCTGGTCGGCGCATACACGACGCCTTCGAACACGACCGGAGACGCGACGATTCGATAGTTAGGATTGTTGTCGGGGTTGAGTCCGTTCGCGCGCCAAAGCTCTTTCCCGGTTGCTGGATCGTGTCCGGTCACGCAATCGCCGCCGGTGATCACTATCTCGACATTCTTGCCGTACTTCAGCAGTGCGGGCGTTGTGTAGGAGTCGGGTGACTCTCTGATCGCTTGCGTCGCGCGGTCAACCTTCCAAAGAGTCTTGCCCGTCTTCTTGTCGATGCGCATCACGTAAGACGGATCGTCGGTCCTCATGCCGTGCAGCACCTGAACGAAGAGCGCGTCCTCATAGAGCAGCGGCGAAGAGGCGTAGCCCCAGTTCAGGCCGAAGCGGCCGTAGTCCTTTTGCACATCGCGCATCCAAAGCTCGGCGCCGGTGAAGTCGAATGCCTTGAGGATTCCAGTCCCGGTCATCACCCAGACGTTCTTGCCATCGGTGACCGGCGAAGGCGATGACATGTTCTGCTTGCGCATCTTTGTGTTTCCGGCACTGAGATGCTTTTTCCAGAGAAGCTCGCCCTTCTTTCTGTCAACGCACCACAGATACAGATCGTCGCCCTCAGCAACGTTTAGGAAGATGCGTTCGCCCCAGATGATTGGCGTCGCGCCGGTCCAGCTCGGCATCGCGAGTTTCCAGGTGACGTTCTCTTCGCCACTCCAGCGAGTGGGAAGATTCTTCTCGCTGCTTATGCCGTTGAGAAAGGGCCCGCGCCATTGCGGCCAGTTGTCGGCGTGCACCGAGGCTGTCGCGATAGCTATAAGCACAAAAGAGAGAAGTAGTTTTCCGCCCACGTTGTTCCCCTTCGAAAAAGTGACATCATATTATTCCGTTAAGAGTCAAAAAGGAAGGCGCGTGCACAGGCTAGAATAGTCGGGTGCACCGTCCGGCCACCATAGTCGCCTGCCGGTGATGGCGGCGGGATTAGTCGATTAACGCCGGGTCAAAGAATGAAATGCCATTGGCGCGAGTTGCCGCGCGGAATATATCAATGCTGATCCTGACACGTTGTCAGGGTTCAGTTCAGCGGCCAGCACCTCCCTCGAGATCTCGTTCGACCCGTCACTTGTCGGACAAACGGGAATTTGCGCGATTCGCATCACGAGGCGAAGGGCGTCGTTCACCGCTTCCTCCGTCGGGAACGCGCGCGCGACATCGGGGGCAAGCAGCACGAGGTTTGTGCCCTCACGATACCGGTTCGCATACTTGCCCTGTACGCCGCTCTTCAGCAGCGTCTTCAGATCATATTCGGGCCGCAAATTGTCTTTGGCCTCAGGTGAAGTCTCCTTCTTCTTCATATGCACTTCTTTCGTTTCGCGTCAGTTCTCGCGCGCTAATGATACGGATGCGGTCGCCCCGCTCCGCATGTGAGCATATTCCTAATCAAGGGTCAACAGAGCCAGAGTCGAAGCGTCCTTGATCAATACTCGATTCCCCACAACCACCGGGTGCGCCCACGTTGGACTGTCTGCGACCGAGTATTTCTTCAGCACTTCGAACTGCTTCGGATCGCTGCGCGCCACAATCAACTCAGCTCCATCGGTCAGCAAGAACAAAAGCTGTCCGGCTGCGACGACAGCAGCGTTGTCCGCTTCTCGGCCGTTGCTGCTCCACAAAGTCTGACCAGTGCGAGCATCCAGACAGAAGAACTGACCTTTGCGCTTGTGTGAAAGCCCGAACAGATAATCTCCACTCACGACCGGCGAGTTCATGTACATCGAGACGTCAGGGTTCTGCCAGACCTGTTCGGTCTCCCACTTCGCCGCGCGTTTGATTACTTTGATTGCCATCGTTCCCTTGTCCAACCCTGAGAAGATCAGCGTCTGCTTGTAGACAACCGGGGTCACGATGTTCTGAACGTATTCGGTCTCGAACGGAATCCGCCAGAGCAGTTCGCCGTTTGCGGCTGAAAACCCGGCAATGGACTTCTGCGTTTGCGTGACGATCTGACTTGTCCCACTACTCTGGAAAACTATCGGTGAAGCGTAGCCGGGCCCGTCTCCCGTCCAGATCCACTTCACGTCTCCCGTCTGGGAATCAAAAGCGGTGAGTGCGCCCGAGTCGTGGCCGCCAACGTGCACAATCACCAGACCGTTGTGCACAACAGGCGAAGTCGCCGCGCCAAAGAGAGGCGAGGTCGCTTTGAACTGTTTGGAAAACTCTTTGCGCCAGCTCACCTTTCCGGTAGCAGCGTCGTAACAGGAGAGAATGCCGCTGATGCCAAAGGTGTACACCTTGTTGTTGTAAACAACCGGAGTTGATTTCGGCCCCTTGCCGTGAGAAACCGCGGCCGGGTTCATCATGTAAGGAGTAGGATAGCTGTCGTGCCATATCAGCTTTCCCGTGTCGAGATCAAAACACGAGGCGACTTCGTTCTCTTCCTGCCGCGAGTGTAGATAGACTTTGCGTCCAACTACGACAGGCGATGAGTGCCCGATCCCGGCCGGCACTTTCCAGATTGTCTTCAGCTTGTCGGGCCAGACCTTCAGAGCGGTGAAGGAAGCGACCAGTCCGTCGCGATTAGGGCCGCGCCATTGAGGCCAGTCCTGGGCAAAACAAGAGTGACTTGCGAGCGCGACCGCGATGTAGATGCGCGACGCGCTCTTCGAAAAATTGGCATTAGTCATACTAAACCCCAATCTACTCCGCGCGAAGCGCGGGACAACCACGTAGTGGTTGCAACAACCACGTAGTGGTTGCATGTTCATAGCCATCGGGCCCCGCGCAGATGCTCACTCCTTTAGGAGTGAAATGTGGTTGGCGGCTAACCGGCACATTGAACTCCTGACGGAGTTCGCGCCGCCTCACATCTCGCTACTATAAACATTGAACTCCTAACGGAGTTCCGACCGCAGAATTCCGAATTTCCAAACCCTACTCCGAGCGTAGCGCGGGGAGCAACGGCGTCCGCAGCGCGGCTATCGTGGCCACCAGCGACGCAAACAGTCCGGTTACGAACACGCTCAGCAACAACCACATCGAAAGAGCGGGAAGGTGACCGCCTCTTGAAACGAAAGCGGGGCCGATCGCCACCAGTGCCGAGAGCGCTCCTGTCGCAAGACCGCAGCAAACAAGAATCGCGTTCTCCCCGACGACCATCAACGCGAAGTGCGCCGAGTTGTAGCCTATTGCCCTCAGCAGCGCAAGCTCTCGTCTGCGCTCCAGCACGTTTCTTAGCAATACCGTCGCAAGCCCCAATGTGCCCAGCACCAATCCAAGCCCGCCAAGCGTCTGGAACGTCGACAGGTAGGTGTTCTCTACTCGATGAAAACTCGCAAGCCGTTCCGAAGTCGGCACTGCGTCGAAACCAAAATCCGCTAGCTGCTCCTCCAAAACGCCGGCTACCACGGAAGAGGCTTCGGGAGCCACATCCACCAGGAACAAGCTGTAGCCGCCGTGATCCGGAAACAGCCGCAGGAAGTTCGCCTCCGACATCAACAGCTCTCCCTGGAATATGCTGTCGGCCAGCGCAGCCACCAATCGCAGCCGCGCTGGCTCGCCATTCGCCCGGCTCACGACTATCTCTTCTCCGAGTTTGCGATGAAGCACGTAAGTCATCGAGTTGGCATCGGCGATGATCGGGATCGCGCCATCGGGCAGCTCGCGATTCAGCAGCAACCACGGGTTTTCCAATTCTTCTTTCGTCTTGGCCAACGACTCCTGGAACGAGAAGCGGCCGCTTTGAATGAAGGCGTCGCCGGGCGCAACGATCCTCGGGTTGCGCGGCTGATAGAGGTTCAGGCAGCTCGTGTCGTCGCCGGGCCGAACTCTGAAACGGGTGAAGCTCACGCTTTGGGGTTCGAATCCGTTCTGAGCTGTGATGTTCAACGCCTCTCTGCCGTCGGGTGTGTTCGGGTCGTGATAGAGAGGCAGCAGCGACTCGGCCAGTAGCGGGAACCCTCCATTGCCGGACTTCCTGTCCAGCGTCGTATCCCGGTTATCGCGCTTAAAGGCATCCACCGCGACGATGATGAACGCCGCCGACGCGATCAGCGCAATGCAGAGAATGCTGCGGCCCGGACGGTAGGTTGCGTTTCTGAAGCCGAGCCTCGAAACGGGCCACCAGCCGTTGCCCTTGATCGCGTTCCTGACTCTCCGCCGCAGCCAGCCGTACTCGAAGCATAGCATCGCGGCGAGGAGCGCGGTTCCTGCGCCGAAGAATCCCGCCGTCTTTCCGATCTGGTCCAGCGAAGCCGCGATGAGCAACACGGCTCCCGTTAAGGCTAAAGCGATCGAGAGCAGATGCGGAGAAGAGAACGCGCGCGCGCGCCGCGAGCCTGCCGACTCGCGTTGAGTCGCCGCATCCAAACTGCCGGTGAGCAAACTTCGCGGCGATGAACGCTGAAGCGTTCTCAGAGTCCAGACGACGCACAACAAGGCAATGACGATTCCGCCGGCGCCGCCGAGCAACAGCGACAAAGCAGAAACGTGCAGGCTCAGCATAGTCGTGCCAACGGCGCCTACCCACCAGGTGCGCAACCCGTAGATCATCAGCTCGCCGTAGCCAACTGCGCCGATGACTCCCAGAACGCTTCCCGCTGTTGCGAGCACCAATCCTTCGCGAAGAAAAAGCGAACGCACTACGGAAGCCGAGAAGCCGATGGCTCGCAGCGTTCCGATCTCGCGCAGTCGTTGCTCAATGCCAAGCTTGAAGAACAGACTCGCAAGCAACAGCGCCCCGACGACTAGAAAGAAGCTGAAGTAGACGAAGTACTCTCCAAAGTCCGTTGCCCCCCGCGACGCTTCCAGACCCTCAAGCCTCACCGGACTAATCGAAAAACCGTTCTCGGTTGGATCAAGCGCCGCGCGCAGACTTTGCTTAAGGGAGTCAAGATGCGATTGCGGGTCCGTGCGCGGAGACGTGATCATTCGCAGCGACGTCAGCTTTCCGTAGCGCGACTGCCAGAGCTGCTGACCTGCTTTCAACGGTATGAACGCCTTGGGAGTTGTGCGGTACTTGTGCCAGTAGTCTTCGTCGCGCGGGCGCACACGCTTGAGGTCCACGGGGAAAGGCGGATCCCAGTCGGCAATGTTTTGGGTCGCGGTGATCCCAGGATAATCCGGAACATAATCGCGATCCGCGGCTTGACCAGATTGAGGCACGACGCCCGCGAGCAAAAACTGAGCAGTGTGAGTCGAGAGCTGCCCGTCATCTTTCCAGAGGTAGTATTCAAGAGTCACCACGTCGCCCAGCTGCGCGTCGAGATCGCTCGCTGCCCACGAATTCAACAGAATCGGCGGAAGCGTTTTCTGGGCATCTGCACGGGCGTCTAAACGCTTATGGCTTAGTGCTTCCGCGCGCTTCAATGCTTCAAAACTCTCGCTGTCGATCGCGGTCACCAGAGAATAAGGAACTTCTCGATCGCCTATGCGGATAGAGTTTGCGAGATAGCTGAGAATTGGCGACACCCGCATTCCCGCCCGCGCGGCCGCGTCTTGCGCGCTTGCATAAAGCGTATCGCTGATAATAGCGCTGTCGCTTTCGAGCGCGATGCCGCGTTGCTCATCGAGCACCCGCAGCTTTATCCCAAGGTCTTCAAGAACGAAGGTTTCCTTCAATATCTCCGCGATCAGCGAAGGCCTCGAGGTTTCCTGGTGAGCGGATCCTGACGGCTTCTCGTCAAGCAGAATTGTGTTGACCTTGCCGGGTTGCTCGAGGTCTTTCTGCAATCGCGAGAGCGATACGAAGACTGCTCGCACCGGGCCCTGGCTTGGCCGAAGTGAGAACTCGCCCAGGTTGGACGCAGCAAGCGCCTCGCGAGCCGTGAGCCGAATCGTGCGGCCAAGGTCATCCTTCTTGCCGTGCAGCGATCCCGCGGGAATGGCCGAGGGTTTCTCTATTCGCAGAAGAACAGTCTGTCCGGCTTCGCTGCCCAGCTCGCTCGCCAGGTCCGGGCTCAACAAGACTTCCCGATCGGTGAGCGCATTCACTTCGCTCGCGCGTCCGTGGAACTTCCGAAAGCGATCGTCGATACCATAGACCTGCACACTTGTGGCTCGCCGCCCGCTCTTCTCGTCTATCACAAGACCCTTGAGCACGATCAGCGGACACGCGCCGCTGAAAGCCTCGACGAACCGCGAGTCAGCTTGAAGCTCATCGGCGAGCTTCTCTCTGAAAAAACTGGTGGAAGCGACGACCTCATCTGACTTACCGAGCCTTTGCAGGAATAGGTCACGCAGGCTGCCGCGCACCGAATCACCAACCAGCAAAGCGCCCGACAGTACCGCCACTGCGGTCGCCACGCCAAGCACGACGGCGAGATTGCTGCGCCAGAAGTAGATGAGATTTCGAGAGAGGAGAGTGGAGAGTCGCATCACGCCTGCCTGATACCCTGCTCGACCATTTCGTAGCGAACCGGAAACCTCGCTGCGAGTTCAGCGTTGTGAGTCACTACGATCAGGATGGTTTTCTGGCGCGAATGCAACTCGAGTAGCAGCGACGCTACTGTCTCTGCTGACTTAGCATCGAGGTTGCCGGTCGGCTCATCGCACAATAGCAGCACCGGCTCATTGATAAGCGCTCGCGCCAAAGCCACGCGTTGTTTCTCGCCGCCCGACAACTCTGCGGGGCGGTGATCGATGCGCTCAGTCAGTCCCACCTGTTCGAGCAACATCCGCGCGCGTTCGGTGCGGTCACTGTTGGATCGAGAAACAAGAGTCGGAGTGAGGACATTCTCCAGCACCGAACACTGCGGCAGCAAACAATGATCTTGAAAAACAAAGCCAACCTTCTCGTTCCTGAAAGCCGAGAGCGCCTTCTCGTCAAGCTCGAACGAGTTGGCGCCGTCGAGTGTAACACTGCCCGAGCTGGGAGTATCGAGCGCGCCGATTATGTGCAAGAGCGTGCTCTTGCCGCTGCCCGAGGGTCCCATTATGGCGACCGCATCGCCGCGCGAGAGACGAAACGAAATCCCCGCGAGCACCGCGAGTGCCCCAAGCGGGGTTGGGTAATCTTTGGAGATGTTTATGACTTCGAGCAATGAAGACCTCGCACTAAAGAACGTTAACGAATGGCGAACAACTGCCCGGCCCTTTGGTACCTCCGTCGCGCTTCACCGTCAACTCTGATCCACGCTCGTCTCTACCCTTTTGGCGAGGACGCGAGAACCAAAACCGCGGACTTGGTCATCGCTGAGAGTTCCGCTGCGGGCAGCATGCATTAACTCGTCATACTCGACTTCGATTTGTTGGGGGTCTACGTGCCAGGTGAATCGGCTGGGTATAGTGCCTCCAGCACCAACCATCCCTCGAACCTCAGCCGCGTGCCTAAAGGGAGGCTCGAGGCGTAGTTTTAGCAACAGAGGTCCCGCCTGCCCCTGGGGCGGCAGCCGGTATCCGGGTTTGCTGATGATGCTAAGATCCCTGCCAAAGGACCATATGGCACTCCAGTTGTCACGGTCGAGGAATTCGAACGCAAAACTCGATGGGGCCTCTGGAAATGAGACCACCAAGACGTTCGCGAAAAGATCGGTTGCGATTCCTGGCCCTTCGTTGCGAATAACGATGCCCACGGAACACGCGATAGCGTCGCCGACAACTTCTCCCGGGCCAACCGTGAAGTAGGGGAAGACGTGCGGCTGCGGAACTCGCCCGAACATTCCAGCCAATACCGCATGCGGGGTCGGAACGAAGGCGGATCCCGCCCGAATGAAGTACTGGAAACGGCCAACCACCTGATGTGGTGCGTGGTTACTCTTTGGCACCAAGGTAACCGCGAAGCGACTTCCAACAGATGAGACGACTGGTATACTCCGCACTCCTTGATGGGGCGGGACGGTGCTTCCAGAGACCGCTCCCTCGAGCCAGCTTACGAACCGGGCGGGATCTTGAATTGACACCTTCATCTTTGCGACGTCCGCACCGTCGTAGTCCGACGAGCAGTCTACTCCCCACACTACGACCCCGCCTTCCGAGTTTCCGAATCCGGAGATCGACTTAGCCAAGTTGTTACGATCATTATCGCTCAGCCGTAAGGCCGCCCCGCTGTCGCTTGACCGTTTGAAGTCGAGAAACAACTCCTCGGACTTTCGGGAGGCGATTAATTCGTCGATTGCTCCTTCACCTCGGGCTTCGATTGGCTCAAACAGATCCTCAGCTCGTCCCATGGTGGTAAGTCTCCTGCAATTTCCGCCAATCACAAGCGTTTAGAACAGACCCAGAAAGTCTCGGGCGCCATGGACAATTCGGTGAACGAATATTGTTCGCTCTTCGACAACATAGAAAATCAAGTAGTTCTGGACGATGAGATAGCGATAACCGAGATCAAGCAGCGTTGCGTCCTTCGGGACTCGACCGAGATAAGGGTTGGTCGCTAGCAATCTCAGGCTGCTTTCGATTCTTTGAGCCAGCGATTCGGCAGCGTCCGGTCTTTCGGCCGCGACGTAGATGACAATCTCGGTGAAGTCATCCTCGGCCGCACGCAATAGCCGAACGGTGTATTTAGGCCGTTTCACGGATTCTCTTTCGCAGATCCTTCATTACTTGCGAAACTGTCCGGCCTCTGTCGCCACTCGCTCGCTGAGCTTGGGCAACGGCAAGCTTGCCGAAGAGTTCGAGCTTTAGTTGCAGGTTGCTGTAGGAGGCCATTGACATGACTACCATGTCTCCCTCACCGTTTCGCGTGATGAAGATCGGCTCATTGGATTCATGGGCGAGATTCGAAATCTCGTTGGCCTTGTTCCTCAAGTCGGAAATAGGTTTGATTACCGGCATTCTCACCTTCCTTTTCGTGGATGGCAAAATTATATCATTTAAGTGAGAGAGTGAAACACGGCACCGAAGCGTGGGATCGAAGCTGAATCATTTTCCTCGTGGTCTGTAACAAACGCTTTGTTAGTCGGCGGACGGGTGTGACCCTGTAGTCGGCTCGGAGCGGTTGCCAAGATGGATGGGGGCTTCTCTCAAAATAACCTCGTACCGTTTGCTCATATCTTAGTCGTGCACCCTATGACCGTGGTTGCAGTACGTCGGCTTTAGGCGAGTCTCCGATTGCGCCGCGTCGCCCTGCAAGCAGTGGTTAGAACGCTTCAGGCCCTGTAACGTCCTTGCTAACCGGCAAGCTGAGAACAAGCTTATTCACGCGCGTCTCGACGATCGGAGCACGAGTCTTGTCAGAGAAGACATCAATGAGAAATGCATCGATCCCCCGGAAAAACGCATCGGCCAAAGCCGGAATCGATACAAGCACGAGCTCTTTGTCGACAACGGGGTTATACACAACCTCCGGGATGGCTCTATCCATATAACCTACGATTCTGCACTTTCTTTCTCGGGACATTTCGGAATAGACGCTGTACGTGTGGAGCATCGCGCAACGGGCACCGTAATAATCAGCGCCCGTTAGCTGCTCTTTGCACGGGAACCTAATATAGTGTTCCGCCCAGTCAATGAAGTCCTTCCGCCCAACGTCCGTTTGATTCGCTGGCATCGCCAGGCAGGCCATCGAATCAATACCCGAGTAGATCAGAACTACGGCGGAGCCGTAACATTCGTTTGCGACAGCTACCCAATGCCCCGACGAATACCGTTGTTTATACCGTTCACGACTGGATCACGAGCGAGGTGTGTCATTTCTGGCTCCGAATCGAGCCAATAAGTCTGTAGACCGAGTCGTCTCTCATACCGGAACGGCCTCAGTGAGGACCCTGTCGCGGAGCTCGGGGTTCAGCGCTTTCTCTGTTACAACTTCCACGCGGCAGTCGAGAAGCTTCTCCAGATCGAGAATAAGACCCGCCGGGAACCAAGAGCTAGTACGTGGGCCAACATCTATCAGCAAATCCAGATCACTATCGTGTTTTGCTTCTCCGCGTGCTACGGAGCCAAACACCCGAACGTTGATTGCACCGTGATGGGCAGCGATGCATCGTATGTCTTCTCGTTTCTGGTGTACAATCTCTTTCGTAATCACGAGTCACCCTCCATTGCTTCAGTTACTGATGCATTATATCGCCTCAGGCAGCAGTTGTTCAGCGATTCTGGCGTTGAGTAGCGTGCTAATCGGTGTTCATAGAATCCGCTGACCATCAGCCGCGGGCTAGTCTAATTGCTGAGCCGGTAAAGATGTGTTCGGCTTCTAACGAATATCGAGCCACCCGACACCGCCATCGACGCGAGCGTTTCCCCATCCAGTTCGTTCTTCGCGAGTACCTTGAATTCCTTACCGGGCGCAATCACTACCGACTCCCCCTCTTCGCTGAGAAAGTAGATCCGTCCGTCGGCGTAAATCGGAGAAGCCGAGTGATTGCCACCCACCCGCGCTCGCCAATGCTCTTTTCCAGTATTCGCGTCCAGGCAGGTTGCGATGCCATTGTCAGTGATCAGATACAACTCATCGCCGGCTAGCAGCGGAGAGGGAGTCAGCGAAACGCCCCGCTTTAGAGTCCACGCGATGTGCTTCCTGGTGACGTCGCCGCGGCCGTCCACCCGAACCGCCAGAAGAGACGGTTCCTGAAATCCCGTGCAGATGAAGACCAATCCATTTCCATACACAGGCCGTGGGACATTCGAGAACCCATCGCCATATCGCACCTGCCATATCTCCTTGCCCGTGCGCGGTTCGTAAGCGATCGCGCGAAACGCGCCCGGACTGATTACCTGATCGCCTGCCGGAAGCCTCACCACGAGAGGGGTCGTGTAGGCCTGATATCCTTCGCGGAACTTCTTCCATCGGACCTTGCCGGTTACTTTGTCCAGCGCTACGACATACTGAATGTCCTGGCCATCGCAGCTTACGATCAAAAGATTCTCATAAAGCACCGGAGAGCCGCCGGGTCCGTGTTGTCCGTTGTCATAGTCGAGCCGGGCTTTCCAAACGATTTCACCAGTCTGAGTGATACACGCGGTTCCATGAGCGCCGAAGTGCAAGTAGACCCGATCGCCTTCGAGCACCGGCGTCGGCGAGGCGTGACTGTTTTTTGGGCTAAGCGCCCCGGTATTTTTCAGGCGAAAGACTTCGACGTTTTGCTGGATCGCGCCGGTGTTGCGGTCTATGCAGATTGCGCGCAGGGATTTTCCTTCTTCAGTCGCGGTCGTCAGCCAGATGCGATCGCCTTGAATTGCCGGCGAAGACCATCCCCTTCCTGGAATCGCAACCTTCCACCGGACATTCTTAGTCTCGCTCCAGGTGAGTGGAAGGCCGCGCTCATTCGAATGGCCCTGGCCCGTTGGTCCACGAAACTCGGGCCAGTCTTGCGCAAAGATTGGAACGGAGAGAAGGAGAAAGAGGAGAACTCTCATAGAAGTCGACATGGGCACAATCAAAAAGTGACGCGACTCGAATCCCGCGCGCCGACGATAACGAGTGCCTGCGACTTGCCAGTCTCTCACAATCGGTTACGTCCGGGAAGTTCTCTCCCTTGGACTTTGGACCCTAGACTTTGGACCTTGGACCGGGGTTTGGCGTTGGTGGTATTTAACAAGGCCCTTCATCGAAGTATAAGTTTGCGACCCTCAGATGAAGTGAGCGGCACTCCAAGCAGCGCCGCGAGCGTCGGAGCGATATCCCGCATATCGATCTGGCCCAGCTTTCCGCCTGCTCCGATCCCAGGACCGGCAATGAAGAACGATGAGTTCATTTCTGCTACATCGGGCGCGTAGCCGTGAGTCCCACCCGGTCTGACTGCTGTCGTCAGCGGCCCTTGAAGCTTCGAGCCGAGCCGAAAGCCGGGCAGCAATGCAACAACAAATGCAGCATCGGGGAAGCCGCCCATCGGGCGCGCCGCTGCGCGATCAACGACCTTGGCCACGCCTGATGACGGGTCGCTCGCCAGCCGATTCAAAACATCACCCGCCATCTTTCTCGCTTCATTGTCGGCTTCATCGCGCAGCATTATTCCCGCTGACCCGCCTCCGTACCAGGCGAACGCGCGCCATGTCTTCACCTTTCCTTGCTCGTTCAGCTCGATCAATCCTGCTTCGCGAAGCGCCGAGTTCAAGTTAACTTCTTTGTCGGTGAGCTTGAAGCCGTGGTCCGACACGATGCAGATGATCGCGCGGCCGCCGCCAATCTTCTCGGCCGCTCGGCGAAGCTGTCCGATGACCGAATCTAATTGCTCGAGCACGGCAAAAGTTTGTGCGCTGTAAGGACCAGATCTATGTTCTTCGTCGTCGAGACTGCCGAAGTAAGAGAGGTGAAAGCGCGGCTTCTTCCTTTCGAGAACATAGACATTGAAAGCCGCTCGGCGCGCGTCACCCGAGAGCGAATAGTCGTTGCCGTCGGTATAAGGGCCGAGCGTGCCTTCGGCTTCGCCTAGAAGTCCCGGCGTTGAGAGTGCGCGAATGACCTTGCGGTCTTCTGCATTGTCGGCGCGCCAGTACTGAGCGATGTTGAAAGTTATGTTCGCGCCGACCGTGACCGGCCAGTCTACGCTGCCTGTCGTGAGTCCGGCTTTCGCGCACACGTCCCACAGGGTCGGAACTCTGATGTCCTCGGCATACCAGTACCAGCCGTTGAGGTTCTTGCTGAAAGGATCGAACGGCGAGTTAGCGATGATCCCATGCCTGGCCGGAGCCACTCCGGTCACCATAGTCGTATGACTCGGATAAGTGATGGTTGGCAGGACTCCGGTGACCCCGGAAGCGTGAGCGCCTTCCGCGACGAGCCTGCGCAGGTTTGGAATCTTCAAGCCGTGCTTGTCTGCTTCGAGCACGTAGTCAGGCTTCAACCCGTCGATCGATATGAGCACGACGGGAACGGCTGCCGAGTTCTGCGCCTCCGAAGGTAACCACATCGGGGCGATGAGAGTTAGCAGCAAGCTTGCGAACGCTATCCTTCTCATTCATACCTCCGGGCGGCGTAGACCTGTGCGGGCGGCCCTCCGTGGCCGCCCCTCGCTGCAGATCACTTTTACCCCAACTTGCGCGGGTTTGCCAATGAGGGTTTGCGCGATTGCAGGTGAGTGATGATTTCGGGGGATTTCGGGGGAAAGGTCGGCGAATCAGCTAAATGCAAGAGTTTGGTGTTTGTGCGGTTAATCGCCATACTTTTCGGGGTCTTCGGGGCTTGGGCGCGTAATAAATCGCCATACTTTCGCGCGCGGTTCAAACGCTTTGTCTCTTCTGAGAGCATGACGCTTGTCTCTTCTGAGCATGACGCTTGCCGCCCTCGAAGGTGCTTCTGAATCGTCACAGTTTCTCAATCGAGCCGACTATGTCTTTTATTTTGAAATCCAGCACAACCTTCTTGCCGCTGATCGTGAACTGAAGCTCGATCTTATCTGAGAGGCTTCGAACGATCGGGTGTCCGTTGCGAGCCAGTTTGGGAAGAAATACCAGATAGGCTGTCTCAGGAAGAGTCGGCGCGTTTAGATAGAAATCGAATTCGTGATCACTCACAGTGCCCTTTGAGAACTGATCGCGATCTTCGGCCCGCTGAAGGAAAACCTCTCTGTGTTTCAGAGGGTTACCTATAGGGCTTGGCTTTCCGCTTCCGCGGCGGCCAGTGAATAACGAGGGCGGTCTCTCCAAGACATTAATAAGGAAGCAGTAATAATTTTGAACTCGCAGGTCCGCCAGGTGACGATCGGCTTCTTCGGGAGTCAATCGTTCGCGCTCGACAATTTCCGAGACGAGCGCCCGAGCGGTAGGTTCCGTGGCCCAGATCGCGATAGATGTGCCGTGGCCGGTCATTGATGCACCTAAGCCAGTGACGCGCACGGTTTTCTTAATAATGCCGTTGCGTTGGTTCTTTGGGATGTACTTTGACCAGGTCGGCTGCTGGGCGGCCGTGGAGGCGGTCAGGAGAGCGAGAATTAATAATGATGGGACTCTTGGCTCCACTTTGTTTTGCTCCTACTCGATTTTTTCAAGCACCGGGCGCGAAGAGTAGATGAACCATTCGATAACACTCTTAACTTCCGCCGTTGTGCAGTCCGGCTGCGAGCCGTTTTTTCTCCCAGTCGGAGCAACCCACCGAGACGCGGGATAAAATCCGAGGCGAAATCTGAGTCCCGGAATTTTTACCAACTCTAGGTCTGGGCGTGGATCCTTGCTCTCGGATTCGCCAGAAACTATAAACATCTAGTGTTATCCCTTCTTCTGTTGTGATGGGAAACTAGGGGCGAGTTTCCCATCAAGTTTCCCATCAAGTTTCCCATCATTTTGCCTCGTGATGGGAAACTAGCTAACCGTCAGTTCAAAAAGCTTTAATGGGTAAAATGTCTCTGTGAGTTTCCCCATCAGTTTCCCATCAGATATGGAACGTCGCGGGAATCCAGCCTACGAAGACTCTCTCTTAAGAGGGATTTCCTCGATCTTTTCGAGTAACTTTTTGAGCAGTTCCTCTGGGATTTGCTCCCCTCTTTCATAGAGCGCGTCGACGATTCGATTGCGCAGTTGCTTCCGGGTTTCTATCGAGTTCTGCTCCTCTTCGGTTATCCTCTGGTTCACCATTTGAATGACCGGTTCTCGAAAATGCAGCAGCGTCCCGATGGATTCCGACACAAGATTCTCTACTTCGCTCTCGATGTTGCGCGGCTCGAGCCTCACGACATTCTCGGGCAGAGGCCGCGATATTAGAACAGAAAGCCTGCCGCGAGGTCTAGGCGCTTCGCTGATTTCGCGCACTGTGTCCAACCATTCAGGATAAGCGCCCACGTATGGCGTGGATGCCGAGATCGACGCGAGGCGCTGCGCCTCCTCGATCTGGCCGACCCCCATGAGTTCGACGCTGAGACTGTTCAAGTAATCGTAGTACAACGGCGCGAATCTCGGCACGAGCAGCCTGGCTAAAGGAAACAGCTCTCGAAGCGTCGACAGCGCGGCTCTGTGGTTTCCATCAATGGATTCAATTATGGCGGCTTGCCGGGCGGCCTGATAGACTGTGAGCCAATCGTTCTGCCGCCGAGCCCAGCGCCGCGATTCGGCAATCACCTGGCGCGCGATGGGGATGTCGCTGCCAGAGTGTAATAACGATTGCCCCCCGGTTAGGATTATTCTCGGTCTGTACTTATCGTTTACTTGAAGATCGAAGAACAGGTGAGGGTTTCCGAGGGTTCTATCGGCGATAGCTTCATAGTAAGAAGATAAATCGTTGCAGATCCGGCCTGATAAGTTTCTGAGTTCGCTGTAATCTTTTAACGCGGCGAGTCTCCGGCAGCGGCTGGTGATCTCGTCAAGGCCTTGATCACAAAGCAAAGGAGCGATTCCGATGAAACGTTTGACGTTAGCGATCACATTGTTCTTCCTGATTCTGCTTGCCCCTTCCATTGGAAGTTCGAATCAATTCACGGCCAGCGCGGGACATTCGCTTGTTACCGGGCTAACGTGCGCCTGCGGCTGTTCGAGCTGTGTTTGTGATCCGGGAGAGTCGCCTGAAATGTGCATTCAGAGCGCAATCGCGGCCCAAACAGATCAAAGAATACCTAAGCGGCCAGCTGCGGACCCGAGCTCCGGATTTTTGATAATGGTCGCGGCGGCCTTCTTGGCGTTCCGGTTGCTCCGCGCCTAGAAACGCATCCAGGGGAATCCTAAACCTTTACTCTTTTGTTTCGGTTCGCTATCTGAAAACTAGATCGGCGGCGTGGAACAGGACTGTCTGAATCTCGAAACCGGGCGCATTATATACCACAAAGATCAAAACACAAGTTCTTTTATTTAGCTCTCCGCCGCTTAGTCTTCTCGCGAGTTTTCCCGGCCCTTGTTGTCAGTTCCATCATATCCATAAGAATATACCGAGCGGTTCGAGGTTCTGCGATTTCCACCAGGTCGGATGCCACAAGCCCGTTCAAAACAACCCGGCTGATCTGTTCATCAATAGATAATCCATTACGCTGGGCGAGTTCCTTGAGCGCCGCCTGCACTGCGGGCGAGGGGCGAATCTCGAGGGGGGCGGTTTGATACTCCGCGCGCGGCTCTGCTACGGCGGGCTCTACCTTCTTGGCACCCTCCCCGGTCAGAAGCCAGTGGATTGAACAGTTAGTGAACTTCGAGATTTCAAGCAAGGTTTCAGGCGGGGGCATCCTGCCCGCCATATAGTTGGTGATCGCGGAGTTGCCTTGTTTCAAGAGGCGAGCTATTGAGGCGTTATTAGCGCCGCCAAAAGCCTCTCGCAATCGTCTGCCAAAAGGTGTCTCTTCCCTTTTCTTCACGTTTTGTGAATTTTCTGATTGACACGATTCCACGTTCCGTGTAGTATGTGGCCCGCGCGTGGCAGAAGCCACGCGGCCCCGAGAATAGCGATGAGCACCAAAGAAATCAAGAAGATCTTGATTGATCGGGATTTGAATATCGCCGGGCTCGCGCGCGAGTTCGGCTGCACGCGGCAGGAGTTGTCGTGGTGCATTCATCAAGGTCGCGCCTACCCCCGGCTGAGAGAAAAGTTGGCGGCACGACTTGGAATAAGCGTCGGGCATCTGTTTGGCCGGCCTTCGCGGCGAAAGGCAGCTTAGTCGGTTCGAAGAGCCGTTGTCATTCCTAATTGTTTTCGAGGCCGCGAGCAAGTGTTACTGAAAGGGCTCTCATGAAGGAAAGGCCGTTAGGCGAAAAGCCGGTAGGTGATATTGAGCCGCACGATCTAATGCGCCTCCTAATCCCGGATGGCAAGCTGGCGAGCGCCGGCCAGATGCTCGGGGTATCGGAGTCACAGGTTTCCAAGTGGAGAAGAGAGCCGGCGTCTGACGACAATGTAAATGGAACTGGCTATGTCGGCCCGCTTGATCGGCTCGACCGCCTGTATGACTTCGTCCTTCTTTATTGTCCTGAAAACCTTCCTCTTTTGCGCGATCGATACGCAGCGAAGTTCGACCAACACCTTTCAAAGAAAGCCGGCGAACCGATTGACCAGGGCGAGCTCGAGTTACGGCTCGGCGCCGGCGTCCGCGAGCTGAGCGAGGTTGTGGCGCTTGTGATTGAAGGATCTTCGGGTCGCGAGCTCCGGAAGCAGTGGGAGGCGGCTAAGGCGCGCATCGAGGAGATCGTGAGGAGAAGGGAGAAGGCGGATTTTGGGTTTCAGAAGTGGTAGCGCAAGAGCGCAGGCAGGATTTCAGATTTCAGATTTCAAGATTGGAGATTTCAGATTGTCGAGCAAGTAACCAACGTGGCGCGAGGTCAGGGAGAGCCTGAACGATCAGATTCAGATATTAGAGTCCTCTTATCGGGATAGGAGCGGAGCGAACAAGGGGAAGATTACAAATCCCGCTGTGTTGCGTCAGATCGACTGCCTAAAGGTGGCGCTGAAGCGACTCGCAGGACGAGGGGCAAGCAAGCCCAAGCGATAAAGGAAGTCAGCCAGATGAGGCGGGACTGATCAAGGAAGTGGGTCCTTCAGATTGTGGCGCGGGATGTTCTTGAGCGCGCGCGCGGGAAACGGCCGTATGAACGCTAATCGTTGCGACCCACTGATGGGTGGAGACCGGCGTCCCGAAGCTGTGCCACGGTCAGATGACCCTGGTCGCG
>JBBPIH010000079.1:0-23160 GCA_038040455.1 Acidobacteriota bacterium
TGCTCTTACAAATCGGTTATGACCTCGAAACCGGAGAGTTTTGCAAGAGGCTCTGTAAGCTGCGATGGCTCGAACGGCTCGATGATAGCACACCAATCGCGCAGCTCTAAGTTAAAGCGCTGTGCTTTGGGTTTGACTGGTTCAACTCGAAGTTATGGGAAAGGGCATGAAACAAAGCAGAAACACAAGCCCCGCGACGACTGCCAAGGTGACTCTGACTGCGCCGAGCGGCTCTTCTTCGTTCACCGGCGGGTGTCCGACCGTCATCAAGAACAGCAGCACAAGAGTCCAAAGCAAGTAGACTGGCGGCTGATCGGACACTATCGAAAAGACCGCTAGTCCAGCGCAGGCGACGGCGACGATTCGCGAGATCCACTTGTGCATTCGCCGTCCCGCGATTGCATACAGAACGTGACCGCCATCAAGTTGGCCGACCGGAAACAAGTTCAACGCGGTCACCAGCAATGTTCCCCAGGCGGCCCAATAAATCGGGTTCCACTCTATCCATTTGGGAAGCCCCAGCAGCTTGGACACTAGAATGAAGAGGAGAGGATCATTGAATTGTATGCCGCTCGCTGCGGACACGGCACTGGGCGCCGCCGGTGTAGCAAACACCAGACCGACTATCGAAGCAGGCAAAGCGAATGCGAAGCCGGCTAAGGGTCCGGCTATTCCTATATCAAACAATGCGCGCCGGGACTGGATTGGTTCCTTGATCTTGATCACCGCCCCGAATGTACCGAACAAAGAGATGGTCGGAGGAGCAGGAATGAAGAACGGCAAGGTCGCTCGTATCCCGTAATGACGGCACGCAAAGTAGTGCCCCAACTCGTGGGCGCCAAGGACCGTGAGCAACGTGAATGTGAACAAAAGCCCCTTCGCCAGCGGGTCAAGGTTGCCGGCCGCGGTTTCTCTTAGAACTGCGATCACAGGAGCGAGCAACGAACCGATTAGCGAGGAGTCGTCCTGCACCGGAGCCGCGAACGCGGCGCCGGTCAGCGTCGTGCTGATGGCAGTGGCCACAAGCAGCGCGGAATGAAGCAGCACACGAGGCGCCGATAACTCGATCTCGCGTATTCGGACTGAAGTTGGTGCAGATTGAAACTCAGTGAAGAGGTATGGCTGCTCTGTGCTCTGCACAGATTCAGAATACAACGCTTGAATGGTTAGCTGTCAACCAACGGCCGATTCACACTCAGGTGATCGGTAGGGGAGGAATAGAATACTGTTGGGCCTCATGTCTTTTGAGTGAAGAGCCGGATCTAAATCAAATTTCAAAATGCCGCCCGACACTCAGACCCGACATTCAAGCGGACCGGTAAGCAAGCGAGTTGTTCGCCGCGACAGACAGACATGCGGACTATCACGATTGAAGTTCTTTCCCAGGCTTAAACCTGATGGTCTTGCCGGGCGGAATGTCGGTGACTTCTCCCGTTCGAGGATTGCGCCCAACGCCGCGCTTACGAGGCTTGACCACGAAGACGCCGAACCCGCGCAACTCGATCCGCTCGCCGCGCTGAAGAGCTTTCTTCATTGCCTCGAACAAAGACTCGACTGCCACTTCGGCTTTGATCTTAGGAACGCCAGTCTTGTCGGCAACCTGATTGACGATATCAAGCTTGATCACTTTAGCCTCCGCTCACGACATTGTTTTAAGTACTGAGGGTCCGTTCTAGTGAGGGCTGCATTATAGGAGCCGCGTGAAGTGGTGTCAACGCCACGCGTCAAGAAGCTGCGTCGCTCTTTTCTGGAAGAGACCCGGCGGCGCGTCTGTTCTTATCTTAAGGTCGAGCGCGTGACACGTCTGCTCGAACCCACCAAGAGGTCGATGCGACTGAGTGCTCAGACAGGGTGGGACTCTAGTTTCTCTACTTGGTCCTGGAGTTCTCTTATCTCTGCGGTCATATCCACCAGGTTCTTGCTTAGTACGCCGATCTTTCGATCGGTTCCACGAAAGCCGCTCGTTGTTTCAGAACGGAGTTCGGTTATCTCTGTTTCGATCCTCGCGGTTCGGGTATCGAGGTTTTCGAGGTGAGACTGAACGCTCTCCCATATCGGACGCGTGTCTAGTAGCCGCTTCTCGACTTTAGCATCGAGATTCTCCAGTTGCGCTTTTAGGTCGTCCTGGCGTTCCTCCATGATCGGAAGCCGCGCGTTCGTTTCCTCAGCCATTAAGATCAGTCGATCCACTCGCGCAACGAGCAGGTGTTGTGTGGTGTCTTCGCTCATTTAACCTTGGCTCCTCTTTGCAATGTCACCCAGGTCAGTGGAAGATCCTAAGCTGCTTATACGCTCTCTTAACCCATGAGGTCAATTCAAAGACCATTCTACACGACGCTCCATTTGTTTTTTGTATCAGGAGCTGGCAAACCCGCAATCAATCGCGAATTCTTCTCAGAAGTCCTCGGTGATCTCGAAAAGCCTTCGCTCGCTTGCTCTACTTTGTTAGACTGTCAGCGCTCGATTCAGAGTCTCAAATCGAGAATCACAATGGATCAGCCCGGACCGTCTGAGGACCGAAATGGCAACGTCCGAAAGCAAGATCGAAGAGAAACCGCCCGCTGACGGCTTGAAGAAGCTGGCTGAGAAGAATGCTACCGCTTTCGCTGGCGGCGGAAGCGAGCGCATTGAGCGCCAGCACGCTTCGGGAAAAATGACGGCCCGCGAGCGCGTCGAATTCCTTCTGGACGACGGGACATTCGAAGAGTTCGACCGCTTCAAAAAGCATCGCAGTCTCGATTTCGGCATGCAGGATCAACATTACCCCGGCGACGGCGTAATCGCAGGCCACGGACTGATCGACGGGCGCAGGGCATTCGTCTTCGCGCAGGACTTCACAGTCTTCGGAGGCTCCCTATCTGAAACGAACGCCGAAAAGATTTGCAAGGTGATGGACATGGCGATGAAAGTCGGAGCGCCGGTGATCGGTATGAACGATTCGGGCGGTGCTCGGATACAGGAAGGAGTGGTCTCGCTTGGAGGGTACGCTGACATCTTCTTGCGCAACACCCTCGCTTCGGGAGTCGTGCCTCAAATATCGGCGATCCTGGGGCCGTGTGCAGGCGGGGCCGTGTACTCGCCCGCGATCACCGACTTCAACATCATGGTGAAGACCAGCTCCTACATGTTCATCACCGGGCCCGACGTGATAAAGACAGTCACACATCAAGAGGTAAGCAAAGAAGAACTGGGCGGCGCGATGACTCACAACTCAGTGTCCGGTGTGGCTCACTTCGCTGCTGATAACGACGAGGACTGCTTGCGGATCATTCGCGAGCTGCTCTCGTTCATACCGTCGAACAACCTCGAAGACCCGCCTCGCATCGCGACCGCCGATCCGGTCGATCGTGTCGACGAGCGGCTAAACCGAGTCGTGCCCGAGGCGCCGAACGTGCCTTACGACATCCGCGACATTGTTCACCTGGTCGTTGACGACGGTTATCTGTTTGAAGTGCACGAACACTATGCTAAGAACATCGTCGTAGGATTCGCGCGGCTTGGCGGTAGGTCTGTCGGGATCGTCGCGAACCAACCGGCGCACCTCGCCGGCGTTTTGGACATTGACGCTTCAGTCAAGGCTGCCCGATTTGTCCGCTTCTGCGACTGCTTCAATATACCGCTGATCACCTTTGAGGACGTTCCAGGTTTTCTACCGGGCGTGGAACAAGAGCACGGCGGGATCATCCGTCACGGCGCGAAGCTGCTGTTTGCGTTCGCCGAAGCGACTGTGCCGAAAATCACCGTGATAACGCGTAAGGCTTATGGCGGAGCGTACTGCGTAATGGCTAGTAAGCATATTCGCGCCGACGTCAACTTCGCTTATCCGACGGCTGAGATCGCGGTGATGGGAGCAGAAGGCGCGGTCGGTATTTTGTATCGCCGGGAGATCGCTCAGGCTGAGAATCCCGAGTCAGAAGCAAAGGGTCGAGCCGACGAGTTTCGCGAGAAGTTCGCGTCGCCTTACGTAGCCGCCGAGCGCGGCTTTATCGACGAAGTCATCGAGCCGAGACTGACTCGGCCCAAACTGATTCGCGCGCTGGAGATGCTGGATACTAAACGCGATCAGAACCCGCCAAAAAAGCACGGCAATATTCCTCTTTAGTCATTGGTCATTGGTCATTGGTCACTGGTCATTGGTCCTCGGTTAAGTAGGTTTCTTGGATTGACATGCTTTCTTGGCTTACGTCAAACGCAGCAGCGCTCGGTGTGCTTAGCGCAGCCATCACGTTTGTCTGGTCTGCGATCCAATTCATTCTTGTTCGTCGCAAAGAGCAACAAGCTCATGAGTTTCAGGCGTTCCACCGACTCATCAAGGAGCTTGTTTCGCCGGACGATACTAATAAGTTGACATGGATTGACCGGCAGATGGCGGTCGTTTTCGAATTACGACACTTCCACCGCTATTGCGATGTAACCTTTCGCATCCTTAGTGGGCTGCGCGAGAAGTGGTGCGCCGATCCTGAGTCTAGATGGACTCGACTCATCGAAGAAATCGATTCAACACTCGAGCATATCTCCAAGCAGAAACCTGAGGTCCGCTTGCCGCTCACGCCGCAATAGAGCACTTTTCATGCGGTATTCTTTACATCGAAATGGATGCCTGCGTTCAGGGTTGAAGCGCGGCGATAGGAGCAGAGATGCCAACTGTTAGTTTCGAAGATCTGCAAGTCTATCAACTTGCCGAAACGCTTGCAGATGACGTATGGAGTATCGTCATAGCATGGGACGCATTCGCTAGAGACACCGTTGGAAAGCAAATAGTTAAATCAGCAGACAGCATTGGCGCGAACATCGCCGAAGGTACAGGCAGAGGCAGCTATCAAGACAATCGCCGCTTCATCAGAATCGCGAGAGGCTCGTTGTACGAGACACGGCACTGGCTCAGGCGAGCTTACAAGCGAAAGCTCTTGAGCGACGAACAGATAAGCAAGCTGAAACCCATCATTCAAGATCTTTCACCGAAGCTGAACGCGTATCTTCGTTCAATCGGCGGTGCTTCACTAAAAACAAATGACCAATGACTAATGACCAAGGACTAATGACCAATGACAAATGACAATCCACGCTTGTATAATCGGCGGTACGCTGGAGGGTGATGCTATGAAAGAATGTCCAACCTGCCGCAGATTTTTTCCAGATCAGAATACCTTCTGCAGCTTTGATGGACTCAAGCTTATTCGGTCTGTTCAGAACACTGACGAGCTTCAGCAGGGCGAGCGGCAGATTCCACCGCCCCCGAAGCCGGTTCCGCTTCGGGTGACGATAATCGACCAGAGCGATGAGGGGCATCGTTCGCGCGTAATTGACGGGCTTGCGCTTGATTTTGGGAAACAGGGCATGCGAATACAGACCGGCACGATTGAGACCGGGCAGCTTCACATAATTCGCGACCACACCGTGGCATTTAAGAACAAGCTCGAAGTCGAAGTTGATTTGCCCACTGGTACCGTTAGGTACACGGGATTTGCCGCGTGGTACAGGCCCGAAGCGGACGGGTTGTTCTGGGTCGTCGGCGTTTACATTCGAGACATGGCTGCGGCAGACCGTCAGGCTTACGACGCTTACCTAAAGCTGCTTTCTAAAGGCGCCGACAGCCAGACCGCGCCCGCATAGTCTTTCGCGTGGTTGGACTCAACTCTATCCTCGCGCGTGGGATGGAAAAACGCGCATAGCATGATTTCTGAAACTGTCAGCAGCGCTAAGATCGTTAACCTGTTGTCAGCCCGATTTGATTTGCAACGTCAGAGTGGAAAGTTCTGAACAACACTCAGGGGGATTCTCAATGAGCAGTGACACAGCAGGTGGACGCAACTGGATCGAACGGTTGAGCAGCAAGATACCCGGCTACAGCGGCTACGTTGACCGAGAGCGTCGGCGCGACATCGATAAACTTCATCGTGAGCATCTGGCCGACCGGCTGCGCACGCTCAAGTCTCCGCTGACGGACCTGATGCGCGAATTGACGGGCAGCGGCCGGCTGTTTGAGGTCGGGCCTGTAGATGCGGCGATAAAGAAAGTGGATCATCTTGAAAACCGAGTGAGGTTCGCTAGCTATGGCTATGCGGGCTTCTTCGATGTTGTGAAGATCGAGCAGCAACAGTTGGACGCGATTTACAGGTTCGATCTGGCGCTGGTCGAGCACGTCGACAAGATTGAAACGAAGCTATCAGAGTTGAAGACTCAGGCTGGCACTCCGGATGGGCTTAAGGCTGCATGCGCCGAAGTCGCCGCGGAGATCGATCAGACTCATCGCGCTTTCGACGAGCGCTACAAAGCGATTAACAACTTCACGGAAGGCCAGCCTTCGGGCCAACCGCTATTCAGTTAGTTCCGGGTTCCGAGTTCCGGGTTTCTGGTCTCTAGTTTGGGAAATCGCGTGGCGAGCATAAAGACCAGAAACCAGAAACCGGAACCCTGAACCCGAAACCCTGAACCCGGAACTCGGAACCGCTTTTTAAGCCGATGGCAGAACACTGTAGAAATTGTGGCTTGGAGCTATTCGTCGCGCAGCGATTTTGCCGCTCGTGCGGTGCGTCGACCGACCAGCTATCCGCTGAGCAAGCAACCACTCGAATGATGCCGCCTCAACCCGAAGACTGGGGTGCGCGGAGTGCTGCCAGCACCGCGCCAACCTCGAGGCCTGAGACATCTCCAGTTTACAATCCTTCGGACGGCTATCAACCGATGGTGCCACCGATGTACCCTCAAATGATTCCCCCGTACACGCCGCCGCGCTCACGCTCGCGTATGGGATGGATAATCGCATTCATCGGGATGGGTCTATTCGTAGCGGTGGTTGTCGCCGTGATGATGATCGCTCGCTTCGGCCGTCGCTTCGCGGATAATGCGGCCGGGAGGTCGGGACCGGCGGCAGTGGCGCAGCCAGGAGAAACAGAGCTAACCGACGAGAACGCGGATCAGGTGGTGAACTTTGGAAACGACAAATCGCTCACGAAAACGTTTCCGTTGGGCGCAGGCGCCAAGCTCTCTCTCAAGAACGTCAACGGAAACATCACTGTCAGCGCCTGGGACCAGCCGAAGGCGGAAGTTCACGTGATCAAGCGCGGCGGCTCCGACCGTAGCGCCCAAGTGTTTTTCACCAACAGCGGTGGAAACCTCTCGATAAGGACGGCGCAGACTCGTGGAAACCAGGACGTAAAATTCGAAGTGAAGCTACCGCGCAAGCTCGGCCGCATCGAGCTTTCCTCGGTCAACGGCGTCATCAAGCTTTCTGATGTGACGGCGGAGATCCTTGTCAACGGCACGAACGGCGCGATCGAGCTGGCTAACGTTGTCGGAGCTTCTAAGATTCGTACTGTAAACGGCAGTATCAAGGCAACACTGCTAGAAGCAAGCGACCGCAGCACGGAGTTTGAGAGCACTAACGGCAGCATTGACCTTACAGTCCCCTCGGGGTTTGAGGCCGATCTTGAAGCATCCACCGTCCACGGCAGTATCAACATTGATGAAACGTTTGGCGTCCAAGTGGAAAAGGGAATTGTTGGTCAGAAAGCAAAGGGCGAAATAGGGCAAGGTGGAGAGCGGCTCAAGCTTGCGACCACAAACGGGAACATAAGGCTCGGAGCGGCGGAGCCGCGCGCGAAAGGGAGCGCGAAGGGGAAAGAGAATGGCAATTGAAGTCTTGCAGTATTTCGATCAAACAGGAACCGAATTGGTTCATCGCATACCGGAGAGTGGATCCTCTGACATCAAGCTGGGCGCTCAGTTGATCGTACAGGAGAACCAGGCGGCGGTCTTCTTCCGCGACGGAAAGGCGCTCGATACGTTTGGTCCCGGGCGGCACACGCTCACGACCAACAACATCCCGCTGCTCACCCGGCTGTTATCGATTCCGTTCGGAGGGACGTCTCCGTTCCAGGCCAGCGTTCTATTCGTGGCGCGGCACACATTTCAAGATTTGAAGTGGGGAACGAAGGAACCCATTGCGTTTCGCGACACTGAGCTCCGAATGGTCCGGCTGAGGGCGTTCGGCAAGTACTCAATGCGAATCGCCGATCCGCAGTTGTTCGTCGGCTCGATCGTCGGGACGCGCGGAATCGTATCGTCCGAGGCGATCGGCTCCTTCTTGCGAGACATAGTGGTAGCCCGGCTCAACGATCTGCTCGGCGAGAATCTCAAGACGATCTTCGATCTTCCCGCTTACTACGATGAGCTTGCCGCCGGAGTGAAGTCGCGCGTGGCCGATGACTTCTCGAAGCAGGGGCTCGAGCTTGTCGATTTGATCGTTTCGGCGATCACTCCGCCCGAGGAAGTTCAAAAGATGATCGACGAGCGGTCGGGGATGGGCGCGATCGGCGACATGAACGCCTACATGCAGTTCAAGGCCGCCCAGTCGATTCAGGACGCTGCCAAGCAGGAAGGCGGAGCTGCGGGCCAGGGTATGGGTCTGGGGCTCGGATTGGGCTACGGGCAGATGATGGCCGGAGCAGTTGGCGGCGCGCACGCTCAAGGATCGGGCCCGGCCCAAGCGCCGACGGCAGCGTGCGCGAAATGCGGAACCCAGAATCCAGTTGGCGCGAAGTTCTGCTCAAACTGCGGAGCCACACAACAGGCTCCCCCGGCCGCTTCTGTGGAATGCCCCTCCTGCCACGCGCAAGTGCACGCCGGGACCAAATTCTGCGCAAGCTGCGGAACGTCACTAGAGCCTCAGCCGTGCAAGAATTGCCAGACGCCCGTTCCACCTGGGTCGAAATTTTGTGCGAGCTGCGGCACACCCATATAAGAATGTGAGTCACGCGAAAAAGATACTAATCAAGGAGACTAGCGATGACAGCTTCACGAAAACCTGAAATAAGCGTTCACGACAAGTTATACGTGAACGGTGGATGGGCCGAGCCCGCGGGCAAGGGAATGCTCGATGTGATCAACTCGACTACCGAAGAAGTGATGGGGCGCGTTCCCGAAGGCACGCCCGAAGACATCAATCGTGCTGTGGCAGCCGCGCGCGCGGCGTTCGATTCGTGGTCGGCGACTTCAGCCGTTGAGCGCGCCGGGTTCCTCGAAAAGATCTCGGCGGGCCTCGCAGCGCGTCAAAGCGAAATCGCAGCGATCATTGCCAGCGAGGTTGGTATGCCGCTGCCGCTGGCGACGATGGTTCAAGCCGGAATGCCCGCGATGGTTATGGGCTCGTACGCTAAGCTTCTCGGCGACTACTCGTTTGAGGAACAGATCGGCAATTCGCTTGTCGTGAAAGAGCCGGTTGGTGTAATCGGCTGCATAACGCCCTGGAATTTTCCGCTTCATCAAGTCGTCGCGAAGATCTCGCCCGCGCTTGCTGCTGGCTGTACCGTCGTCTTGAAGCCCAGTGAGGTCGCACCGCTCACAGCATTCATCCTCGCTGAGATCATCCATGACGCCGGTTTGCCCGCGGGCGTGTTCAACCTCGTCACCGGCCTCGGGCCGGTCGCGGGCGAAGCGCTCGCGTCGCACCCCGATGTTGACATGGTGTCTTTCACCGGCTCGACCAGGGCAGGGAAGAGAGTGAGTGAGCTTGCGGCTCAGACCGTCAAGCGCGTTGCTCTCGAGCTTGGCGGCAAGTCGGCGAACATCATTCTTGATGACGCGGACTTCGATAAAGCTGTCCGAGGCGGCGTGAGCAATTGCTACTTCAACTCGGGCCAGACGTGTTCGGCTCACACTCGAATGCTTGTGCCACGCGAGCGCCACGACGAAGCTGTGCTGATCGCCAAAGAGGCAGCCGAGAGTTTTACCGTCGGCGATCCACGCGAAGGCAAGGCCAAGCTGGGCCCACTGGTGTCCGAAGTTCAGCGCGACCGCGTGCGAGGCTACATCAACAAAGGTCAGGAAGAAGGTGCAACCCTGGTCACCGGCGGCGCCGAAGCGCCCGAGGGTTTGGACAAGGGGTACTTCATTCGGCCTACGGTATTCGCGAACGTGAGCAACGACATGACGATCGCACGCGAAGAGATTTTCGGTCCGGTGTTGTCGATCATCCCTTACGAAGACGAAGACGACGCGGTGAGAATCGCCAACGACACGGTGTATGGGCTTGCGGGAGGCGTGTGGTCTTCGGATGTTGAACGGGCCAAGCGTGTAGCTCGGCGGCTGCGCACCGGGCAGGTCGACATCAACGGCGGCAAGTTCAACGTGTTCGCTCCTTTTGGAGGCTACAAGCAATCCGGTAACGGCCGCGAGATGGGCAAGTACGGACTGGAAGAGTTTCTCGAGACGAAGTCACTGCAGTTGTGAGCTGTATGGGCGGGCCTCCGTGCCCGCCCCTTCTCACGCAAAAGAATCAGACCGGCCGAGCGAGGGGCGACCACGGAGGGTCGCCCCTGCAAAGTTATATGGCAGTTTCGAAGCGGAGCGATGAAGTTGCGTTTGTTGACAACGTCGTCGAACTATCGCTACGATCTGCTTTTTGATTTCAAGCAGTAATCGCGGACCGAGGAGCCAGCCGAACGAAATGCTCAGGCTAAAAAACACGCTCACCCGTACTCAGGAAGAGTTCAAACCGCTCGAGGGCAACACCGTGCGGATGTACGCGTGCGGGCCGACCGTGTACGACTACGGTCACATCGGCAACTTCAGGACGTTCGTCTCGGTTGATGTTCTGCGCCGCTACCTGAAGTATCTCGGCTATCAGGTGCAGCACATCATGAACATTACAGACGTCGAAGACAAGATCATTCGGGGGATGCTCGCGTCGGGCAAAAGCCTCCAAGAGTACACCGAATTCTACACTCAAGAGTTCTTGAAGGACTGCGACGCGCTAAACATCGAACGTCCCGAGATCATGCCGTATGCTACGAAACACATTCCGCAAATGATCGAGTTGATGAACCGTCTCGGCGAGGCCGGGCACACGTACCAGAGTGACGGCTCGCTTTATTACAGCATCGGCTCGTTTCCCGGCTACGGCAAGCTTTCGGGGCTGAAGGTGGAGGGCAACATCTCAGGCGCGCGAGTCGACGTGGACGAATATGAGAAGGCAGACGCACGGGACTTCGTCCTGTGGAAAGGACCCAAAGAAGAAGGCGAGCCCCGCTGGCCATCTCCTTTCGGCGAAGGTCGCCCCGGCTGGCACCTCGAATGCTCGGCGATGTCGATGAAGTATCTCGGTGAATCGTTCGACATCCATTGCGGCGGCGTCGATCTGATCTTCCCTCATCACGAAAACGAGATCGCGCAATCGGAAGGCGCAACCGGAAAACCGTTCGTTCGCTTTTGGGTGCACCCGGAGTTCCTGCTGGTCGAAGGCGAAAAGATGGCCAAGTCGAAGGGGAACTATTTCACCGTCCGCGACCTGTCGTCCAAGGGACACTCGCTCATGGCAATTCGCTACCTGCTCTTGTCTGTGCCGTATCGAACCCAGTTGAACTTCACTATGGAGGGGTTGCGTGGAGCCGAAACCGCACTGGATGGTCTGCGCAATTTACGTCGAAGGGTCAACGAATTTTCAGGCGACTCCGGCTCCCATCCGCGAGTCCAAGACGCGCTGACTCGCGCGCGCGAAGGCTTTGAAGCGGGCATGAACGATGACCTTAATGCCTCGAACGCGCTGGCCGCTGTTCATGATTTCCGTCGCGACCTGAACACCGCGATGGACGCCGGCGAATTCGGGGCTGACGATCGCGAGGCCGTGCTTGGGTTGGTGAGTAGAGTCAATTCGGTGTTGGGTGTGCTGCCCGACCGAGAGGACGCGCTCGACCCGGCCTTTGTTGCAGAGATCGAGGCGAGGATTGAAGACCGCAACGCCGCCCGCCGCAACCGCGACTTCGACAGAGCCGATCAGATAAGAACCGAACTAGCCGCGCGGGGAATCAGTCTGGAAGACACGTCTCAGGGAACTAAGTGGAAGCAGAAATAACACAGGCAGCGATCTAAATCTCTCTCGGATCGCATCTTTGAAGTGGGTCGAGCTTTCCCAGACGGCCCGTTTATAAATCAACCGGAATAGACCACAGGCTAGACGGATCGAGCGGATTCACACGGATCTGATCTGTGAATATCCGTCGCATCTGTGTTCATCTGTGGCCTATTCTTTCTCCGTTTCGTTCATCAAGCTTCGGGCGCTTGGATCAGGCCAGTTGCGGCTCGGTTTGCGCTGCGGCTCTCGGCGCTTCCACTGAGGTCAGCCACCCGAACACGTCGTCGGTCTCGCCGCCAATGATGTCGAAGAATTGCCTTTGAATCTCAGCGGTGATCGGTCCGCGCCTTCCGGCTCCGACTTGAACCTTGTCAACTGAACGAATCGGCGTGATCTCGGCAGCCGTACCTGTGAAGAACACTTCGTCGGCGATGTAAAGCATCTCACGCGGGATCGCGCGCTCGAGCACCGGGATACCCATCCGTTCGCATATCTTGATCACCGAGTCTCGAGTGATTCCCGGCAAGATCGTCGAGTAAAGCGGCGGCGTCATAACCGTTCCTTTCTTTACCAGGAAGATGTTCTCGCCTGATCCCTCACTAATGTAGCCTTCGGGGTCCAGCGCAATGCCCTCGACGTAGCCGTTCATCTTTGCTTCCATTTTGATAAGCTGGGAGTTCATGTAATTCGCGCCGGCTTTTGCCATTGATGGCAACGTGTTGGGCGCGATTCGCGTCCAGCTCGACACGCACACATCGACGCCCTGCTCGAGAGCTTCGGGGCCGAGATACTTGCCCCACTGCCACGTGCAAATATAGGTATCGATGGGGCACGGGAAGGGATCGACGCCAAAGGTCCCATAGCCGCGAATGATGATGGGCCGCAGGTAGCATTCATGATACTCGTTAGCTACGACGAGCTGGCGGCAAGCTTCGAAAACTTCGTCGCAGGTGAACGGGACCTGCATCCTGTAGATGTGCGCTGAATTGAACAGCCGTTCGATATGTGCGTCGAGTCTGAATATCGCCGAGCCGCGTTTTGTGTTGTAACAGCGTATGCCTTCAAAGACAGAAGAGCCGTAGTTGACTACGTGAGACATCACGTGGATGGTAGCTTCTTGCCACGGGACTAGCTTGCCGTTGCGCCACACGATCGCGCCGTGTTCCTGCTCAGTTACCATATGGATTCTCCTGCTCTGGGGTGTGCTGAAGTATGGGCGCCCTGTTGACGGCTGACGCCTTCGGCGTTGCGGCCATGTCAGTAGGGGTGAAAAACACGAGACATCATACGAAGCGGCACAAGGATGGTCAAGCGAAAGCGAAAGCAGAGAAGACCGGATTGATTTCGTGTGAAGGTAAGAATATCTTGTCACCCGGCCCTTCCGAGGCTTGACACGGCGAACGGGAGAACGAACACAGCGTACTCGAGGAGCGGCTTCGAGTTCCAGGACCGCTACGTTCGGCGACACCGGTCCGGGGGCATTCTTCGGAGGAGTCGTCGGAGGCTTGATCATGCTCGTCTACGGCGTGTTCGTGTTCATTTTTCTGTACGCGTATTCCGAATGGATGTACGTGTTCATGGACATCGAAGAGAACACGCGCCTGACGAATGAAATGCTTTCGGAAAGAAAATAGAAGCGGGCCGTAGAGAAGCTCTAGTGTCCAAAGTGAAGCGCTTCCATTATAAGTTCGGTAAGGTAGAGGAATGCGACCCCGGCAAATACCATCACTGAAGTTTTCACGCCGCCTTCGCGAGTGTTGACCGCTGGAATCAAGTCTGACGCTGCTACATACAGCGTCACTCCCGCCGACAGCGGGAGCACGTGCACAGAAAGGGGCCGCGAATAGATTGCTGTGTTCTCAAACAGAACCACCAGCGCAACGCCCGCCAATGTAGCCAACCCAACCATAAGCGCCGATATCATCGCGCTGCGATGGCTTCGACCCGCCGCCAGCATCATCGACGCGACAGTGAAACCCTCAGGGACCTTGTGAAGCAGAATTGCGATGAAGATGAACACCCCAAGCTGCTGGCTTACCAGCGACGCCACGGCTATGGAGACGCCGTCGAAGAAGGTGTGCACCATAAGCGCGCTCACGCCGGCCATGGCTGCGTGGTGCTCGAGCATCGCCTCTTCGTGAGTCTCTTCCCCGAAATGAAAGTGTGGCGCTACTGTGTGCTCGACGAATTGTATGAGGAGATACCCCGCCAGCAACCACATCATCGGAACAAGCGGTGAGCCTGGCCATTGCTCGATCGTTTCGGGGACTATCTTTAAGAAGACCGCGGCCAGCATGAATCCCGCGCCGAGCGCGATTAAATACCTGAGCGCGGCCTGCCCGAGCTTGCGCGATGAGACTAAAAGCCCCCCCAGTAAGTTCGCAGCCGCAGCCGCCAAGCCGTAGACGATAATGATAAGAGTAGTTCTGCCCATTGGGGTCGTTTCCGGTCAAATCACTAAAGTTCGGCACTATACCATAGTCTCGCGTGCCTCGCGGAACTAATCAGACTCAGGCGAAGAGCCTTGCGAGCGCCGCCCGCCCAACCGCCACAACCTCTTATCGTTAAATAATTTCACGCTTGACACTCTTCACTATCTGACGTAGGATACGGCGGCAATGGTGGAGCGAAGTGGAGCAGGGTGGAACGAAATTAGAGGCGCAGATGGAGAGTCGGTTGGGTGCTCAGAGGACATTACACAGTCAGGATGGACGAGAAGGGGCGGATCAAGCTCCCCGCTTCCTATCGCCGTTATATCGACGATCACTATGGCGCGGAGTTTTATGTGACCAGCCTAACGGGCGAGTGCGCGCGGTTGTATCCCATGCCCGAATGGAGGGCAATCGAAGAGAAGCTCCAATCGAAAGGCACGAGCAACGCAGCAGTCAGGAAGTTTCTCGATCGGACAAACTATTATGGCCAACTCGCCGAGGTAGACGCACAGGGCCGAATCCTGGTTCACCCCTTGCTTCGCTCGACTGCCGAACTGATCGGCAACGTGGCAGTGCTGGGATACCTACAGTACCTCGAGGTGTGGGAGCTCGATAAGTTCAAGGCGCGAATCGACAGCCAGCCGTTCACTGATGAAGACGCCGCCAGTCTCGCCGCGCTCGGGATATAGCACCCTGGCGACCCGTACGGCTATCCCTCTGGGCGCCCCTTGCCGCGAGATGCTCTTTGCCAGCAGAAAAGGGGCGCCCGCACAGGTATTCGAAGAAGTGAAATGCGATGATCAAGACGTGGCTACAACCGCCGCAGAAAAAGATGAACTGCACGAACCTGTCTTACTCAAAGAGGCCGTCGAGTGGCTGCGGCCGGGCGAAGGAGGCACGTTCGTTGACTGCACGATTGGGCTTGGCGGACATGCGCAGTCGATCCTCGCTGCGTCGCCCGATACAGCGGTAATTGGAATAGACCGCGACCCGGAAGCGCTCGCCCTGGCGCGGGAGCGGCTGTCGATCTTTGAAGACCGGATTCAACTCGTCCCCGCGAACTTCGAGAGCATCGCGTCGGTGCTGGATCAGGCGGGAATCACGGAGGTGCGCGGTGTGCTGGCCGATCTTGGAGTATCGTCGCTGCAACTTGCACGAAATAGGCGGGGATTTAGCTTTGCCGCAGATTCTCCGCTGGACATGCGAATGGACCAAAGCAGCGGGGTGACAGCGGCAGACCTCGTGAATCAGCTTTCGGAGCGTGAGCTTGCGGACCTGATCTTTGAATACGGAGAGGAGCGAGGCGCGCGCAAGATCGCTCGCGCGATTGCGCGGGCGCGCGATCGCGAACCCATCGCCACGACAAAGCAGCTTGCTGACGTTGTCGTGCGAGCGCTCAACATTCCGGGCCGCTGGCGCATACACCCGGCCACGCGAACGTTTCAAGCGCTGCGGATCGCTGTCAACGATGAGCTCAAAGGACTGGAGCGTTTCATCCCAGCTGCGATTTCGGCGCTGGCTAAAGGTGGGCGGCTGGCGATCATCTCGTTCCATTCGCTAGAGGATCGGATAGTCAAGCGCAGCTTTTTGCGAGAGTCCGGCCGGTGCATTTGCGACGCGAAAAGAATGCAAAGAGCCGAACAGCGCAAAGAAGCCAGCAATGATGACGTCATCTGCGAACATTGCGGAGCGCGCAGGCGAATAAGTATACTTACGCGAAAGCCGGTGCGCCCCACACCGGAAGAGATGGAACGAAATCCTCGGTCACGCAGCTCCCTTCTGCGTGTTTGCGAGAAGCTCTAGCGAACCGAACATTCCCAGCCCCCGGAAGTGGCATTAGACATTAGTCTGTGACTGCGGTTCTCGAGAAGGCACACAGAGTAAAGACTGCTAGTCAAGGCGGACCTATGACGGACAGATTTTTTCCGGAAAAGCAAATAAGCAACGAGCCGGTAGCACGGCCTGTGAGCTCGCGCGTGATGGGGTGGCTTTCAGCGATAGTGGTTGCTGGAGCGCTGTTGTCGTGCGGCTTTGTCATAAGCGCGCGCCAGCATTTCGCGGCCGTTTCGGTTGGGTATCAGAGCGAAGAGTTCAGGCGCCAGTCGGCTCAGCTCGAAGAACGGCTTAGACAACTGGAGCTGGAGTACTCGCGCGCTTCTTCACCGGTCGAAATCGAACGGCGCGCGCAAAAGCTAGGACTCGAGCGTCCCGACAAGAAGACGACGGACAAGCCGGCAAAGGGAAATTCCAACCGGAAGGACACACGGTAGCGTTCAGAGTTCATCAGGCTCGCGGCCCCTGGGAGCGCAGGCATCCCTGCCTGCCTCTTCTCGCGCACCGCCAAGCAGGCAGGGATGCCTGCGCTCCCAGGGACGAGCGAGCCTGATGTAGTTCCGAACTTAGAAGCAATGTCAATCAGTAATAGAGCTTCTGACGGACGGATTACCGTCATTCAAGTTGCGATCATCGTGTGGATGATGGTGATCGGCGCGAAGCTTCTCTGGCTGCAGGTCAGGCAGCACGACTGGCTACTCGCGCGTGCATCTAATCAACAGCAAGCAGCAATCGATCTCAGCCCGATGCGGGGGGTGATCTACGATCGCAACGGCAATGAACTCGCACGTTCGGTTGCGGTGAAGTCTCTCTATGCCTCGCCGGGTGACATAACCGACCCGGGGCGCATCGCAGACGCTCTTTCAGATGTTCTCGACATCGACCGCGACGATCTTTTTAAACGCCTTACTTCTGGCCGCGCGGCCGTCGCCGTAAAACGCAAGCTCGACGACAAAGATGTTGCGAAGGTCGAAAAGCTCGCTCTGCCAGGACTTCGTTTTGTGAACGAAATGAAGCGGTTTTACGTCAGTGGCCCGAGGGCATCTCACCTTCTGGGGTTCGTCGATGTTGACGAGCGAGGAGTTGGCGGCATCGAGCTTTCCTGCGATAGAGTGATTCGTGGGCAGGGTGGACGCTTGTTGTTGGACGTCGATGCTCTGAACAAGTCTTACGATCATTCGGTCGAGGAGCCGGTACCTGGCGCCAACGTCACGCTCACCATAGACCTGATGATTCAGCACCACGTCGAGAAAGCGCTGGCCGAAGCTGTTCGCGCGAGCCACGCACGCGGGGGCACGATTGTTGTCCTCCGGCCCGCGACCGGTGAAATACTGGCGCTCGCCAACTACCCGGCTTTTGATCCAAACGACGTTTCCGAGTCCACACCAGCCCAGCGCCGCAACCGAGCGGTCGAGACCGCTTTCGAGCCGGGTTCGATATTCAAGCTGGTCACCTATTCGGCCGCGCTCGAAGAAGGGCTCATTCGGCCCAACACCCGGATCGACTGTGGTGGCGGCCAGATTCGCATCGCCGATCGAATCGTCCACGATCACCCTTTCGGCGTGCTGACAGCCGCACAAGCTTTGGCGAAATCCTCTAACGTCGCCGCGATCAAGTTAGGAATGCAGTTGGGAAATGAAAGATTCGCGCACTACATCGAGCGATTCGGGTTCGGCCGCCGCACGGGAATAGAACTTCCGGGAGAATCGCGAGGATTGCTCCAGCCGGTGAGCGAGTGGAGACCAACAACAATTGCCTCGATTCCGATGGGTCACGAAATTGGAGTGACCGCGATCCAGGCCGCGGCTGCCTACGGCTGCATCGCCAACGGCGGCGAATGGGTGAAGCCGCATCTGATCAGCAAGGTCGTTTCGTCGTCGGGAGATGTGCTCGATGAGTACCACCCGGAAAAACGGCAAGTGGTGAGTGAGGCTACTGCAGCCACTTTGAAGGCGATGCTTGAAGGAGTAGTTCTTCAGGGAACCGGCAAGGCCGCGCGCATGGAAGGCTACCGCGCGGCTGGAAAAACGGGCACCGCGCAGAAAATCGATGTAGCGACAGGGCGCTACTCGCAGACTCGTTACGTCGCGTCGTTCGCAGGCTTCGCGCCGGTCGATAACCCCGAAGTGGCTTGCGTTGTCTCGATAGACGAACCCGTTGGCGCGCATCTGGGAGGCGCAGTTTCAGCGCCGGTGTTCGCTCGCGTAGTCTCGGATGCGCTTCACGTGCTTGGCGTTCCGCCAGAGGACAATCCGCAGTCGCAGCTCGCCGGCGACTTCGAGGTTTATAACACTGCCGGCTTTGCCGCCGAGAACCAGCCCGCACGCGCGGATGAGACAGACGACTCGCGCCCGGCGCTCGATGTGGCCGCTGAAGCCCCGAGCGGCGATGCTGCATCTAAGCGCTACGGCAGTGCTGTAATGCCTAATTTGATGGGTAAGGGAATACGGGCGGCAGTGGCGCTCTGCGCGGCTCAGGGGCTGAAGCTCAAGGCGGCCGGCGATGGGGTGGTGTCATTGCAAAACCCTTCTCCGGGGGCACTCGTTTCGCAGGAAACGATCTGCCGCGTGAAGCTTTCGAAAGTAGCCCTCAAGAGAATCGTGCTTGAGCCCGAGCCGAAGACGCCGGCTTCGAGCGGTGAGTGGGCTAGAGCAAGAGCACCAAGGACGAATTGAAACTGGCTGATCTGGCAAGAGACATAGACGCAATCGTCGCGACAGGGCAGCTCGACCTCGAAGCGCTCGACGTCACGCACGATTCGCGCGCCTGCGAACCAGGTTCGGTCTTTGTCGCGATTCGCGGCGAGAAGACCGACGCGCACCGATTCATCCCGCAAGCGGCCGAGCGCGGAGCGATCGCAGTTATCTCCGAATTGCCACCTGGGAGTGAGAACGTGCCCGCATGGATTCAAGTCGCCGGCGCCCGCCCGGCATTAGCTCGCTCAGCGGCCGCCGTGCATGGCCATCCGTCTGAACGGCTGAAGCTTGTTGGGATCACCGGCACGAACGGCAAGACGACGACCGCTCACTTGATTGACTCGATCATTCGCGCGAGTGAGGGAACATCGGCGATGTTCGGAACGATCACCCATAGAGTCGGCAACGAAGCTGCAGCCGCGGCAAACACGACGCCCGAAGCGTCCGACATTCAACGGATGCTTGCGCGAGCCATCGCAGAGGGTTGCCGTTCGGCGGTGATGGAAGTGTCGTCGCACGCGATTGACCTTCATCGCGCGGATGCTTTGAAGTTCGCGGTCGCGGTATTTACCAATCTGACGCGCGATCACCTGGACTATCACGGGACGATGGAGAGCTACTTTTCGGTAAAGGAGAAGTTGTTCAATGCAAGTCTCGGGTCTGTACCCGGCGCGTCAGTGATAAACGTGGACGACGAATATGGCCGCAGGTTATTCAGATCTGCCAAAGGTGATCGGATAACCTACGGCTTCGGCAATCGCACCGACGCCGGGACGGATGATTTCAAGCTGAGCCCGCGCGGGCTCGCGTTTACCGCCAGCACAACGGCGGGCAAGATCGAAATCGTTTCGCCGCTGGTGGGACGCTTTCACGTCTACAACATACTCGCAGCCATCGCCGCGGGATTGGCCCTGGGAGCCAGCTTGGGTGACATAGCCCGTGGCGTTGCCGACTGCCGAACTGTATCGGGGCGGTTCGAGCAGGTGACCCTGAACGGCTCCCAACAATCGGCTTTCACTGTCATCGTGGACTACGCCCATACCGACGATGCGCTGAGTAACGTACTGCAAACTGCGCGTGAAGTGGCTGGGATGGGTCGCGTGATAACGGTGTTCGGATGCGGAGGTGATCGCGACCGGACCAAGCGCGCGCCGATGGGAGAGCTCGCCGCAAGCTTGAGCGACGTGGCAATAGTCACGTCCGACAATCCTCGAACTGAGGACCCGGAGGCGATCATCGAAGACATCGAAGGAGGCTTGAAGAAGGCTGGGCGCCCGTACGTCAAGCTGACCGACCGGCGCGAGGCTATCTTTCACGCGATCGAAGAAGCTCGTGAAGGCGACGTGGTGTTGATAGCGGGCAAAGGGCACGAAACCTATCAGGTTATCGGCCAGCTAAGGACTCATTTCGACGATCACGAAGTGGCGCGCGAAGCGATGATGAAGAGATTCGACGTAACATAGACTATAGTCTGTGTACTGAGTGATCAGAGTCTGAGAGTGGCACCCAGACTGAAGTCTATGCTACGCCTGGCGGAACGAAATGAAGCTAGATGAAATTGCAGACATTCTCGGGTCGAACATACGGGCGGCGCGCGGCGCTACGGAGCTCGCCGAGCGAGAGCCGGTAGGCTACTCGATCGACTCGCGCACCATTCGCGAGGGCGAGTTGTTCTTCGCCATCCGAGGGGAGAACTACGACGGGCACCGTTTTGTTTTAGATGCGATCGCCCGCCGTGCGCTGGCCGCGGTTGTCTCGCGCGACTTCTTACACTCGGAACTCGGCAGGGAGATAGATCCGCAGAAAGCGGCGCTGATATTGGTCGACGATACATTGGCGGCCCTTCAATCTCTCGCATACAGGGTGGTGAAAAGCTGGCAAGGCGAAGTTGTCGCGATAACCGGCAGCCTTGGGAAGACTACTACCAAGGAAATGATCGCAGCGATGCTTGCGCGGATCGGCCGGGTAGTCAAAACCTCTGGCAACCTAAACAACGACTACGGCGTCCCGCTGTCAGTGCTCAAGATGGAATCCGATGGGCGGCGCGCTTCGGACTTCGATTTCGCCGTTCTCGAGATGGGGATGAACCACAAAGGCGAGATCGCGCATTTGACAAGCATCGCGCCGCCGGACGCCGGTGTGGTCACTATCGTCGCTCCGGCTCACCTTGAGTTCTTCTCCTCGATTGATGAGATCGCAGAAGCGAAGGCTGAGATGATCAGCGGTATAGTGCCGGGCGGCACGGCGGTGCTGAACGCAGATGACGATCGCGTCGCAAGGATGACCGCGCTGCGCTATGACATCGACAGTATAACATTCGGAATCGACCGGAGCGCAGATGTCAGGGCGAGCGAAATAAAAACAGAGGGGGTTGGTGGAAGCCGCTTTTCGCTCGCTACGCGGCATGGCCAGATCGAAGCGCAGGTTCCGCTTCCGGGACGCCATAACATTTATAATGCGCTGGCTGCGGCTGCGGTGGCCGATCTCTACGAAACGCCGCTCGAAGAAATCGCGGCGGCACTAGCCGAAACGTCCGCTCAGAAGATGCGCGGCGAAGTAGTGCGCTTTCGCGACGGCTTCACGATCATAGACGATTCGTACAATTCAAACCCGCGCGCGCTGTTTGAAATGGTCTCGACGGTGTGCGCTAACCGTGAGAGCACACGGAAGATCATCGTTGCCGGCGAGATGCTTGAGCTTGGCCCCGCTGGTCCAGAACTTCATCGCGAAGCCGGCCGGCACATAACTCGGCTCGGAGTCGACAAACTGATCGGGATTCGCGGACTCGCGGAAGAGATCGTCGCCGGCGCCCGCGAGGCTGGAATGGGCGGCGATGCAGCAACCTTCGCCAACACGCCAGACGAGGCCGCCGATATATTGATTCGCGAAGCACGCACGGGCGACTTGATTCTTGTGAAAGGCTCGCGTGGAGTGAAGACCGAAACTGTTGTCGAACGGATGAAGCAGAGGTTCGGGACGCTGCCAAATGGCGGCGAAGCGAAGACCGGAGACGCCGCAAGAGGAAGATGCTAGAAGGTCGGAGGAGGTTACGCTCGCTGTCGCAGCGGCTCAGAGGTTGAATGTTTTATTACCTGAGATTATTTCAGAACGTTCACGACAGCCTGTCTGTTCTGCGACTGTTCAAGGAGGTCACCTTTCGCGCAGCCTGGGCTGCGATTACGGCTTTAATTATCAGTCTGATCTTTGGACCGCGAATGATCAGGCTGCTCAGAGAGTTTCAGATCGGGCAGCAAATTCGCGAAGAAGGCCCGCGCACGCATCAGTCGAAGCGGGGAACGCCGACAATGGGCGGCGTGCTTATTCTGCTGTCAGTGGCGATTTCAGCTCTGCTGTGGTCGGACCTTTCAGTCGCGTACGTGTGGATCACCGTCGTGACGACGCTGGCGTACGGAGCTATCGGTTTTACGGATGACTACTTGAAGGTCAAGCGGCGTCACAACCTTGGGCTGACCGGCAGACAGAAATTGTTTCTGCAGTTCGTTGCCGCGGTCGCTTTCGGACTGGCGCTTAATTATTTGACAACCTACAACACCCGATTGAGCGTGCCCTTCTTTAAGACGTTTAATCCGGAGATATGGTGGCCGCTATACCTGCTGGTGTTTGCGCCGGTCGTGGTCGTTGGCTTTTCTAACGCGGTGAACCTGACGGATGGGCTCGACGGGCTGGCGATATCCGTCACGATGGTGACAGCGGCGGCGCTCACTGGGTTCACCTACGTGACGGGACACAAGGCGTTCGCTGAATACCTGGGGCTCGAGCACAACCCCGGGATACACGAGTTGACGATCTTCTGTGCGGCGCTGACCGGAGCGAGCCTCGGGTTCCTCTGGTTCAACGCGCCGCCGGCCGAAGTGTTCATGGGTGACGTCGGCGCACTCGGAATCGGCGGAGCGATTGGGGCGGTAGCGGTGATGATCAAGCAAGAGTTCTTGCTGGTAATGATCGGCGGCGTGTTCGTAATCGAAGCGCTGTCGGTAATTCTTCAAGTCGCGTCGTTCAAGATTTTTCATCGGCGAATATTCAAGATGACGCCGATACATCATCACTTTGAGCTGCTGTATCCACCCGAGGTTTCGCGCCGCATGGAGCCAAAGCTGGTGTTCCGGTTTTTGATAATTGCCATACTGTTCGCGTTGCTGAGCCTTTCGACGCTCAAGTTGAGATAGAAGGAATTTCAGATCTCAAATTTCAAATTTCAGATTGGAGATCTAGATCTGAGATTTGAGATCTGAGATATCTGAGATTTGTTGAAATTTGAAATTATTTGAGATCTGAGATCACTACTGTCCGGTTAAGCGTTTTCGGAAACGCTGTAACTTTATGATAA
>JBBPIH010000008.1:0-152007 GCA_038040455.1 Acidobacteriota bacterium
AGGCTATTGGGAAGCTCGGTCAGTGGCTTAGCCTTCACATTCCTGACGCACACCCTCTGACTTTTGACTCATTGACCCTGGCCCTGTGGTCATTTAGAATTGGGGCGGCTTATCGGGGCGTAGCACAGCCTGGTAGTGCGCTCGGTTTGGGACCGAGAGGTCGTTGGTTCGAATCCAATCGCCCCGACCAATAAACCGCAAAAGGCAAAAAGTAAAAGGGGAAAGAGGAGCTTACTTTTTGCCTTTTACTTTTGCCTTAATTTTTTGCGCCCGTAGCTCAGTCGGATAGAGCACCTGCCTTCTAAGCAGGGGGTCGCAGGTTCGAGTCCTGCCGGGCGTACCATTATTCTCCATATTTAGACTCAATACTTGCAGCCTTCAAAGAAACCTACTGTAGATAGTTTGGTATACGTCTTAAACCTTGCTGATTTTTGGAGGCCGTACTTAAATGACCTAACTTCTCCCAATACGATCGTATCGAAGAGGCGCGACTGTGTTTATCTGGTATCCAAAACATCTCCCGATGACCCCGTCATTCTGTCCTGAACCAGGACAGTACCGTAACTGCGTTCTGGTCTGGGGGGAATACCGGATAGAATACCTTGACGATCATCCCCGCCCGGATGACGAGGGTGACGCGTATCAACAAGGTCCATTCCGCATACGTAAAGGTCGGCAACCCCAAGGCACGAGTCAGGTTCAACTCGGCGTCGCTAAGGAGCGAAAAGGGGAGGTGTAATCGAACAACAGCTTCGCGCTGGTACTCAACGTCCTGCGTGCTCAAGCCATAGACCTGAACACCTAACTGGCGAAAGTGCTGCCATTGATCCCGGAATGCGAGCGCTTGAGGGGTACAACCCCGGGCACCGGGTATTCGATTCCAGGCTTGCACCCCACCCGACGGTTCGGCATCCGGGGAGCCGGTGCGAGGATAGCAGTAGACTACGGTCGAGTGAGCAGTGGCGGCTGACAGATCAATGAAGGTACCGTCGGTTGCTGGCAGACTGATCGAGGGGACGCGAAGGCCAGCGAGATGACTGCACGCACCGTCGTCCACCGGAACGGGTAGATAAGCAGGCAACGCATAAAGATTGTCAGAACGCAATATGACTCATTCTTTGTGAGCTTAAGCTCAGTCAGGGCGTATGGTCAGCAAACAACCAGGTTTGAAATCTCTACTAGAACGCTGACGACCGCGGCAACGGAACTCCGGGCTTGCTGTAATACTCGTAGATACCCTCAAAAAAACAAGAGAACGCCCGCACGATCCCCATCATTGCGCCGAGAATGCTAGATGTCACAGCGCGGTTCACCTTGATCCGTTCAGTTAGTGCCCGCTCAAGCACGATGCCTTCGTGGCCCAAGTCAAGATCAAGCAGCGCATGTTCCCGGATCTTTTCAAGCAGGCCTTGCGCAAACCGGTACATCTGTGCGAATCGGTCGAACTGTTCGCCAACCCGCTGTCGAGTTTGGCCCGCTCGCGGCGAATGCATTACGCCGTAGCAACCAAGATATGCGATTGTGTCGGTCACTGCCAGTACGTCCAGGTAGTTAATAAGCGCCCGACTGGTGGGCAGAGGTACCGATCCCGCGACCTGTTCGATGGTGAACCCACTAGCCACCATTCCGTCCAGAAACATCTGGCCATGATCACACTCTTCGGCGAAGTGAGAAATAAGCCATTCTCTGATCTGGTGGTCCACGCAATAGTTGACCGATAATGCGTTGTGCTCGTCCGCGCCGAGTACACGGTGGTAGAACTCGAAACCCCAACCTAACACGAGCTCCGGCGTTGCGTTGCCGTTCAGCATCGCCTGCCAAAATCTAGTGCTGAATATGTCTCGAGCCCAAAAGTCGCACAGTGGAAAGTACTCGCTCAAAAACTGCTCGGGCGTTTCGGAGTCGAGTAGCCGTGTGACGTCCTCCAGCGCCCGCTCATTCACGAGGTCCCGAAATGTTTCTTCCAACTCCGTGTGAGAGGCACCAACCCTGTTGGATACATCCCTTAGCCGATGTGAGCCGTCTAGCAAGAAACGCGCTCGCTTCACCAGCTCTGCTCCTCGTCGGACGAAGGTAAACACCGCGTCCGGCGATTCGATAACTACTCGCTCGGGGTATATTGAGAAGGCGGTATGCGGATTCAAGACTAAGATGGTATCCGGCCCAAGTGACGTATTCACAGGTGCTTATCCTTCAGACGGCTGTCTCAACACCGCCGGGACTCAACCCGTGCCGTGGTCAGTCGAGTGCAGCTCACTCTCGCTCCTGCAATAAGTGGGAGAAGCCTGGAGGGCTTCTCCCATCGTGGTTGGTACACGAGAATGGCGGGGTACGACATCCTCGCGTATGGTTTACTTCACGATAACGCCAAGGACCGGAGTCCTGCCTGCAACACGCTTCTTGCTCACCTGAACCGTGATTTCGGCATTCTTGCCAGCATCCTTGGTTTCAACTACCTTAACGTTTTTCCCGTAACCCGGTGGAACATGAATGAGGACTTCATCAGCCTCCAACGGGCGTCGTTTTTCTAAACTATGTTCTTCTGCCATTGAAAACCCTCCTTTAGTGTTGTTGGTCACGCAAGCGTCGCGCGGTGCCGTTTGTCAGCACTGGAACGACGGGTTAGATTGGGTCCCAAAGGACCGCTCAGGATTCTCGGCTCCCAAGCCGAGGAAATGTGTACCCTTGCACGGGAACACATATGGTTTTGAGTTCGGTGTAGTGTGTGATACTGAAGCGACCTCCGGTTCGTCCAATGCCGCTACGCTTGAACCCCCCAAAGGGTACGCGGATATCGCGTATCATTGGCGAGTTGATCGACACCGACCCCACCCGCAGGCGACTAGCTAATTCTAGGGCCCGGTCAAAGCGGGCAGTCCAGATATATCCGGCCAATCCGTAGTCGCTGTCATTGGCCATCTCGACTGCCTCATCCTCTGTCTCAAAGGGTATGATGACCGCCACCGGTCCGAATATCTCCTCGCGCGCAATGCGCATGCTGTTATTCGCGTTCGCAAATACTGTAGGCAGCACATAGTAACCGCCTTTGAGATCGGGAGCTTCCGACCCGCCCGCTAGCAGGCTAGCACCGTCTTCAAGTCCGGATTGTACAAAGTTGAGTACCCGGGCTTGATGCTCTTCCGAAATCAGTGGTCCGACCTCCGTGTCTGGGTCGAGCGGGTTGCCCAGTTGAAGGTTGCCAACACGGTCTGCAAACATCTCGGAGAACCGCTCGTAAATCGGCCTGGCTACCAGCAGCCTCGAGGCTGCGTGACAAGCCTCGCCGTTGTTTGCGTACATCGAAAGCAGCGACCCGTCCAGCGCGCTGTTCAAATCCGCGTCTTCCAAGATCAGGTTGGCCGATTTCCCCCCGAGCTCACATAGCACCCGCCTTACGTATCTTGCGCTAGCGGCTAGGATTTGTTTACCCGTTGCCGTGCCCCCAGTGAATGAAACTATGTCAATTCCCGGCTGCTCGACCAGCGCGCGCCCGGTGGGCTCGGCTGGGCCGTGAATCAAATTGAATACTCCTTCGGGGAGGTCGGCCGCCGCCATAACGTCGGCTAACATGCTGGAGGTGACAGGGGCGAGTTCCGACGGTTTGAGGACACAGGTATTCCCGCACGCCAGGGCGGCTGCGACTTGCATAGACGCAATTGAGAGCGGCGCGTTCCACGGTGTGATCACGGCAGCTACGCCAACCGCCTCGCGCACGACGAGGCTCAGGTAAGCACTGTCAAGCGCGAATACCTCGCCCACCAGGCGCGTCGCCTCCTCCGCAAAGTAGCGAAAGTGAGCAACCGTGCGTGGCAGGTGTCCTTCCGCCGTGAAGCGGACTGGAAGCCCGGTATCGCGACTCTCGAACTCCGCCAGCGTGGATTGGCGGTCCTCAATCAGGTCCGCAACACGCATCAGGTACGCAGCCCTCTCGCCCCCGGACATTCGGGGCCAAGGACCCTGATCGAAAGCGTAACGTGCAGCCGCGACGGCCCCATCGACATCGCTTGCACTCGCGAGGCTTACCTCCGCCAAGGTGTCCCCAGTGGCGGGCTCGATAGTAGGGAATACCTTGTTGGAAAACTGCAACCGCCCGCCTATGAATAAGGGTAGCGTGCCTGCCCTTAGCTCAGTTTTCGCAGCGATCATGCCGGTATCCATACTCACCTTTCGAGCAACTCGGATGCGATTGGTACATCGCAACCTGCGATGATGCGCTCTCGACAGGCGCATTCAGGGTGATAGCAGACTGTTGAGCATTCTTGTGTTGTATCGGCCACGGTCCGCCCCTTCAGCACTGGCAGAATCACCGCGTTCATTTCCGGCTGCTCCTCGTTCTGCATTTGAGCACCTTGTTTTCCTTCGCTATAGGACAATCCATCAGCACAGAGCCGTTGGCAGCTCGAAACCTGCAACAGTTTGCAGTCTGGCAAATGCCCGGCCGTAGGCCGAAGCCGTCGCCTCTATTACGTCATCGTCGTGAACGGCCGATACCCAACCATGCACCGGATGCATATCAACGCCCGCCAACAGCAACTCACGACGTAGAGCTGCGTAGCGTTCCGGGTGCATGGCATAAAGCTGCAATACCGAGCCAGGATGTCCGAAGGGCACGCTCGCGTTGCGTGCACCAACCAACTGGTGAACTGTCGAGCTCTGGTTGTACAGATAGACATCCACCCCACACGCTGCTGCCTGTCGGTTGACGAGATCGCACAATAGGCGAGCTGCTTGTTCAGCGCGCGCCTGCTCTTTACCATCCGCAATGTGTGTCAGCATCGCGATGCCCGCCGAACACGAAAGCGGGTTGCCATTAAACGTCCCCGTATGTGAAAGGCGAACATCGCGGTTGCCGATCCGCGTGCCAGCTCCAAACACTTGCATCACCTCGCGTCGGCCGCAGACGGCGCCGCCAGGCAGTCCTCCGGCAAGTATTTTGGCTAGCACTGTGAGATCGGGCAGAATCCCGTACAACTGCTGAGCGCCCCCTGAACTGTAACGGAAGCCACTAATCACTTCATCAAAGATAAGCAACGTGCCGGTTCGAATACACGCGTCGTGCAATCGTGCGTTAAATTCTCGATTGCAAGGGAGCCCGCCGCTGCCGCCTCCGCCAGGCTCCAGTATGACCCCAGCCACTTGTCCGGTTTCAAGTACCTCAACGGTCGCCTCAACATCGAACGGATCTCCTACAACAACGTTGTCGACCACGCCGGGGTTTAAGCCCGCGGAGTCTGGAGTGACATAGTGAGCCAGCGCCTCGTCGTGCCAGCCGTGAAAGTGCCCGTCGAGTTTTAGTATCATGTCCCTGCCAGTGAAAGCTCGCACAGCTCGCAGAGCCAAGAGCGTCCCTTCGGTTCCTGATGAGGTAAAGCGGACAAGCTCTGCCGATGGCACCTGCTCACAAACGAGTTCCGCCCACCGGATCTCTAACTCGGAGGGTGCTCCGTAGTGGGTACCCCGACTCAGTTGACGAGTTACCGCTTCGACTACGGGCGGGAAGGCGTGTCCCATAAGCAGCGCGCCATGACCCATCCAATAATCGATCAGTTGGTGACCATCGACGTCCCATTTGAACGGCCCCGCTGCCCGCGCGATCACAACAGGAAACGGCTGAATGAGCCAGCCATCGTGCGTCGTGCCTCCGGCTAACACGCTCCGAGCTCGATGGCGGAACAAGGCCCGTGAGCCGGAAAAATGTGTTTCATACCCCTCGCTCGCGGTCTCTTTCAGCGTTCCCAGGTTTGACGTCAGCAGCCGGCTCATTTTTTACACCAGTGTCCTTACGTCAATTCCGCGTCGTGGGAGCGGCGCTCCCGGCGCGCTGTAATAGTCGTTTATGCCTTCGAAGAATAAGATGAAATGCTCAGCTGTTTCTCTAGCCGCCGCCAGGATGCGGCGAGCGACATCGGCGGGAATACTGCCTAGGCGCGAACAGAGTCTCTGTATGAGCAAATCCTGGTGAGCTAACTCTACATCGATCAGAGCGTGTTTCTTGACTGCAACAAAAAGCCCTTCGGCAAACGGATACAGGCCAGTGAGCCGGTCACAGAAAGCCGATATGCCATCGCTAGTTGTGCGCTCGCCTTCGGCTTGCATAACGCCAAACGTGGCGACATAGCTAAGTGTGTCTGACGCGGCCAACTCATAGAGATAGTTGATAAGCGATCTGGTCGACGCGAGAGGGAGTGCAGAACGCACTTGGTCCGGGTCAAGCCCGCATTTGGTCAGCCCTTCAAGGAATATCTCGCTGTGATTGAATTCCTCAGCATAGTGATCAGCGAGCCAGGTTCGCGTGGGGTATCGATCCCGGCAGTGGGCGACGCTGGCTGCCATGTGTTCATTCGCCGCCTCGACATAGTGGAGGAACTCGATACCCCAGCCAAGAACCAGAACGGAAGGCGCGGCACCCGATTGCAGCGTTGACCAGAATGGCTGCTCGAATATCTGCTTGCTCCAGAACCGGCACTCTTTGAGATAAGCGCGAAAGAAATCATCCGGAGATTGAGTCACCAACGCACGACTAACATCGAGGAGCAGGTCATCCGCGATAAGCACTCCTAGGAGTTCCCTAAGCGAATTGGTTGATGCACCACTGTAGGAGGCCAGATCAGAAACTGACCACGTTCCGTCAAGAAACGGCAGCACACACTTCAGCAGGTTGCTCGATTGCCCGGAGAACGTGTAAATATCGTTGCCAGACTCCAACTGCAACTCCGAAGCCGCGCTGTGGTAATCGACGTATGGGTTGAGGAGCGGCCTCGCGGTGTCTGCCAACGGCCCATCGGTCTTCCAGCTATAGCCTTGAATATCGGCAGCATACTCCGGATCGGCAGCGGCTGAAGAGATCGACTTGTTTGTTGTCGTGTAAGCCTTCAGCCGATAGGGCTCGAGGCCGCAGCGGGCAACAAAATCAGGGCTCGCGTAGTGGCGCAGAATGTCGGTCGACCACATCTCAAGGGTCTCTACTAGCAGGAGCCCAGCTTCGATCGCCCTGTCGGCCCGCGGCAAGTCAATAACGCCCCTATGAGGCACGACTTTCTCCATCAGATCGTTATGGCGATAGGCTTCATCAAGGTTTACGTGAGCGACGAGCGGCGCCATGACGCCTGGCAGGTCCGGGGTGTAGTGTTCAGCCAACAGCTCGAAGAAAGTGCGAGCCCGCTCCCGATCGCCGCCCGTTGATTCGAGAAAACCCGAACAGACCGCATACTGCAAGTAGTCGCGTCGAGCGAACTGGCGCATGAGAGTTAAGACCGCACGAGTGCCCGGGAGCGGGCGTGCCATTCTCACTGTTGTCTCGCCTATCCCGAGTGCGTCAAGCGCATCGACGAAGAACCGGGCGTGGTCATACTCCTCAGTGTAGTGCTTGGCGAATACGCTCCGCGCTCGCTGATCGGCGCACTCGGCAACTGCCATTGACAGCCGCTCGTTCACTCCGTCGATGAAGTGGTACGATTCAATGAGCCAGCCCACAAACTGGGCCCTCATCGCGCGGCCGCTCGTTAAATCCTGCCAGAGCTGATGGCCGAACAGGCGCTCCTTCCAGTAAGGAAAGAGACGCCGGGCGATGGCACAGAATTCTTCGCCGGTCACAAATTGCTGGGTCGCTTCGACCCCAATCGCCAGATCGTTGCGTACTAGCTCTTTGATCGCGGCGGCCACTAGATTTGCCTCCAGCCCTAACTCTTGCGCAATATCCGCTGCTTCCCGTCGACCATCCAGCTTCAGAACTACCTGCCTTAGCGCTTCGGCGCTTATCCCCGCAAACCGATACTCAAAATCGCCTCGTAGCAGTGTTGCTACATTTTCGTGTTCATGAAGCAAGACGCGAACATCCCATCGAAGCGCGGGCTTTAGCCGACCATCGGGCAAGCCAGTGACGACGCAATCCGCAGCAGGCATCGAACTTGCTGACATGGAACCCTCCCTCAGCAAGACCCGGAGCGCTCCCTTGTGGGAACTCTACCGGTAGACTCCTCTTATTATTCGTTACATGTGGTTAGCACGCCGCAGAGTGAATGCGAGACATTCCATCCACTCAAGGATCCTTGCCCGCCGGGTCTCGGAATAAAAGCCCTTGTCGGATCTGCACCCTCAACTAATCTGGTTTCTCTTGATGTATTGTTGTCCCAGCACTGTCATCGGCTGGCGGCTTGTGACCTAGCTGCGCGCCAAAAACCAGTTACCGGCTGGAACTTTCAATTGCTTGGTCGCGATGGCTGCGTGTCAAGCACGTTCGTCACGGTAGCTTCCGCATAGTTCCAATAGTTCTAATGTTCCAAAGAGCGGCACCATTATATGGCGATACTCTCGGCAGGTCAAGTGGAATCTTGACTCCACAGGAATCTCAACTGCCCCAATCACCCCAACGGTTTTTGTGGGCCGCCAAATTCCCGCGATCTCTCATTCTCGTTGTTTCGCTATTCCAAGGATGTTTACTATTTCCACGTAATTGACGCGATATCGTCGAACCGACATCCTCACCACGACGCGCTAAGTTCCCGCCGGCGGTGGAGACACATGCGCGTCACCGGCGATGGAGCGCTAAGTATAGTTATACGTTCCCGACACTCCTGAATTTCAAACGCGGACACCGCCCCGCAAATTGATTGCGAATTCCGATAAAAGCGCCTAGGTTTACGCTATGGAGTGTTACAAAGCATTGTCCGTTACTGCTACCAAAACGTGGAAAAGCGCTGTAAGATAATTCTGTAGATGGTGACATCCTCAAAGCGCAATAGGTTTCTACACGCTTCCATAAGGCAACGGTAACAGCTTGAATACAAAAGCTCGATATTTCCTGGGAATTCATAGTTTTTGACCATTGGCTGAAAACGGCCTTCTAAGCAGGGGGTCGCAGGTTCGAGTCCTGCCGGGCGTACCACTAACCTCGAAATGCGTCGTTGCGCGGTTTCTCCTCTTGATGGACTTGCAAGCCTTTGACGTACTCGCAATCATAGCGATCGCCTTCCTCGCGTTGATGCTGTTTCTAGCGCTGTTCGAGCCGGCGCTTCGGTACAAGATAGCAAATCCGCCATCGGTGGGCATTGGGTCCGCAGATTTCGTGCGAATGCTAGGCGCGCTCACCAACTCCGCAGTCCAATTGAACAATCGCATTGACGTCCTAACTAACGGCGAGGTCTTTTACGAAGCCGAACTTGAAGCGATACGCGCCGCAAAACACAGCATAAACATCGAGGCCTACATCTTTCAAAAGGGCCGGGTCGCCAGCCGCTTTATCGAAGCTTTGATCGATCGAGCGCAAGCCGGTGTGCAAGTGAACCTTCTCGTTGACGCGATTGGAAGCTTCGCCACGTGGGGGAGCTACATCAAGCCGCTGCGCGATGCGGGTGCGAACTTCGAGCGTTATCACCCGATTCGATGGTACACGCTGCCTCGCCTCAATAATCGCACTCACCGAGAGCTGATCATCGTCGATGGCCACGTAGGCTTCATGGGAGGCGCCGGTATAGCAGATCACTGGCTGTACGGCAGGGGTAAGTCAAAGCGTTGGCGGGACACGATGTTTCGCGTCGAGGGCGATGCCGTTACGGACCTGCAATCAACTTTTGTCGAAAACTGGGTGGAAGCGTCTGAAGAAGTGCTCGCAACACCCGAATATTTTCCGCCGTGCGAGGTGGCCGGGAACGCGAAGGTGCTGGTCATCGACAGCTCGCCATCGGTTGGTTCATCAACTCGTGCGCGCCTCTTATTTCAAACGCTGTTCGCATCGGCCCGGAAGAGCATCTACATCACCACGCCATACTTTCTTCCCGACCGTGGCGCACGCGAAGAAATGGTGAAAGCTATCGAGGAACGCGGAGTCGAGATAAAGATCCTCACGCCGGGCAAGCACGCCGACCACTTGCTGACGAGGACTTCCAGCCGCCGGCTCTACGGCGAGTTGCTCAAGGCTGGCGCTGAGATTTACGAATACAAGCCGTCTATGATGCACGCGAAGGTGATGATTGTGGACGGAGTGTGGAGCGTCGTCGGCTCGACGAATCTCGACAATCGCTCGTTTGCCCTAAACGATGAAGTAAACCTGGCAGCGTTGCAGCCGGATTTGGCCGCGCGTTTGCAGGAAGACTTCGCGTCGGATCTCGCAGAAAGCGCCTCCGTCTCGTACGACGAATGGAAGCGCCGTTCGCTGTTCGAGCGCGCACACGAATGGCTGGGCTGGGTGCTTGAAAGGCAACAGTGAGAATCAGAAGTCGGAAGTCAGAGGTCAGAGGTCAGAAGGATTTTCCATTTTCCATTTGAGATTTGTCATTTGTCATTTGTCATTTTGGGACAGAGGTTAGGCGAGTCTGCGAGCATTGGAGAATAACAAATGACAAATCTCAAATGGAAAATGGAAAATCCTTCTGACCTCTGACTTCTGACTTCTGACCTCTGACTTCTGACCTCTGACTTCTATGCGGTTGCGCGTGGTCACCTACAACATTCACAGATGCCGGGGGCTTGACCGGCGAGTGCGGCCCGCGCGAATAGTCGAAGTTCTGCGCGAGATCGATGCCGACATCATCGCGCTTCAAGAAGTGCTGAGTCTTCGCGGCGGGGCACGTGAGAAGGATCAAGCCGCCTACATCGCAGAACAGATGGAAATGGCCTGCGCTGTCGGGGGGACCCGAATTCATAAAGGAGCGATATACGGCAACGTCGTGTTGAGCCGCCTTCCGCTGCTGGAGACGAGGAACTACGACATTAGCGTGCGAGGCCGCGAGGAGCGAGGCTGCCTGCGTGCGGATATAAGCGCTAACGCAATCGGCTTGCTGCACGTTTTCAATGTCCACCTGGGCACTGCCTTCCTTGAGCGCCGCCATCAGGCGCGCAAGCTAATCAACACCGCGATACTGAACAACCAGGAGTTGGTGGGACCTCGTATCATGCTCGGCGACTTTAACGAATGGACTCGCGGCCTGACGACGCGTTTGCTGGCGTCCCACCTCACGAGCGCGGATATTCGAGCTCACCTGCCGCGTTCGAAGACCTACCCCGGAGCGCTTCCGTTCCTTCATCTGGATCACATCTACTTTGACAACGCGCTAACGCTTGACCGGATGATTCTTTATAAGAGCCGCACCGCGCTGGTAGCTTCGGACCATCTCCCGCTCGTGGCAGATTTCAGAATTCACACTTCCGCCTAGGCCGTTGTTTGACCGGCGATCATTCCTTGGTTAGTATGAGGCCGCATTTCCACGGCCGCGAAACCTGATAAGGAGCTCCGTCCATGAAAGCCATCCGCGCGCACGAGTGGTGCGGCCCGCGTGATCTCGCGATCGACGAAATCGAACAGCCGCGACCCGTTGAGGGCCACATCTTAGTGCGAGTCAACGTCGCCGGTCTTAACTTCCCCGACCTTTTGATCATCAGCGGCAAGTATCAGTTCAAACCCGCGCTGCCCTTCTCCCCTGGCTTCGAGATCGCCGGAACGGTTGAGAGAACTGGACCGGGGGTCAGCAAGTTCTCCGAGGGCCAACGCGTCATTGCACAGGTCCCGGTGGGCGGGTTCGCAGAATATGCCATCGCCGAAGAAGCTTCCACACATCTGTTGCCAGATTCGATGAGCGATGAAGAAGGCGCGGCATTCCCGCTCGTCTATCAAACCGCTTACTTTGGGCTGGCTTATCGAGGAGCCCTGCAAAAAGGCGAAACGGTGCTGATCCATTCGGCCGCGGGAGGCGTAGGACTTGCGGCAGTCCAGATCGCTCGCGCGCTCGGCGCCGGAAAAATCATCGGCACGGTCGGCTCGAATGATAAGCTCGCCGTGGTTCGAGACAACGGAGCCGACGTCACTCTGAACTATCAAACCGAAGACTTCGTCGACTTGGTCAAGCGGGAAACAAACGGTCGCGGTGCCGACGTGATCTACGACCCGGTCGGCGGCGAGGTCGGCGAGCGCAGCACCAAGTGCATCGCTTTCGAAGGGCGCCTGGTAATCGTTGGCTTCACCAGCGGTAAGTTCTCGACCTTCGTCTCGAATCATGTGTTGGTCAAGAACTACAGCGTGGTAGGTCTTCACTGGGGCTCATATCGCCACAATAATCCGGCGAAAATCGAGCAGGGTTGGAACGAATTGCTCGAGATCTACAAAACCGGGGCGCTAAAGCCGGTGATCGGAGGCCGTTATCACATGGAGGAGGTAGCCGACGCGATGGAGTTTCTCGCCTCGCGCAAAGCGGTTGGAAAGATCGTGCTGCACTGGTAGAAATCGGCTACCGCGCGGCCCATCCACGCACCGTGATATAATTCGCTCCGCTGTGGAGACCCTGCCCGGCGAGATTTCATCAGGAGGAAGCTCTTGCTAAACCGTAAGGCTATCATCGCACTCGCACTTGTTCTCTCACTAACATCGGTTCTCGATTCGGCTCAGGCTCAGGAGAAGACTAAGGGGGCAGCCCAGATCGTTGCGCTTCTTGAAAAGTCAGGCTATAGCTACACCAAAGTGAGCGACGGCGTATGGGAACTGCCGGGCACCGGCAAGAATCTGAAGGAATTTGGAATCAGGCTGGCGCTCGCCGACGACATACTGATCGTAATGGTCAAGCTCGCAGATCGCAAAGACCTAAAGCTGCAGCCGGCGCTTTTGACAAAGCTGCTGGAGCTGAATCACAAATTCGATTCGATCAAGCAAGCGCTGTCTGAGGACATGCTCTACTTGAGAATGGACTTGCATCTAAGACTGCTGGACAACCAGGAACTGAAGTACCTTGTCGAGCAGATAGCCAACGCGGCCGATGAAACGAATCCGCAGATAAAGCAGTTCGTAACCGGCGCGAAGTAGCGCCGAAGGAGGTCCATCATGTCGTCACCGAAGCAATCGCTTCGCAAACTTATGTTCACTTCGCTGGCAATCAGTGTTGGATTCGTGTCGACGGTTCGCGTAGACGCAGCTCAGGACGTAAGGCCGGAGCCGCCTAGGATAATCCGCAAGGCCGGCGGCGTGTTTCAGGGTTCGGCTACCAGGCGGGTTGAGCCTGAGTACCCGCCGCTCGCTAAGGCAGCGCGGATTACCGGTTCGGTCGTCGTCGAGGTGACCGTCGATGAGGACGGCAACGTCTTTTCGGCGCGAGCAATTTCAGGTCACCCGTTGCTGAAGGACGTGGCAGTGACTGCAGCAAAAGACTGGAAGTTTTCGCCAACGATGCTTTCGGGCGTTCTGGTGAAGGTGATTGGGACTATTACGTTCAACTTCAACCTCGTGAGGAAAGAGCAAATAGAAGCTCTAAAAGAGAAAGTCAATGCCAGTCCCAGTTCGGCCGAACTGCGTTACAGGCTTGCAGAGCTCTTCAGAGAAGACGCGCAGCAAGAATCTGCCATCGTGGAATACAAGCAGGCACTGAGTCTTGAGCCGGATTATGTGGAGGCCTATAAAGGGCTTGGTGACGCGTATGCTGCAACCGGTCGTTATGACTTGGCTGTAGATACCTTCAAGCAGGGATTGACGGTGAAGGCGCCGCCGGGTTTTGCGGAGAGGCTAAACATAGTTCTCGGCTCGGCATACCTCGCGCAAGGACGCAACGAAGACGCGCTGGAAGCGTTCAGACAAGCTGTCGCAATCCTCCCGGATTCTGTCGAAGGTCACTATAACCTCGGCCTCACATACCTCAAGATTGGAGATAGGCAGTCCGCCATCAGTGAATACACAATCCTCACCGGTTTGAACGAGGGCAGGGCCGAGGCGCTTCGCCGCTTAATTGACAGCAATAACTGACCGCCGCTGCGTCAGCAGGTATTCCGTGTTTAGGGGGCGGCGCTTAGCAGCAGGTTACAATGAGAATCATGAGACTTGTTCACGCCGCCTTGCTTGTGAGTGATCTCGACGTTTCAAGGCAGTTTTACAGCGGCGTCCTCGGCCTGAGTGAAAAGCAACGGCCCGAGTTCGACTTTCCCGGCGCGTGGTATGACCTCGGCGAATGCGAGCTTCATCTGATGGTCACACCTGAACCGCTACTATCGGCAGACAAGCGACCACGGCGTGATTACCACATAGCGTTTCAGGTCGATGATATTGAAGCTGCCAAGCGAGCGCTTGAAGAAGCGGGGTTTCAATTCAGGCCGAGCAGCTCCGGCCGCGGTTCCATTTTCGTTCGAGATCCGGACGGCAATTTAATTGAACTCCAGAAGTAGGTCCGCCAGGTCGCGAAGCTCGGAAGGCGGAAACCGACCACCCTTTCCAGTTCACCTCTTCGGTTTCATTTCGATTTCAGCCAGCCGGCTATCTCGTCCAGCACCGCACGGTGAACTTCTTCTTGAGGTCCTGCACTCTTCGGAACTTTGAATGAGTGATCGCCACGGTCGACTACATAGAGAGTTGCGGGAGCGTTGAGCTTCTTGATGATAGTCTGCAACTCGTCAGGTGTGCCGAATGCGTCGCGCGAGCCTTGAACGAACAACATCGGCGCTTTGATGTCTGGCAGATGCTTGTCGCGAAGCTTTTCCGGGTTGCCGGGCGGATGCAAGGGGAACCCGAGAAAGACCAACCCTGCAAGATCACCTACGCCCGAGGCTGCTACCTGTGAAGCGATTCGCCCGCCCATCGACTTGCCGCCAATAACGAGCTTGTTCCCGCGAAGCTTCTTGTGACCGCGAACCGATTCAATCACCGCGCGGTAACAGGCTTCCAATTTGTCGTTCTTGTCGGGCGCTCCGCGACCGTGTTCGCTATAGAAAAAGTTGAAAGTGACCGCGTCGATGCCGCGCGCCGCGAGCTCGGTTGCGTAACTAACCATGAAACCGCTCGTCTGGCCGCCTCCCGCTCCATGCCCCAGAATCAGGGTGATGCCCACGCGGCCTTTCGCTGCCGCGGGATAAACGATCCCCGAAACGCTCTGGTATTCGTTGATGTCGACTCGAAGTTGTTCAGGCATGCTCTCTATGAACTACTTCGGGAACTCCGGGCTGCTCATGATTTCAACAATCTGTTTATTGTGCCGGAGATTGTGCGCCGGAATATATACAAACCACTGATACGCGTTCAGCGTGCCGAACACCGGGAACGGATGATCGAGAGTGTGGGCCTTCAAGGGCAGGTCGGTCGTCTCGATGAACTTCCGCGATTTTGCGCGGCTCTCTTTTAGGAGCGCCATTATGTCGGCGCGTGCCATCTTTCGCTTGAGCGGCTGTATCGGGTCGGGCGCTTGTGCCTTGCCTCTGCGGGCAGCAAGGATGTTGTCGAGCGTCGCATCTTTGCCCGCAGTCTTTGTCTCCCAATCCGGGTTGATGGGCGTCGCAATCGCTCGTTCCATTGCGCCGAACAAAAGCCCTTCGGCTAGCGCGATGTGCTCGGCTGTTTCTCCGACTGTCCACTTGAATGGATGAGGTCGGAAATTCCACTGCGCGTCGCTCAGCTTTTCGATGTAGGAAAGCAGCTCATTCTGCGAGTCGTTGAGCATCTTAATCGCCCTGGCTCTCTCCTCGGGAGTAAGTTTTCCTTCGCCCGCCGGTCGCGTATGCGCCTGGGCCAAGATCGTAAGGAGACTCGTGCAAACGAGAATAGCAAGCGTCTGTTTCATGATGATCCTCCTGTCTGTCGAGTGATGATACTGGACTCGGTGCGGCGCGGCAATGTAGGGTTTGAATTGATCAGTGGTCAGTGATCAGTGGTCAGTGATCAGTGGTCAGTGATCAGTGGTCAGTGGTCAGTGGTCAGTGGTCAGTGGTCAGTGAACAGTGGCGTATTGGTAGTCAGCAATCTGAGCACGTCTTTGAAAAGCAAACTCGCCGAGGACCACCGACCACTGACCACTGACCACTGACCACTGACCACTGACCACTGACCACTGACCACTGATCACAATACGGATACCTCTGTGACAAGCCGACAAGTGTTCGAAGAATCGTTAAGAGAGAACGTGCCACTAGCGTCGATGACCACGCTTGGAATAGGCGGACCGGCTCGCTACTTCGCCGAGGTAACGACGACGGAAGCCCTGATAGCTGGCGTCGAGTGGGCGCGCGCCGGATCGCTTCCGCTGTTCGTGCTTGGCGGCGGCAGCAACATAGTGGTCGCCGACAGCGGGTTTTCCGGACTCGTGCTTCGTGTGAGCATTCGCGGAGTTGAGACTCGATTCGACGGCGATCACGTTGCACTAACAGCCGGCGCCGGCGAAGAATGGGAGCCGCTAGTCGCGCGTTGCGTCACCAACAACTGGGCGGGGTTCGAATGTCTCTCAGGCATACCGGGCCGTGTCGGCGCGACCCCGATTCAAAACGTCGGCGCATATGGACAGGATACGAGCGAGACGCTCGCGTCGGTTGAGGCGCTGGACCTGTCAACGGACAAGCTGATCGACCTGAGCGCGGGTGAATGCGAATTCGGCTACCGCACAAGCAGGTTCAAGACCAGCGACCATGATCGGTTCGTTATCACCCGAGCGACTTATCGTCTGGCTGTAGCTGGCAAGGCAGCCGTTCGCTACCCGGAGGTCCAGCGCTATCTCGCAGATCGCGATGTCGACGCCCCAACAGTTTCTGACGTTCGCGAAGCAGTGCTTACGCTCCGCCGCCGCAAGGCGATGGTGATCGATCCGAGTGACATCGACTCGCGGAGCGTCGGCTCGTTCTTCGTTAACCCAACGGTCACAGGCGAAGAGTATGAACGTATCAAACATCGCGCAAGCAGATTTATTAGCGGGACGGAAGCGATGCCCACATTCCCCGCTGCAAATGGCATGGTGAAGCTTTCCGCCGCATGGTTGATCGAGCGTGCGGGCATCAAGCGCGGCTACGTTCACGGCAATGCCGGGACTTCGACGAAGCACGCCCTTGCGATCATCAATAGCGGCGGCGGAACAGCGCGCGAGGTCATCGAGTTGAAAGAGCTGATACAGAAACATGTATCAGATGAGTTTGGCGTCTCGCTCACACCTGAACCCGTCTTCGTCGGTTTCGAGCAATAGGGCGATTTTCGCTCCGGGTGCGAATCCCACCAACGCAGAGATGGTGTCAAGACCTGAATGATACCGTCGGCAGTTTTTCCATTAGCCCAGGCGTTCACGCCTGGGTCACGCGTGCCGGCCTATCAGAGAGCCCGGTTCACCGGGCTTTGGTTTCGCCTTCAGGCGATCCTTCGCGTCTGGAATTCGACATTCCAAAAGCTAAAACTGCGTAGGAAGCCCCGTGAACGGGGCTAACCTATTGCATCCCCACGCGCAACCCAGGTGTAAACGCCTGGGCTAGTGGAAAAGCGACCCCGGCGCCCGCTATGGGTCCGTGATGCTAAAGCAATCTTCTTACGACGCGTGTTGTAGGCTGAGTTTGAACGATCCCGCGACTGTGGGATTGTCCGTAATATCTTCTGCGTCATCGACTCTTTCAGCGGGCTTCTAGGGTCGATTCCGCCTTCATCGCCTGATCATTACCCGCGGCTAATCACTCTTCGGTAGAGGTCTTCGTACTGCGGGATTATCTTTTCGGTACCGAAACGCGACACAGCTATCTCGCGACCCCGCCTTCCCAGACGTTCGCGCTCCTCATCGCCGGTAAGAACTCTCAATGCTGCTGCGGCCATTCCATCCACGTCGCCGATCTCGAACAGGAAGCCACAGCCGCCGTCCTCGACCAGCTCAGGGATGCCGCCCACACGCGTCGCGATAACCGGCACTTCGCAGGCCATCGCTTCTAGCGCAGTCAGACCGAACGATTCAGACTGGCTCGGCAGAAGCAACAAGTCGGCGACCGATAAGTACTCGCGCACTTTTGACTGGGGTTGCTTGCCGACAAAATCGACCGAATCAGCCACCCCCAAACGCGTTGCGAGCGCTTCGGCGTCAGCGCGTTCCGGGCCGTCTCCGCACATTACCAGCTTCACGCCAAACTGGCTTCCTGAGCTGATTTCAAGCTGCTTAAGTCTGGCGACCACCTCGATGCAGTCGGTGATGCGCTTGATGGGCCTGAAGGTCGAAACATGCACAATGATCTTCTCGCCATCGGGAGCGAGGTTGCGACGGACTGCTTCGCTTGGCTCGCGGCGATAGTACGCGGAGTCGATAAAGTTGTAGATGACCTGGATTTCGCAATCAGGGCAAAAAGTCTTGTGCGTTGCTTCCCGCAAATAGTTGGAGATCGCAGTCACTGCGTCGGACTGCTCGATCCCGAACCTGGTGATCGGCAAGAACGACGGATCGCTGCCAACCAGCGTTATGTCTGTTCCGTGAAGCGTCGTCACTATGGGCAAAGGACGAATAGGCTTGAGCATCTCGCGCGCGAGATACGCGCTCACCGAGTGCGGTATCGCGTAATGCACGTGAATGAGATCGAGCTGCTCGGCTGCCGCCACTTGGAAGAGCTTCGACGCGAGAGCGTCTGTGTAAGGCGGGTACTCGAACAGCGGATAGCTCAGCATATCCACGGCGTGAAAATGGATTCGCTCACGAGCCCGGTCTTCGTCCAATCGCATCGGCGGCGCGTAGCTTATGAAGTGAATTGCGTGCCCTCGCTTTGCAAGCTCGAGGCCTAACTCGGCGCCAACCACGCCGCTCCCGCCGTACGATGGATAGCAAGTTATACCGATATTCATAGGGTAGTCCGTAGTCAGTGGTCCGTAGTCCGTAGTCCGTAGTCCGTAGTCAGTGGTCAGTGGTCAGTGGTGGTCAGTAGTCAGCAATCTGTGCACGGTTCTTAAAGCAAGCTCGCTAGGCATCAGTGACCACTGACTGACTACGGACTACGGACTACGGACTCTTCACGAATACATATTCATCTTTCGCGAAAGAAGCTCGATGGGGTCGTGGACATTTAGGGCTTCGCGCACGATGAATCCCTCAGCGTGCTCGACCGCTATCAACGAACCGAAGAAACGCTGCCGCGATTCGATCCTTCGCAGGAACGCTTCGCAGCTGAGATTTGTTTCCGGCTCGGTGCTCTTAGGGTCGTAGAGCTGCGACCGATAGCACTGAATCGCTCGATGCTTTTGCTCGGCGAATTCGCTGATGTCCACCACGAACGTGGGCGCGGCGGTGCGCGGAAACATGAAGTGCGCGACCGTCTGCGGGCGAAATCGGTCCTGGCCTGTTTCTGCGTCATACTTCGCCAGGCCAGCGACGTGTGCCCCCTCGCGCACGATCTGGCATGTGTGAACGTGATCCGGATGCGGGTCCTCCCAGTAGTGCGTGAAAATGACTCGCGGGCGGTACAGTCGAATCTTGCGCACCATCTTGACGCGAGACTCCTCGGTCAGCCAGATGTGCCCGTCGGGAAGTTCCAGATTGTCACGCACCGCAAGCTTCAACTCGCATGAAGCGGCTTCGGCTTCGCTAGCGCGAATCTCCGCCGAGCCGCGCGTGCCCATTTCTCCGCGAGCCATGTCCATGACGCCGACCCGGTACCCTAGAGAAACAAGCTTCAACAGAGTTCCGCCGCATGCCAACTCCACATCGTCCGGATGCGCGCCTATCGCCAATGCGTCGAGCCGAATTTCATCGCTCATTCGTTAGCTCCTCTCAGCTCAGGTTACGAGCGCGCACGGATGATCGTCAACCACACCGACGCTTTGATATTCTGGTGGAGATACCTTACGTGCAGGGCGTCGAGAATGTTGCTCGGTTTCCGGCGAGATGAACGTGCCTGGTAGAGAAGAAGCTTCGAAGGCTGAGTACCTATACCTGACAACGATCGGGCGCATCAGCGGAGCGCCGCGCCAGATCGAGATATGGTTCGTCGAATCGAAAGGCAAGTTCTATGTCTTGGCCGAACACTTTCACGAGGCGCAATGGGTCAAGAACATCCTGCAGAACCCGCGCGTCCGCGTGTTAGTGGATAAGCAAGAGTTCGAAGCTACGGCACGCGCGCTGGATGAACAGCACGATCGTGAAACGTGGCAAACGGCTCAGCGCCTTTCAGGTGAGAAATATGGTTGGGGCGAAGGGCTGCCGGTGGAAATCATTCGTGATGCGTGATGCGCGAAGATCAACGTTCACTTCGCCGTTTCGCAAGATCACAGGTTGGGAAGGGTGGTTTACCCCCGCTCTTCTATTCAGTTTTGGCAAGCGAGACGAACAGGGAGCGGGGGTAAACCACCCTTCCCAACCTGTGATCCTGCGAACAGACCCTTCCTAAACAGCATCACGCATTACGGATTTCGTGACACCAATCACGCGCCTCGCTTCACAAATCGAACTCAGTGGGTCAGAATCTCTGAGGACGCGATTCTCGCTAACTACGACGTTTGGTTTCGACAGCAATCAACGCTTTGAGGAGGAACACATGGCTGGAGTAATTCCAGAGAACTACCTGGATCTGTTTGAAAAGAGGGCATTCGCGCATCTGGCGACGTTAAATTCCGACGGCACACCGCAAGTGACGCCGGTATGGGTTGACTACGACGGGACGCACATACTGGTCAACTCGGCGCGCGGGCGGCGGAAGGACAAGAACATGGAGCGCAACCGGGCAGTGGCGCTTTCGTTTCAGGATCCAGATAACCCTTATCGCTACCTTGAGGTGCGCGGTCACGTTGAAGAGATCACCGAGGAAGGCGCCGACCAGCACATCGACAAGATGGCTAAGAAGTATATGGGTGTTGATAAATACCCCTACCGGCAGTCGAGTGAGGTGCGAGTGCTTTACAAGATCAAGCCTGAACACACTTCGCAGATGGGATGAAGTAGCACGGACTCTTGTCTGTGTAGTGCCTCACGAAGTCAGACACCATACAGACGGACCTTCCGAGTCCGTCTCGAGCAACGACAAACGCTTGATAGAGGCTTATCAGACGGGCGAATCGAATCGCAATAGAACTAACCGCAGAGGACGCCGAGAAACGCAGACTAGACAATTGTATATTGGCTGCGTTCCTCAGCGCCCTCTGCGGTTTTTGGTTTCTCAACCAATTGTCGCCCAGCACATAAGTGTCGAACGTCGTGATCCCTTTTTCTCGCGCGATCTCGACCAATCGTTCCAGCATTCGTGTGGCGATGCCGCGACCCTGCAAAGCGTCTTCAATGAGAAATGCAACTTCCGCGCGGTCGCGAGCTTTTTCATCTCGATAATAGCGAGCTACCCCGATCAGCCGCCCCGCAAGCTCTCCTACTAGAGCGAAAGTGTCGTTGTAGTCCACGTTGGCGAAGGCTGAAGCGCGCTCCTCACTCAACTCGGGAAGCGGACTTAAGAAGCGGAAGCAGACGCTGCGAGGCGAGAGCCGCGAGTGAAGCTCCATCAATGCGTGTGCGTCACCGGGCTTTATTGGCCGCAGGTGAATCGTCGAGCCGTCTCGCAATAAGATGTCGGATTCATAACGCTCCGGGTACTCACTCATCGTCAGTGGTCCTTTCGAGAAACGGAGACCTGGACACCATATCCGCGAACCACTGCACAAAGCTTATCCTCATCAGTCCTATCGTGGATGGGAATCCGGGCAATAGAATGAGCCGGGGATTGCTGCTGAAGAAGGGAATGATCGCGCCGCGACCCGATCACGACTCCTTGGATTCTAACTCGGTGACGCGTTGAAGCAGACCGATGTAATCCCCTTCCGCTTGGAGTCTGCTTCGATTCAGGGCATCTATCTTGTGTGAAAGTTCCCTGAACCCTTCAGTGACCCGCAGTTCGATTGCATCAAGCCGAGTATTGGTCGTATCAAGGCGAGCGCTGATGTTCGCCACGCCAGCGCTGATGTTCGCCACATCCTGCTTCACTTCACGAAGTAGTCTAAAGACGGCCGTTATTGTCGCCTGAGTGTCTTTCTCAACTTCACCGTCATTCGTCGTAGGTCGAGTAAGATCATCGCTGTTCATTTTTGGTTCTCCCTCAGAAAGTTCCCGACTCGTCTTACGAGCCTGACCCAGGATGATGTTCGAATAGTGACAGATTACTTTGCCACGAGCAAGGATTCCGGCCTTGGGTTTGATCAGCCGCGCGACAGATCGAAATCCAATCCGATGTCCAGGGCCGGAGCCGAATGGGTCAGCGCCCCGACCGAAATCACATCAACTCCGCTTGCGGCTAGCTCCGATACAGTTGCGAGATTTACGCCACCTGAGGCTTCGGTGATTGCCCGGCCGTCGATCAAGCGTACAGCTTTCCCGAGGTCCTCGGACGACATGTTATCGAGCAGGATTATGTCCGCGCCCGAGGCAATCGCCTCATCAATCTGATCGAGCCGGTCCACTTCAATCTCAACCTTCAAAGTGTGCGGCAGCGATTCCCGCGCTCTCTTTACGGCGTCGCTGAGCGACAGCCCGCGCGCTGCGATCACCGCCAGGTGGTTGTCTTTGATCATCATCACCTCACTCAGATCGCGCCTATGATTGAACCCGCCGCCAGCTCTCACCGCATACTTCTCAATCGCCCGCAAACCGGGAGTCGTCTTACGCGTATCGACTATGCGAGCTCGAGTGCCACGCACCGCCTCGACATAGTGGGATGTGAGCGTCGCAATGCCGCTCAAGCGCTGCAGGAAGTTTAGCGCCACCCGCTCCGCGCGCAACAAACTCCGGGCAGCGCCCGAAACCACGGCGAGATCCTGATCGCGAGTAACCGCGCTGCCGTCTCCGGCCAGGGCAGCGAACTGCACGTTAATGTCTACCAACTGGAATACCAGCGCTGCGATGTCGAGACCGGCAATCACACCCTTGCCGCGACTGCGTATCACTGCTCGCGCGCCAACGTCTGACGGAATGAGCAGATCACTGGTGACATCACCGCGACCGAGGTCTTCTTCCAACGCCCGTTCGACAAGCCGGCGCAACGCGCTTTTGGTTATGAAATCTGAAACGCGAACTGCGGGATCCGTCTTGATCACTTGACCTCCCTGGCGCAACGCGCAGCGGCTGTCTTTGACAACACTATGTGCCTTCGCCATTGCGGATCGGTATCGGGAAAGTCGCTCCGATGATGACCGCCCCGACTCTCGCGCCGCTCGACCGCCGCAGTCGCCATCAATATGCCGATCATGATCATGTTCGCCAGCTCGTGTTCCGAAGCCGTTCGCGGTTCTGACATTTCCGCCAGCAAGGCGGTCAGCGCAATTTGCGCTTCGTGCAAACCAGCTTCGTCGCGAACCAGACCGACGCGGTCCCACATCAGCTCCTGCAATGCCGGTAGCGACTGTTGCCCAACCCCAGAGCCTTTCTCGCACGAAGGTACTGGGTCGCTGATGCGTATCGCCGTCACATCGGCCCCGGGATCGTCGCGCTCGGCGCTGCTGGTTGTGCGCTCGACGATACGCGCGCCGAACACGATACCCTCTAAAAGCGAATTGCTCGCAAGCCGGTTCGCTCCGTGAACGCCAGTGCACGCGACTTCGCCACACGCATATAGTCCAGGCAGATTCGTCTCGCCCCAAAGATTGGTTCGCACCCCGCCCATCAAATAGTGTGCGGCGGGCGCAACCGGCAGCGGATCGGTTGTCATATCGAGCCCGGCTCCGCGGCAGTAAGCATCGATGGTCGGGAAACGCCGCTTGACCATCTCCTTCGGCAGATGGCTCAGGTCGAGCCAAACGTGAGTCGTTCCGCTGCGCTGCATCTCGGCTGCAATGGCTCGCGCGACAACATCTCGAGGTGCAAGCTCGCCGCGGGAGTCAATACGAAGCATGAACCGCTCGCCGTCAGTATTGCGCAAATAGGCGCCTTCGCCGCGAACTGCTTCGGAGATCAGGAACGTCGAAAAACCGGGGATCGCTAGCGCGGTTGGATGAAACTGATAGAACTCCAGATCGGCAAGCTCCGCGCCCGCTCGGTAAGCAAGCGCCAGCCCGTCCCCTGTTGCGACTTGCGGGTTTGTTGTATGAGAAAACAGCTGGCCTGCTCCGCCGCTGGCGAGAACAATGTGCCGCCCGCGATGAAGCATCGAAAGCGAAGCTGCATCACCCAACTTTTTATCGTTTCCCGCGGGCGCCAAAGTTCGCACGCCGGTGGCTCGGCCTTCTTCGATGACAATCTGGGTAACAAAGCATCCTTCGATGACCGAAGCGCCCGCATCCCGAAGCGCGCGGGAAAGCGAATGTTCTATGTGGTACCCGGTGGCGTCGCCGCCCGCATGCAAGACGCGCCGTGCTCGATGCGCTGCTTCGAGCCCAAGCGCAAGTTCGCCATCGTGCCGGTCAAACGGGACCTTGAGATTCAGCAGGTCTCGGATTCGCCCTGGAGCTTCTCGCGTCAGCACTTCCACAGCGCGTTCATAGCAAAGTCCGGCGCCCGCTGAGACAGTGTCGTCATAGTGGAGGCGCGGGCTGTCTTCGGGGGAGATGGCCGCGGCAATCCCGCCCTGCGCATACCGGGTATTGCTCTCTTCGAGCGCTGATTTGGTCAGCACAAGAACGCTTCCGTGCTTTGATGCCAGCAGCGCGGTGAATAGACCGGCGATGCCACTGCCAATGATTATGTAGTCATGCATCACTGTTGCTCCTGTACCGACTGAAGCCCAATCTCAAATTGCAGATTTCAGATATTTCAGGTTTCAAATTTCAAATGATTTCAAATCTCAAATCTCAAATTTCATCAAATCAGAAATTTGAAAACTAAAATCTGAAATCTGAAATAATCTGAAATCTGAAATTTGAAATCATTTTGATAACCAAATTCGAGCGTTATGGCAGCGCCAGCATCCGCTCAAGCGCCACTTTCGCCCATCGTTTGGCCTCCGGGTCTACCTGCACCCGATTCACGACACGTCCTTCGAGAAGGTTGTCGAGAACCCAGGCTAGATACGCCGGATGAATCCTGTACATTGTTGAACACGGACAAACTATAGGATCGAGACAGAAGATCAGCTTGTCACGATTCTCCGATGCTAGCCGGTGAACCATGCTGATCTCGGTCCCGACCGCCCACCGGGAACCGGGCTCGGCGGCAGCGATCCGAGCTAGGATGAACTCAGTCGAGCCCGACAAATCAGCCGCTTGCACGACCGGAAGCTCGCATTCGGGATGGACGATGACGTTGATTCCCGGATACTCGCGCCGTGCCTTCTCAATCTGTGCGACTGTGAATCGCTTGTGCACGGAGCAGTGCCCCTTCCATAGAATAATTTGCGCCTCGCACAGCAGCGCAGGGGTGTTTCCACCAAGCGATAGTTGAGGATCCCACACGGCCATCCTATGAAGCGGGACTCCCATCTTGTATCCTGTGTTGCGCCCGAGATGCTGGTCGGGAAAGAACAGCACTCGCTCACCGCGCTCGAACGCCCATCGCAACACTCGTTCGGCGTTTGAGGAGGTGCACACGATTCCTCCGTTTTCGCCGCAGAACGCCTTAAGCGCCGCCGCCGAGTTCATGTAGGTCACCGGTAAGATCGGAACGCGGTCACCCATAGACGGCCCGTACAACTCTGATAACGCTTCCCAGGCGTCAAACACATCGTCGGAATCAGCCATGTCGGCCATCGAGCAGCCGGCGGCCATGTTAGGAAGGATGACTTGCTGATGCGTTTGAGCGAGCACGTCGGCGCTTTCCGCCATAAAGTGCACGCCACAAAAGACGATGTAGTCCGCTTCGGTGCGCGCCGCAGCTTGCTGAGAGAGCTTGAACGAGTCGCCGCGCAGATCTGCGTGGCGAATAACCTCGTCGCGTTGGTAGTGATGCCCGAGCACTACCAGCCTCTCACCGAGTTTCTGTTTCGCTTGCCGTATGCGCTCAGCCAGCTGATCTTCGGTGAGCATTCGATAGAAAGACGGCAGCATTTGGTTCACGGGGGCATTGGACGAAATCACATCATCCTGACTCGAGCCGGGTCCGTAGTGAGCAGGCAAAGGTGCGTCGAAATGCCAGGGTTCTTGCTTCAGTTTTGGATTGCACAGTGTCACTGGCGCAGAGGGTAAGATCAGATTTGTCATCGCGTTTCCTTTCAAGCCACTTAAGGTGCTAAGTACCTTAACATCGATGCGAAGTGCCTTCGAATCGTTGGATGGGTGTGGGTCGGTGCTCAGCTCCTGGGGGTAAACTCAGGCTGGCTTCGCCGGCGTGCACAGCGGTACAGACGTGGAGGCCGGTGGGCGCCGCCCTCCACTCGGCTGCTGGTTGGCACGATAGTACCACTCGCTTCCACCTTGCGGCGGAAGTTAGTCGGGTCGAGCTTGCGATTCAGAATCACTTCATAGACCTCGCGCAGTTGCGAAAGCGTGAAGTTTTTGGGCAGCAGCTGGAAGGCCACATCAGCGTAGCCAACCTTGTTACGCAACCGCCAGAGCGCGTAACGGAGAATCTCGTGATTATCGAACGCGAGTCGTTTCGGCAAGGCTTCTACTGAAAACCAACGCGCTTCACGTTTTCCAATCGCCAGACCGACTGGGTCGCCTGGCACGAGGGCGTAGTAAGCCACGGCGATTCGGTGCTCCCGGGGATCGCGATCAGGGCTGCCGAATGTATATAGCTGCTCCAGATATGTTGCGTGAAGTCCGGTCTTGGTCAGGAGGTGGCGTCGCGCCGCCTCTTCGAGGCCTTCACCGTTGTGCACCCAACCGCCGGGGAGTGCCCACAATCCGGCGAAGGGAGCAGACTCTCGGCGGACGAGCAGGACCACCAGTTCGTGGGAATCGCCGCGAGGGCGGAGGCCAAAGATCACGACGCTAACCCCAATGGTTGGCCAGGCGCCTCCCCCAGTTGTGCCCGCCGCCTTCGGCGCGGATACCGACTGAACCATGCTGTCCACTCCAACTCGCTTTCGATCAGTGTGAGTAATAGTTAAGGTCACCTTTACTCAAACTGGACTTTAGCAGGCCGGTTACGCTTTGTCGAGGAGATATCAACATATGACAACTAGCGAGGAACGGAGGTTATTTGAACTGGCCGAATCGCTTCAGAAGTTGGTAGATGTCGAGCGCGGTGCCAAGCAATCCCAGGACGAGCCCGACGATGAAACACCAGGGCGAGGTTTCGAACTTCTTATCAAGCCACCAGCCGACCAGCGCGGGGACACCTATCATCCACGGGATCGCCAGTGCCAGTCCCGCGGTTCCAACCGCTTGACGCCAGCTTATGCCGCCCTCACTCTTGCCGGACTTGTCGGGGTTGTCGTCCTGGGAAGACATGAATTCATCGCGGCGGGGTGACTGGCTCGTCGCCGGGCTCGCTCGGCATGCCGCGTGGCTGAGCGGTTCCCGATTTGCCGGCATCTTGCTGGTAAGAGTACGTCTTCAGCCCCGGACTCGTGGCCGCTTTCTGAGTTAGGCTAATCAGCCGCTGTGGGAACACGCCGAGGTACAGCACCAGCACTGCCGCCGCACCGAGCGCGACTCGAAGAGTAGGCGCGATGGTCACGGGTTGAGGCTCAGTCTCGCCTTCGATGTACATCGCTTTGATGAAACGAATGTAGTAGTACAACGACACCACGCTCATCAGCACAGCCAATATCGCTAATCGCACTAGCCACGGATTGCCAGTCTCGATCAGGCCGGCGAATAGATAGAACTTGCCGATGAATCCTGCCGTCGGTGGGATGCCTCCAAGCGAGAGCAGGAAGATCGTCATCATCACCGTCAGCCACGGGGCTTTTTTCATCAAGCCGTTAAAGTCTTCCATGCGATCGCCAACAATGCCGCGCCGCCTCAGCGCGATGATGCAGCCGAACACGCCGAGGTTCATGATCGTGTAGATGAACAGATAAATGATGAAGCCGGTGTAGCCGGTTTGATTGCCGGCGATCAATCCCAACAGCGTGTAGCCCGCGTGCGAAATAGATGAGTAAGCAAGCAGCCGCTTGGTGTTGGGCTGAGTCAGCGCGCCGAGATTTCCCCAGACGATCGTGATCGCCGCCACTACTCCTAACAGGACAGCCCAACCGGGCAGACCGGGAATGTTGTTAGCCGCATCGCCCGCCATCGAGCCGCGCAGATCGGGAAGACCGTAGAGCAACAACCGGCCGAACATCGCAAAGCTCGCGGCTTTCACGCCGACGGACATAAAAGCGGTGATCGACGTAGGCGCGCCTTCGTACGCGTCGGGCGCCCACATGTGAAACGGTACGGCGGCGACTTTGAAGAACATTCCTGCCGCCATCAAGATTATCGACATCAGCAACAGATATCGCATGTCGGGCGGTGCTTGAGCGCCGAACGGATTAAAGGCTGGACTGGCAACTATCGGAATCGCGGCGGCGATCTTGGCTAGATTCGTCGTACCCGTCAGGCCATAAATCATCGAGATGCCGTAGAGCAACACGCCCGACGAAAACGCTCCGAGCAGGAAGTACTTCATCGAGGCTTCGTTGGATCTCTGATCGCGTCTGAAGTAACCGACCAGTATGTATACCGAGACGGCCATCAACTCGAGGGAGATGAACAAAGTCAGCAGATCGACTCCCGAAGCCATGAACATCATCCCGATAACCGAAAAAAGAATCAGAGAATAGTATTCGCCTCGCTGTTCGCCCTCGATGTCGAGGTACTTCATCGAGAGGAGTATCGACAGCGCCGCGCCGATCAGGAACATAGATTTGAACACGACGGCGTAGCTGTCGAGCACGATCATTTCGTAGAAAGCCGTGCGCGGCGCGCCCTTGGTTACAATGTCGGTGTACAGGATCCAGAGCGAGACGAACGCGAAGCCTACTCCCGCGAGCGAAACCCATGCTACGAATCGCTTACGGTTGCGCGGTAGCATCACGTCGAGCACCAGCGCGGCGCAGGCAAAGAGCGTAAGGATGCCTTCAGGCATGATGAACTGCGCTGCCTGGCGCGCGATGGTTTGAAAGTCAGTAGCCTGCATAAGAATGGGTTCCGGGTTCCGAGTTCAGGGTTCCTGGTTCGGTGTTCCGTTTAACCCCGAACCCTAAACCCGGAACCCTGAACCTTACTTTTGTTGTTCTTCCGCGATCTGCGGCCGCTGAGCTGAAGTCTTAAAATAATCCGGTTGCACTTGAGCCACGACCACGTTTGTCTGCGGCTCGATGTACGAGAGCAGCGGCTTCGGATAGACGCCGATCCAGAAAATCAAGAAGATCAGCGGCGCGAACTGCCACGCTTCGCGCGCGTCGAGATCCTTCAAGCCTTCGTTCGCTTTGTTCGTAACCGGACCGAAGAACACTCGTTGATACAGCCACAGCATGTAAGCCGCGCCCAGAATGATTCCTACGGCAGCGAACGCGCCCCACGCGGCCTTTGCTTCGAATGCACCTCGTATAGTCAGGAACTCACCGATGAAATTGTTCATCAGCGGCAAGCCTAACGAGGAAAGCGTGACGATCAGGAATATGGTCGAGAAAGTGGGCATAACCGAAGCCAGCCCGCCAAACTCGGCAATCTCGTACGTGTGCCGGCGTTCGTAGAGGATGCCTGCCAGCATGAATAGCGCGCCGGTCGAGATGCCGTGATTGATCATCTGCATCACCGCGCCGTTAATTCCGTTCGGATTGAACGCGAACAGTCCCAGCATAACGAAGCCGAGGTGCGAGACCGACGAATAGGCGACCAGCTTCTTGACATCCTTCTGCGCCATCGCCACCAGCGCGCCGTAGATTATGCCGATGATCGAAAGCACAATCATCACCTGCCGGACGGTCGGATCTTTGGCGGCATCCGGGAAGATCGGCAGCGAGAATCGCATGAAGCCGTAAGTCCCCATCTTCAGCAGAACGGCCGCCAGTATCACCGAGCCCGCGGTCGGGGCGTCGTAGTGAGCATCCGGCAGCCAGGTGTGGAACGGGAACATCGGCACCTTGATCGCGAATGAAAGCCCGAAGCCGATAAACAGCCAGATGACGAGCCCCACTCCGTAGACTGCTTTGATGTGCGGCCCGATCGCAGTCATCGCGGTTATGTTGAATGAGCTGGGAACGTATCCGGAAGGCAGCGAGCGATTTGTCGCTGGGTCGGCGCGATTAATCGCGTCGAGCGCCATGTTGAGCATCGCCTCGTTCACCTCACCCCGGCGTTCGGGATCGGCCACGCTGCAGGCGGCAAGTTGGCGAGCGGTCGCTTCAACGGCCGGTCGCTGGGCCTTAACAACATCGGGGAAGATGAAGAAAAGCTTCAGCACGGCCAGCAGCATCACCACCGAACCGACAAGCGTATACAGGAAGAATTTGATTGCCGAGTAGAGCCGGTTCTTGCCGCCCCAGATGCCGATCAAGAAGTACATCGGCACCAGCATCACTTCCCAAAAGACGAAGAACAGGAACAGGTCGGCTGAGACGAACGCGCCGAGCATGCCGCTCTGAAGAAGAAGCAGCATTATGTAGTACTCTTTTTCGCGGCCTTTCTCGCGGATGTAAGCCCACGAACAGATCACCGAGATCACGCCCAACAGCGTCGTCAACATCACCAGCACCAGCGCAAGCCCGTCGACGCCGAGTTGATATCGCGCGCCAATCAGCGGGATCCAGTCGTGGTCTTCGATGAATTGCAGCCCGCCATACGCGCGGTCGTAGCCTGGCCCCCTGCCGGGGAACCCCGTCACCAGCGGGATCGACATCAAGAAGCACAGGACGATCCACATATTCGCGAACCCGCGGATCCTGTTGTTACTGGCGCGGTTGAAAAACAAAAGCAGAATGGCGCCAACCGCCGGGAGCCACGTCACCCACGAGAGGATGCCGATGCCGAAAAATTGAATGCGACCAGGCATAGCCAGAGTCTCCTAAAGCTTGTTCAGAGTACCGCCTTTAGGCGGAGAGTACTTCGGGTCAGAGTATTCCGCCTAAAGGCGGTACTCTGAACATTTCTATTTCCCGGAGAAACCTTTGATCGTCGCCGATATCGCCGGGTAAACGTAATAAAGCAAGATGAGAAACAACCCCGCAGCAAACAGCAAAGCGTAGTTCTGCCAGAAGCCGGTTTGTACAGTGCGCAACACATACGAGCCAGCCTTGGTGATAAAGCCCGTAGCGTTTACAGCCAGGTCGATCACCCACTTGTCCCACCAGCCGGTGACCTTCGCCCAAAACCTGGTCATCCAGCCCGCGCCGTTCACCCCGCCGTCGACTACCTTCGCGTCAACTGCCCAGAGCGCGTCGTTAACCGCTTTGCCGGCTTCTACTCCCTTCACGTCTAGCAGCCAGTCCCAATACCACTTGTTGAAGCTAAGGGTGTAAAGCGGGCGCAGCTTCGCTGCCCAAATCTTCGGAAGATCTGGGCGCTTCACGTAGAAGAGGAAGCCTAGATAGATGCCGCCTGCCGCGACCGCGATCGAAAGCAGCATCAGCAAGTATTCCTTCGAGTCAACGGGTTCGTGAGCTGAGTCGGCGTGAGCGGAAGTTGATTCAGCACCAGCTGCAGAATGGACTCCCGGAGCCGCTTGTGCGCCATGAAGCGTGGTCGCCGGTCCGTCGTGTACCTTCACGATGACGGGCTCGAGCCATCGCTCGAACAAGTTGAGGTTCTTTCCGCCCGTCAGCGCGTGCGGGATGCCCACAAAGCCCACGACCACCGAGCCCACAGCCAGGACGATAAGCGGAAGCGTCATGCTGCGCGGCGATTCGTGTGGCTCGAAGTGCTGGTGAGCGACGCCGTGCGCGTCAAGGCGGTCGGTCGCATCGTGAGCGCCGACGTGCTCGCCCGGCTGATGATGAGGACGATCGCCCTCAGATGCAAGCGCTGCGTCGTGAGGCTTCAAGCCTTTGTCATGCGCGGCCGCGTGAGCTTCATCAGCCTCCCCGCCGGCGTGGACCCTGCGGAATCGCTCTTCGCCCCAGAACGTCAGGCCCATCAAGCGAGTCATGTAGAACGCTGTCATCCCGGCTGTGATGAATCCAACCACCCACAGAATCCAGCCGCCGCCAAACAGGCTCGTCGAAAAGGTTTTCCAGAGGATTTCGTCTTTGGAGAAGAAGCCTGCCCAGATTGGTATGCCACAGATAGCAAGCCAGCCCATCAGCATTGTTTTATAGGTTATCGGCAGATACTTCTTCAACCCGCCCATCCGCGGCATCTCTTGCTCATGATGCATCCCGTGAATGACCGAGCCCGATCCGAGGAAGAGCAACGCCTTGAAGAAAGCGTGCGTGAACACGTGAAAGATCGCGGCGATGAACGCCCCAACTCCAGCGCCCAGGAACATGTAGCCGAGCTGCGAGACGGTGGAGTATGCGAGCACTTTCTTGATGTCCGTTTGCGTGATGCCGATCGTCGCTGCTATGAAAGCGGTCAAGCATCCGACAAGCGCGACTATCATCATCATCGTGACCGAGCGCTGGAAGATGAAATTGGTGCGGGTGACCATGAAAACGCCCGCGGTCACCATCGTCGCGGCATGTATCAGCGCCGACACCGGCGTGGGTCCAGCCATCGCATCAGGAAGCCAGATAAAAAGAGGAATCTGCGCGCTCTTGCCGGTAGCGCCGATGAACAGACCAAGCGCCAGCCATGACATCAAACCGAACTGCCAGAGTTGCTCTTTCGGATAGGCCGCGGAAAGGTTTGCGACGTCGTGAAATTGAAGCGTGCCGAACGTGGCAAACACACCGGCGATAGCCAGTACCATTCCGAAGTCGCCGATGCGGTTGACGACGAATGCCTTCTTCGAAGCGTCCGCCGCCTCCTGCCTATCGAAGTAGTAGCCGATCAGAAGATATGAACAGAGCCCGACGCCTTCCCACCCGATGAACATGATCATGAAGTTCGAGCCCATCACCAGCAGCAGCATCATGAACATGAACAGGTTCAAGTAAGAGAAGAATCGATAGTAGCCTTTGTCGCCGTGCATGTAGCCGGTGGCAAAGACGTGAATCCAGAAGCCGACGAAGGTGACGATGAACATCATCACCAGCGAGAGCTGATCAATTTGATAGCTCCACTCGATGTTGAAATTCGAAAGCGCGCCGGCTTCCTGGCCTTGAGTCTTGTGGGCCATGCCGCCCGGCAGCCACGTGAACGAATGAGGAAACCCGGCGCCTTCCTGGCTGGTAATGTATGGCTTGTTTTCGTTCGCGGGGTTGTAGCTCCAGTGGTACTCGTAGAACGCCCCGAGGGTGAGCAGCATCGAAGCCAGGATCACGCCGCACGCGATGATCGAGATGGTGCGCTCGCTGAGCCGGAGCCTGCGGCCCAAAAGGAAGTTGAACAAAAACCCAAACAGTGGAAGAACCGGAATGAGCCAGACGAGTTTGAGCATAAGGGAGTTCGGGGTTCAGAGTTTAGGGTTCAGGGTTCCGAGTTCGGGGTTCTGCAACTCTGAACCACGAACCCGAAACCCGGAACCGGTAGTTTCTACCATTTCAAAAGATCTATTTCGTCGATCGCGACCGTCTCGCGGTTGCGGAACATGGCTATGACTATGCCCAGCCCCACCGCAGCTTCTGCGGCTGCGACGACGATGATGAATATTGTGAACACCGGTCCGGAGAGCGAATTCACCGCCAACCCCTTCGCCGCAAGTGCGTCCTTGTTCAACTCAAGGTAGCGCGAGAACGCAATCAAGTTGAGGTTGACCGCGTTGAGGATCAACTCGATAGACATAAAGATGATGATGATGTTGCGGCGCGACAACACCCCCGCGACTCCAACGACGAACAGCAGAAAGCTCAGCATCAGGAAGTTGATGAGCGTAGGCTCGAACCGCTTTAGAAATGGTTGCTGGGCCTGTAAGAGCACCGGGGCAACATAGGCAATTGCGCCTATGATGATACTGATCACAGAGTCCCCCTCATTGGATTGCGGATTGCGGATTGCGGAATCCAGAGAAGTACGATTCTCTTTCAACCCGCAATACGCAATACGCAATACGCAATCTATTATTCATAGTACTTCTCTTGTTTTGTTCCGCGGGCGAGGAGCACCGCGCCTACCATTGCGACCAGCAACAGCAGGGATGCTATTTCGAAAGGTAAAGCCGCCTGCCGGTAAAGCTGTTCGCCGACTGCCTGGGTATCCATGGACACGCTTGAACCGGCGCCTGAGGTCGTTCGCTCGCTAGCTTCTACCATAGCCGGGGCGGCTCCAGCCTCGGGCGGTCTGAAAGCCGCCTGCGCTGGATTCATCGCAAAGTAGAACGACACCGCGAGCAGCAACGCTATGACCACCGCCGGCCAGGTCTGTCCGGTGTAGAGCCTGACGCGGGCTTCTTCTTCTGCGCGGGTCTGCACAAGCATGATCACGAACAGGAACAACACCATCACACCGCCGACATAGACCAGTATCTGCACACCGGCTACGAACTCCGCGCGCAGAAGGATGAACAGCAGCGCCACGTTGACTAATGTTGAGATGAGAAACAGGGCCGAGTGCACAGCTACCCGAGCCGTCACGACGAAGACGGCCATGAACAACGTCATGATCGCGAGCACATAGAACAGCGCTGCTTCCCAACCGTGTAGTTGCATCTACCCTCTTAATTGCGGATTGCGTGGCGCAGACTTTAGTCTGTGGTTCTCTGAGGCTGTTGGCGTCTCAAAGGCTCACAGACTAAAGTCTGCGCCACGCAATCGAATCACTTCGCATAGCGCACATAGTTGATGCCCTTCTCCAGCATCTCGCGGTCCCAGCGAAAGCCCGAGCGATGATAAACCGCAAGCTCGAAGCTCTGCGTCAGCTCGAGACAATCAGTCGGACACGCTTCCACGCACAGGTTGCAAAACATGCATCTCGACGTGTCGAAGATGAAAGTAGTCAGCACCTTCTTCTTGTTCACCTTCTCGCCCTCGCGCACTTCGCGGCGCAACGACCCGACCTCGATGCAATCGACCGGACAGGCCAGCGCGCACAGATCGCACGCGATGCAAAGAGTGGTGCCGTTTTCAGGATCGAGATTCAGCCGAGGCGCGCCGCGAAACCTCTCGGAGACGCGCGCCGGCTCGAGCGGATACTGCTCGGTGTAGATCGCTTGATTAGGGTTGCCGCCGTCGCGCGGCTCGTACAGCGCTCGGGCGTTGTATTTGAAGGTGACCATCAAACCTTTGAACAGATCGAACAACAAGAGCCGTCTAATCAACTGGCCCACGGTGCGCTTCGTTGCTGGTGTCTTTACTGCTGGCATAAAATTACCTGCTTAGAAAAAGTGCTACTGTAGGCCGGTTTCTGCCGGACGGGGCTGCTCCTGCAGCATCTTCTCGAGGCGCTCTCGGCGAAGCTGCATCTGAAGCTGGCGCTGATCGTGCAAGTTGAAGTCGCGCGACCGGCGATTGATCGTAACAAGCAGCCCCCACACAATCGGAATTGTAACCACAAAGGCGGTAACAATGAAGTAAGCGATGCCCGCCCATCTGTTCGGGATGAGCCGTCCTTTTTCTTCGTGCATGAACCCAAACACGCCGCCCTGCGATTCCGGCAGCGCCAGTACGTACCAAATTCCCGTCAACACGATGTTAGCAAGCGCGGCGGGTATCATCCACTTCCACCCAAGCTCCATTAACTGATCGTAGCGGTAGCGCGGCCACGTCCAGCGAAACCACATGTATGCGTAGATCAAAAGCATGATCTTCGCTGCGAAAACAATAATGCTAGCGAAGGTGTGCAAGGTCGGATTCGATATGGGACCGAAACCGAATAGCGAAGTCCCGGTCACACCTGGCAACATCCATCCGCCAAGGAAGACCGTCACCGCAACCGCCGAAGTCACGATCATTGCGGAATACTCAGCCATGAAGAAGAGAGCCCATCTGAAACCGGAATACTCGGTGTGGTAACCGGCCACCAACTCCGACTCCGCTTCGGGCAGATCGAACGGCGCGCGGTTGGTTTCGCCCAGCGCGCTGACAGCATAGACAAGAAACCCGAGCGGTTGAAAGAAGAGGTACCACATTCCATCAAGTCGCTGAGCGTCGATTATTCCCGACATCGAGAGCGTCCTCGCAAACATCAGCGCCCCGATGATCGAAAGGCCCATGCCGATTTCGTAGCTTACCATCTGAGCCGACGAGCGAAGCGCGCCAAGCAACGAGTACTTCGAGTTCGATCCCCACCCCGCGAGCACGAGCCCTAACACACCGACCGACGAGACAGCGAGTATGAACAGGAGCCCGATGTTGATGTTGGCGATCGTCGCCCACGCAGCGCCCCACGGGATCACCGCCAGCACGACCAGTGCTGAGACGACCGAAATGATCGGCGCGACGATGAAGACAGCGCGGTCGGCTTTGATCGGGATGATGTCCTCTTTGAGCAGGAGCTTGATCCCGTCCGCAAGCGGCTGAAGCAATCCCCAGGGCCCCACTCGCATCGGCCCAAGGCGCGCCTGCATGAATGCCGACACCTTGCGCTCGAGATAGACCAGGTACGCAACCAGCGTCAGGACGATGAACAGAACGACTACAATCTGAATGGCCGGCCATACTATGTATTCGGCCCAGAACGCGTTCGGCCGGCGCTCGCGGGTCAGCCTCACGACCCAATCGGGCGCGACGAAAAGCAGAGTTGCCAGGATGGCTTGCATAGTTATCAAAGCGGTCACCTATCAACTTCGCCGAGCACGATATCAATAGTTCCGATCAGCGCGACAACATCGGCAACCAGATGGCCGATCGCCATTCGCTTAAGCGATTGCAGGTTGATGTATGACGGAGGGCGTATGCGCATTCGATACGGTTTGCCCGTCCCGTCGCTCACCATGTAGACGCCGAGCTCTCCCTTGGGCCCTTCGATCGAGTGATATATTTCACCGACCGGCGGTTTGATAATCTTAGGCACCTTGGCCATCACCGGACCTTCGGGCAAGCCGTCGAGCGCTTGTTCGATGATAACCGCCGACTGCTTTATCTCTTCCATGCGAACAAGGTAACGGTCGTATGTGTCGCCGTTCTCGCCGATTGGTATTTCAAAATTGAAGTCTGAATACGCCGAGTAAGGCTGCGCCTTGCGAACGTCATATTTCACGCCAGACCCGCGCAACAGCGGGCCGGTCAAGCTGAGGTTGATGGCTTCTTCCGCCGGGAGGATGCCGATGCCGACAGTTCGTTGCAACCAGATTCGATTAGCGTTAAGCAGTGTCTCGTACTCGTCTACGCGTCCCGGAAGTATCTTTAAAAAGTCACGCACCCGCGGTTCGAACTCCGGATAGGTGTCCCACCACAATCCGCCGATGCGAAACGCATGCGCTGTGAGCCGCGCGCCGATGAAGTCTTCGAATATCTTGAGTATCTCTTCGCGCTCGCGAAAGCAGTACAACAGAACGGTGACCGCACCGATATCCATCGCGTGAGTTCCCAGCCACAGAAGATGCGACGCGATACGCTGAAGCTCCGTTAGTATGACGCGCAGGTATTCGGCTCGCTTGGGCACCTCGACCTGAAGCATTTTCTCGACGCCTTCGACGTAGCAAAGGTCGTTGGACACAGCGGCTACGTAGTCGAGCCGGTCCCAGTAAGGCGTGATCATCGCATAAGTGTCGTGCTCGCCGATCTTCTCAACGCCTCGATGAAGGAAGCCGATATCACAATCGAGACCAACAACGGTCTCGCCGTCGAGCTTCAAGATCACTCGCAGCACTCCGTGTGTAGACGGATGCTGCGGGCCCATGTTGAGCACCATCTCTTCGGCATCGAAGAGAGTCTCCTGGCCCTTTGCTAGCTGTTGATCTTGCATATCGCCCTGGGGGATGGCGGGGGTCAGGGGTGGGAATCCAACCCCAGCCCCGAACACCCGACCCCTATTCCTCTATCTGCGTTGCGCGTACTTCACATCGATAAGGCTTGTATCGTAATCGATCTCCCGATACTCAATATGCTTGTCGGTCCATTCGTTGTCGCGATACTCAATCGGATACTCTTTTCGAAGCGGATGGCCCGGCCAGTCCGCAGGAAGCAGTATGCGCCTGAGATCGGGGTGGCCTTCGAACCGCATTCCGAACATGTCGAAGACCTCGCGTTCCATCCAATTAGCGCCTGCCCATATCGCGGTAACGCTTGGGCACGCTTCGCCGTCGGCCAGCGAGACCTTCACTCGCAGCCTGCGATTTTTTGGCACCGAATATAGCAGTATAACGACATCGAACTCCTGGCCCGCGCGGTCCGGCCAGTGAACAGCGGTCAAATCGGTGCACATATCGAAGAGCGCTTCCTGATCATCGTGCAGAAAGTTGCAAAGCTCGATTAGTGATTCCTTCTTGACGCGAATAATCTGCTGCCCTAGCGTGGCGACGGCTTCGGTGACGGCTTCGCCGAAGCGCTCCCTGATTCGGTCGATTAACGCGTCACCGGCGGTGATGTCGACGGTAACTGTGGGACCCTTCTTCGGCGGAGGTGCGGGCTTGTGACCGGCTGCAGGAGCCGCTTTCGGGGGAGCTGGCTTCTCGGCCGCCGCAGTCGGAGGTGACGGCTTAGCGGCGCCAGCTTCCTCGGCACTTGGCGGCGCTTGCGGTTGCGCACCAACGGCTTCAGGCTGGGAAGGGCGCTTTGATTCTCCACCTTCACTGGCCCCGGCTGTCAGTTCCTTCGTTTCCGGGATGTCTGGTTGGCCCGCGTCTGACTTTTCCGTGGAAGACCCTTTGTCAGCGCTTTGATTTGATGTGTCCTTAGTCTCGTCTCCCATGTTTTACCCAACAACAGAGCACAGACGTTTCCGTGCGTTTAACTGGTAACAGGACGGCTATGACTGCTTTGAAAAAGAAGTGCTGCCGGTCAAACTAAAGCTTATTAACGAGAGATGCTTTTAGCATAGCGCCGAAAGTATTGTCAATCTGGGGTAGAGGATGAGTCTGGGCGCAAATGTCCGACTAACTTCAGTTTGTCGAGTGCCAACGAGCTATAGCTTCTCGGACAAGAAATGATTCGCGCCGTCTCAACAGGCTTGAATTCCTGCTGGACTGCGGTATAGTCTTGGCCGCTTATGAGCACTGAAAGCAGAATCTCAGTCGAAGAGGCGAATACGGCCTTCTATCGCGCGCTCGAATCAGGAATGCTTGAGCGTATGGACGATGTGTGGGCCCACGAGGACTGGGTGAGGTGTGTGCACCCAGGGTGGGACCTGCTGACTGGATGGCATCGCGTGCGCGAAAGCTGGGAGATGATTTTTGAAAGCGGCCAGAAACTGCGCGCTACGCCTTCCGATGTGTGGGTCCATGCTGTTGGGGATTTCGCCTGGGTGACCTGCACTGAAAACATAACGGTCTTCAACGAATCGAGCTTCGACTCAGCGCTAGCAGCAGCAACCAATGTTTTCGTTCTCCGTGATGGTAACTGGCTGATGGTCCATCATCACGCGTCTCCGATCCCCATCGTAGTGCCTGACAACGCTTCGGACACGATTCAATGAGATTCAGATTTTTGGAAGAAAATCCAGAGTTTCATATTTTAGGGTCGCAAGTCCCAAAACAGATGAAGCTGGAACCGTTCTAAGTGCTATTATAGCCCGCGTTAGCATTCCAAGTGATTAAGGCGGAAGCTGGAATATTATTTGCTCGATTTAAGCCGCCTCAGCAATCGGTAAGCAGCAAACAAAGAAGCAAAGAGCAGCACCGGTGAGGAAGTAACAGACTTAAATCAATCCGGCAGCAATGCATTCTTCGGGTTTCTAAGCAAGATGGACAAATCTACAGAGCCATTTTCCCTCGCGCAATCTTCTTCGGAAGTGCCGCAGCGTCGGCGCTCTGCGGAAGGTGCGTTCAGCAGGCATGAAATCACCTCACTATTTGGATACAGCCAGGCTCTTGGAGATTAGGCCAGGACGGTTGTTCCCTAGCAAGGTCTAACGACCTAAACATAATCAGGAGGTTCAAATGAGAAATCAGTACAAACGAACGCTGGTGAGTATTATCTCTCTAGCGTTGATAATGATGAGCCTTGCGCCGGCGATTCTCGCCGCGCAGCAGCCCACGGGCGCGATCGAGGGTACGTTGACCGACCCACAGGGCGCGGTAGTGCCTGGCGCGACTGTAACTGCTCGCAACGCTACGGGCTTCACTCGCACCGTGAATAGCGGCGATGATGGTCGCTACCGCATTGCTCAACTCCCGCCTGGCACCTATGAGGTGAAGGTGACTGCGCAGAACTTCAAGTCATCGGTGGCACCCGACATCAAGGTAGACGTCGGCCAGAACGTGCCTCTCGACGTGAAGCTCGAAATCGGCGGCGCTAGCGAGACGGTCACGGTTATCGCTGGCGGCGAGGCCCAAGTGGACCGAACTGACCATACCGTTTCCGGTGTTGTCGGCAGAGTGCAGATCGAAAACATGCCGCTCAACGGTCGCAACTTCCTGGATCTTGCGAGTCTTGCCGGCGCTCAGACGGTTGACGGAGCCAGCTTCGATCCGACCAAGGCCAACTACACAGGGGTTTCTATCGCAGGGCAGGCCGGGCGCTCGGCCCAGATCACAGTTGACGGCGGGTCGGTCGTCGACAACATAGTCGGAACGACTGTTCAAAACTTTTCTCAAGAGATAGTGCAGGAGTTTCAGGTGGGCCTGACAAACTTTGACCTTTCAACTGGAGCGTCGGCCACTGGTTCGGTAAACGTCGTGTCGAGGTCTGGCTCAAACCAGTTCCACGGCAATGGGTATAGCTACTGGCGAGACGATCGCTGGTCCGCGTTTCCCTCACTCAGTCGACTGGACGCTATACATGGCGTTCCTCCTGAGGTGCAGACAGACACAATACCTTTCGACCGCCAACAGTTCGGCGGCACCATCAGCGGCCCGATTAAGAAGGATAAACTCTTCTTCTTCGGAAACGCAGAGTTCAACAATCAAGACGCGGTAGCCATACACGTTCAATCTCCGACGATTAAGGGTTTCAACGGTTTCACCGGAAATCTCTTCAACAACCTTCTGGTGACAACAAAGGTCGACTGGAACTTCAGCGATAAGATGACAGTGTTTGGCCGCTACTCTCATGATGACAACGACCAGCAGCAACCGTTTCCAATCGCGAGCGGCCTCGTTCCGAAGGACTCAAGTAGCGGGATCTTCCAGTCCAATGACCAGCTTAACGTCAACCGGGCGGACGGATTTGTAATTGGCGTAACGCGGAATATACGCGCGAATTTGACCAATGATTTCCGCTACAACTACAGCAACTTTCACAACCGGATCGATCCGGCAACAGAAGCGTTCCCGCAGATAAACGTGATCAACCCCGATCAGAACTGGCGGTCGGGCACAAACTACATCACGCCGCAGGTGACCAACCAGATACGCAATCAGGTAAGGGACGATCTGTCTTGGAACAGGGGGGCGCATACGATCCGTTTTGGTGGTGACTGGGAGCGGACTACGATTGACGGGCTGTTTGATTTTGCCAAGCCGGCGCGAATCCGCATATTCGGGCCGAGTTTTGGCAGCCCCATCCCAGAACTCAGGACTGAGGCTGACTTCCTCAACTCGCCTGTTCGTGACCTGTCGCTGGGGGTGGGCACTGGGGTGCTGCCGTTTAATACGAAAGGTAAGACCCTGAACCACCGCTTGCAGTTCTACGGGACTGATTCGTGGAAGATCACTCAGAACTTCACCTTCAACTACGGTCTGGCCTATCGCATTGACTCAAACTTGTGGAACCACGATCAAGGCCATCCCGCGCTCATTGCTCCGCTGTTTGGCAAAGGAACTAGCGCGAGTCCGAAGGACACCAACAACTGGGCGCCGCGGGTGGGCTTCGCATGGGACCTCGCGGGCAATGGCCGCACAGTCATACGTGGTGGGTTCGGTATCTACTACGACACAGCAATTGACAACCTGCGACTATTTGAGCGAGCGGACTTAGGTCCGCCGGGATCGGAATTGTTCCTCGTTGGCTCGGACATTCGGAGCAGCTTGTTGCCCGGTGGCGACGGCCGCTTCAACGCGGCTCCGTCTGCGAGCGGGTTCATAACGCTGCGCGATATGCTCGCGATTTTCCCTGCGGTTCGCAAGGACGTCGAATCGCGGGCCTTCAACTGCACGCTGCCGACATCGGTGGAGTGCTTCCATGCGGTAAGCGGCCCGCTTTTCTCGACCGAATTCCAAATACCGTACTCGCTGCAGTACGCTATCGGGATTCAGAAGGAGCTGCCTGGAAAGATGCTGCTGCAGGCCGACTTTAGCTACCGCAAAGGGGTGCACGAGGTGCTCGTCTACGACGCAAATTTCAATGATTCAGTGGACAGTAATGGCAACCCGACTCCAACGGTCAGGAGCATTGACTTCAACGTCAATTACGCAGATTCCTCGGCGTTCTCGACCTACAAGGGTCTGCTGGTCCGTTTGAATCGGCGTTTCTCGAACAGCTTTCAGGTCACAGCCAGCTACACGCTGTCGCGATTCAAGAGCTTTGGCGGTGATGCGCTTGGGCTTGGGTCAACAATCTCTGACCGAAATGACTTCCGGAAGGAGTTTGGGCCTGGCGGGCTCGATCAAACGCATCGGTTAGGCATGAGTGTCCTCTGGGAGTTGCCCTTCTACAAGGATAGCTCCTCACGGCTGAAAAAGGCTGTCTTGGGCGGCTGGACGGTGTCGGCCATTTCGGCTACTGCTAGCGGGCTGCCCTTCAGCGCTATACTCCCAGACTTCGTGGACCTGACTGGCACGGGTTCTTTCTTCTCGTACCTACCAGGGGCCAACCCGGGAGAAGTGGGCCGAAAAATCAACTCGCTGAGCAAGCTGAACGAGATCATTCGAAACTACAACTCGAATCGGAGCAAGTTAGGAGTAGGAGGAGCTGATCCGTTCGGCACCGAGTTGCGTGAGCTTGCGGAACTGCCGCCGGGGACTAACATCGGAAGCGACTCGTTGATCTCGCAAGATATTCGTCTCACGAAGGCCTTCCGTTTTACTGAGTCGAGGAGGCTCGACTTGATCGGCGAAGTCTTTAACGTCTTCAACGTTGCCAACCTGACTACCTTTTCTGATAATGTCATTCCGGCAAAGGATGACGCGGCTACGCCAGGCTTCGAGTTCACGACGTTTCGTCCTACACAGCGCCAGACGAGCGTGTTTGGATCGGGCGGGCCTCGCTCCTTCCAGTTCGCTTTGAGGTTCACCTTCTAAGCGAACTAGGACAGGAACAATCTTTGACAGTGGTGGGGCCTGCGGACGGTCCCACCATTTTTTCTTACTGCCGTAGCTGTTAGGTAGCCAAACTAGATGCTGGACTATAAACGCAAGAAGAGTTTTGTTGCCACCGCAGTCTGGGTGCTTATTCTGACCTTCGTTGCCGGTGGGCAATCTGGCACGGGCAACACCATAATAGGCAAGGTCCGAACTCAGTCGGGCCACCCGGTTGCTAACGTTCTCGTCGAACTCCAGACCGGCACCGGCGCACTCGTCACTCAAACCTTCACCAGTAATGAAGGCGATTACGCGTTCAGCGGTCTTGAGGGAGCGTCTTTCGTACTTGCGGTAGACGATCCCGATCACCAACCATTAGCCGAGCGCGTGGAGTTGACGCGCTCAGCGACGACGCGACCAGGCGAGATGGTTCGAATAGATATTGTGCTGACGCCGAAAGGCCGAGCTGCAACACCTCGCGGCGGAACTGTATTCCACCAGGATGTTCCTGAGTCTGCGTTGAACGCGTACCGGCGCGGCTTAAAGTTGCTGGCAGAGCACAAGAGTGATGACGGCATAGCCGCGCTCAAGGAAGCAGTTAGAATAATGCCAGCATACTTCGACGCGCACCTCGCACTTGGCCTTGAGCTGTTTCGACTTCATCGCTACGACGACGCTATCCAGGAACTGGAGAAGGCGCGCGCCGCCAATTCCACAGACAGTCGGCTCTATCACACGTTCGGGCTGGTTCTGTTCGAACAGAAGAAGTATGCGATCGCTGCGAGAGTGCTTGGGGAGGCGGCGCGCTTGAATCCGGCAAACGCTGAGGCCCGGTTGATGCGCGGCGTGGCGCTGATTGAGATTGGGAGTCTGAACGAGGCTGAAGCGAACATCAAAGCCGCCGATAACATCAGCGCGCACAAGCTTGCCATCGTGCACTTACATCTGGCTCGCGTTTACGAAAAGCGGGGAAACCGTTCGCTCGCTGCCGATGAGTTGGAAGCTTACCTGCGAATGCAACCCCGGCCAGACAACGAGCCGGCAATCCGCGCAGCTATAAAAAAGCTGCGTGCACACTAATGTGACGGAATCGAAAATGCTTCGAGACACAGCCTGGAAGAGAGTACATCGCTCACGCATCGTTGCTGCGCTCATGCTAATGACCTGCATTGCGTCAATCGCCCTCGCGCGGCCGCAAGGTAATGTGATTCGCGGTAAGGTCCGTGATTCGTCCGGCCGCAATATGTCGCAGGTGATCATCCAGCTTGAGACTGGCAACGGCCAGCAGATCAATCAAACAGTGACGAACAACGAAGGCGATTTCATCTTCGCCGGTCTGTCCGAGACTAGCTACATCATCGTGATTTCAGCCCCCGATTTCAACGCAGTGAACGAGCACGTCGATTTTGTAAGGACTGTCACGCCGGATAGTGTTGGCGAGCAGCGGACAGTCGAGATTACTCTCATTCCCAAAGCGGCTACCCCGCCACTCTTATCTAACAGAACCATCGCCGGTCAGAGCATACCGAAGGTCGCGCGTGACGCCCTCGATCGAGCGGCGAAACTTGCGAAGGACAACAAGTCACAAGAAGCAGCCGGTGCGATGCTTGAAGCGATAAAAGCCTATCCCGATTATTTCGACGCCCACCTGATGCTGGCTGCCGAGTTGATGAAGCAGGGCCACCTCGATGATTCGATAGCCGAGTTCGAACAGGCGCGGCGAATCAATCCAAAGGATGATCGCGTATATCAGGGTTTCGGGCAGGTGTTGATGCGGCAGAAAAAGTACGCCCTTGCTGCGCGGGTTTTGGCCGAGGCCGCTCGGCTTAATCAAACAGACCCAAACCCTCTTTTGTTGAGGGCGGGCGCTTTGATCGAAGATGCGGCTGCCATTAATCCATTGGCGTCAAGCGCGGCAGCCACCGAGCAAGAGAGCGCCTTCGCACTCGCGGAAAAGGACCTTCAAAGAGCATTCGAGTTGAGCGGCAGCAAGCTAGCTGTAGTGCATCTTCAACTGGCGCGGCTCTACGAAAAGAAAGGGGACCGTCAGCGCGCCGCGGACGAGTTGGAGCGGTATTTGAAGATGGCCCCGGACGACAAGAACGCTGACGGTATACGCGGCGCCATAAAGACGCTTCGCAGCCCAGCCGTCGAAAAGAAGCCGGCGCGGCCTCAGATGTAGAAGCCGATAATGCTTTGTCTGGCTGATGCGTTAGAGGGCATTATCAGCGACAGACCCTCTCGGCGTTCGGCAAGCTACGATGAAGCGCGTGCGGAGACAGTCGCGAATTCAGGTAAACACTTCGATCCCGTGATAGTGGAAGCGTTCCTGAAGTGGGCGAGACTGAGTGGTGCGAGATACAAAAATGGCCGAGTCGCAGGACTACATCGAACACATAATAGACAGGAGCGAAATTCGCTCGTTCATCGTTCGTAAAAGCGACACACCCTTCACCGGTGTTGGGGGCGCACACCCTTGATAAAGACTGCGCATCGCGTCGCTCTTTTTCATAACTGCGAGCGGACGCAGAAACTCCCGCGCCCGCTCGATGTCACTTTGTCATTGGGGTGGTGCGACTCGCTGACCGGGGTTCACAAACGAGACCCCGGCATCGCGAATCTGCCTATTCAAGTTTGGCACTGCCTCGTCGATCAGTTTGTTTAACTGATCGATCAGCGCTTTCAGCTCAGTGGCCAACTCGCCGAGCTTCGCCGTTTGATCGGGGGTCGGCGCCGCGGTGTAGCTATCAAGTCCATTGAAAAGCTGGCCGATTCTGCCAAGCACAGGACGCGGCGTGCCGGGTAGCGGAGGTCCCGCACTGCCAGATTGGTCGAACACAGGAACGAGCTTTTTCTGAACATCATCGACTTGATCAGAAACCGACTTCACTGCATCGTTGACTTCCCTCGGCACATTCGGAGTGCGCCTCAGCGACTCTTGAAGCGACGTCATCTGCGTCCTTAGGTTCTGTACCGAACGTTGCGATGCGCCAGCCGATCGCTGAAGCTCGTACGCCTTCATTAAAGCATCGCTCCACTTCGCGCGATCAGCTTCGGAGATCTGTATGCGCGGGTCTTCCTGAACGCGCACGGTCGTCGTAGCTTCCTTGCCGGCAGCAGAAACTTTTACGTTGTATTCGCCTGGGGGAACGCGCGGTCCGCGCCCACCGCCGCCAAAACCTCCGCCCCCACCTCCGCCTCCGAACTGCGCTGCGGCTTGTGGCTCGGGCGTCGCAGCCGCTCCAGCCGCAGCCGGTTGCGTTGCTTGGGGAGCTTGCTGACCGGCGCCGCGGCCGCCTCCTCCTCCACCGCCGGCGCCTCGACCCCCGCCGCCGCCACCGGCGCCCAGGGCACCCTGGTTCGGCGAGCCGAGCCTAAGGTCCCACATTGCGCGATTGACTCCGGCTTCTTTCGGACCGGTCATCTCGCGTATGACCTTTCCGCTCTTGTCGGTGATCGTGATCCTGACATTTCCTTGAGGCGCCGCTTTCAAGTAGTAGTCGATCATCGCGCCATTAGGAGGATTCGGAGCTGAGAACCACTTGTGGCCAGTGTTTCCCTTGCGATTGGACAGCCGGAACGCTACTGCGGCCGGCACATCGAACACAGCAACGTCAGACGCCATCACGGCGTCGGATATCTTTTCAAGTGCGCCCATGTTGTCTAGCACCCACACCGATCGTCCGTGTGTCCCAAGTACCAGGTCGTTGTCGCGGGCCTGTATCTGAATGTCGTCAACTCGCACCAGCGGCAGGTTGCCCTTCAAGCGGGTCCAGTGACCGCCACGATCGAGCGAGGCAAATGCGCCGAACTCCGTGCCTAAGAAAAGCAAGTTCTCATTGCGCGGGTGCTCCCGTATGACGCGACAGGTAACGCCCGCCGGGAGATCGCTCTTCAAAGATTTCCAGGTCGCGCCGTAGTCGGGCGAGACAAAGACGTAGGTGTTGTAGTCGTCAGCGCGGTGTCCATCGAACGTCGCATAAACCGTGCCCTCGGCAAAACGCGAGGGAACGACCCGGCTCACGTAAGTGTTCGTTGGCACTCCGGGAACCTTATCGGTGATGTTCTTCCAGGTCTTGCCGCCGTCGCGCGACACGTGAAGGTTTCCGTCGTCGGTGCCGGCGTACAACAAGCCTTCTTTGATCGTCGATTCGGCGAGCGTGACTACCTGGCCGAAGCTCTGCACCCCGTCGTGCCGCGAGAGCATGTTTCTGTCGGGAAGCACGCCCATTATCGGCAGCTTGTCGCGGTCCTGGTCCTTTGACAGGTCCTCGCTTCGCGTCCACGTATCACCGCGATCGCTGGACTTGAAGAAGCGATTTCCGCCGAAGTAGATGGTGCGGTTGTTGTGAGGAGAGATAACGATCGGCGAGTTCCAATTGAATCGATACGGCTTCTCGCCCGGCGCAGGCTCGGGTCTTATGTTGCGCCGCTCGCCGGTCTTCTGCTCCAATCGCGCGACGTTGCCGTCCTGCGACTCGACGTAGATGATGCTCGGGTCACTCGTGTCAACCACGGAGTAAAATCCGTCGCCTCCGCCTGTGCGGAACCATTCGTCGTTGGTGATACCTTCCTGGTTCAGCGTGCCGCTCGGGCCGGCCCAGCTCCCGTTGTCTTGAAGCCCGCCGTAAACCATGTAGGGCTTTTGATTGTCGAGCGAGATCTCGTAGAACTGTCCGAGCGGAATCGTGTTGATATAATCCCACGAGCGCCCTCGATCGTACGACTGATGAATCCCGCCGTCCGAGCCCGCAAGCATGTGATTCGAGTTCGCAGGGTTGATCCACATCGCGTGATAGTCGCCGTGAATTCTCGTGACCACGTTGGTCTGCCAGGTCTTGCCGCCGTCGTCGGACACGAACATTGACGCGGCCAGTTGCCAGATGCGCTGGTCGTTGTTGGGATCGATGCGAACCTTGCTGTAATACATGGGCCGCGAGTTGGTATCGCTCATCTTCTTCCACGTTGTGCCGCGGTCATCCGATCGAAAGACGCCGCCTTTGGCGTTTTCGATTATGGCGTAGACGATGTTGGGGTCGCCGCGGTAAATGTCAATGCCTATTCGTCCGGTGATACCTTCGGGGAGGTCCCTGGTGAGCCTGGTCCACGTCGCGCCGCCATCAATCGTCCTGTGGATTGCGCTGCCTGGTCCGCCGCCGTTGAAGCCCCACGGGGTGCGGCGTCGCTGATACGCCGCGGCGTAGAGCGTCCCTGGGCTCTGAGGATTCATCGCGATATCGATTACGCCGGTGTCTTCGTTGACGAACAGCGACTGCGTCCACGTCTTGCCGCCATCGGTCGTTTTGTAGACGCCGCGCTCGCGATTAGGCCCCCAAAGGTGCCCGACCACCGCCACGTAGACGACGTTCGGGTCGCGCGGGTCGATGACGATCCGGCCGATGTGCTTGGAATCTTTCAGGCCCATGTTCTGCCAGGTCTTGCCGCCGTCGAGCGAGCGATAAACACCGTCGCCCCACGACGAGCTCTGTCGATTGTTGGGCTCTCCGGTACCAACCCAGATCACGTTCGGATCAGAGGGCGCGATGCAGACGTCGCCGATTGACGTCGATCCCTGGTCGTCGAAGATGGGCTCAAAGGTCGTGCCGGCGTTGGTCGTCTTCCACACGCCGCCAGTCGCCGCTCCCACGTAGAAGTTGGAAGGGTTGCCTTCAACCACGGCCATGTCGTCAATGCGTCCGCCCATGTTGGCGGGACCGATGGCGCGCCATTGCAAATTCTTCAGCGCCGTTTCTTCCGGTCTCAGCTTGCCGTTCTGTCCATACACGATTCCGGTCGTAGCGAGAACGACAGCCGAAACGAGAACTAGCAAGCGAAGGCAGATCGCCTTGCCCGATGTGTTCAGGCGAATCTTGATGGTGTTCATAGCGTCCTCTTCAGGTTGCTCCACTGGTGGAAGGGAAAGATATATCGCGCTTTTAGCGCCCGGAAACTATCACCGCAATAGTCGAGAGTCAAGCGGAGAATCAACTCGAAATACTTGTTACTTGTCGCCGCCGTTGGGATAATCTGCAGCCGGTAATAGAACAAATCTAAGCGGCCTCTAAGGATGGGAACTGTCTCCGAGCAACTTGTCGCAGAGTTCTTGAGCGAATATCGCTCATCAGGTGGCTACTTGCGCGGCCACGTTGCCCGCCTCGCTGAGCTTGCTGCCTCGGAAGATGAGCAAGTCGCGGAACCCGCCACTAGAAGCGTTTTCACGTCGTTGGTCGAGCAACTGGCGGATTCGTTCGAGCCAGGCGCGGTTAACGTCTACAACCGCGCGTTTGCGCAAGTCATTCAGGCCTGTCGGCGGAATCCTGGCGCCGCCCCTCTCGATGACAATTTGGAGAGGTTCGGACTTCAAAGCGAAGAGGATTTGATCGCTCGCGCGGAAACGCTCCGACGAGTCTCACCGTTGCCCCTAACGCACGAGTGGGCCCAGCGCATGCGGCGTGTGATCGTCCTGTCGCGCGTGACGCTCGGCGCCGACGTCGCGATCACCAGCGTGATCATCGAGCGAATGAAGCAAAGCTTTCCTGAAGCCGAGATCGTGCTGGTCGGCGGAAGAAAGGCGTCGGAACTTTTCGGTGGCGACCGGCGGCTGCAGTTCAAAGAGATCACTTATCGGCGAGCGGGAACCACGATGCAGCGGTTGCTCAGTTGGATCGGCCTGCTAAAGGCGGTGCGCGATTTGACCCGGGAGCTTGGGCACGCCGAGTACCTGATCGTTGATCCTGACACAAGGCTGACCCAGCTCGGACTGCTGCCGATTACTGGAGAGGGTGACTCGTCAGAGGGCGGACCGCTCTTGCGACCTGATCACCTTTTCTTTCCGAGCCGCGAGTACGGCAGCAGCACGACGCGGTCGTTGAGCGAGCTGACTTCCACGTGGCTTGACGAGGTCCTTTCGGCAAAGATGACGACCTATCCGCAAGCGTGTCTGAATGGCGGCGATCTGCAATCTGCGAGTCGCGTCGTGCAGGCAATCAGGCGCAGTCGATCTGGCCCGATTGTGACCCTCAACTTCGGCGTCGGAGAAACCCCGGCCAAGCGAATCGGCGACGAATTTGAACAATCACTCGTCAGCACCTTGATTCGACATGGGACGACAGTGATCCTCGATAAGGGCGCGGGGCAAGAGGAAATCGAGCGCGCAGATAGAGTCATCGCTGCTGCAACGCAAATCGAGCTTGACGGACGCCATGCACGCGTCGTTGAGATGAGAGAGCAGAACCTGACGAGCCAGCCGGATAAACTCGATGCCGAGCTGGTGGTTTGGGATGGCCGCATTGGGATGCTCGCGGCATTGATAGGCCAAAGCGACTTGTACGTGGGCTACGATTCGGCGGGCCAGCACATCGCCGCCGCGCTCGGGGTCCCCTGCATCGATGTCTTCGCGGGCTTCAGCTCAGCGCGAATGCTCGAGCGTTGGCGGCCGACAGGCAAGGCGGAGACCCGCGTAGTGGCTGTTGAAACATTGACTGGCGATGTTAGTACAAATGCTGTTCTTTCGAGGGTTCTAAGCGACGCAAGCGAGATGCTGAGCAGGGCTACATCTCTCTAGCAGGCTGCTGAAAAAGGGCGCTCGCCATTAAGACACAAAGACACGAAGCATCACCAAGTCAGTGAATGCAGTATGTTGGCTTTGTGCTCCTTTGTGCCCTCGTGCCTTAGTGGCGATAGGTTAGTTTTTCAGCAGCCCGCTAGGGCGAGCACAATTGCTCGGTCAAACTTTGCGGCGGACCTTGACCACGACGATTTTGGTTGAATGATTGAAGGGAGTTGGATCGGCTACTAACTCAGCGCGTTGCGTCCGTGAGTCGCCGATAATATCTGCCGGAACTGGAATTAGCTCTTCAATGTTCAAGTATCCATCTGCGCATAACGATTCAATCTCCTTGAGATACGCCGCGCCCGAAAAGAAGAGCGCATTATTGATCGCTACCAGATAGCCGTCATGATTGATTAAGGGACGCACCTTATTGATAAGGCGCGTGTAGCTTTGCGCCAAATTTACGACGCCTTTGGGGGTTGCAGAATAAATAGGCGGGTCGAGAAATACGCAATCGAAGCGCTCGTCAGCGGCTTTCAAGCGATTGATCTGCGGCCAGAAATCCCCTGCCTGAAAATCTTTCTTGTTGATCGGAAAACCATTCAGCGTGTAGGAGCTTTTGGCGACGTTCAGAAATTTGCGATTCAATTCCACATGGACTACGCGCGCAGCGCCGCCCGCTTGCGCTGCGACGCCCAGACTGCCCGTATAGGCAAAAGTGTTGAGCACGGATTTGTCTTTGAGACGTTGGCTAGCCCAATGCCGAACGTTGCGCGTATCCAGATACAGGCTAGCGTCATGATTGATCATCAGATCAATTGCATACCAGATGCCATTTTCGCGTATCTTCCGATCCGCTGTCTCTCCGTACACAATCGTTCCGCGCTTTTCTTGTCGGTCCTGGCTGTTGCGCGTCTTCACAACAACCGACTGAATCCAGGGCAAACGTGCTAAAAGGAACTGCTGAGCTGTGCACACGAAGCCAAGCCCATGCTTTGGTTTATCGGCGTAGTTATGTATGACTAGCGTCTTGGCGTATAGATCTACCACAAGGTCGAGATTGCCTTCGGTGAAGCCATTGAAGAGCCGAAACGCAGCTTCATGTCGCTCATCAAACAATGTCGCGCGGAAAGAAAGGGCATTCTCCAGTGAGGCTTCAAGCCGTTCAGTTGTCATGAGTGTTTCCAAATAGCTTTGAATTCAGGACGTGAGACAAACAAGAATCTTAATTCAGTATACCGAGGGTGGGTATGCGCGAAAAAGCTGACGTGCTCCCATGCATGAAGTGGTGCGCTTAAGCGGGTTTAGCTCCCTTGATTCTCCTTCGGCTCCAGACCCTCCAGAATTATCAGCGCCCCGAGCAACTGATCGTCACCTACGCGTTCATCGCCGATCATTTTCATGATCCCCAGCAGTTTTTCCCTCGTCGTAAGCTTCTCCAGTTCCTTGAGTCTGGCCCGTTTCTCCTCGTCTGTTGTGGGCAAGGGAGTCGTTGCATCCTGAGGATCACCGTTTGATTGTTTGGGCATTTTCTTCTTCCACACTTGCAAGCTAAGCACGCGCTCCGGTTGACTTGCCGGAGATGGTTGGACGGCGAGGCTATCCCTTGGCTTGGGCAGAGGCAGGCGCACAAGGTTACTGGCCTCGGGAGTCCTTTAGTTAGAAGCTACGACGGATCGAGGCCCGAACATCCCTTGAGTGCAATCTCCTCGCGCGTCTCGCGGTACTCAGGATACGGACTGGCAAACGGCGATGCAAGCACAATCTGAGAAACGTTCTTAGCCTCTTCGAGTCTCCACACCGCAAAGAGTTCCACAGCAAGGCTGTTCTGGCCGATGCTTTTGTCATCAAGTTGGCCCCTACCTTTCAGCACCCGCGTACGAACCAGTATCAACAGCGGCCCGAGAGCACGCCCCAATTTTGGTTTGTGCTCTTTGCGAGACCAGTGGCAGCATGTTGAAGCCACTCGCAATGCGGCGATAGTCCCTGCTCTTGCCCAGAAACGGGAACTAAACCCAACGCCGTCTAGTTTAACTTTCAACCAGTAGCATCAGAGGCGGCGACAACAACTCCCGGAGGCTGAAGAATGGAGACGCTACTCAAAGATGCTCGCTATGGGCTTCGGATGCTGCTCAGGAGCCCGGGATTTACTATCGTAGCTCTGTTGTCGCTGGCCCTGGGCATCGGCGCCAATACCGCGATCTTCAGCATTGTGAGCGCGTTTCTGTTTGCGCCGCTGCCGGTCGACCGTCCCGCTCAGCTTGTTTCGATTTTCACGACTGACGTCAAGAACCCCAGTCCGCTTCCGACCTCACATCATAGTGTTAGGGGCTTGGCGCGGCATTCGCCGTCACGCGCTTGCTTGCGAGCTTGCTGTTCGGCGTCAGCGCTGCGGACCCGATTAGGTTCGTAGGAACCTCTGCGCTGTTTATTGTAGTCGCGCTGACGGCGAGTTACGTCCCCGCTCGCACGGCTACAAAGGTAGACCCTATAATCGCGCTGCGGTATGAATGAGTGGTTTCTGGAAAAGAATTGAAAATTGAAAATTGAAAAATGCAAATTGAAAATTGAAGGCCCTCATCGCACTCGCCGGACTTGAAATTTTCAATTTGCATTTTTCAATTTTCAATTTTCAATTCTTTCCGACCGCAGGCAACACTTACAACTATGGAAACTCTGCTGAAAGATCTTCGTTATGGCGTTCGGATGCTGGCCAAAAAGCCGGCCTTCACTATCGTTGTGGTGGCTGCGCTCGCCATAGGCATCGGCGCCAACACTGCGATCTTCAGCGTTGTCAACTCGATCCTGCTCCGCCCGCTTCCCTACCACGATCCTGACCGGTTGGTGATGGTATGGATGGACAATCACCGCTTGAATCTCGATCAAGACATTCACTCCTACGCAAACTACTCCGACTACCGCGACAAGAATCAGTCGTTCGAACCACTCGCCGTATTCAATGGAATAAGCGTGAACCTCACGGGCGTGGGCGAGCCCGAGCGAGTTATCGGCACGATGGCCTCGCCCTCCTTCTTCGACGTGATGGGTGTCGACCCGTTGATGGGTCGCACGTTTTCACCTGAAGAAGAAGTGCCCGGTCGCGATCAAGTGGTGATTCTGGGCTACGGGTTCTGGCAGCGGCGATTCGGCGGCGACCGGAACATCCTCGGCCAGGAGATCTCGCTCAGCGATGTGAAGCGAACGGTGATCGGCGTGATGCCGGCCAGCTTCAAGTTCCCGCACAAAGACGCCGAGTTGTGGGTGCCGCTTGCGCCCGACGCCAATCGAAGGAACTCGCGCTTCGGGTTTGCTTATCAGATCATCGGCCGCTTGAAGCCCGGCGTCACGCTTTCGCAGGCAAGACAAGACATGGGCGCAATAGCCACGCATTTAGTCGAGCAGTTCCCTGATCTGGCCGGCTACGGCGTGAATCTCGTCCCGCTTCACGAGCAAGTCGTGAGAAGGGTCCGGCCCGCGCTGCTGGCCCTGCTAGCCACCGTCGCGTTTGTGCTGCTGATCGCGTGCGCGAACGTCGCGAACCTCTTGCTGGCTCGAGCAGCTTCGCGCGAGCGAGAGATCGCCATCCGCACGGCTCTCGGCGCGGGACGCCTGCGGCTCGTGAGGCAGTTGCTCACCGAGAGCCTGTTGATCGCTGTCCTGGGCGGCGTGGTTGGATTGTTGATCGCCAACTGGGGTCTGAGGGCCCTTGTCGCGCTGAGCCCCGAAGACATCCCACGGCGCGGCCAGATCGGAATTGATCTCAGGGTGCTCGGCTTCACTTTGCTCATCTCCCTTCTGACCGGACTGGTGTTTGGACTCGTGCCGGCACTTCGGGCTTCGAGACTCGATTTGAACGAATCGCTCAAAGAAGGCGGACGCGGCGCGTCCGGAGGCGTCCAAAGCCGCCACGTTCGAAGCACGCTGGTCGTGTTCGAGGTTGCCCTCTCGCTTGTGTTGCTGATCGGCGCGGGCTTGATGATCAGGAGCTTCATGCAACTTCAGAAAGTGGATCTCGGCTTCAATCCTGATCATGTGCTGAGGATGAACATTCAGCTCTCTCGTTCGAAATATCAAGGCCAGCAGAGCGCGGCGTTCTTCCGCCAGCTCATCGAGCGAGTGGAAGCCTTACCGGGAGTCGAATCGGCCGGCGCGATCACCGCAGTGTTCATCGAGGGGCTTCCAGACTCCGGGAACTTCACGATCGAGGGACGAGCACCGGTGCCAACCGCCGAACAGATCGAAGCGCCTATAGACTTCGTCACGCCGCGCTATTTTCGAACGATGGGGATTTCACTGCTGCGAGGCCGCGAGCTGACAGAACAGGACGGCCCGGATTCGCCACGAGTCGTGGTGATCAACGACACGTTTGCTCGCCGCTTTTGGCAAGGCGAGGATCCGATTGGCAAGCGCTTCAAGTTTGGGGATTCGAACTCGAACTCTCCGTGGCTGACGATCGTGGGCGTGGTTGCCGATATGCGACGCACCGGGTTTGATGCCGACGTCAGGTGCGAAGCCTTCCTGCCTTACACGCAGAGACAGTTTATCGGATTTCTAACTCTCGTCGTGCGGACCGCTTCTGATCCACAAAGCATGGCGGCTACCGTGCGCGACGTCGTCTGGTCGATGGACCGCGATCAAGCAGTCTCGCACATCGGGACAATAGATCAACTGCTTGGAGGAATGATCGCGCAGCGTCGTTTGAACACGGTGTTATTTGCGCTCTTCGCGGGCGTGGCTTTGATACTGGCGGCAGTCGGAATCTACGGCGTCATCTCGTACTCCGTTACCCAGCGAACTCACGAGATCGGGATACGAATGGCGCTCGGCGCAGGTCGCGGTGAAGTCTTGAAGCTGATAGTTCGCAACGGGATGACGCTCGTCGGCATCGGCATCGGCATCGGTCTCATTTCGGCCGCAGCTTTGACGAGATTGATCGGCACACTGCTGTATGGCGTCAGCGCAACGGACCCGGTGACGTTTGCGGTGATCTCGGCGATATTGGCAGGAGTGGCTTTGGCGGCGTGTTTGGTGCCTGCTCGCCGCGCGACGAAAGTGGACCCGATGATTGCATTGAGGTATGAGTAAAGCCCTGGCTCGCGGTACAGATCGCGCTTGAAAGAGGTCACAATGAAGATCAGAATCTGTTTCCTTATCGCAGCCGTGTTGGCTGTGACGCCGTCGGGACACGGGATACTCGCCGGACAAACAAGCCGGATGGTGTCAAGTCGGACTGCCTCTATTTCGGATGCCGAGCGGCTGGCTCGTCTCGAACAGCTTCTAGATGGCCTTCGGCAACAGCTCAAGATCCCCGCGATGTCTTGCGCTATTTTGAAGGACCAAAAGGTCGTGTGGGCGAAGGGACTAGGCTACGCCGATCTTGAGAACAAGATCCCGGCCACCGAGCACACTTCGTATCATCTGGCTTCGCTGACCAAGACATTTGCTTCGACGATACTGATGCAGCTCGTTCAGGAGGGAAAGGTAAAGCTCGACGACCCGGTTTCGAAGTACGGCATAGCGCTCGAAAGCGAAGGTGTCATTCGAGTGAAGCACCTGTTCTCACATACTTCCGAAGGCACTCCGGGCGAACGCTACAGCTATAACGGGAATCGATTCGGAGAACTTGATAAAGTCATCCAGCGAGCCACCGGGAAGTCTTTCGCCGAACTCTTGATTGCGAATATCCTGGATCCGCTCGGGTTGAACGAGACCGCTCCTAACGTCTGGCCCGTCATGAAGACCAGATCGCCAAACGAAGCCGATCGGAAAACAGAGGACGAAGTGAAAGCTGCGGTAATGAATCTTATCGCTGGCTACAACTCGAACAGCGTTGATCAGATTGAACGGTATCTCGCTCCGCAGCAAAACGCTTTTCGCCGGGACGGAGGACTCCTGGCTTTCTTCGTCGACAGAGCGCAGCTTCGCAGCGATTTTCAAGCGGGCGTCAAAGTGAATCTTCAGGTGCACGATCTGGAAGCTGCCGTCTATGGCAACACGGCTCTGTCGACTTGCATTATGGAGCAAGCAGTCACGCTGCCCAACGGACGCGTTCGCAACGATGGGTTGTTACGCACCTCGATGGTCTGGAACAAGCAAGACGGGACGTGGAAGCTGGTTCACGGACACCAATCCGCGTTAACCGAGTCGCGGATCACCGAAAAGCAACAGCAGCGCTTTGACGCCGTGTTGAAATCACTGGCTCAGCCGTACGCCCTCGATGACAAGTCCAACATCGTGAAGTCGAAGTATCCGACTACCCTCGGCGTGTCTGCGGGGCTGATGTCGTCGGTCCTCGACATGGCCAGGTACGACATCGCCATCGATCAGAACAAGTTCCTCAGCAAGGAAACTCAGCAGCTCGCTTTCACTCCGATGGTTTCCATCAAAGGCGAGACACTTCCGTATGGTCTCGGTTGGTTTACCCAGAACTACAAAGGCACGCGGCTGATCTGGCACTACGGGTACTGGACGTGCAACTCGTCTCTCATCCTGAAGGTCCCGGATCGCAACATCACATTCATCGCGATGGCGAACACAGACAACCTGAGCCGGCCAACCGATCTCGGTGCGGGAGACGTTACGAGCTCGCCGGTGGGCCTCGCGTTCCTGAAGACGTTCATCTTCCCGGAGATATTCCAGCAACAACTGCCTGATATCAACTGGCAAGCTTCGGCCGAAGAATTGAAGGCGCAACTCAAGCGGAACGCGGGTCAACCCTACGCCGATCTGATGAAGAAGGAGTTGCTGGTGCAGTCGAGGATCAATGCCAGCGTCGGGAGATCGGGCGACTCGTCGCGACTGTTCAAGATCTACGGAGAACTGTACACGAAGGCACTGCCTGATGATCTTGTGGCCAGGAAGAGCATTGTCGAAATCGTCCGGGTTCCCGACAACGCGGATCAAACCGTCGAGTTCACTCTACCGCAAGAGCAAAACGTTCGCGTCTTTGCGATGGGCGAAGGGCAAGGCGCCGATGTGTTTGATTACGGCTGGATCGAGAGCGCGGAAACCGGAAAGCGCGTTTGGGAGATGAAACAGCTCGAGACAAAGCACGGAGGCGGTGCGCCGAAGAATCGCATGGTCGATGTTATGGTGACGCTGCCTTCTGGAAGATACAAGCTGCGCTACAAATCGGACGACTCGCATTCATTCGACAACTGGAACGCGCTTCCTCCGGACATCAACTTCTGGGGAATCGCGCTCTACGGAAGGTGACCACCTGAGAGCGCGGGCGTCTCGCCTGTCGAGATGAGCCTTTCGAAGAGGAGGCGAGACGCCCGCGCTCCCAGGGGATCATACGTCTCTTGCCGCGGCGAGTTTTTATTTCATCCCGTTTCCGCGATTGACTGCTTAGCTTGACAAGACGATCTGCACACGTATCCTATCGCATGCAATGAACTGCCGACCCGCACCGCTATCACTGTTCGAAAAATCCCACGAAAGCCAATAGCACGAACCAGAATGAACGTCACTAAAGGCCCCGCGCGCGTTAAGGTTGTTGTCGCCACAACGGTGATGCTGTCGTTCATATCGTTCTGGCGAGCGGCCGCCATTGTACTCAACGATCTGGGCTCGTCTGCTTTCTACGCCGGCGGCCTCGCTGAGCAGTACATTGGCAAATCAGCGCCCTGGTTCATCCTTGGCGTGATGTTGTTCAGCTCCGCCGTTCGAATGGTCTACATCGAATCGTCTTCGATGTTTACCCGAGGCGGTGTCTACCGTGTGGTCAAGGAGGCGCTCGGCGGGACGATGGCCAAGCTCAGCGTCTCAGCTTTGATCTTTGATTTCATTTTGACGGGACCAATCTCGGGCGTCACCGCCGGAAAGTACGTCGTTGGGCTAGTCGGGAGCACGGCGACTTACTTCGGGTACCCGTGGGCGCCCTCGACTGATACCGGCAACTACCTGGCGGCATTAGTGGGCGTGCTCGCAACCCTCTACTTTTGGCGGCGCAACCTCAAAGGAGTTCACGAATCGAGCGACGATGCGATGCGCATTATGTACATCACTACGGTGATGGTCGTGATATTGATCGGGTGGGCGTGTCTGACCTTGCTTATGCGGGGGGGCCAGATGCCGCCGCTCCCGACGCCATCGAACCTCAGTTTCTCGGGTCCGCCTGACAACGCGCTTGGCTGGCTTCGGCATTTGGAATGGTTCGTCCCGACCGGCGACCGATTCAAGATTGTAGACAATGCGCCTAGCATCATTGGGCTGCTCGGGATCTTAATTGCGTTCGGCCATTCAGTGCTTGCGATGAGCGGGGAAGAAACACTCGCTCAGGTGAACCGTGAGCTCGAGCACCCGAAGCTCAAGAACCTGATGCGGGCGGGCATCGTCATTTTCGTCTTCTCACTTCTGTTCACCTCGCTGGTCTCGTTCTTTGCGGTTGCGATCATCTCCGACGAGGAGCGGCCCAAGTATCTCACAAACCTGATCTCAGGGCTGGCGATGAACTTTGTGGGTCCGGAATGGATAAGGCTTCTGTTCCAGGGATTCGTAGTGATCGTCGGGTTCCTGATGTTGTCGGGAGCGGTGAACACGGCGATTCTCGGCTCCAACGGAGTTCTGAATCGCGTTTCGGAAGACGGCGTCCTGACTGACTGGTTCCGCGCGCCGCATAAGAAGTACGGGACGACTTATCGAACCATCAACTTGATCGCGATCCTTCAGATCATCACGATAGTGGCTTCCCGAGGTGACACCCTCGTGTTGGGAGAGGCTTACGCGTTTGGCGTCATCTGGAGCTTTTCGTTCAATGCGATTGCCACGGTGGTGTTGCGCTTCAAGCGGCCAGAGGATCGCGAATGGAAGGTACCGGTCAATATTCGCTTAGGCAGGATCGAAATCCCGATGGGGCTTATCACGGTCTCCCTTATTCTGATTTCGATTGCATTGACCAACCTGCTTACAAAGCAAGTGGCGACGATTTCGGGCATTGTGTTCACTGGAGCCTTCTTTGCGATCTTCACCATCTCTGAGCGAATAAACCAACGCAAACTCGACCTGACCGCTTCCAAGCTTGATCAGTTCCAGCTCCAGCACAGCGAGACTGTCGATCTTCAATCCGTGGGCGCGCGCCCGGGTAATGTGCTGGTCGGCGTGCGCGATTACAATACGCTCTCACACCTCGAGCACGTGCTCGAGCGCACGAACACCGATGAACAGGACATTGTCGTACTGACCACGCGGTTGATAGCCGGGCCCGGCGGCGGCGAGCGCGAGTTGTCTGATGAGACACTGTTTACCGAATATGAGCAACGGCTTTTTACGCGAGTCGTGGCGCTGGCAGAAAAACACGGCAAGCCTGTCGAACTGGTCATCGTTCCGGCAACGAACGTCTTCGACGCGGTGGCGCAGACGGCGATGCGCCTTGATTCGGCTGTGCTTGTTGCCGGGCTGTCGTCGAAGATGACCGCGCAGGAGCAGGCGCGCGAGCTGGGCCGCGCGTGGGAGCGGCTGGCAGAGAAGCCTCGCCGGCAAGTGACCTTTAAGGTGATTGAGCCCAACGGCGTTGAGCACGTCGTTCATCTGGGAGCGCACGCGCCGCATCTCACGGAAGACGACGTCAATTTGATTCATAAGCTATGGATTCAAGTGAGCAGCGTTCCGAGCCGGCGCAAAGTGCATCACCGCGACGTCGTGCGAGTGGCGCTCGACCGGCTTGAGCGCGACCTCCGCGGAAAGACCGACGTGATGCTAGACTTCTACAATCTTGAACACAGGGAATTGAATGGCAAGTCTGGGCCTAAGAAACGGAAAGAGCCCTAGAGTTTCGCCAATAGCATACTGATGGCAGTTCCGATTGATCCGCTCACGTCCGAAGACCCGCAAGGACGGACAGCTACTCAACGCATCGATGGCGAACGGCGATCTTCGCGCCGGGCCTCACGCCCAAGAGCATCAGCGAGCTTGGAGGACCTGCGAAACCGCGTCTACAGATTTAGTAATCTGTCCCCCTATGGAACACGCGACCGATGGATCATTCGCGCGGCTGACGGTTTTTTCTATTTACTGATTTGTCTGATCTGCTCGACTCTGCGATGGGAAGTGCGAGGCCGCGAGCACCTCGACTCGATTCTCTCGGGCGGACATCGACCGATCTTCACGTCCTGGCACGCGTGCATACTCAGCGCGACATGGTTTTGGCGCAACCGGGGTATTGTAGTTATGTCGAGCACCAGCCGCGACGCCGAGTACACGGGACGTGTGATCAAACGATTCGGCTACGGCACGGCGCGGGGTTCGTCGACTCGAGGCGGGGGGCGGGCTCTTGCTGAGATGGCTGAGTGTCTGCACAACGGAATCGAGGCAGGCTTTACGATTGACGGCCCGCGCGGTCCGGCTTACGTGGCAAAGCCCGGAGCGGTCACACTGGCTCGCCACACCGGGCAAGCGATACTTCCATTTCACATCGCTGCGAGTAAATGCATCGAGCTCCCAACGTGGGACCGATTGCAGATACCTTGGCCTTTCGCGCGAGCGGTGGCGCTGATTGCCAAGCCAATCTATGTGGGCCGAGACTCTAGCGGCGAAGAGGTGGCGAGGAAACAGGCAGCGGTGCAATCCGCGCTCGACAACTTGCGCCGAGAAGCCGAATCCTGGAGGAGAAGAGGCAAAGAACAAAGGGCAAAGGGCAAAGGGCGAAGCGCCAAGAGCTAGGGGCCTCTCCATCGCCCTCGCGTTTGCTCTTTAACCCTTCCCCTTAGCTCTTTGCTCTTTGCTTTCTTCGTGGCAGAAGCCGCGTGTTGAGTGCCCAACGAAACTTATCAGGTGATCGACTAGCGGGTCGCCTAGATCGGCGAGGCGCTTAAGCGCGAGTTCGAGCGGAATTCCCGATCGCAGCAACAGCCGATAACCTTCTTTTAGCTTCTGGATATCGCTAGATTTGAAGCCAGCTCTTCGGAGCCCGATGATGTTCAAACCGTGAGCGCGTCCCGGCGCGCCGTCGGTTATGACGAACGGCAAGCAGTCCTGAACGATCTTGGAATTCCCCCCGATCATCGCAAGACGCCCGATGCGGCAGAACTGATGCACGACAACTCCGCCTGAGATGAACACTTGATCCTCGATCTCGACGTAGCCCGCAAGCGCGACGTTGTTGGCCATTATGACTCCGTCTCCCAATCGGCAGTTATGCGCCACGTGCGCGTTCGCCATAATGGAACAGTTTGAGCCAACGATCGTCGCCGATTGTGGTTGAGTACCTCGATGCATGGTCACGCCCTCGCGTATGCGATTGTTTGACCCGATGCGAAGGTAGCTTGTGCAGTCGATAAAGCCAATGTCCTGGGGCTCACCGCCGAGCACCGCACCCTCGTGAACTATGTTGGCTGGCCCAAGCGTTGTGAATTGCTTGATCATAGCGTGCCCGCGAATGTCGCTGCCGTCTCCAATATCTGTATCCTGCTCGATCACAGCGTAAGGTCCGATGATTACACTTTCGCCGAGCCTCGCTCCGGGGTCGATGATGGAGGTGGGGTGGATGGTCATGAGCGGACAATACTAACACTCATAGTCATGCGCAATGCGTGATTCGCGATCATCGACGCGTTACCGTCTGTGGCCAAAATACTGTTGCCCTCTTCGGGTTCTTATCGTATCTTGGGCTCACCGCACCCAGGCGGGTATAGCGGCTACGGTTGCCCCTATTCCAGTAAGAAGACCCCGCACAAACGGACGCCTTATTTTCCCGTTAAGAACCCGCGTCTTCAGGAGACAAGGATGAGTTTCTTCGAGCTTCAGCCGATTCTCGACAAAATGCTTTCGGTGGCCGACAACATATCGGATCTGAACTTCTCGGTAGGCCGACCTCCGCAAGTTGAGATCAACGGGAGGCTTACGCCAGTTGAGGTCAAAGGGCTACGAAACCTAACCCCCTACCAGACCGAGATAATTGCGATGTCGCTGATGGAAGGCAACACGGATGCTGCACGCCGTTTCATTCAGACGGGATCGGCTGATATCGGTTACGCGATTCCAAGCAAGGTGCGTTTTCGGGTGAACGTCTTCAAGCAGCGTGGCTCTATCTCTGTAGTGATGCGCGTGATTCCTACTAATATTCCAACCATAGAAAGCCTCGGGTTGCCGTCGCAACTTGGCGACGTGTCGCATCTGAAAAATGGAATAGTACTGCTGACGGGACCAACGGGATCCGGCAAGACCTCGACACTGGCAGCAATCATAGACAAGATCAATACCGAATACAGCTACCACATCGTCACCGTTGAAGATCCGATCGAGTTTCTGCACCAACACAAGAAGTCAACCATCAACCAGCGCGAGCTTGGGACGGACACCCCTGCCTTCGCGCTTGGGCTTCGATCCGCGTTGCGGCAGGCGCCGAAGGTGATCCTGGTCGGCGAGATGCGTGACATGGAGACAACGGAGATCGCGCTAGAAGCTTCGGAGACGGGGCACCTCGTACTGTCGACGCTGCACACGACCGATGCTTCGAAGACGGTGAATCGAATAATCGGCATTTACCCGAAGTCAGAGGAACACGTGATACGAACTCGGCTTGCTCAAGCGTTCCGCTACATCGTTTCGCAACGGCTGCTCCCGCGCGCCAACGGCGACGGGCGGGTTGCTGCGGTCGAGATCCTGAAGGCGACGCCGCGCTCGCGCGAGTATATCGAGCAGGGCGAGAGCGAAGGAAAGAATTTGCTGGAAGCGATGAATGACGGGGAGCTTGAGGGAATGCAACACTTCGATCTGGTTATCGAGCGGATGATTCGCAGCGGTGTAATCACTCAAGAGACTGGGCTCGCCTTCGCCACCAATCCGTCGAATTTATTGTTGCGACTGTCGGGACTAGGCACCTCGGACGATATGTTGAGCCGGCGAGACGAGCGCCTCTACAAACCGGGCCGGGTTCCCGACGCCGCGAAACAACGCGTGGTTGAGAGAGCTGACAGATGAAGGATAGCTTCGTTCCCGGCAATGCGCGAAGTTGAGCTGTTCCACCTATAAGGATCGCGAAGCAGCAGGAATTGAGGAGGAAACAAGAATGATAGCCAGTTGTCCGCAATGCGCTATGAGTCTCACATTTGATGACTCGCGGCTGCCGACTGAACCCTTCAACGTGCTGTGTCCTCGTTGCCGCCAATCGGTTACCGTCATGCCTCCTCCAAGGGAGGAGCCGAGGCTGCCGGGGATCACCGGTGTGCTGGATGCGATACCGGACACTGAGGTTGATCAGCCAGATTCACTGCGCGCGCTTGCAGATTTATTGTTGGCCGGGCTGAGGCAAGCCCAACCTCAAGGTGCGGACTCGAAAAAATGGCAGCGCCGACGAGTGCTGCTCGGACTAGAGGACGCGCAAGTGAGAGAGAGTTTGCGTGCGGCGCTCGAGCCGTCGCGCTATGAAATGTTCTCCGCCGACTATGCACCCGAAGCCATCGAGATTCTTCACGAATCGCGCGCCGAAGTTATCGTACTCAGCCCAAATTTTGATGCAGATCACCAGGGAGGCGCTGCAATGATGCAGTACGTTAACAGCCTGACTCCGCAGGTGCGCCGGCGCACCTACGTCATTCTTGTCTCCCCGCAGCTACGGACGCTCGACACTTACCTCGCTTTCGCAAACGGGGTTAATTTGACCGTGCATCCAGAGGATGTCTCGTCTTTTCAATCGATTTTTGAGAGAAGTGTGCGAGACTTTAACGAACTTTATAGGCCATTGAACCAAGCCAGTTCGCTCGCGCCTTTCTAGGCGGCTTTGAAACCGCACAATGATTCGCCAGACTCGGCGGGCAGTCTGAGGCGGGAATTGACACACTTACACTTTTCTCGGTAATCTCTTCAGACGTTCACGCGCGCCCGTAGCTCAATTGGATAGAGCACCAGACTTCGGATCTGGGGGTTACAGGTTCAAGTCCTGTCGGGCGTATTTGCTTTCTTGTCTGTATGTTATTGTCTCCAACAGCTGCGATGAGATCCGAAACCCAGCAGTTTCGACTCCGACGCGATAGGAGAATGGTTTGAGCCTAAGCGTTAAATTTCTTGACTCGGAAGAGTCAAACGAATATGATGATGCGGTGCGCCGGGTCGTCTAATCGACAAGCCCCCTTGAACATTCAGTAGCCCCCTATCTGAATGTTCCTTACCCCCGAACGCACCGCCAAAACAGTACCGCTTTATGGCAGGAACATAAAGCGGTGTTGTCTACGCGGCGGGTTATATCATACCTTTCAATAGGATGCAAGAAAAAAGTTAAAGTAAATTATGAGCAATCACGACTGAAGTTATGCTCCGGCTTCTAATCCTTTTAAAATCGGTATTTACGCGAACCAACCCACAAAGAAAAAATTCTTCCTTCAAGCAAAGAGTGCTGAGAACAAACTGCGAGGACGCATCAGAAAGTGATTGTGTGGTTTAAATCTGGAGCCTGAGTACACGGTCAGGATAGGTTCTCAGGCGGGGACCTTATGCGGGAACCCGAGGATGGCAATCGTGGAAACGCTCTTTGAAGACGGCCGCTTTATGAAGGATTTACCGTCAGTCCAACCACCGGAGCGTCCCAGGCACTAACTCCAACTCCCAGGCACTAAGTTTCTCGCTGAACCATTTCCGGTAAATGGCAACATACCGGCGGCCATCATACTTTGCTGTAATCGTGACGAATTCCATTTTGTGTTCGGTGTCCCACAACGAGCACTTCCGCAACGACACCTGTGCAACGACCGTGCCACGCTTAGAACTCTGGGGCAGAGGATCTTCGGAATTCAGTCATTAGGGGCCCACCTTGAAGCGAAGTAGGTGCGTTCTCGTTCGTCAACCACCATGGAAGCCCCGATTAACCCCGGGTGGATCACTGGCGGGGGCTCCTCAATCACAGAACACGGACCATTCTGAAGTCCTCGAGTTGGCCGACGAAAGCCGCGATTTCTCGGCGAGCGACGTCTTCGTCCACGCCAAATTGCTCGCAAGTCGCGCGAACTAGATCATCAATTGTGGAAGGATTGGTCTGTTCTAACTCCCGCCATAGTGCAACGCCAGTCCGATTGAGACTGTAATAGAAACGGGTTTCGAGGTTCAGGAGCACGCCCGTTCCATCATCCAGTGGCGTAAAGACGGTGTGAGTCGACTTTTCAACGCGCATTGGTTGAAAATAAACCGTGTCGAGTTCTCATGCAAGCCTTGGCATAAGAACTGACGAAACTAATCTAATGGCACCCGGTTGGATTCAAGCCTCTCCGGCGCACATTACGCTGTTGAGACCGATGAGGGGTTCTTACAGTAGAGACTTGACTATGGGGTGATCGAAGGCGGCGGCTCACCACTAGCGCAAGCAATGACGGTTTAGTCAGTTGCAAGGATTACTGATGAGACAAAAACAGCAGGAGAGTCTGACTGACCCCCCCTGCATTCCGAAGAGAATCGGCGTTCACAATCCGCTGTCGAGCAATCGTGATGCGAGCTCAGCGCGGCCGCGAACATTTGCCTTCTGATACACCTTATCGAGGTGTTTATTGACCGTTTCAACGCTTATCCGTAAGTGCTCTGCTATTTCGAGATTTTTATTTCCCTTGAGGCACTCGACCGCCACTTGAGCCTCTCTTTCCGTCAATCCCCAAGTCCGCCTTAGATGCTCCTCATAGCTTGACCATCGCGAAGCCGATCGCTTAACTAAGCACAGGACGTAGCTCTCCTCACTCAACATTCCCTCTGGCATCAGCGTGCAATTAATCTCGTGCTCGATTCTACCAACCGTCATGTCGCGCACGGTAGAGTGCTCGCCCGTCTGTCCGCGCGAGTCATCTGTCTCCTGATAGAAGTCGGCGGCGGACTCGATTACCGCAGCCACCAATAGATGGCCTTCGCGGTTTTCAACCAGCAGCTTGTCAAATGCGCGATTATGCCAGATCAGTTGCCCCTCCGCGTTCATGAACACCGCCCCCTCGCTGATCTCATCCAGCGCAGCAGCGAGGTAATAGAGTCGATCTCTTCTGTCTAATGGGGGCGCCGCCACAGGCACGGATGCATAAGACCCTTGAGCTAACATACAGGCATTCCTCTTAATGTGCTCGGAGGCGAGACAACCATGAGCAGTAGGGCCAGGCGATCTCAACGATTCGGACGATACTTGTTCGAGGGGCAGGGAGGCCGCCATTCTCGGTGGGACGGCAGCAGCGTTTCTAGTCTGCATCCGGAGGCTCTATTCCGACGTCCCGATCATAAACCAGATCGGATTAGGGGTAGCTTCGACTCGTTATAAGTTAGGTACTTATCGTTGTCAACACTTTAGATGACGGCTCTTAGTCGCGAATGACCGCTCCAAACGACCCGATTCGTGCCTTCTTTAACCCATAACCTGTTCAGGGAAGTCAGTGCGCAATTCTCCCGTCTGGAAAGCCAGCGCAATTCTTCTTTTAAGTAACGATGAGAACGGTTTATCTGCCTGGCAGCTTTGGAAGTTGCGGAACATCCCAGCTAACGAATGGCGAGAAGAGGGAAGGATCGAGTGAAAAAATGAATTCGCGAAGAGCCCGCAGCCTTGCCGATTACTCGCGCGCCGCGCGCCGACGGAAGCTAGCCCTACTGATCCCGGCACTGGTCTTGGCGATCGCCACCGGAGTAGCGCTCAGGAAGCTGCCGAACCTTTACGAGTCAACAGCCAGCATGGAGATCACGCCGTCGAAGATCGACGGCGGCACCGATTTGACGGGTCGCCTCAACGGGTTCCGTCAACACGTAACGAGCCGCGAGGCTCTCGAAGCAGTAATCAGTACGTGTAAGCGTCAGTTCGAAGACGGGCGTGTTCAGGTGCTGAGGGCTGACGTGAAGAAGTTTCTTAAAGGTAAAGCCAACCCGGAAGAGAATGCTTTTCTCCGCCCGGGCGATACGGTGGTCGTTCACGGCAGTTTGTTCAAGACGTTTACCAAGCTCTCGAGCGTTGTCGGCGTCACTTCGCTGGTAACGTTCATGTCGCGTGGAGGACGTTAGCGCGAACTGTTGCTGTTGGACTCGCGCGTGTTCACGCCAGAACATCTTTACAGAAGCACATATGGTTCAAACACTGAAAAACGAAAACAAGACGAATGTAGAGGGGAGCCTAAATGCCTAAGCCAATCTTAGAACTCTCAAAAGAGGGAGCAGGTACGGTCAGCTCGAGTGGTGGCACAAGCGTCGATGCTCGCCGCAGCCGGCTCGCTGACCTCGTAGGCGACAACCTGCGGACAAAGGGGATGCGTCAGGTCGATTTTTGTCGGCAAACCGGATTCGATCAGGGCTTGCTCTCGAAGATACTTTCTTCAGTCGTTAACACATTGAATGTCGAGACAGCGCTCAAGCTCGCCGAAGGTCTCGGTCTTCCTCCGGCTGTAGTGTTTGAAGCCATCGGGAAAAAGGATGTAGACGACCTGCTGCGCAAGTTCTATTGCGGGAGTGACAGAGTGATGTAGCAAGCGCTGTCTTCGTATATCTCTTGGTGGCTTCAGACCGTTGCGGCCTAACTCATGTCTACCTCACCACGCCACGCCCGTCGCGACCCCCGTTTCCCTTAGTTACTCTTCGCCTTCCGTCCATCTTGGGCTCGTATCAACGCACGCCACAACGGCTGGACTAGCGTATCTGCATACACCCCTGACCCTTTTATCAGCGGCGACGTAAGCGGCCGGGGCCCGGTCCGCAAAGAGACACCCCTAGAGTTCCTGTGAACTCAAAGCGTCGAGGTCACTGAACACAGTTGGCTGAAGACTCTGATAGTCGATTTGCCGCACGATCAAATACGACCACGGTGTGCCCGTGAGCGTTGATGCATTCTCGCACCACAATCGAGCAGCGAGGTTTTTGTTCCTGACGTTCACGTCTTCCAATCCTTTCGTCTCGACAAGTTGATGGCTGCCGTCGGAAGTCACCGCGACGAAATCGGGCTCGTAGTACCGCAGATTGCCAACCGCGTCCGTGTACTCAATTGTAAAGCCGAACTGCTGTGGGAGCTTTGCAAAGCGCTCGATATCGTCCGCCTTCTCCAGGAATCGAGCAAATTCCTTCTCGAATTCATTGCCACAGGGAACAAGGTTGAAAACACACTTGCTGGCAGCGAATCTAGGGCGCGACCACGGAAAAGGCGGCGTCTCAGAAAGCATCCTTCCCGGATGCAAAAGCTCCGGCTCCAATTCTTCAATGACGATTTTACGGAGTTCTGCCGTGAACGCCTTAACGGTCACATAAAGCGCGACATTGCTACTTATCGCCTTTATCATGCCGGGCGCGTCTAGTTCTACCCGTTCTCCAAATGCCTTCGTCTCAAGAAACTCACGCACCTTCGGAACGAGCGCGGCAAACTGCGACGGCAGTTTCACCTCTTGGGCGATTCGACGCGCGTAGTAGCCAATCACCTCTTCAGCGGTCTGTGGCTCTGGGATCGTGTACTCGCGCTCAATCAGCTTTTGCAATGTGATCAGATCATAGCCCTCGTAGCTGAACTGTTCTGCCGCGCGATCCGTTTGCTTGCGCGGCAACACCGGGCACTGGAACGAAGCGACATCCAGGGCTGCAATCTCCTCCGCCAATGTTTTCTTCCTCGTCAGGATGGGACTCAGCACGGGTACGGAAATGTCCTTGTTGAGCTTCTCAGGGTCCGGGGCGATCGTGACGATAACGACCTTATCTTTGCCAAGCTCGAACGTCTCAAGTTGAATGTCCTCTTCGCGCTCGAGCTGCTCCACAAACTGAATGAACGTTTTGTTTCCGATGACGTCAAGTCGCTCGGTATAGCCGGTGCCAGTTCCGCGAAACATCAAGCGCAGCCCGCGACCCACAGTCTGCTCGGGCAGGATGTTTGCCTTGGAAGTATAAGGTCGCAACCCCACTATCACCGTCACTCCTTGCACGTCCCAACCCTCGCGTAGCATCAACACACTGACAATGCAATTCACCGGACTTCTTTCGTCGTCTACCTCGCGTGCGACTCTGCGTGCCTTCTCTAAATCCTTTTTAGAGACCTCGCCTGATTTGTCGGTGTGAATGATCAATAGCTTGTCGCCGCCGAACTCCGATGGATACTTCTTCTGCAACCAATCTCCAACGTCATCGGCTTCCTCGGTGTTGTTCATCATCACAAAAAAGATGGGCTTCTTCGCTAGCGGCAGAAGCTGCTCGCGGTATTCCTTCCAGCGTTCCACCCCCGCTGTCAGATACGCCTGGTAACGCGTGCTTGCGATGCTCGACCGCTGCTCGGCTATTCCCTTCGCGATCCCTTTCAGCGGACGCTTCACCACGTTGTCGACAATTGCTTGCTTCAGCGGATAATCGTAGACCGTCCAAGAAAACAACTGGCCTTTGGTGTGGCGAGGTGTGGCTGTGAAGTCCAACTGTGCGGCAAGCCCGCCATCAACTTCTCCGTGCAGGCGCCTGATTGTCTTGTTCCATTCGCTCTCCTCGTCGTGCGCGTGATGAGCCTCGTCGTTGAGCACGACTACCGGCCCGCCTCGCGCCACGATCCGCTGATCGAAGTCCTCGACTTCAAGCTTTTGTGGCGGTGGCTTCGGGCCAAGCACTGCCGTCATTTCTTCTGGTTCGTTGGTCTGCGTATTCGGGCGCTGGTAGAACTGCTGGATATTGGTCAAGTACAGAGCCCCGATCGAACTCGCGCGCTCGCCCTCACCGCGCATGTAGCATTGGAAGTCCCAGTAGATCCGCAGCTCATCGGGGATCACGGGATCAGTGCGAAAGACGCGGGCGGATTCGAAATCCGATTGCAATCGCTCGAACACGATCACGTTGGGGGCAATCAGAAGAAAGTTCTTCGCGTAATCCTCACGCGCTTCGGCAACTGCGTTGAAGAACTGCCACGCAATCGCGAGCGAAATGACCTTTGTCTTGCCGCTTCCGGTCGCCATCTTCACGCAGTATCGCGAGAACTCATATATTGAAGGAGCCGCAAGTCGCTGCGCGTTGCGAATGACTCTACGAGTGTCTTGTGCCGCCGGACCCCGGCCACTTCGAAGAGGTAAATTAGCGTCTCCATCGCCTCGCGCTGGAAGTAGTACTTTCCGGCGAACTCGGGCAAAAGCGAAGACAGCACATACTTCTTGTCGCCCCAGATCAGTCGATTCCTCAACTCCCCGCCGTAGGCCTCACGCGACTCAAACAACAGATACTTCTGCCGTTCCTGCGCTGACTCATTGACCGTCTCGACAGTCTGAAACGGCAATGCCACCCTCAACGGCGCAACGCGCTTGCCGTCCTTGTCATACTTCCCATCCCAGACCAGTTCAGTCTTCGTGACGCTCCGCTGCTTCTTCGTCGGCTGTTCGGCCATTTCCAACCCTCTTGATGGCTTCTATGGAAACCTCTGGCGAACGTCCAGAATCACCGGGCGCGTGAGCGGCAGTGAAGTTGTCGCTCCTTGAAGACGCGACCTAAGGGCATGCACCGGAGCGCGCGAAGCGAATTTCTCACGCTTCCAAAGCTCTACGCCATCAGGATCAGGAATGCCTGATTGTCTACAAATTTCATCGATCGCCGCTCGGAGTGGCTTGAGTTGATTTTCAGCAACGAATATACCGCCAAAGCTGATCACGACACCCATATCGGCTCGATTGGGTTTCTGTGACGAATCTTTGGCAAAGAATAGTTCCATGTCTGGTTTGCTGGCCAGTGCGACTCCGGTGCAGCCGCATAACGTCGGAGTTGACGCGGGCGCGAAACAAAATGTGCACAAGCCGCAAAGCAACCACGCAAGGTTGATGAGAAGCAATCTGTCTCGCGCTCGCGTCCAATGACTCGTTGGGCGCCGTTATGTTTTAACCGCAGTCGCCAGCCGCGCCGACAAATGAAACCATTAACGTCGCGGTTCTAAAACAATTTCCCGCGCCAGCCTGTCGCCCATCACCTCCCGAATTTCAAGGCGGTCTTTGTACCCTTGCATCTGTTTTTGGTCGTCGCCAATTACCTTTTGAGCTAAAGCATCTGCCTTAGCTTCGTTGGCCTCCATCGTCGCCATGTCTTTGTACTCGGTCATCAGCATTATATTCCAGTCGCCCGGAGTGTGACCTTCAGTCGTCAAAACCTTGTAGGAGAGGATTAGCCCTTCTTTTTTTGTCGCCTCCTGATTCCTTTTCCAGTCGGTAGCAATGTAGTTCAGATAAGCCGTCTCCATTCCCGGCTTCATTCTGATAAATGACACATTCCACACCGAACCGTCACGGTACGGACGACTGACTTGAGCGAAAACGACGATGCTTAATGTCAGCAAGGCGCCGACAAGCGAACCAATGAGTATGCGTTTCTCTTTCATAAATTCTCCTGTTTTGTTCAAGTGAGTGCTAAACCAAAGGGCTTTGTCTGAACTGTCGCCGCACTCGTTTTAAGCGACAGCCGCCCACCGAGTGCCCTTATCACCGGGTTTGAGGTTCAAGCCAGTCCCATTGTTTAACCCCTGGAGCCAAGTCGAACTTGGGCACCTCGGATATTTAACGCCTCTGTGCCGTTGTAATCAAGTTGACCTCTCGTTTGAATCCTCGTCTGCTTGTTGTCGGCGCCTTGTGTGCGATAGTATCTCGCGCGATTCCAAAACGCGCCTGAAAGTGAAGGAGTGTGGCAATGATCGATTCGAAAAAGTATCAACTCGCGCGGACTGGTTCAGTTGCGTTAGCTTTCATCGTTGCGCTCACCGCTCTCGAGGTCTATGCGCGTGCCCAGGACGGGAACGGTGAATTGACCGGCGAGCGATTGGTCAACGCGCGCAAAGAGCCGCAGAACTGGGCCACTTACTTCGGAGCTTACGACGCGTGGCGGTACAGCTCTCTCGATCAAATTCGCGCTGACAACGTCAAGAATCTCGTCCCGGTCTGGGTGTTTCAAACAGGGAAGGTCGAAGGCGGACTCAACGCTACTCCGATTGTTGTCGACGGGATCATGTACCTGATCGCTAGCGAGAACCGCGTATTCGCTTTGAACGCGGAGACCGGCGAGCGGCTGTGGACCTACAACTACAAAGTCCCGCGTGATTTCTTTTCGCCCTATGGCAAATTCAATCGCGGCGTAGCAGTTGGATATGGACTGGTCTTCTTCGGCACGATGGACAATCACGTAGTCGCGCTCGACGCGAAGACGGGCAAAGAGGTCTGGAATGTCGAAGTCGAAGACGTCAAAAAATGCGGCTGCAATATCAACGGCGCCCCTTTCATCGTCAAAGACAAAGTCATCGTCGGCGGGACCGGAGGCGACAGCGCGCATCGCGGCTACATAAATGCCTTCAACGCCAAGACCGGCAGGCTAGCGTGGCGCTTCTACACAATACCGGGACCGGGAGAGCCAGGGCACGAGAGCTGGGGCGGGACCGAGATGTGGAAGTACGGCGGCGGCTCTACGTGGTTGACGGGCTCCTACGACCCCGCGCAGAACTTGATCTTTTGGGGAATCGGTAACCCGTCGTCGGATTTCAATAACTCAGTGCGGCCCGGCGACAATCTATACACGAACTGCATCGTCGCTCTCGATGCCGACACGGGAAAGCTCAAGTGGTACTACCAGGAGATCCCTCACGACGCGTGGGATTTCGATTCAGCTTACGAGTCGGTGTTGATAGACGTCACGCGCGGCGGCAAGACTGAGAAGCTTCTGGTGCATCCGAACAAGAGCGGCTTCGTGTGGGTGCTCGATCGCGTTACGGGAAAGTTCATCAACGCCTGGCCCTATGTCGACACGATCACCTGGGTCAAGTCTATCGACAAAGAGGGAAAGTTGATCGGCCGCAATGAGCCCGAGATCGGAAAGCCAAATCTTATATGCCCGAACTGGGGCGGAGGGCGAAGCTGGAATCACTCCGCTTACAGCCCGCGCACTGGATTGCTGTACAACGACGGGATCGAGTGGTGCGCTAACGTGACTGTGCTTCCGCAAGAGCCTCGCGAGGGCCGGCCGTTCGTCGCAGGTAACGTCAACGTGAAGCCGCCGCCTGACGGACAGATTCGCGCGCACCTTGACGCTTTTGATCCGGTGAGTGGTCAGAAGAAGTGGACTGTGCCATTCAAGTATCCAATCCTTTCATCACTGCTGGTCACCGGAGGAGACGTTCTGTTTACCGGCGACGTCGAAGGTCGCTTCCTCGCGTTTGATGCAAAGAGCGGCAAGCAACTCTGGTCGTTCAACACCGGATCGGGTCATCGAGGCGGACCGATCAGCTACTCGGTCAAAGGCCGCCAGTACATAGCCGCGCCTTCGGGGCTAGGGTCGATATTCGTGAGCGGTATGCCAGCGACCTGGCCTGAGGCGGCGGGCTGGCCCGGCGGTTCGGCCCTGTTTGTGTTTGCATTGCCAGAGCGCCGATGAATGCTGAAAGGGAAGCACCTGGATGAACACCGAGCGACTCATATGCGCGCGCCTCCTTATCAGTGGGCATCTGCGTCGATGTATGATTCTCGTCTATGTCGTCGTTATCGCGTTCGCCACACTTGCCGGAAGATACCTTCAGCTCGCGGCCTTTGCATCATCAGGGGTGCAGCGAGAAGAGAAGCTCAAAGACCCGCAGTTCATTGCAGAAGGCGCGAAGTTATTCGCGCCCTCCTGTGGTAACGCGTATTGTCACGGGACTGGCGGCGTTGGAGGGGGTGCGCCTCGGGTTCTCGGCAAGGGGCTCGATTCCGCTTACTTGTTCAAGACCATCTCGAACGGAATTCCCGGCACGGGAATGCTGAGTTTCGAGTCGGAACTCTCAGAAGAAAAAATATGGAAGCTTGTCGCCTTTATCATGTCCGATCCGAAGACAGGCACAGCCAAGTCCGACGCTCCGGTTGCCGACAAGCCTGCATCACCGTCATTACCAGTTGTTGCGAAATCTCCTGACGCTATAGCCGGCTTGTCAATGGCGGGGGATGTCCGGGCCGGTAAGGCTCTCTTCTTCGATTCGGCTCAAGCAAAGAGCTGTCATTCGTGTCATTCGTTTGCCGGTGAAGGGACCCCGATCGCTCCCGACCTGTCAAAGCTCGGAACCAGATCGGCGAGAGAATTATTCCTGAACGTCATTCTCCCAAACGAGAACAAAGACTCGCGATACTGGACCATTAGTCTGACGCTCAGGAACGGAGACAAGATCATCGGGGTTAAGAAGGAAGAAGACGCCGAGTCGATTCGAGTCTACGATACGACCGAGTTACCCGCTGTTCTCCGCACAGTTCAAAAGGCCCACGTCGCTAAAGCTGAAAGTTCAAGCGATTCCGTTATGCCGAAAGACTACGCGGCGACCTACACGATGAAACAACTGCTCGACCTGGTCACGTTCTTGAAGTCGTCTGATCCGAAGACGAAGGCGGGCGTGACGCTGAAAGATTTGTTTTGAAAACGAAACTTCATGTTGGGGAAAGCTCTCATGTCAACGACTAACAGACAGATATTACTCGCGGCAAGGCCCGTTGGATTTCCGAAAGACTCTGACTTCGAGCTAGTTGAATCTCCCGTTCCGACTCCCGGAGACGGTCAGATTCTAGTGCGCTCGATTTACCTTTCCGTTGATCCTTATATGCGTGGCCGAATGAATGATATTAAGTCATACGCTCCACCGGTGCAGATCGGCGGAGTGATGGGAGGCGGCGCAGTCGGTAAGGTTGTCAAATCTAACAATCCCGCATTCAAAGAGGGAGACATCGTCGAAGGAATGTCCTTTGGCTGGCAAGACTACGCGGTGTCGAATGGCCAGGGTGTCAGGAAAATTGATCCGACACTCGCGCCTATCTCGACTGCGCTCGGAGTTCTGGGGATGCCGGGTCTGACTGCTTACTTCGGGTTATTGGAAATCGGCAATCCGCAACCAGGAGAAACCGTCGTCGTATCAGGCGCAGCCGGGGCTGTCGGTTCGCTAGTCGGTCAGATCGCGAAGATCAAAGGCTGCCGCGCTATCGGAATCGCCGGCGCGGATGACAAGATTAGCTACCTCACTGACGAGCTTGGCTTCGAGGGAGCGTTCAACTACAAGACCGTGAGCGATTACTACGAGAAGCTAAGAGAGCTTTGCCCGAACGGAGTAGACGTCTACTTTGACAACGTCGGCGGGGCGATCACGGATGCGGTATTCAGGTTGATCAACACCAAGGCAAGGATCTCTATCTGCGGTCAGATCTCACAATACAATCTCGAGAAGCCTGAGATGGGCCCGCGATTGATTCTGACGATGCTGCTGGTCAGACAGGCCAAGGCGGAAGGCTTCCTGGTTTTCCAGTTCGCCGATAAATATCCGGAAGGCCTAAGGCAAATGGCTCAGTGGCTCAAAGAAGGAAAGTTGAAATACAAAGAAGACATCGAGCACGGGATCGAGAATACGCCTCGCGCCTTCATGACTATGTTGAAAGGCGGCAACGTCGGTAAACAGTTGGTCAAGATATCAGACGAGTGATCGGTGTGCTAAGTGCCGGTGATGCGACTCAAAAAGAATGCCGTCCTGCTGGGTGAAAGAGGCGCCCCGGCCCAAAGTATGAGATGTTTCGAACGGTGTGAGCCCACTATCGCAGCTCGGCGCTGTCAAGCAGATCAAAAGATAAGCGATACGCTCTGGACTAGACCAAAGGGGCGCGGCGGAAACAGAGAGCAACCGCCGCGCACTTCTTGCGATCCCTACTTGATTAACTCGTCGACCGCTTCCTTTGCGCCGTAGATTTTGCGCAACGCTTCGATCATTGCCCGCGAGTCGACGGAAACTGCCCGGTTCTGCGTCTCGTCAAAAACGAAGTTCCCCACCAGAGACTGAATGTTACCATCGAAGATAAGACCGACAAGCTCGGCGTTTCGGTTGATTACCGGAGAGCCGGAGTTACCACCAATAATATCGTTCGTCGAGACGAAGTTGAACGGTGTGTTGAGGTTCATTGCCGACTTTTTATCGATCCAACGCCCAGGTAGCTCGTACGGAAACTTGTTGTTGTGTTTGGACGCTAGCTTGTAAAGGCCGGCAAGCACCGTGAACGCAGGTACGTGCTTGCCATTCTCCTCATAGCCCTTCACCGCGCCGTATGAAAGCCGCAGCGTGAACGTGGCGTCAGGATAGAGCTTCGTGCCCTCGATATCGAAAAGCGCTCGCGCGATCTTGGCGTAGCTAGCGCGCTCGTTCGCCTGTACTTCAGTTTCATAGCGGTGACGCAGCATGCGAGCCTCCCCCTCGATCGAACGCGCGAGGACGATCATCGGATCGGTCGATTCAGCTATCGCTTTGCTCCCGCCTGCGGCGAGTTGCTTGCGGTAGGCGACGTCTTTCAGCCGGGTGCCGTCAATCAATTCCGCCGCGCGCAGTTCGGGCGACTTGGCGCCGAGCACTTTCTTGACGATCGCATTATCGACGCCCAACTCGTCTCGCATGAACGCGAGCGAATCAGCAAGCTTAGCTTTCTCTAAGTCGTCGAAGATTGGAGCGGGCGAGTATAGACTCAGCTCGAGCGAAGCTCGACGCGCATCGGTGTATTCAGGGATGCGCTCGGCATTCGGCTTGGCGCTTTCACCGACGAGCCGAATGACCTTGCGAGCGAGGCCGAACAGATCAGAGTTGAATGCCGCGCCGTTTTCCAATAGCGAGACTTGGCGGTAGTAGCTCTGGAGCCCCTGGCGTCCTTTCGCGATGTTTCCCCACGCGTCGCCGTAATCTTTTTGCTTTTTGAGGTCGGTGGCAACCGTCCGGCGCAACGCCTCCTCAGCTTTTGCCTTCTTGGAGATCAGTGATTTGTCCTTCAACCCCTCGAGCTCGCCGCGCAGGGCCTTCAGGCTGTTCTCGATGCTGAAGAAATCTTCCTGCGCGCGCCGCGATTGCTCCTCGCCTTGCGATCGATATTTCGCAAGCGCTTCGTGCTGGCGGTTGAGCAGCTTGATCACGAATGGAAGGCCGTTGTCACGAAGGTATTCGAGATGTGCCACAGTATTCAATCGCGCGGTGGATCCCGGATTGCCCGGGACGAAAACCAGCTCGCCTTCCTTTGCGCCGCTCTTTGACCATTTGAAATAGTTCTCGACCCTGATCGGCTTATCGTTCTCGTAGACGCGGAAGAGCGCCATATCGAGATCGTAGCGCGGGAAGGTGAAGTTATCGGGATCGCCGCCGAAGAACGCGATCGCGAACTCAGGGGCGAACACCAGCCGTACGTCGGTGTACTTCTTGTAGCGATAAAGATTGTATTGACCGCCCTGATAAAGCGTGATGACGTCGCTGCGCAAGCCAGTCTTCTCAGTCGACTCTTTTTCAATGTTGGCGATTGCGGCGCGGCGCGCGGCGTTTGCCTCCTCCGCGGCCACGCCCGGCTTCACAGCGGAGGCGACTCGGTCGGTCACGTCCTCGATGCTGACCAGTTGGTTTAACTCCAGATCAGGAGCCTTGGCTTCCCGCTCGCGCGTTGGAGCATAAAAGCCTACCTTGTTGTAGTCCTTCTCGGCCGTGCTTATTTTCTGCAGCGTGTCCGAAGCAATATGATGGTTGGTCAGGACTAAGCCATCAGCGGAAACAAACGAACCCGATCCGCCGTTATTGAAACGCACCGAAGCAAGCTGCACCCTCTTGAGCCAGGCATCGGTCACGTCGAAACCGTATCGGCTTTTTATCTGGGCCTTGGGCACATTGTTGAAGGGCCACATCCCTTCATCGGCAAGGGCAATGCTAATGCCCGGGCTCGCCACAAGCGCAATGAATAGCGCGCAGAAGAACTGTTTGAGTTTCATGACTACTTCCTCGAAAAGAGAGGTTCCCAGCAGGTCCGACAGCCGCAGCGAAAAAATGAGGGCGAGTCGTTGCACATCGGCTCGCCCTCTACCATTCCGCTCACTCTTGGAGAAGAGATGGCAGTTCTTTTGCTGCCGAGATCATTGTACCAAATCTACCAAGGACCGCGTCAACTCGGAATAACCGCAGCGAGCATTGGGTCGATAACCGACAACCGATGACGGGTGAGGATCATTTATTTGCGTCGGATGACCCGGGGTGCCCGTAGTTCACGTTCTGAGCATTTCAACCAATAAGATCGATACTGCCGCCGGCGTGACACCCGGAATGCGAGCCGCCTGGCCTATTGTACGCGGCCGAACGTCGCCGAGTTTCTGAACTACTTCGTTCGACAAGCCCGAGATCTTGGAGAAGTCTACTCCGCTCGGTATCGCAAGCTCGTCATAGCGGCCGCGTTTGCGAGCCAGCGCTTCCTGGTCCTTCAAGTAGCCCGAGTAGCGAATATCGTTCAACGCAACCACTATCTCCTTCTCATTAGCTTCGGCGCCAATTGCAGCGCTTACGATCTCGATCAACTTGTCGGCGCTGCAATCCGGCCGGCGCGCGAGATAGTCTAACTTGCGGCCACGGTAGCTGTCGGGCGATCCTTCAAGCTCAAGCTCCTTGATCAACTCGCCGCCGAGATCGGAGACCTTCGCGTTTGAAAGATACTGTTTCACTTTCTCCACGTTGCGCTGGCGCTTCTCAAAGGCGTCGTAGTCGGCGTCGTCAACCGAACCGATCTGGTGAGCGAGTGGGGTCAGCCTCTTGTCAGCATTGTCGTATCGCAGCGACAACCGCATCTCGGCACGAGAAGTAAACATTCGATAAGGCTCGTCCGCTCCTTTGGTCACAAGGTCGTCGATCATCACGCCGATATAGCTCTCCGCTCGATCGAACACCACCGGTGCGCGGCCGAGCGCTGACTGCGCCGCGTTAATCCCGGCGACGATTCCTTGACCGGCAGCTTCTTCGTAGCCAGACGTGCCGTTGATCTGTCCCGCGTGAAACAGGCCGCCCATCCGCTTCGTCTCCAGCGTAGCGAACAACTCGCGCGGATCGACGAAGTCGTACTCCACGGCGTAGCCAGGCCTGAGCAACTTCACGTTCTCAAGCCCGGTGATCTTGCGAACGAACTCGTGCTGCACCTCTTCAGCCATGCTGGTGGAGATGCCGTTGGGATAGACCTCGTAGGTGTTGTAGCCCTCCGGCTCGAGGAAGATCTGATGTCGAAGCTTCTCCGAAAACTTCACAACCTTATCCTCGATCGAAGGGCAGTAGCGTGGACCGATGCCTTTAATGTCCCCGCTGTACAGAGGTGACTTGTCGAGATTGCTTCGGATCACGTCGTGAACGGCTTCATTTGTGTAGCCGATAAAGCATTCAATCTGCTGGCGATTTATCGCGTCGGTCTTGAATGAGAACGGCACCGGGCGCTCGTCACCGGGCTGCCGCTCGAACTTCGAGTAATCAATCGTGCGGCCATCGAGGCGTGGAGGTGTCCCGGTCTTGAGCCTCCCGGTCTTGAATCCGATTCCGCGAATGCAGTCCGCGAGCTTTATCGAGGCGGGCTCGCCGCTTCGACCCGCGTGAAACGTTTTTTTGCCGACGTGAATCAATCCGTTCAAAAAAGTCCCGGTCGTCAGGACAACCGCGCGGCCTTCAATGATTGTTCCATCAGCAAGCTCAACGCCCGTGACTCGGGTGCCCGTGAATTTAATCTCTGCGACTTCACCCTCGATGATCGAAAGGTTCTCGGTCGTCGAAAGTCTGCGTCGCATCTCTGCGCGATACAGATTGCGGTCAGCCTGCGCGCGAGGCGACTGCACAGCGGGGCCGCGGCTGCGATTTAGCAAGCGGAATTGAATTCCTGTCGCGTCGATGACTTCGCCCATTATTCCGCCGAGGGCGTCCACTTCGCGCACAAGATGCCCCTTTGCTATGCCGCCGATAGCAGGGTTGCAACTCATCTGGCCGATTGAATTGGTATCGAGCGTGACCAGCGCGGTGCGGGTACCGATGCGCGCCGCGATGTAAGCGGCTTCGCAGCCGGCATGTCCCGCGCCGATTACGATTACGTCGAATGATGTGGCTGACTTCATACTTCGTTGGTTGGTTGCAAGCGCCCCTTCGTGGCCGCCATTACATGCTGAATTCACTTACCGATACAAAACGTTGAGAATATCTGACCGAGTATGTCTTCAGTCAGAGTCTCGCCGGTAATCTCGCCGACCGAAGCGAGTGCGCCGTGCAGCCTCAGCAATACAATCTCTTCAAGCTCTCGTTGCTTCAGCAACTCTCGCGCATGCGAAAGCTGCTCGATTGCCTTCCTCACTGCCGCGTGCTGGCGAGCATCGGTCAGCATTATATCATCACGTTCTGTTGCAGTGTCACCTGACAGTTGCTCGAAGATCATTGCGGTCAGTTCGTCAAACCCGCTTCCGGTCAATGCAGAAATGCTCACCACGTTATCCTGAAATTCGGCGAAACGGATCCCTGTCTCATCGTACATCTGATCATCGAGTATATTCGGCAAATCAGTCTTGTTCAGCGCGATAATTCGTCTCGCCTCAGGCACGCTGTCGAGCAGTTCGAGATCCTCTCTTCCAAATGGATGGGACGCATCGAGCACGAGAAGCGAGATATCGGCGTCTGCAATCGCCGCTCGAGTTCGAGTTATGCCGATGCTTTCGACCCGATCAGTCGTCTCGCGTATGCCTGCCGTATCGATCAGCCGAACAGGAACGCCCGCGATGGAAGTGCTCTCATAAAGCGCGTCTCGCGTGGTCCCCGGCAATTCCGTGACTATCGCCCGGTCGCTGCCGATGAGTCGATTGAAGACGGATGACTTTCCGACGTTAGGACGCCCGACGATCGCCAGATCAAATCCTTCTTTCACGTAGCGACCGAACGAAAAGCTATCCGCTATTGCGGTCAACGCATCGATGACATTGCCGAGCTTTACGAGAAGTATCGACGCGGCTGCAGGTGAAATATCTTCCTCGACGAACTCAACGGAAGACTCAAGGTGAACGATAATCTCGACGAGCGCGTCTTTGAGCGGTGTGAGCCGCGCAGACAACTCGCCCCCGAGCTGCTTAGTCGCGACTCGCGCTTGATATGGAGTCTGTGCGTTGATGAGATCTCGAACCGCTTGAGCCTGCGCGAGGTCGATGCGCTTGTTGAAGAAAGCGCGGAAGGTGAACTCGCCCGGCTCGGCGATGCGCGCTCCCCGGTCGATCGCCATCTGGAGCACCCGTCCGAGGATGAGGGGGCTACCGTGGCAACTGATTTCTACAACATCTTCGCCGGTGTAAGAGCGAGGTGCTTTGAAGTACGTGACGATGATTTCGTCTACGAGCTCGCCAGTAGCCGGGTCGATTATGCGCCCCAACTGCGCGAGATTTGGGGTGCCCAACGACGCGCCAGATTCGGAACGCGAGATTGATGTAGCCAGCTCGAGTGCCGCCGGTCCGCTCAGGCGCACCACTCCGATGCCACCGCGTCCAGGAGGCGTTGAAATAGCAGCGATAGTGTCATCACGGAACATCGGTTTCGGGTTCAGAGTTCAGGGTTCCGGGTTCGAGTGCCGTCAAAACCCGGAACCTGGAACTCGGAACTCGGAACCTATTTTGTGGGCCGAATCGTCACCTTCCGATTCTCGCCGTTCCCCTGGCTTTCAGTTGTCACCGCATCGTCGCCGGCCAGCGCGAGATGGATGATGCGCCGTTCATTGGGAGTCATTGGATCGAAGCTGAAGGGTATGCGCGAGACGCGGACCTTCTCAGCCGCTTTCTCCGCCATCAATCGTAATTCTTTTTCGCGTCGTGCGCGGTAGCCGCCCGAATCGAATACCAATTTTGTTTCTTCCCCGGACGAGCGCGCGAGGACGCGGTTGCCGAGATATTCAAGCGCGTCAAGCAACTCTGCGTTGTGGCCCAGGAGTAAGGCGAGATCGGCTCCACGCACCTGAATCTTGAGGCCGTCCTCGGTCTGGTCTGCGCCAGCCTTAAGATCAAGCCCCGAGGATCCGAGAACCCGATTCGTGAAATCGACGACTAGATTCACATCTTCTTCTGACATCGCTCAGCACCTCGAACAGCCGAAGGCACAGAACTAGAGTCGCTACTTTCAGAACCCTTCTGCTTCAGCGCCACCGCGCCGCCCTTGCCTTCGCTTGCCGCTCTTATCCTTTGCGCCCTTCTGGGTGCTTGCCTTCTCCGAAGCCCGCGGGCCGCCCTTGCCACTCGGCTTTCCTCCGGTTGCGACCGGCGCGTCGGCCGTCAGCTCAGCCGTCCTGCGGTTGATCCACAACTGAATCAAGACGCCTACCATGTTGCTGACCATCCAGTAGAGAACCAGGCCACTGGGCGCCGAAAAGAAGAACAGCCAGGTCAGCATTATCGGCATAAGCCAAGTCATCATTATGCGCTGCATCTTCATCGACGGGTCCGCGGATTGAGGCATTGGCGTCAGCTTCGTCGAAGCGATCATCGTCACGCACATAACGATAGGCAATATCTTGAGCGGGTCAGGCGTCGATAGGTCGCGTATCCAAAAGATCCAGGGCGCGTGCCGCACATCGAGTGACGAACCCAGGTACAAATATACCGCCCAGAAGATGGGTAACTGGAGGATCATTGGAGCGCAGCCGCCCAGGGGGTTCGCTTCCTTCATCAAAGCGAGCTGCTCCTGTTGAAGCTCCTGTAATTCCCTCTCGTACTTCTTCGGGTTCTCCTTCAGCTTCTTCATCCGGTCCTGCAGCTCTTTCATTCGCGGCTGGTGCTTTGCCGCTTTCTTCATTTTCTTCGAGCTGTAGAACCTGAGCGGCGACAGGAGCAGGTTAATCATCACCGTCACTCCAACGATCGCCCAGCCGTAGTTACCAGTTAGTCTTTTAAGCCCGTTGAGCGCCCACGCCAGCGCGGGTACGAGCGGCCTGACGGCAAACGAAAACAGTCCGTAGTCGATGAGCGCGCCGAGATTCGCGCCCAACTCTTGGCCGACCGTCGCCAACAACTCGCGGTCCTTTGGCCCAACGAAGATGTGAAGAGCCGAGGTCGAGCTGACGGGTATGGCTGCAGAAGGATAATCAACCGGCGGTTCCTCGTGATTGGACTTCACCTGAAAGTTGGTCAGAGTGATCTCAGGAACCGGCTGATTCGATTCCGGTACAGCGAGCATAGCGAAGTAATGGTCAGAGACTCCTGCCCAACTATACAGGTGCCTGAGCGTATCCTCCGCCTGCGCGACGCTGTGGCCCTTCGACGTTCCGGCCGGTAGCGAGTCGAGCGTAATTCGCTGGCTGTTCGCTTCACGATTCACGATGCGGGCATAACCGATGAACGTAGCCCCGCTGTCGGCGACGACTTTGATGTGGGCTACGCCGTCTGGAAGCGGCTTATCAAGTTCGATTTGACTTCCAGCTTGATCCACGGCGGTGATCGTAGTGAATGGGGGTGTTATGCTCGCTCCGAGAATCTGCTGGCGCTCCCCTTCTCGTGTGTAGGCGATAACTGAAGGAGGAGTGGTGTAGGTTCCGGTGTTCTTGTCGCTCTGATCTCCGAATCGCGGGCCCAAAACTATTTCAACCGGTTGCTCGCTGCCGGCTGATCTCACTGCCGCCGTCACATCGAACACGAAGCTCCCGCCATGGAAGGTGAACGACTTGGTCGCCGTGATCGAGGGTGATGTGTATGTGAATGTGATCTTGCGCGAATCACCCGCCGTGAGGGTGATTTGATTCTCGTCGGGACCGACACCTTCGATTTGAAAATTCAGCCGGTTGAGCTGCGACGCTATCTCAGGCGACCAGGGAGTACTGAGGCTCAAGGGCGGGCTGAGCTGGTCGGGTATCTCCCGAGGGATGAGCTGAAGCTCCTTGCCGTCTGCTCCGATTAGGGCGCGCTCGACGCCGTCCTCTTTGTACCTGGCGAGAACCCAAGATGTCGCCACAGCGCCGCGGTTCGACAGCGTTGCGCGCCAGTAGGGATCTGTTTCGCCTGTTTCGCTCAGAGATATGATCGTGATCTCGCGAGGCGCGACCTGAGTAGTCTGAGCTGGAGCTTGAGGTTTCGCAGCACTGGCCGCCACCGGTGGTGTAACCTTCTTTGGCGTGGAAACGGGAGCTTGCTGCTGATTCGCCGCAGCCCTTTGCGGCGGAGTTTCTTCAATCTGAAACGGCTCTTCGACTAGCTGCGGTGCCAGGTAACGCATCACCAGGGGCCACGACATTAGCACCAGCAGCGAAAGAGCTAACGCCATTATGAGACGAGATCGATCCATCAAATCACATCAGGCGGAGTTTCCGCCCGTCCTTTGCTACTGCACAGGGTCATATCCGCCTGGACGAAACGGGTGGCACCGCAGGAGCCGCCGCGCTCCAAGGTAAACGCCGCGCAAGGCGCCGTACTTCTGGATAGCTTGCATTGCATACTCAGAACAAGTGGGCGTGAATCTGCACGACGGCGGGAGGAGCGGCGAAATTAGCACTTTGTAGGCGCGTATGAAAAAAATCAGAACAGCCTTCAATTCTCGCCCGCCCTCTGTAGAAATGTAGTGAATTCACTCTCAAAGTCGGAGTAAGCGGCCTCCACCAGAGACCTCTTTACGTTGATGACTATATCAACTCCATGTGGGACTAGCCATTTGTTTTTTCTGAACGCTTCGCGGACCAGGCGTCTCGCGCGATTGCGCTCAACGGAGTTTCCGATCTTTCGCGTCGCGGTGATTCCGATGCGGGCTGTGCCTTCCTGCTTCGGGAGCACGAACGCGGTAAAGTACCTGAACTGTATCTTTCGGCCTTTTTCATACACGCGGCGAAAAACGTCGCGTTTGAGGATCCTGGCCGTCTTGGGAAACTTTTCGGATACCTCAATCATTGGCGTGATTCGTGATGGGTGACGATCGTGCGTGAGTCGATCGTGCGTGAGTCAACGCATCACGGATCAATCTAGTAGTGCGCAGGTGTGAGCCGAGTGCGACCCTTGGCTCGGCGCCGTTTGAGCACTAGCTGCCCGCCCTTCGTACTCATACGCACGCGGAAGCCGTGCGTCTTGGCGCGACGGCGGTTGTTGGGCTGAAAGGTCCTCTTCATGTTTCTACACTCCTCGATAAACGGCTCTACAGAAAAGATTAAACCTATAGAAACAGGCACTGGTTGTCAAGCGTACCCGCCTCGCGTTGCAAGTACCTACTGGGCTTCGCTCTTCAAAGAGTATTCCCGCTCAGGGAGCGAGCGGGCCACGCTATTTCGCTCCTCAAACGCTCATTCTCCTCTCTCAGCAGCGAGACGCCATTTCAGCCACGAACCGAAGTCTAATAATTGTGTTGCGACTATTGCGCTGACGCCCAAGGGCACTTATAATTAGCCGTCCCGCAAAAATCGAAGGATGTGCTCAGATGAAGTTGACGACTCTCCAATTGAATGGCTCCGACTGTACGTCTCCCGTAGTCTAATATCGAGGTAGATAATGAGGAAACTCTTAGCAATCTGCGCGTGCCTGATCCTACTCTCCTTAATTTTTATTCCCCGCACGAAGGTGTATTCACAGCAGGCGGATAATGATCGACAGCTGTATGCTGACGACCAGATCGTTGTTAAGTTAAAACCCGAAGCCGAGTCAGCTTACGATGCCGACTTGATGGCTGAGGAGATAGTCCGGGCGCCTGGCGCGAGGGCTGAAGTTCTGAGCACTCGAAGACGGGGCGATATCCAGTTGATCCATCTCAACAGAAACGTGTCGGTAGAAGAAGCAGTTCGCCGTGCAAAGCAAGATCCGCGCGTCGAGTACGCTGAGCCGGACTACTTCTTCTATGCTACGAGTATAGTGCCCGACGATCCGCTCTTTCCTCAGATGTGGGGGTTGTCCAGCGCCGGGTGCGAATTCTGTGACCCCGGCCAGCAAACCCCAAACATTAATGCCACGCAGGCATGGGGCGTGACGACAGGCAGCGACGACATCGTGGCTGTGGTGCTGGACACCGGCGTTGATCTTCAGCATGAGGACCTCGCTGCGAACGCGTGGGTGAATCCGCGGGAAATACCGGGCAACAGCATTGACGACGATGGGAACAGTTTTGTCGACGACGTAAATGGCTGGAACTTTCGCGATGGTACCAATCGGATATTCAATGACTTTAGAGAAGACAAACACGGTACTCACGTCGCTGGATCGATCGGCGCGGTGGGCAACAACGGAAAAGGCACAACCGGGGTCGCGTGGCACGTAAAACTGATGTCTCTAAAGTTCTTGGGTGGCTCGGATGGTACGGGCTCAAACTCAAATGCGATCAAGGGAATTAACTATGCGATCGATATGAAGAACCGCGGTGTTAACGTGAGGGTGATCAACGCGAGCTTCGGGGGCGACAAGCCCTCGCAGTCGCTGCGAGACGCGATTGCTGCAGCGAACGACGCTGGAATCTTGTTCGTGTGCTCGGCGGGCAACAGTAGCGCTAACATTGATGACACCCCAAACTATCCTGCCTCCTATTCTGCAGATTTCCCCAATACGCTATCGGTCGCCGCCTTAGAGTCGAACGGCTCGCTGGCTTACTTCTCAAACACAGGCCACAACTCAGTGAGCCTGGCTGCTCCGGGAGTATTGATCTTAAGCACAGTGCCGCGAAGCGAGTTCGCGCCCAATGGCGGGTACGACAGACTGAATGGTACATCGATGGCGACACCTTATGTTTCCGGGATAGCTGTGTTGCTGTGGTCGCATGAACCGTCGCTAACACCGGGGCAGGTAAAGCAGCGAATCATCGATACCTCTGAGCCTCTGGCATCTCTCGTATCGAAGGCTGCGCGCTCGGGACGAGCAAGTGCCTACGACGCCCTGACAAACCGGATTACACCTCCGCAGACTCCAGTGGTGCTAGGGGTGCAGTTTACCAAGCGAATGGTGACAATCAATGGATTCGGGTTTGTAGATGGTTCAGCGGTCATCGAAGTTGATGGCACACCGCTCCCGACGGTCAGTTACGATCGCTCCTTCGCGTTGGCAAACACCACATTGACACAGTTAACCGCAGACTTGGGCAAGAAGCCTTTGAAGAGGACCTTCCCGGTTGGGGCTCAAGTAGGCATTCAGATCTTCAATCCTACGACCGGCGAACGATCGCCGCGGTTCACCACGGCGAGATTCTGAATTTGTCCGGCATAGACTTTAGTCTGTGCCCCGCCGATCATTCTCAATAATCTCTAAGGGCGCCCCGTCGCGGGCGCCCTTGGTTTTAGACTCTCGTTTTAGTGGCAGCTAGCGCAGTTCACAATCAGCCCGTTGCAGGGCATCGGTGAAGTATCTCGCAGCGTTCAGCAGATCCAGGCTGCAAGGATTACAGACTGAAGTCTGTGCTACTCGACCTGCCTCAGCGCTTCATAAAGCGCGATCCCTACAGACGTCGCGAGGTTCAGCGAGCGCACGCGGCGGTTGGTCATCGGGATAGTCAAGCAGCGATCCCAGTTTGCGCGCAGCAACTCTTCAGGTAGACCTCGAGTCTCACTTCCAAAGACGAGACAATCACCGGGCGCGTACTGAACGGCAGTGTACGCAAGCTCGGCCTTCGTCGTGTAGTAGAGAAACCGGCAACCCGGCAGCGCCTTGTAAAGCGCCTCGACGTTTAAATGATAATGAATCTCGACCTCGCTCCAATAGTCGAGCCCAGCGCGCCGAACGGCTTTGTCATCGGTGCGAAACCCAAGCTTGCCGACAAGGTGCAGAGGCGTAAATGTTGCGGCGCATAGGCGCGCAATGTTGCCGGTGTTCGGTGGAATCTCGGGCTCAATCAGCGCAACGCGGAGCCGAGCCGATTCACTGTTAAGGCGGTCAGATGAGTTTCGGGACGCGGCGGTCATCGCAGGCTTCTGTTCGGCGAAAGCGGGACTCCAGAAATGCGCTCCAGCGCTAATCGGAGAATCTTCTTGTGATCAAACGCTAGCCTCGGCGGACGCACAGCTGAATGCCATGCAGCATCGGTGGCGTCATCTGCGGCGCTAGCCTCGGGGCGGTCATCAAGCACGGCGCCGAAGACTATGCTGACGGTGTGACCACGAGGATCGCGGCCCGGGTCTCCGAACGCCCCGATCTGCTCAAGGTTAAGTTCGCTGAGTCCCGTCTCTTCGAGAAGCTCGCGCGCGGCTGCGTCCTCGAGCGACTCGTCTTTGTCGACAAAGCCACCTGGGAAAGCCCACCGCCCTTTGAACGGCTCTCGAGCCCGCTTGATCAGAAGCACGTCGACGCCACTTCCGGAGCGGCAAAACAGCACAATGTCTACAGTGACCGCGGGACGAGGATACTCATAGCGGTGGATCTTCGGCGGGTTGGATTTGACACTTGCCATCGTTCTCCTTGAGTCAGCTTCTCTGGATCCGTTCCAACTCTCGCTCGAAGATTTGCAAGTCGCTCGACGTGAACAGCACAAACACCACTCGCTCAATTTTAGATTGCGGATGCTGACCAGCGTAGTCAGTTGCCGCCTTCATCATCACTTGCGCGCATTCATCTACTGGAAAGCCGCCGACTCCGGTGGCTAGCGCAGGAAACGCGATCGACGTGCAAGCAGCCTTCTCGGCGATAACGAGCGAGTTAATTGTAGCGTTGTGGATGATTTCCTCACTTGAAAGCGACCCCGCGCGCTTGGGCGCAGCGCGATCTTCCTCGCGGTAGCCCATGGCTGCGGCATGGATGACTACCTTGTTTGGAAGACTACCGGCGGTTGTTGTGACCGCTTCGCCTAAGCGAATGGGACCTTGAGCGACGGCTTCGAGCTCGATCTGCGGTCCCCCGCGAGCGCTGATCGCTCCCGCAACCCCTGACCCAAGCCATAGCTCGGTGTTGGCTGCGTTGACGATCGCGTCAATGTCGGGTTGATTCGTGATATCGCCTTTTCGAGACTCAATCTTCATACCGCGAACTTGACCGCCCACCTGATTCTTTGACCGGTGACTCGGTCACGTCAAGGCCTGGCAATGCAAAAAGGCGGACCCTTCTGCGGGTCCGCCTTTGCTTCGGGGGCTTGATCGAAGGCTGCTGTTCCAGCGATTCGATCGCTAAGAGAGAGGGCTAGCGTTGCGTTGCTGATTTTGTCTGCGCCGTCGCGGCGCCGCCGATGTTGCGAGTCAGCAAGCGAATCTCGACTCGGCGATTCTCTGCACGGCCTTCGCGAGTCTTGTTGTCAGCCACGGGGCGGATCTCGCCAAAACCCAGCATGTGCATTCTGAACAGTGCGATATTGTGCAGCTCGGCCAGATAGCGGCGAACGGCTTCAGCGCGCTTCTGCGTTAACTGATTGTTGTACGCGTCCTTGCCAATCCAATCGGCAAACCCCTGGATCTCCAAAATGAAGTTCTCCCGGTCTCTGATCTGCGTTGCCAGCTGATCCAGCGCTTCCTTAGCTTCAGGTGTCAGCTCGTAGCTGTCGAACTTAAAGCGAACCGAGGCGGTGTTCTGAAGCGTGTAGTTATCCAGGTTTGTGCGCAGGTCACTCACGGATTGCTCGGCTCCGTTCACGCGGGTGTTCGCGTCATCGGCACGGCTTAGCGCGATGTCCGCTTGCGCCTGCGCGCGATCTGCCCGGCCCCGCACGTCGGTTACGTCAGTCGAGAGCCGCCCAATGTCCTGGTTGTTGCGCCGCGAAGTCTCTTCCAACTCGCCGGTGCGCTGCTCAAGTGGGGTCACTCGCTCGCTCACGCGGTTGCGCACGTACTTTTTGGTCGCACATCCTACAGAGCCAAATATCACAACGGCGATCAACCCTATTAAGATCGTGAGCCTGCTTTTCATGTTCTGTCTCCTACTCATACTAGAATCATAAAAAGGCGATGCAGTCCGCATCGCCTATTGTGGTTACCGTCCTCACCACGATAACCTCATATAAGAGACCGGAAGTGACTTATCATCACCCGTATCTCTGCCCCGTGGTCGATTTTGCAATTTTTATGCCGCATTGGGGTTCACCCACGCAGTAAGAACCACCAGCAAAATGGGGCAAAATCGAGCGTGCCGAGCATCGGAGCCGGCAAACAAACGTAAAGATTACAGCAACGCCGTGTAAGAATTTCCGACGTTTTTTTCGAGACCCCTCGAGACCAGGGCTTCACATACTCGCGGACGGCTTGTCTTTTGCGCTCAGCGATGACAACAATTCATAAATCGAATTAGAAAGTGAGTTGAGAGAAATGGACATTTCAACTTTTGGAGCGGGCTGCTTCTGGGGAGTCGAGGCGGCGTTTCGCGAACTCGAAGGCGTTGCATCGACGCGAGTCGGTTATATCGGTGGAGGGTTCGATAACCCGACCTACACAGATGTGTGCTCAGGCAGAACCGGGCACGCAGAGGGCGTCGAAGTGACCTACGACCCGGCCCAGGTCTCATATGATCAATTACTCAGTGTGTTCTGGGAGGTTCACGATCCTACAACCCTCAATCGACAAGGCCCTGACGTCGGCGCGCAGTACCGCTCGGTGATCTTTTTTCACAACTCGGAACAGGAGGCCGCTGCGCGAGCCTCAAAAGACAATCTTGAACGGTCAGGTAAACACTCCCGAGAGATAGTCACCGAAATCACGCAGGCCTCCAGGTTCTGGGAGGCTGAGGATTACCACCAACAATACTTCGAGAAACGCGGAATGACTCACTGCCGCGTATGAGTAACAACAGAATCTGTCCTAGCGATTCGACTCGGACAGCACCGCGCGGCCCATTTCTGAGACTGTCTTAATGAGCAGGTCGAAATCCTCTCTCTTACTCCGGTGATTGGTAATGGCGATGCGTAGCGCGAATGCGTCACCGATCTTCGTGCTCGACGGCACTGCCAATCCGCTCTCTTGTATCCTCAGAAGAATCTCTTTATTCACCCGATTGAGCGCCTCGCGTGGCGCGTCCTTTGGAGCGAATCGAAGACACACGATGTTGAGCGGCACGGGCGCAACCAGCTCAAGATCGGGATGCGCCTCGATAAGGTCTTCGCAGTAGCGCGCCTGACGGACGTTTTGTTCGATGAGACGTGAGAACGCGTTGATCCCATGCGTTTTGAGCGACATCCACACCTTGAGCGCCCGAAAACTGCGAGTGAGTTCGAGCCCGCGCTCGGCGAATGGCAGCCCGCCTGCTATGACGCCTCTGGAGGCCTCGGCGAGGTAGCTCGGCGTGAGCGTAAATGCGTCGCGATGCGCCTTCTCATCACGAACCAGCACGCAAGCAACTTCAAACGGAAGGTACATCCACTTATGAAGATCAAACGCGATTGAGTCAGCTTGCTCTATGCCGCCCACAAGCGATGCGAGCGAGGGCACTATCTTCGCGAGCGCGCCGAACGCTCCGTCGACGTGAAACCAGATGTCTTCCTCACGGCAGATCCCTGCGAGCCCGCCGAGGTCATCAATCGCTCCGGTATTAACAGTACCGGCGTTCCCAATGACGCTGAACGGTCTGTGTCCCGCTTGTCTGTCTTCATCAATAGCTCGTCGAAGCTCTGACAGGTCCACTCGAAAGTTGTCGTCGACGGCGACGCGGCGAAACGCGCGCAGTTACCAAGCCCCATCAGTTCGGCAGCTTTCTGGGCCCAGCCGTGTGTTTCAGTCGAGCCATACAGCATCAACTTCGGGTGGTCGCCGCCCTGAAGTCCGTGCTCTCGCACATCGAAGCCTGCCTTTGCGTGGCGGGCAACAACTAAGCCGGTGACATTCGCCATTGTGCCGCCGCCTGTCAAGATCCCGCTCGTTTCCACAGGCATCCCCATCAACTCCGTCAGCCAGGCGAGCACTTGATTCTCTACCAGCACTGGAGCTTGATCGAAACCCGCCATATGAGGGTTCATGCCCGACGCAAGCATATCGGCAAGCATTCCCAACGGGGTCCCATTGCCCTGCACCCATCCCCAGAACCTCGGATGACGATTGCCATTCGTATAAGGGAGTACGTTCTGAACGAACTCTTGATACACAGCAGCGGCGTCTTGGGGTTCTATTGGCAGCGGCCGTTTGAGGTTGTGTTCCACACTTTCGGGGACAGCTTGCCACACCGGCTTTTCACGCAACGCCGAGAGGTAATCCAACATCTCGTCGAGCATGCGGTGGCCAAGCGAGCGAATCTCGTCCCAGTCGTGCGGGTCGAGAGTCTCCTCACGGGCTGTGTTGTTATCTATCTCTGCCGTATCACGCTCCAATTCCAGCCTCCTTAGCTAATGCACTGCGCGTTCAAGCGATGATCGAATCGATATTAAACTCAAAGCCGAGCAGAATCTATCCGCAGCTTGCGTATGTACGCTCTTCGTTGTTTCGGAGAATATTGCTGACCTCAAGCGATGTCTCCCATGGTAAACTGTCAGCTCTCTCACACTGCACATCGAGAGAAAGAGTAGACTTTAACCGTTTTGCCGGCGGCGACGAGCTCGGTCTCAATCTCGAAATCAAAGCTGGCTTTCCGCCTGATCGTCCTGTGGAAGCTGATGAACAAATACAGATTCGCCGAGCGCAAAGAAGCCATACGGCGCGGGTTGAACTCTATTTATCGTACTGCCTGCGATCCTGATAACTTTGAGGAGTATGGGTACGATTACCTGTGTTGTTTTCTTACCATCGCTGAGACATCACTCGATCCGAAACTGCGGCAGAAATCGAGAAGAATGGGCCGGGAGCGCGCACTGGAATGGCTTCGTCAGAATGCGAAGCTGCCTCGCCGCACAGATATGATGACCCTTCTGACGCTTCTTATGGGGAGCGGCGCGGCGGAACGTCTCGGCGTGCGGGATGAGTGGCTCAGGGAGCAGATCTGCAAGAGGGTGCGCAGATTGACCGCGCGCGACTGTTACGAGTTTGATCCGGTTATTGAGGCTCCTCCTGACGATATTCCCGAAGCGTGCGATTGCGGAGCGGGCAACGAGCGCGGACGTACTCGCTGCCGCAAGTGCCGACGCAAGCTCGCGATGACGGGACGGTACGGCGCGTGGCTCGATGCCGTCATCTGGAGCTACACGGGCGAACGCTACGGTGCGAAGGTCGGCAGTCGATATTGGGACGCTATCAAATGGCTGCCGGCGATGCGCCCGTATCGAGGCCGCGAGGATGGAGCGAACCCTGACTTCTACAACACGGTTTACGCGATAACGCACGTCGTCTACACGCTGAACGACTACAACGCCTACACTCTCTCGCCGAAATGGCTGCCTGAGGAATTCCGGTTCTTGAAGAACAATCTTAAAGAAGCGATCGCCGAAGATGATCCGGATATGATGGGAGAATTTCTGGACACGCTCAGGGCCTTCGGGCTGAAGGACAGCCATCCAGTCATAAGGAAAGGAATGGACTATCTGCTTTCGCACCAGAATTCCGATGGGAGTTGGGGCGACGTCAACGCCGAAAACATTTACCTCCGACACCACCCAACGTGGACCGCGATCGATGGCTTGCGAGCTTACCGGTGGCAAGGTCCGAGACTTGGCTTCCCGGAGCTGGAGCCGCTGCTCAAGACGTGGGCAGCTAAGGAGGGGGAACGCGTGGTTAACAGGCTGAAGCCATTGCCCTCCGCAGCACTGCCCCACGGACTATTCAAAAGGTAGGCATGAGTGGAAGAGAACTACCCGTACTCGGGCTTCGTTTCGCAGATATCCGACGTGGAGCGATGTGTTGATTCCCGAGAACGCGGCTCTCGGATTGGAGTGACTACAGCCTGACCAGCGACTTCTCAAAATCCTTCACCGTCGGCGGCCGCTTGCCCCTCCCTGGTGCGATCGAGTGTCCCTCGTCTTTCAGGCGATGGGATTGCGCCTTCATTTGAATGATCTTGCCTTTCGAGCTTCTCCCGCCAGGATGTGCGCGACGCGAATTTTTGGGGCATCCTCTCACCTCGCTGAGATTAGTTACGTTAGTAGTAACTTAATGGAAAAACCTGTACGGGCGTCCCGCTGTGGGCGCCCCTTGATCGTCGGTCGCTCTGTTCGCGGAGGAGGGGCCCCCACCGAGGGACGCCCGTACAGGTTCATCATTCATCTTCGTCAAGACTATGGCGAACCACGCCGTTTATTCTCGATCTCGCGCGCCTGTTCCAGCCATTTCAGAAGCTCATCAATGGCTTCCATCTCGTTGTCCTCGTCCGCCAACTCCTTGTACCTGTGCAGAGCGGCGCAGGCGCCGTCCAAATCGTCCACCTTGTAATAGACCAGCGCAAGGTTGTAATGAAGCGGCGAGAAAGAAGGCTCGAGTTCCGCGGCGCTCTCGTAGTGCAACTTCGCAAGCTGCAAATCACCGGCATCGAAATAGAGGTTGGCAAGATTGTAGTGAGCTTCGACGTGACGCGGTTCGTTCTTCAGCGCGAGGGTGAAGCAGTCGAGCGCCTTCGGCATCCTGCCTCGCTCCAACTCGATGATGCCCAGGTTGCAATAAGCATCAGCCAGGTTGTCCCCCTCGGTGATCGCTTCCCTGTATAACTGAGCAGCCTTCGCGTCGCCGCGCTCGTGCAGCAAGAGCGCTTCTTCAAACGGGCTGAGCAGACGCGCGATCTTAGCCTGAACCGATTTGAACAGGTTCATCTGACCCTGCAGTTCTGCCTCGACCTGCTTCAGAGTCAGTCCCTGCCCGCGGAGCTCGCGGACGCGACGGAACTGGGTCAGCGCGCCGAAGTCGTAAAGCGGTTCGCCGGCCTCCGAAGACAGCGCGGCATTCACCACGCCCCCTTCGGTCCAGCGGCGAATCACACGTTCGCTGAGACCAAACAACTGTTTGATCTCGCGAACGGTGTAGGTCGACTTGACCCGTTGGTAATCTGCTTTCGACGGCGCCGGGGCGGGGAACCGGAGAATCTTGCTATCCTTCTTGGACATCTGATGAAGCTAGGCCTATGAAGCCTTGCTCTTGCGAGCCTTCTTCGGCTTTGCTTCCTCCGCTTCTTCCTGCTTCTTGGCTTTGCCGGTGGCCTTCACCATCGGCTTGCGCTGGGCTTGTTTGATGCTCTCTTTGAGCGCGGTCATTATGTCGACCGTGGGTTGTTCTTCCTCGACGAAGCCGGCGACCTCCTTACCCTCGATCTTGGCTTCGATTATGTCCTTGAGAGCTTCGCTGTAGCGGTCTCGCATTTCGATTTCGCCAATCGAAGTCACCATCTGCTCGACCAGTGTGTGCGCGAGCTTTAGCTCGTTCTTGTCGATCTCCGGGTTATCAAGCTGTGGGACCTCGCTCATCTTTCTCACTTCCTTCGGGTAGCGCAGCTTGTAAAGTACGAGCCCTTCGTCCTGCGGTGCTATGGCCACGAAATCTTCACGATCTCGGAGCACAACTTTTCCGAGGCCAACCTTCCCGGTGTCCTTCAAGACTTCGCGCAGGAGCGCGTAGGTCTTCGCGCCCACTTCACCGTCGGGACCGGCGAAGTAGGGTGAGTCGTAAAGCATCGGCGGAATCTCGGACCGGTCGACGAAGCCTACTATGTCGATGACCTTAGTCGTTTTCAGCTTGACCTTGGCGATGTCGTCGGGTTCGATGATCGCGTACTGGTCCTTCGAGTATTGGTAGCCCTTGATGATGTCATCTTTCGATACGATCTTGTTGCACTTCTTGCATCGCTTGTCGTAAGCGATCGGACCAAAGTCGTCCTTGTGCAACTGGTTCAGGTGGATTTGTTCCGACGTTTCGATCGCGTTGTAAACGCGAACAGGGATGGCGACTAACAGAAACCGGATGTGACCTTTCCAGATTGAGCGCATTTCATATCTCCTTCGGGGCTTTGCGGATTATACAACAGGCCGCGTGATGAGCGTCAAGAAATGCGCCCGGACTCGGACAAAGCATTAATAGACTGCGAACTCGTATGCCGCTCTTCAGCAGATGTTGCTCCTAGCGCGTTCCTCAAGGTTGCCGCAAAGCGCGAACCCCGGGGATCGAGGCGCAGCGCTTTACGCCTCAGACTACCGAGCCATCACATAGAGCGCGAAGGTGGTAGCGATCAACGGGTCGTCCTCTTTGACAAGGTTCACCGTGTTTCTGAAGCTGCCGTCGGCAGACTGCGGAGGGAGCTCGACTGGCAAATTCGGCAAGACTCGGGAGATCGCGTGTGCGTAGTAAAACCGCAGTCCTGATCCCCAGGGCTGGCCAGTTCCCTCGTCGAATCCTGGCGCGCGGTCAGGCTGGTGATGATCCTTGAGCCAGCCAATCGCTTTCGTGATGCGCGGGTCCTCGTCGGGAACGCCTGCAGCCCGCAAAGCTAAAACACCATCCGCTGTCGCGGTGCCATAGCTCGCGAAACGCCCCGCGCTCTCGCCGGCTTTGTTGATTTCGGGATTGACTGGAGAGAAGTAGAATCCTCCATCGGTATTCTGTGAGCGCTGCAGATAAATCAGCGCTCGGGTCATCATTGGATCGGAAGCCGGGACGCCTGAAAGCTGCATCGCCTCGAGCACGTGACGAGTCATAGACAGGTCCACGTGCCCGGTTTCAGGGGGACGATGAATCGCGCCGCCCATTCCCCACCCGCCATAAGGAGCGTGCTGTGAAGTCCAGCCGTTGGCTTCGCTGAACTGCTGCGCGCGGAGCTGCGCGACCATCGGCTCGATGATTTTTTCGTACCCGGGATTTTGGGCCTTGACCATCGCGCACACGGCAAGAGCAGTAGCGTAGTTCGGATAGTCCGCGGCTGTCTCGTCCATCACGCCCAGAGCGCCGTCGGCATTCGTGTTGGCCTTGATGAATGAGAGTGCGCGTTCGACTGCTCCGCGCGGGCGTGAAGTTTCGTTGTCCGGCACACCGAGCAAGGCGACGAGGACAAACGGGGTCAACGATTGTCCGGAGCGCAGGAGGCCGTACGTCGTGCTGTGAAACCCGCCGTCCTCGGCCTGTTGCGACCACAGGTATCGCGCCGCGTTCCTGAGCGGCGAGCTACCGCGCAGACGGGCGCAACCGGTCGCAAGCGCGGCGCCGGTGGCTCCGGCCGCGGCCACTGCGTTCAGCAGGAATGTGCGCCGGTCAATCAACACGATCGGATGTCAGGTTTAGGATCGCCGCGCTGGTCACGGCGCACCGTCCGGTAATGCAGTGGTGACCAGCCCACGTGCCATCGTCGTTCTGCAGCTTCAGAACTTTCTGCGTAATCTTCGAATGCCACTCGCTCCACTGCTTACCGCCCGAACGCTTCAAGCCGTCGCTGATGTTGAGATAGGAAAAGAACTCCTCTCCACCAATCGAACCGTATCCATCGACAAACCTCGAATCGGAAAGCTTGCTATTGATGGCGGCGATTTCCTTGGCGTTCTTCGCCCGGCTCTCCGGCGTACGGCTGAGTTGCTCGAGGGCCTGAGCATCTTGATACAAAGCTACTCCGGCGGCTGACGAGAGGGCGGCCACCGAGACTGCCTCGACTGCGCTTGCACCACGGCCGCTACCGGCTCCAACGCCGCCAGCACTACCGGCTCCAGCACCGCCGCCGCGGGCCATTGAATCTCGATCCTGTTGGTTTTTCACGGTGTAACCATCCGCGCGCGCCATTACATCTCGATCAACCGCTACGCCCTTCCTGCCGGCCTCGTACAGACTGCGCGAAGCGAGCGAGGTTCCGAGCAGCGGCGCCCAGCCGCCGCCTGCATTCCAACTGCCATCCTTCGTTTGGTTTCGCTCAATCTTGGCGACGCATTTTTCCAAACCGCTTCGAATCCGAACGTTGCCGGCCTGAGCAAAGGTACCGTCCACCTGCGCGAGCAGCATCGAGGCAAGGAAGGTATCGATGTAGGGTCCGAGCTTCCGCTGGACCTGTGTCTGCTTGCCGTCGGTGATCGACAGGCCGTCAGCGGGACTGGCTTCGACTCTTCGCACAATGAAGTCTACTGCGCGCTCGACATGGGGCCGGTATTGATCGCCCGCCCGCAGAAGCGCGAGGGCCGCCAGCGCAGTATTCGCTACGTCATTTCCGGAAGACTCGACGTGAACACCCTGCCGTGCATTCGAGGGCTCGCCTCCGTCCTGTCCCCACCCGCCGTCTGCGCCCTGCACTGAGGCGAGCCATTTGGCGCCTTTTTCTACGGCGGCAATAATCGTCGGGTTCGGCGGCGAGGTCTTGTCCGCGCGTGAAGTCTTGGTCGCGCCAGTCGCGTGCTGCGCCGCGGGTCCTTTGCCGGCTCTGTTGCCGTCGTTGCGGCCGGCGTTCTGAGCCCAAATAGCAACGCACCCCAGGAGCGCAAGCGAAACAAAAGCTACTAGTGATTTCACAATGTCATCTCCTTTAGATCCCAATGGCGGAAAAGGGTTCCGGCATTGTAGAAAGATGCCGGGTGCACGGTTCTGACTTGAGAACGCGTTAGCTGATCGAAAGTTGCAACTTATCTACTCGAGTCCTTCGAGAGGCTGGCTTCGAGAGGCGACATCGGGAGTGGTGTACAAGCACCTGAAAATCTCCGGCGTCCACCGTTTCCTCGAGAGCAGTCGATCTTTTCGGTGATCAGTTAATAATCCCTCTAGATTGGGCGTTTCAAGATAGGCAAAACAAGGGGTGAGTGCGGACATACTATTGACCGCCCTCGCGACGAGGTAAGGACGGACAGACAGTATGATCAGCCCGCGCATTCGCAGGTCCGTCAACGTCACAGTTGCTGAACTTTGACGGCAGCAGCTTGCAAAAGCAAGAGAGAAACCGTAAACAAAGACCAACTAAGCAGGGATGGAGGAAGAGAATGCACATTAAACGTACTTCCCTTTTCGCGCTTGCTCTGATACTCACCGGGGCAGTCGCGGCGCGGGCGGATAAGGTAGACGACTATCTCAAAGCCGAGATGCAGAGACAGCATATTCCCGGCATCTCGGTCGCCGTGCTTAAGGACGGTAAGATCGTCAAGGTAGAAGGGTACGGCTTAGCGAATGTTGAGCTCAACGTTCCGGCCAGGCCTGAGACCGTCTACAAAATTGGCTCCGTCAGTAAGCAGTTTATTGCCTCGGGAATCATGCTCCTTATCGAGGACGGCAGGATTAGCCTCGACGACAAGATCAGCAAGTTTCTCGAGGGATCGCCCGACACCTGGAAAGAGATTACCGTTCGACATTTGCTGACCCACACATCAGGAATCGTTCGCGAGGCTCCCGGCTTCGACCCGCTCAAGATCCAGAGTGATGCGGATGTTATCAAAACTGCCTATCCTTTGCCGCTCCGATTCGCGTCCGGCGAGAAGTGGGAGTATTGCAATGTCGGGTACTTTACGCTTGCCGAGATCATCCGCAAAGTTACCGGCAAGCCATGGGGCGATTACCTCAAAGAGCGATTGTTCTTGCCGCTCGAAATGAACGCCACGCGCACCACCAGCATGACTGAGCTTGTTGAAAACCGCGCAAATGGATATCTGTGGAGAAACGGCAAGCTGCAAAACGCAGACATCTATTTCGCACTCCGCCCAAGCGGGGCGTTTCTCTCTACCGTTCTTGATCTGGCGAAGTGGGATGCCGCGCTCTACACCGACAAGCTTCTCAAGCAGTCCGTCCGCGACCTGATGTGGACGCCGGTGAAACTCAACAACGGCACAACGCATCCTTACGGCTTCGGATGGGAGCTGGAGTCAGTAGGCGGTCACAGGCAGGTGCATCACGGCGGTTCGCTTCCGGGGTTTCGCGCCAACATCGCGCGATTTGTTGACGATAAGCTGACCGTCGTCATCTTGGCCAATAGCGACAACGCCAATTCGAGTGCTCTTGCACTCGGCGTCGCAGCGCTTTACATACCCGGATTAATTCCTGAGCGTGTCGCTGCAAAGGTCGACCCAAAAGTGCTTGATGCTTACGCGGGGCAATATCAGCCGAATCCGTCGACAGTCTTGACGGTCACACGCGAGGGCGACAAGTTGATGGTGCAACAGGGGTCGAGTGAGAAGCGAGAGCTGGTGCCGGAGAGCGAATCCAACTTTTTCATGCCCGAGAATCGTCAAGTGACCTATAGCTTCGTCAAAGATGAAAAGGGACAAGTCACACACCTCGTGGTTCAAAGAGAAGGCCGGGAAATAGGCAGAGCAAAGAGAATCAAATGACCCATCGGCCCGCGTGACGACAGGGTGGGGACTCGGATGTCTCAATCGGTTGAGTCCCGGCGGGATGTTTGATAATAGCCGAGCACTTCAGTGCTGGGGGAGAAAGCAGCTGCGGACGAGCAGTCCCGAAGGGACGGCTGACGTGCGGTCAGTTTTTCAGTCGTCCCTACGTGACTCGGAGCGAGAGCATCTTCAATCAACCCCTCGAAGTCCGTTTCGTTGTGCTGCCTCTGACAGCCAAGCGCCGCCCGGTAAACATAGTTCGCGGAAGTTGCACATCAGGCAATGCTCGGCGGGCCGAGCCGGGAAACTCGCGGGCGCCGACGAAGAAACTATGCTCAGCATCGCGTCATCAATCGCCTTCGCACACGCATCGCGCCCGACCAGTTCAGCGGGCAAGCTCACCTCTACATCGGGATCCAGGAAGTGGAGCGTTACTCGCACACTTCTGGCTTCGGGTATCAACTCGTGCGCGGCCAAAGCATAAGCTTGCATCTGCAATTGATAGTCAGCGGCTGCGGCTTGGACCTCGGCCTGCACCAGAAGATCTCGATCAGACGATGCGCCGGACGCGGGCTTTAAGAACGCGAACGACAGTTGTCCCCGCTCAGCCGTCCGTACTCCTTTGCCAGGGCTCCGTCGCTCGTAGTCAGTGGCATGTTGTTGGGCGGCACGAGCATCGGGCTTCCTTCCTCGAAAACGATTTGTTTTGAAGTCGATGATCTCGACGCTCCAGCCATCACCCGATGGGATTGGAACGACCACCAACTTGTCTATAGTGCCAGTCAGAATCCCGAGCGGACGCCTCAATCGAAACCGCTGCTCGCTGAAGACGCCGGGTGAATGATGCGTGATGCGTGACGCGTGATTCTGGGCCGCACGCGCCGATTCGATTCGCTGACGCACTTTGCTGGCAACATACTTCCGCGCGAGCGGCAGCAGATCGTGAATGGCTCTCTCAGAATCGATCTCAAAGACCCGGTCGCCAAGCTCCGCCGCTCTTTGCCTGAGCACAACTTCAAAGCTGCTCCTCAAGGAATCGTGAAGATCATCGCCTTCGCTGAACCGTTCGCAGAAGCGATGAATCACCGCGCCCCGGAGCGTCGCCGTAAGATTCGCAGGAGGCTCGGGAGCCTCGGCGTCGTTCCATACCGCGACCTCTTCCTCGCTGGGTGTGTGGAGCAGCCGATCGAAGTAATACTGACGCGGACAGCGGTGATAGTTCAGAAGCTGAGTTACGCTGAAGCGGTGAAGGCCGCTTCCGCGCTCCGCCTCCACCGGTTCGAGTAGCGGCACCCGTTCCTCCTTCGGCGCCGCCAAATCTTTTTCTGGTTGGACCGCTGCGGGGTCTTCTCGGAGCTGACTTGATGTCTGAAGCGCAGCGTCACGCAGATTCAGCGTAAGCCGGACTTCGACTTCTTCGCTCGGTCCTAGAACTCCGCTCTCGATTTCCCTCGCGATCCCGAGCGCTTTGCATATCCACCCAAGCCACGAACTCCGCAAGCTTGCGAGGTCTTTCGCAGCCCCCGACAGTATCAGCCGGTCTTGCGCGCGAGTAGCCGCAACGTACAGCAATCGCATGCTTTCGAATTCGTCGCGCCGCTTCGCCCGTTCGGCAAAAGTGATGAATGCGGCCCCAGCAACCAGCTTGCCTCTGCCGTCGGGCACCTTCAAAGTCAGACCGCGATGCCGGTCCAGCATCCACCACTCACGCCTATTGTCGGGCTGGCGGTGAAGGTCCGGGATAATCACCACCGGAAACTCGAGCCCCTTCGACTGATGAATCGACATCAGGCGAACCGCATCGGCCGAATCGTCGATCTGGCCTTCGCTCTCGCGCCCGCCGGTTTCTTCGAAATCACGGACGAAGCGCACGAAGTCGCGAATCAGATGGGCACCCGAACGCTCGAATCGCTCCGCGAGCGTGAACATCTTCTCGATATTGGCCAGCCGCTGCGCGCCGTCGAAGTTTGCTGCAGCGACGGTCCGATACTCTGATGTTTCGACCGCAAATCTCAAAAGCTCCGACAGCCGCGATCGCTTCGCTCGCCCGATGAACTCCTCCAATAACTCTCTCGCACGGTCCAGCGCCGGCCGCTCGGAAGAATCGATGAGGTCGATCAACTCGTGGCTGCGAAGAGCGTCAAGGAGAGGCCGAACGCCGCTACGTTTTTGCATACGTCCGCCTTCCTCGACTCCCGCTCCTAACGCCGCGCATCGAAGCGCCAACAGGGCATCATCCGACAACCCGCAAAGTGGCGAGCGAAGCACCGCCGCCAGCGCCACCTCGTCGGTCTTATTGTCGAGGAAACGCAAAAGCTGAATGAAGTCGGTGATCTCCTCGCGCGCGTAAAAGCCTTTCCCCTCGACGGTCACATACGGAATGCCTGCGCGGCGAAACGCCGATTCGTAGAGGTGCACTTCGGTCATCGCTCGAAACAGCAGCGCGATGTCGCGGTACTCGAGGTTGCGTTGGGCCCCTGCTTCACCACTTGAGCGGCCGGGCGAACTGATCGATTCCTTCCCTACAAGTGAGATGATCCGCGCCGCCAACTGCTCGGCGTCACGTTCCCGAGGCGACTGCGGCGAGGATCCCTCTTCCGATTTGTCATTCGTCATCAGGTCAACAAGCAGCTCGACGACAGGCGGCGCGTCTGCGTCTTCGCGAGCGACGATGCTTGCTTCGTGCGCGACGTAACCAAGCTCGTTCAGGTCATCAACGGCGAGGCTGGCGTCGCGCTGGAATACGTGCTCGAACAGGAGGTTGAAGAAACTAATCAGCGGGCGCTGGCTCCGGAAGTTTTGGTTAAGCGGCATCGGCACGCCCTTCTGTGATTCGATCCTCGCACTCATCTCGCGAAACACGTCCACGTCCGCTCCTCTGAAGCCGTAGATAGATTGCTTGCGGTCACCGACGATAAACAGGTTCGCGCGTGGCGTAGACTTTAGTCTGCGCTCCTCGGTCGGCCTATCACTGGACTCGCGCAGACTAGCGTCCAAGCCACTTAGCGCTAGTCTCGCCATCAACTCGCGCTGCAAGCCATTGGTGTCCTGGAACTCGTCGACCAGGAAGAAGCGATATCGACCCGCCGTTCTGCGCATGACTTCGGGATGTTCTTCGAGCAGCCGAAGCGCTCGCAATTGCAGATCATCAAAATCGAGTAGCGACCTGCGTCGCTTCTCTTCGTCGAGGCGCCGCTCGATTCCCTCGACAACTTTGATCAGCTCGAGCGCATACGTCTTAGCGTGGAGGTCAAAAAAAGTCTGCGAAACGCGGCCGCGAAGATTGTCCTCCCAGACTAACTCATCAAGCGTTTTGACCAGCTCACTGATTTTGCCCTGTGCCTTGGGTCGAGCTGCGTCGCGGAATTCTTGAATTGCTTCGGAAAACTCTGCGAGTGATGTCGACTCCGAGACGCCGCACAGAAATTCCCGAAACGACGGCCAACGCCGCTCGGCCACCTTTCGTTTCTCTTCGGCCGCAGCCGGGAGCCCGCGAGCCTGGATGAAGTCGCGCATTTTCGCGGTCAGCTCGTCTACCGCTCGCTTGTAGTCCTCTATTGTCTTGTGGCTCTTCTCCGTTTCCGCCTCGAGCTTTTCGTGCGTCAATCCCTGGTTGCGCATCGAGCGATAGACGCCGATCAGCCCTCGAGCGAGCCTCATGCGGCCAACGCCCGCCGCGAGCCGGGTGATCGCTTGATGCTTTGCGCTGATGAACTCGGTGAGCGACTCCTCGACGACCGCTTCTTCGAGCATCGCCGACTGATGTGCATCCAGCAACGCGAACTGCGGATCGATGTCGGCCTCGACCGGGAACTCGCGCAACAGCCGCGCGCAAAAGCCGTGGATGGTTGTGATGATCGCGCCGTCGAGCGTCCGCTTGTGACGCATCCACCTTGCGCGTTCAATCGGGGCTGCCAACAACAAGAGGCTGTCCAGCTCACTTCGGAGGCGCTCGCGCATCTCGTTAGCCGCGCGGTTGGTGAAAGTGATGGCGACGATCTGATCTACGCTGATGTCGTGCGTCCGAAGAATGTGCAGGTAGCGCTCGACGAGCACGGTGGTCTTGCCAGCGCCGGGACCGGCGGTCACGGAGACGTGCCGGTCGAGCGTGTGCGCAGCCTGGCGCTGTTCGGGCTTCAGCTCGCGTGTTTTGCTTTCAACCACAACGTTCATAATCAATTGGCGTCAAGCGGATCGTCGGCTGCTTGTACGGGCGGCCCTCCGTTGCCGCCCCTCTTTGACCGCTTAATCATTTCGCGCGAGAAGGGGCGGCCACGGAGGGCCGCCCGTACAAGCTTTCCCAGCTGCTACACCTCTCCGATGCCTTCCTTTCTTCTTATCCGAAACTTCTCGTAGCGGCACACCGCCGAGAAGTCGCAGTGTGGGCAGGTAGCTTCTGGGGCTGACGGGTCGACCTGGAATTGGCCTGCGCGTATGCCGTCGATGAATTCCCAGACGCGAGCTTCCATCTCGGCGCGAATCCTGTTCCACTCTTCGTCTGTTAGCGTTGAAGACGTCCTCTTACTCACTGCGGTATAGGCTTGTTGCACGGCTCGATACAAACCTTGATTACGGCGACTCGAGCCTCCCCTCATCGTGTAGTAGCCACCGCCGGCGATCGCACTTCCGGGCATGAACAGTTGTTCGAGCGCCGCGAGATAGAGGTGAAGCTGCAAGGCTCGGCCCTCTTGCATGTCGTCGAGCCCAGCACCCTTTGAGAGCTTGTAGTCATAAGCAATCGCGGTCCCATCGTTCGCAATGTCGACTCTGTCAATCTGCCCGCGAACGCGCACGGTTTCACTCGGATCGTCCGAACCGCGACGGAGTTCGAGACTCTGATCAGTTGAGCCCGGATCAACCGCGTCCCCTCTCATCCCAAACGCGAGCTCGAAGTAAGCAGGTCTTACATCCTTGGATCGCGTCTGCTCTTGAACAGTCAGCTCATAATCCAGCACCTGTTCAAGCAGCAGCTTCCTTATCTGTTTGTCGATTTGCCAGACTTGAGGATTGAGAGGCGGCACGGCACGCTCGTGCTCGTAGAACACGGCATCAGCAACCTCGCCAAGCTCGCGTCTAAGCTCCGCCCGATCAAAGTCGGTAAGCCGCTCGCGTCGATGGCGTGCGAAGAATCGCCTGAGCGCTTCGTGCAACAGGCTCCCTGCATCAAGCGACGTCAGATCGAGCGCGGCTTCACCTCGCGGATCAAGTTTGAGCACTTTCTCGGCGAAGAACTTGAACGGGCACTTGCCGTAGAGGCTCAGCTCGCTTGCGCTGAAGGCGTGATCCGCGCCGTACTGCTCCTGGAGTCTTGCAATCAAACTCGCGGCGCTGATCACGCCGTCAAACTTTCCGAACCACCGGCTCGCTCGCTCGCGTTCTATCGCAATGCGCCGCCGCGCCGATTCGCTCAAGTATCCTCGCTCGGACGCCGTCGCCATCAACCGAGCGATGACTTCTTCCGGAAAGTTCCCTTCTCTTTGAGCTCGATGCCGGTGCCTCTCTTCCTGCCGCACTAACATCACTGCAAGCTCCGAGCTTCGCGACGAATCAAACAGCGTGCGCCCATCGAAATCGCCTCGCACAACCTCTTTCGTAATCGGGCCTGGCGCAACTGCCCGACCAAGCTCTTCGATGTAATAAGACGCTACGGTCTCCGAGCCGTCTTCGAGCACCATCGATCTGCTCAGATAAAGCCGCTCGGTCGCGCGGCAAGCCGCTTGATAGAAATAGTGCTCCTCCTTGAGCAGCGTGTCGGGCGAGATGTCCTCGAGCGTCAGACCGTATTGCTTCAATCGCTCGCGCTCTTCGTGCGGATATATCCAGTCGCGCGAGGCGCGCAACGGGAAGCCGCCTTCGACTAGCCCGGCGATGAACACTGCACGAAAGCGCAATCCGCGAACATCGGTTACTTCGAGCACTTTCAATCCATCCGGATCGGCATGGCTAGTCACCAGCGATTGCGCTCGCAAGCATCGCATCGCTTCATCGAGAAAAGTTGTGAGCTTGATCGTTGATACCGAGTCGCCTTCACTCACAACGCCTTCGGACATCTCGATGCTTCGGGCGGCGGCGGCAAGGGCGCGGCGCAATCCTTCGAGCCCGCGCAGATCGAGCGTCAACGCCGGAAGCTCGGCATCCGCAACAGAACCGGGCTGTGAGCCGCGGACCCCGCCGGCAAACTGAAGCTGATCAAGGAGCCGCATAATCGCATCTCGCAGCTCGAGGGGAGGAGCTTCGCGAGTTGCTCCTCCGATTAACCGGGCGGTGCGCTCGACAACGAGAGCTGACCACGCGATCAACGCGGGGTGAACTTCGCGCGAGGGCCTGGGTTTTCGCTCAGAGCCTGGAAGCGGGACGTCCACTGGCTCCGCGCGTTCGACGCGCCGCTTTACAGCGCTGGTCGCTTCGCCCGAAGCTGCGGCGCTCTCGTCATCTGAGTCTGATTCATCTTCGAGATCAGTTGCGAGGAGCTTCTCTAAGTCCGGCGCGGGCCGTAGAGCAGTCAATTGCCGTGCGCGCTTCAGCCATCTGTCTGCGCGCAACTCGCCGCCCGCGAATGCGATCACGTTCTCAAGCTCGTCGGCGTCCCAGTTGCCGACGTTTGTTTCGTCGGGCCCTCTAAGAAATCCCGCGATGCCCAGCAGATGTTCGTGCTCTTGATTGAAGCGTTCGCGCAATGCATCCAACTCGGTTTCCGATAAGCGGAAGTAGCCGGACTTCACCAGGTCCGCCAGCTCGCTCATCTTTGCGGTTGTACCTTCCTCGCGATTCAGCTCGATCAACATCTCAAACAGTTTTAGAGCCGCGCGCACTGCCGGCACTTCTATCAGCGCGGTGCGGCGGCCGAGCGCGCAAGGAATTCGCTCCTCCTGGAAGACCCGAGCGATCGTGTCCTCATAGGAAGCGCGCTCGCGGACGACAACCGCGACGTCGCTCGGGCGGTAACCTTCAAGCAACACCAGCCGCTTGATCTCTTTCGCTATCTCGCGGATCTCAGTCTCCCGGTTTCCACAATCGAGCAGACTGATGCTGAGCGATTTCTCGGGCGAGTCCTGGGAGCGCAGGCATCCTTGCCTGCCTGGCGTTGCGCGAGAAGAGCCAGGCAGGGATGCCTGCGCTCCCAGGCCGGCAGCTTCGGCCGCGCACTGCTCATTGGCGGATGAATTGAACAATCGCTCGCGCAGGAGAGACAGCCCAGCCGCCACCGGCTGGGCTTCAGCGTCTTCGCGTACTTCGAAGTCGGCGATAGATTTCAGTTGATCAATCGTTCGCTCGAACGGGCGAAATATCTCCGCGTTGCGCTGGTCTCGGTTGAGGTTGACGATCACCTCGGCGATCTGTGGGATTAGCAGCCTGAGCATCTCCCCCTGAACCGGAGTGAAGTCAAAGAAGCCATCAACCACCAGCAACCGAACGTCGGAAAGCCACGGCACGCTCACTTTCCTTCCGTCGACTTCGCCGCGCAAAACTTCCAGGGCGCGCAACTGATCGGCGTCGTCGTCAGTCAGGCCGAAGCGGTCGAGCGCAGCCGCATACGCCGAGTAGATCAATCCAATCTCTCGATCGAAATCGATCTGGAGCGGAATAGGGTGCTCGGTCGCGGCCGTTGAACCGCTGCTCTCTTGAGCGAGCGTCGGGTAGAGGTCGCGGGCACGAGCTTCAACGATCGCGTTAAACTCGGCTTGAGTCTTCGCCGCGCGTTGAATCTCGCCTATGAGCTTTGCGATGGTGTTGATGCAGCCGTCTCGATGCGCGAGCGGCGCGATGGCTCTAAGCCTGCCCTCGCGCGCCAGGCGCTTGATGATCTGCGAAATCAAGCTGCGTCTTACTGGAAGCTCTTCTTGATCGATTGCGATTCGCGGAGCAAGCGGCAAGCCGGTCTCAACTTCGAGGGTGGTCGCCAGGACGAACCGCGAAAACCCTCGAAACAGGTGCACCGGCAGCGAGCCCCACACGCCGCGAACCGTGTCGCCGTCGAGCAAACGACCAGCGGCTAGCTCGAGCAACGGGCGCGAAGCGGCGAGGTACAGCAGCCCTTCAGCCGGTCCGGTGGCAAGCACCTCAGAGGCGCGCTCGAGCAGCCGCTCACGATTGTTGCTCAGGATGGGGGCAAGCCAAATTTCCCTGGCCAAAGTTTCTCCGCCCTCGACGTAGCATAGACTTTAGTCTGTGCCGGCGATTGCGCTTGTAAGCGGACCGACCCGACACAGAGGTATAGTAGTCGGTCAGATTGAATCTGATACGTGCGTTCGCCGATTTTCACCCACGCTGGTGGTGGATCGTTCGTACTCACCTCCACCGATGCCTCGACCAGCTTTTTCTGAATCCCACCAACGCAGTTGGTGGATTGTTCATACACTGCCTACAACCAGACTGCGGTGGAATAGGCTGAGTATGAAGCATCCACCAACTGCGTTGGTGGGATTCGGGATGAGAACGCCGACGTCTGTCTGTAGGCTGAGTATGAAACATCCACCAACTGCGTTGGTGGGATTCCAAAGGCTATCCTTGGGCATCACAATCACGGGACTACTAGCCTGTAGTCTCTGCCCGGTAACTCCGCTACATCGCAATCGCCGGGTACAGACTAAAGTCTATGCTACCTTTTTCGGTGGCAATGAAGCGAGGCCGCGTGGCGGCCATTGAAGTTAGAACTCGTCTCCATGGGAGCGGGCCTTTTCCCTGCGCTGCAAGTCCTGGGAATCAGGTTCTTGCTTGTCCAAATCATCATCGATCAACCCGGGAATCAGCCCGGTCTCTCCGATGTCCAGCAAGCGCGTGGAGCGGTCAACGATCTCCAGCGGCTCTATATCCTCGCCGGTAGTCGAGCCAAGCTCCTTGAAGCGCCGCGCAGTGACGAGCACCCGGCCTTCAAATGACCCGACTGCCTTATTGTAAGAGTCGACCGCGCGATCCAGTCCCTTGCGCACATCCGAGAAGTGCTCGGCGAGAATTCTCAGCCGCTCATACAATTGCCGCCCCAGCTTGCTGATCTGCTGAGCATTCTCGGCCATCTGCTCCTGCCGCCAGCCATACGAAACGGCCTTTAGTAAAGCGATGAGCGTTGATGGTGTAGCAACGATGACCCGTTGCTCGACGCCAAATTCAATCAAGCCGGGGTCCTGTTCGAGTGCTGCGCTGAAAAAAGTTTCACCGGGCAGAAACATGAACACGAACTCCGGAGTCGACGGAAGCTGCTCCCAATAAGCCTTGCCGCCGAGCTTCGTCAGATGAGTCCTAATCTGCCGCGCGTGATCTTTCAGCTTTGCAACTCGCCCCTCATCATCCGGCGCTTCAAGTGCTTCGAGATAAGCCTGAAGCGGCGCTTTCGAGTCAACGACGATTCTTCTGTCGTTGGGCAGACGAATGATCATGTCCGGCCGCAGCCTGCCGTCCTCTCCTAGCACATTTGGCTGCTCGTCAAAGTCGCAGTATTCGACCATGCCGGCGATCTCGACGACGCGCTTGAGTTGAATCTCACCCCAGCGCCCACGAACGGTTGGAGACCGCAGCGCTTTGACGAGGTTTGCGGTTTCGCTTTGCAGTTGCGTCTGAGTTGTGGCGAGAGATTTCACCTGCTCGGTAAGCGACGAGTACGCGGCGGTCCGCTCCTTCTCGACCTCTCTGATCTTGACGTCGACTTTTTCGAGCGAGTCTTTCAGCGGCTGCACGAGTTCGCCTATCGCCTTCTGTCTGCCTTCGAGGTCGCCCTTGGCGTTCTCTTGAAATCTTTGAAGCTGCTCGCTCGCGAGCTGAAGGAAAGATTTATTGTTGGTCGCGAGAGCTTCAGCGGACAGCGCTTTGAATGCGTCCGAGAGTTTGTTCTGCGCGTCTTCGAGCACCCCAAGTTTTTCGGTCGCGCCTTTGCGTTCAGCGTTGAGCTGCGTTTCAAGCGAGCTTGCTTGAGCCAGTAGCCTCGCGTTCTCACCCTGGAACTCCGACAGTCTGGAGTTAAGCTCGTTCAGGCCGGCTTCGAGCGTGCGCGCTTGCTGGTCCTTGCCCTGAAGCCGTTCGACAAGCGTGGCTCGCTCGGCTTCGGATTCACTTCTCGCACGTTGGTACTCGTGTTTGATTCTGGAGCGAGCCACGAACCAGACGGCGATGCCGCCCAACGCGAGTCCAAGCAATAACATCAGGATCGGCTCGTTGTCGCTCAACTCGGCGCACTCTCCTTACTTGCCCGACTTGCTCGGGCCGTCCGCAGCCGGACTCGACCCCCAGGCACGTTTGCTACTCATCAAATAATATGTGGCCCCAGCTATTGGCAAGAACAGCACCAGCATGACCATACCTACGCCTTCTGATTCTGACCTCGCGAATTTCACCATTGCCCTAATGTCGAGCGCTATGGTCAACCATACTATTGCACTCCCAACTCCCACCAGCGGTCTCGGATCCAGTGTGCCTGTTGTAGTAGATACCAGGCTGCTAGGCAAAAGGAGTAAGCAAACGGCTGAGACAAGTAAAAAACACAACAGTGCGGCGAATATCAACAATATCTTTGCTGTGGCGGCACGAACTAAGCTTATCGTACTTTTGAGGCCTAGAATCGTGATCGCAATAGCTGTCAGCCAACATAACCACAAGGAGGCCAGAGGTCTCATCCAGTAAGACCTCCAGACCGTGCAAAAGTATGAGTTCGGCGAATCCCATTAGGGGGTCCGTCGGTATCATCTTCCGAAGATTGACACCATGCGCTCGTACACCTTCCGCGTCACTCGCACGTCGTTCAAGTTGTACTCGCGAATCTCGCCGAGTCGTCCCGCTTGATACAACTCGAACACGCGGCTTCCATCAATTTCGTCCGTTTTGCTCGATTCGATCCCGAGCGCCCAAGCGATGTCATCAAGCGCGACGCGGTTCTTCGCGCCTAACCACCAGCGATGCATCGTGTCGTAGACGCCTCGAACATTGAACTCAGACAGATTGACGAAGGACCGAAAGCGGATGTTGTTCACCAAACAGCGTTGAAAGATGAACGGCAGATCAAACCCGATGACGTTGTGCCCCACTATCTCGTCGATGTCTGGATCGAAGCTTCGCATCAGCGCAAGGAAATCCGTCAGTGCTTGTTGCTCGCTTTGTTCTTGTCCTTCGGCGTCGATGCCAAGGACATCTTCGCTTTCGCCCTGCTCGACACCTTCTATTTCGACGCCCGCGACCGTCCCGATGTGTACGGCTATTGAAAGGACCCGTCCCGATGTTGCAGCGAGCGAGCCCGATCTGTAAGCACGCTCTTCTTCAGCAGCCTGGTCTTCGAAGTACCTCTCCTGTTGTTCCTCGTTCATCTTCCCGAGGTTCATCGCTCGGTTCAACCGTTGCGCAGCGCGTTCCTTGAATGCCAGAACCGGGATGGTTTCGATATCGATTGTGAACGCACGCGGCAGAAGCGGATCTGCGTTCTGCAGCTCGCGATACTTTTCGATAGTAATCGGTCTGAGTTCTGAGACCACGAACTGCGATTGACCCTGAAAGATCTCAGCCCGTCCCACGATTCCCCACAATCCCGGCTGGATCGATGCGCCGGTCTGAAGGACCTCACTTGGTAGTTTGAGAGCGATTGTTCCGCTGGCATTTCGTGCACTGGCGAGGAGGAAAGGCCTGGCCTGCTGCGGCCTGACCTCGCGCACCGAAATCACGACGACTGTCAGCCAGACTTCGTCTCCCGCATTCAAGTCAGGAATCGGGATGTTGCCCTTCATTGGTGAGCGCACCTCTTTCGGTCTACTTGAACTCGTTAGCCAGCGAACATGGTTCTTCAATTCGTCGCTCGCTGAGTTGAGAAGGCGCAGCGATCGACGCATCGACACGTCGGCATTCAGGGCGCTGTCGGCTTGCAGCTTAGCAAAGCAAAACCCATAGATGTACGATTTCGATGATGTCCACCTCACCATCACAACGACGTTTGTTTCGCGAACGGTAGCGCGCCGTGGTTGCGCCCTGAACTAAGAATGTGAGCTTTTCCGTGGATTCCCAAAGACCTGATAAATCTCGGTTTGACGCCATCTCTTCAATCCAACTATTCACCTTTTGGTACCAAGTAGGGAAATCTTGTTTCTGCACGTAGCCGAGCATCGTCCAAGCCGCCGCATTCTTGCCGTGAATTCCGAGCTTGAAGCGCTCTACGCCGCCACTCTTCTGGTTCGAACCAATCAGATATTCGCGCTCTCTTGAGCTCGGTGGCGGGGACGGGAGGCGCTTCGCCTCGATAGCCATCAGCGTTTCTTCCGGGGCGTATGAACGGGCCTCGAATGCAGTGGCGGTCGTCGTCACTGCCTCAACGTCCACGCTAGGGCTGGTTCCAGTGCTTTCGTCCTGCATCCCTTCATGGTGAAAGTACAGGAGCTTGTGGCAATTCAGAATCTTGCATAGGCGGTTTGTGATACCCTTCTCATTCTGGATGCTATGCTCCCTTCGCTCAGCGAACTCACCCAGCCCTTTCTCGATCACATCCAGAACGGCGTCGCGAGAGATACAGGGCAGTGCCGTCCCATCCAATCGACCCGCCGGAAGGAACTCCTCAGGAACTGCTTTCAAGTGATATTTATCGGCAAGCATAAGGGCCTCAGAGGCCTTGGCTCCTTAGGTACGCGAAGGTATCGTCGGCGTCGCGGATGGCCATAGATCTCAACCAGTAGCGTAGCGTCTTAGGTTTGATCAAGTAGATGACGTCATCTTCATAAATGGAGAGGATTCGAGTGATTCGCACACTAGGGCGATGATGGCGTTCTGTCAGTTCCCGCAAGGCTTCATCAAGCTCAGGACTGAGGGAATCCGGTAGCTTTGGTGCCTTCTTGAAAAAGAACGGATAACAGACATGAGTGGCCGTCTTGCGTGGTGAATCAGCTTTCAAGCCTGGATAGATTGAGCCAAGAAAGTCAGTGTATGTCGTGCCGAAGGCTTTTAGATCGCCATCGGCGGCGCTACGCATCACGCGGGCCTTTTCGCCCGCGCGACGGTAAGGCAGCCAGTACATTAGGGCATCATCCCGCAATACTGTCTCCCACTCGTTCAACTCCAGGTCGGAAGCGGACTTCGGATACGGCAGGTTCAAGATATCGGCAGCTAAGATCGCTGATGATTTATTTACGGCGAAACGCCCACTGCCAATGAGCAAGGCAAAGTTTAGTGTCTTATTGCGCGCTAATCTTGTCTCCATTTGGCGAAGCTCTTCTTCATGAGGCGCATGAATCGCAAAGACATCGTGCTTGAAGGTCAGATAGTCCGTCCGCAATTCGGCTGGGATACCCGCGTCATAAGCGCGTTCTGCAATCAGTAAATGCGGTTTAGAATAAATCGCTTGCTGACGAGGCGCGCTGAAATACCTTGTATTGACTGTGCAGATTGCTTGTTCATCAATTCCGTTTGCTCGAAAGGCCCCTGTGGGCAGAAAAGGCTTGCCTGTGATGTAGGACGCGGTCTTGCACTTTTGCTCGAGCATTCTAAACTCGGCTGCCTCTGATTCATTGTGCGTCGCGCGAGTTTTGAGAAGGGCCTCGTATCGACGGACATGTGCACCTTTTGATACGATAAATCCCTCGCCCCAATTCCACCGTTCCTTTCTAGCCTCCAGATATTCTTTGAGTTTCGGAAGAGTGTTTAGACGACGCGCCAAATGACCCATGCGCCCCCCTCCAATGAGATTGGCTTTCCAGACTGTTGGTTCATTCAATGCGACCTCGCGAGGTATATGGTGAAAGTCATAGCGATCCAATTCAAAGGCGATGTGTTCTTTAACCGAGCGCGTGCGACGAACTGTGACATGGAGCACAGGCCGCGAAGCCTTTATCTCGTGCGCAAAGACGGCAGTAAATGCGATATCTCCCCGAGCCCCGAAGATGACACGGCAGGCGTGGGTGAAATCGAGTATTTGCGGAACGTCGAAGCGTTCGAGAAACGATTTTCGGAACGCTTGCGCGCCTTGATTGTAAAGCATAGGAGCCGCTGGTTCGATCAGGCAGGTGAGGCCTCCCGGTTTCAGAAGTGACATTGCTTGTTCGAGGAAGAGCAGCGCAATCTGTTTATTTGGCAACTCCGGTCTTACATTGTGCTTTACTAGAAGCGCGTCTATCGTAGCGGCCTGCGGAGTCAGTTTCTCGGCGAACGGCGGATTTCCAATCACTAGGTCGAATTTCTCAGAAGCCTCACCCCAGCGGTTCATCTTGATCTGCTCGAAAAAATCACCTTCCACAATGTTTTTTCCGCGCAACTTATCAAACTCGAGAGTCTTCCAGATTTCCATCGGTTCCAACTCAGAACACAGTGCGATCGACAGACTGAAGAGTGTCAGGCTTACCGCTTCCGGATCGAGGTCGACACCGTAGATATTGTCTCGCAACAACCCCTTCAGAGTTGCCAGGTCAGGTCGCTGCCACTCGTTCGCCAAACGCCAGCGAGCGATTAGACGGCGATAGGCTCCCACCAAGAAAACCCCTGAGCCACAGGCTGGGTCAAGAATACGAAACTCAGTCGAACCGACAATCGGCATCGACTCTGCCAATAGGAAGTCGACAAGGAATGGCGGGGTGTAGACGACACCTTGGTTGCGGTTGGTCGAGGTACCATCCGTGTCGGCCGAGTCGCCGGAGCGTTGGTTCTTTTTATCTGCACCGAGGAACTCCTCATAGATGTTGCTAATGAGTTCCACTGGTAGGTGGTTGAAGGAGTAAAGTGGCCAGAATACCCTTTGTGTGCCTGACTGTCCCGCCAAGAAGTCCGCCAGCCCTGAGAGATCAGCTTCGGTGAGGTAGGCTCGCTCACTTTCCGTAAGTTCGAAAGCATCGCCGTTGAATCGACTTGAAAGCCGATCAAACAAGGCGACCAGATTGCCACCTGCTCGCACTACGCTTGTAAAATCCGTTGCCCCGGGAGCGAATTCTTCAAAGAACCCCTCATGATAGGTAGTGCCGTTTCGGTTTTCTCCAGCCTTCGGAAAGACTCCGAGGCCCGTCGAATCGGCGCGATCTTCCAGGTAGCGCACGAGCAAAGCCATAACGAGCAAACGGTTGGCGTGGCGCTTGTCCAGCTTTCCTTTGCGAATTAGCGATCGTCGGATATCCCGGAGTTGGCGCAGCATTAGGCCAAAAACGCTATGCTCCCGCTTGGCGTCGCGCAGGTTCTCGTTTTCAGAGTTGTCCCAGAAAGTGCCTATGTCAAGTTCGCGCAATCTCGCCTGGAAAAGATCAATCCCCCGCTGAGCCTTTGCCGCCAGGTTAATGACCTCAAGGGGTGCGGGTTGAACTGTTGCACCTTTAAGCTTGGGTGCCTTCAGTGAGGAAAAGATCTGAATCTCACCATGCACGAAAACAATGAACAACGGAACAGGACAGGCATTCCAGAGTTCCTTGTGCAGCTCGGATAGTTCGGGGAGGTTCACGCGCGCGAATAACGGTTTTTGTGTGTAATCATACACATAAGCTTGGGCGTAGCGCTTCGGTAGAGGACGGTCAATGTTGTGTCGGAAATAAACATAGTCAGCTTTGTGTTCCTCAGCAGTCTCCAATGCCAAGTACTCCTCAGGATGAAGATCCGTCCTTTCCCGAAAGTTCGCCACCGGGACGAGCTGGTCAAGGCTAGCCTCGTCGAAATTCTGAGTGATGTCATCAGTCAGTCGGTGCATTTGTGGTAATTATCACTCGTAGGAGTTAACCGAAATTTTGTATGCTTAATCGGTGCTCGATGCGGGCAATCTTAGGGCTTGCTTCCATTCCTCAATCGCTTCTCCGACCCAGGATGAGTCCAAAACGCTCTATGACGCTTACAGTGTTGTACTGAGCAAATCAGTCATTACTGAAGAGACGGTATTCGGAACCATTTGCATAGGTAGTCTCTTTCAGATCTGCTAAGCCGCTACAGTATGTCATCTGGTTCCCATCGTGAAAGCAACCGCACGCGACTTCGCGGAGTTGCAGGTTGAAACAATCAAAACGAGGGTTTCGAGGCCTATGCTTGCACGATACGCACGCCCGCGCAAGTTGAATTGCGCCTGCGGAACGCAGGTCATAAGGTGAGCGCATACTTATTGTCCCAAGTTCTGGGCTATAGCCGCAGCACCACGCCTCGAACCGCGAGGCGTGTCGACCGTGAGATTGCAATGGAGTACAGCGCGACCTGCTGACGATACTCCTCCAGCCTTCCAGCAATCTCGAAGTCCGTTTTGAAATCTACCACGATCCACGTCCCAGGATCGGATTCCTCAACGAACGCCAGGTCGACTATTCCTTCCACGAGCACTCCATCCTCAAGCCGCAACGCTATCGGTGTCTCGCGCCGGCACCGACCCGCAAGCGAAGCCGCTGCCGCGCGCCGCATAAGCGGATGAGCCAGCGCCCGCGTCACCGTGTCAGTTGCCGCGGTGATTTCTTCCTGGGTCGCTCCGAGAAGGCGGCCTTGTAGAACTGCTACTGCTTTTACCCGTTTCTCGTCGGCATTCAGATCTACCACCGACAGCATTGCGTGCACCAGAATCCCGAAACGCTTTCCGTGTGGGCGCGAGAAGTCGATGCCCACTGATTCAACAGCGACCTCGAACGTCGATCGAGGCGGCGGTGGGGCGGCGGCAAACAGATCTAACTGTCCAACTGTTCCGGGAGCTTGCTCGGGCTTACGCGACATCGTCGCAGCTCTTTGCTCTTTGCTCTCTGCCCTTTGCTCTTTGCCCTTTGCGTGCTCCGTTGCTGTGACTACTCTCAGGCTCGGCGCGCCGGCTTGCTCACGAATGCGCGCGCGGTTCTCTTGCCAATCTGCATGATCGCGAATGCCTCTCTCTGAGCGCTCGCTTTGCTCGTCGGCAGCCAGCAGCTTGTTCAGCCTGGCACCGATTTCATCCTGCCTGTTCAACTCGAGCACCGACGGGTCCCACCAAACCACCGTGTGCTCCCCCGCCTCCAGTTTGTGCAAGCCGGGCGTCACCGAGCCTTGTTTGCGCAGGCCGTTGCTCGGGCGAACCGCCACGTTGTCCGGGCCGAACTCGGGACAGCCAGGGGGATGATTAGTCTCGGGTTTGAAGCTCTCCTTCACCGGCGGATAGATCGCTGGATCGAGCGTTGCCAGCCAGCCTTCGCGGCGTTCATCTCCGACAGCCGTAACAACCAATAGGTCCCGCGCGCGAGTCGCGGCAACGTAGAGCACTCGCGCGGCTTCTTCGCGTTCAAGCTGCAACTCGTCGTCAGCATGTTCCTGAAGCTCGGGCGGCAAGCACCCCGCAAGCCTCATCACGCACAGTCCGGCTTCAGTGTCAGTCCAACGGGAAGGCTCGCGTGCTTCTTTCGCAGTCATATCGGCAAGCACGACGACCGGGAACTCGAGACCCTTCGCTTTGTGCACGGTCATTATGCGAACGCCTTCGGCTCCTTCTTCGATGATCGGCGCATCGCCCGCTTCGCCGTTCTCTGCCTGATCATCTAGCCAGTCGACGAACGCCCGGAACGAAATCAGACCGCCCTGCTCCGCTCGCCTGGCCATGTCCATCAGCCGAGTCACGTTAGCGAGCGCCTGTTCTCCAGTCGCCCAGTTCGCAAATCCGGCGTGCGCTCGCGTGGTCGCCAGCAATCGCCCGATAGTATCGGCGACCGGCCGTCGATTCCGCCCGCGGTGAAGCTCTCGCAAGACCGCGAGCGCCTCGACGACTTCGACCAGCGATTCAGGCAAGTCCTCGGGCACTTGTTTGAACGGATGCAGAGTCGAAAAGCGAGATCGATAAGATAGAAGCTGCGCATCGTTGATCGCAAAGAGCGGCCCCTTCAACGTAGCGAACAACGCGAGCTCGTCATCGGGCCGCTCGATGGCGGCAAGCGCATTGCGAATAGCTTCGACTTCTTCACGCGAATGAAAAGAGCTTCCGCCGACGAGCAGGTGAGGCAATCGTCTCGCTTCGAGGGCGCGAACATATGGCCGGGTAACATCGGTCATGAAGCTGCGAAACCGGCGGAAGAGCAAACAAACATGTCGAGGTCGAATCGGGACTCGCACGTCCGGGTGTTCGCGCTCGGTGACTGACCATCCGCTTTCGCGCACGAGCCAATCGACGAACGCCGCTACACCGTCGGGCAAGGATTCGTCGATTTTCCACTCGACCACTTTGCCGTAATCGCCGTAGGGCGCGGGCACCGGCAGCGCGATGAGGGCTGGCTGGGTTTCAGCGCCGGATCTGAATTCCGCGAGTGGAACGTACCGAGCCTGAGTTGAGCCCGCCTTCAAACTGGCCCCAGGAGCCGCATTCGGATTGGCACCCATCACTTGTGAGAATGCCGCGTTCACCGCTCGTTGAATCGCAGGCACAGACCTGAAGCTGACGTTCAGTTCTACGAGCGCTCCGCCTGTCGAGGTGACCTGCCGCTTCACCTGTTCGTACAGCGCCACGTCGGCACGCCGGAAGCGATAGATAGACTGCTTCGGATCGCCGACTATGAAAAGCTTGCCGGGCACCGGGTGGGCGCGACGCCAGTCCTTCTCACTGGGATCGTCTGCTGCCAACAACATCAGCAGTTCAGCTTGAAGTGGGTCCGTGTCCTGAAATTCATCCACGAAGATATGAGTGAAGCGCCGCTGCAGCTCGGCTCGCACAGACATGTTGTCTCGCACGAGGTCGCGCGCGCGAAGCAACAGGTCAAGGAAGTCGACGCAGCCGGCGCGCTCTTTCAAGCGTTCGTATTCCTCGATCACCGACGACAGCTCCTCGCGCAATCGCGGGGCGAGGTCAGCCCCGGCCTCATCGACGAAAGACTGCAGGCTCTCTTTCAACGCGTTGCGCCGCGGGATCAACTCATCTCTCGGGTAGCTGAACTTGCTCGACGCATAGCCAACCCACTTCCAGTGCTTGCCGCGGTTCATCTCGGTGAGCGCAGCTTCAAGGCCGTCGTAGTCGCGCTCGGCAACCTCTTCAACGCGCTTGATGTCTTCCACGAACACCTTGATTTCTTTGAGCGACTTCAAAAAGTAATCGTTCGCACTGCCCGCGTCCGCCCACTGTGCGAGCGAGGTCATCTCCGCAATCAACGCATCTATCGCTGCTTCTCGATCGAAGTCAGGATTGCGCCGCCACGGAGCCGGAAAGTCACGGCGCTCGATTAACTCTCTGGCGGCGCCGCGAAGCGCTCGCCTGGGACCCGTGTCCCGCGGACGGCGCGCAAGAATGCCGGGTAGGTCTCTTCGGTATTCGCGACGTGGGCGTCTCCTGAGAATGCGTCGAACGGCCTCGCCCGGGCTTGCAAGCTGTTTTTCGAACCAGCGATCGAATGCGAGATCGAACAGCGGCCGCGCGGTGTCTTCCGAAGCCACTTCAAACAACGGATCGATGCTCGCTTCGACCGGGCGCTCGCGCAGGAGATCAGCGCAGAAGGAATGAATCGTGCCGATGCGCGATTCTTCAAGCTCACGAAGCGAGTCCGTTAGAAGCTTATGCGCTTGAGGCGGACAGTTCTTGTCCTGCCGACATTGTTCGATGGCATCTCGCACACGGAGCTTCAATTCACCGGCGGCAGCATCAGTGAAAGTGACGGCGACGATCTGATTCAGGCGCACGCGGCCCGACTTAATCCCGGCGACGATGCGCCCGACAAGCTCGCTGGTCTTGCCCGTCCCGGCGGCCGCTTCGACAACAAGAGTAGTCTCTAGATCGTTGCGAATCCGGTCCCGAGCAGCTTGATCGGCGAGCAGCTCTTTTTGAGTTGTTGTCACGGCAATTCCCGGAGCTTCTTAAGCTCAAACAGTCGGTCCCCCGGCTTGCGCGAGGTTCGGATGTATTCAAGAGGCCCGCACACTGCCCGGTAGTCGCACCAGTCGCACCCGCCTTTTTCCGGTGCCGCTGGAAGAAAGCGATCTTCGAGCGCACGGCCGATGATCTCAATGACTATTCCCGCAGTACCGCGGCTGAAATCATCGAGCGGAACGATTCGCTCCTCGAAGCCGCCCGCGCCCGTGCAGTAATAAAGCCGCCCCGATTCGACGGGCGCTTCGAGCAGCTTCTCGCAGGCGAGCGCGTAAAGCACCGGCTGCAGGTGCTGGCCGCCTCCGACGACTACACCATCGCGCGCTCGCGCCTTGCCAGTCTTGTGATCGGTCGCGCGAATTTTTCCACTGATGTGGCGCTCGACGAGGTCGATCGAGCCTCGCAGTTTCAATTCGCCGACGACCGGCACCGGGTCTGCAACGCTCGCAGGGTCTTCGTCTTCGCGACCGCGATCCGCGAGACCGAATGAGAGCTCGAATTTGTAAGGCACCCACCCGTCGTCAGCCTCCGACGCTCGGCGAAGCCACTCGCGCAGATCGCCTCGAATCGTGTTGATGCCGTCTTCCCATACACGCGGGATCGCCGGCGCGAGATCGTCTTCATAGCGCGACGCGACCCGGTTGAGCACATCGTCGACGAGGGCAATCGCCTGGTCACACGTTGTCGGAGTGAGAGGCAGAAGACCGGCCTCGCGCAGCAGCGTCAATACCTCATACTGCACCTTGTGGAAGAGCGACCCGCGCGTGAGGGGATCGATGACCTCGATAGCGGCCGGTTCTTCGCGAGGCTGGAGCTTGTGCACGGCCTGAAGAAAGAATCGATACGGACACGCCGCATAGTTCTGAAGCGCAGTAGGCGAGAATGAACGCGTTGAGAGCTGATGAGCGGTGAGAGCTTCGCGAGCAAGTTCATCGGGCTCGACCAGCCCATCGCTCGGAGTCCAGCGCTTGAGCCAGCGGCGCGACCGGGCTCGCAAACCTCGCGCGAGATGCTTATTAGTCGAGAGCAGATAGTGAGCCGTGCCCGCCACTGCTTCAGGCTCCGCATCGATCAATGGAGCAAGCAAGGCAAGGTCATATTCGGCTTCATCGATCGCAACCCGAGGGTCGCTCGGCGCGGGCCATCCAAGCCGGCCACTCGCGCCCGACTCAGCGCGCGATACAAGCTTGTCGAAACCAGGAAGATAACCTTCCGCTGCGCGCAACGCTTCCAGGCCATAGAACGAAGGCACGCGCGGGCGAGCCTGCTGAACGTCGATGCGCGGGTACGACAAATGAACGCGCTCGGAAGCCGCACCCACAGCCAGTCTCAGCGCCAGCCGTTCGGCTTCGACGCGATCGGGTTGAGTGATCAGATCCGAATCAGCAACCTGACGGCGCTGCTCATCCAGGAGTATCGGGTCCTCGATCAATTTTCTGGGGAAGAGCTTCTCAGCGAGCCCGGGCACAAACACGACGTCGAAGCTCATCCCGCGCGCCGCGCCGGTCGAGCCGATAAACACGGCTCCGTAGCGGCGGCGAGGCGGAGCGATCAAAAGCTCACGAAGTCGCGGGGCTAGCACCAGTTGAACCTCGTAAAGATCGACCGGCCCAATGGGAGACATCGGCTCGAGCTCGGCCAATGTTTCGAGCACGCCGTCGGGATTTCGAAGCGCGACCTGCGCAAGCTTGCGAAGATGAATCAGCCACTCTCCCCAAGTCGCGCGGTCAGGCAAGGCGGCAAGCTCATCAATCAGCGGAAGCGCGAATTTGCGCAGGTGTTCAATGTCACGAATCTGTTGATCAAGCCCGGCGGCACGCGTCTCCTCTCCTTCTTCGATTAGTTCCTGGCGCTTCAAACGCAATTCAGTTTCGAGCCCTTCGATCCTTTTTTTCCACCGGTCTTTTCCGCCGATCACCGAGGACTCAACAAGCAATCGCTCCCACCGCCACGGCGCGCGAAGAGTACCTGCAATCTCCGCGGTGCTTTCAAGATCGAGGGGCAACGGTTCGGCCTCCGACTCTTCGTCACCAGGAGGTTCGGGTTCTACGCCAAGCGGGAGCACGTCGCTCGGAGGGGGCGCCCAGTTTTGTTCCGGGTCGCGCGCAGATTCGGGATCCGGCACCTGTGAGAGCGAGGTGTACTCGGCGAAGCGTCGCGCGGAAAAGTCATCGGATCTACACGCGAGCAACGCGAGTAACGCGCGCCCCGCAGGATCGGGACGCGTCGTGCCTCGAGCGAAGTAAGCGGGAATCGCGGCGCGTCGAAAAGCCTCTTCGAGGTGCGGACGGTACTCCGCGGTTGAACGCAGAAAGATCGCGATTCGATCAAATGCGATTCCGCGCGCGGCTTCAGCCTGAACGCGGCGCGCTATCTCGACAGACTCACGGGCTTCGCCAGGTGACGAGTTAAGCGTGACGCTTTCGTCCATCTTCGACTGTTCCGGCGCCGAGTCTTCGAACAGATGCGCCTTTAATGTCGCGAGCGAGTTTGATGGTTTGCTATTACCGATCTCTTGAGCTTCACACCGCAGCGCGCGCTGAAGCATCTCGATCGTTCTAGTGTCACCACGCGCCGCAGTAGCAAGAACCGACGGCGCGCGCGAGGCAAGAGCTTTGATGAGTTGCGCTTCGCGAGTGCTGGTCACCGCAAGATCGAGCAACAGCAACGGCAGACCCACAGGGTGAAGAAGGCTCGCGCTCGTAGTCGCTTCGATTGCGGCTTCGAATACCGCGGAGCGATCGGCAAGCTTCGCCAATGTGAGCTCGCGCTCGACGCATTCGGCGAGTGCGGCGAGGTCCGGTCCGCCGCGCGGCAATCGGCGAATCGCTTCGATGTCCACGGCGTTCATTCGAAGCTCATCCAGAGTTCGGGCTACCGCGCGTGGAAAGCCAGGCCGCTTTGCAACCGGAGCGAAGTAGGACAGCGTTTCTTCGGAGACAAGCAAATGAACCGAGCGCGCAGTCAACGCCTCGAGCGTCAAGCTGGTGTTTGGAACGCGACCGCTTCGGCCGAGGATCGGCGCGGCGAGGTTGGCAGCAAGCCGGTAGAGTGTCAGCCGCAGGAGGCCGAAGCGAGCTGCAGATGCCCCCGTTCCAAATATCGCGTTGCGAACGAATTCGTCGCCCGCTTCTCGCGTCGGAGACAAAACGAGAATCTCGGCATCACGCGAGTAGGCAGCCAGCCACTCTCCCGCCGCTGCGAGCCGTGTTCGTGAATCGTGCGATATGATCAGCTTTGCTTTTTGGGGCTCAAGCATTCGGATAACCTGACAAGAGCTTTCTGTGGGACCATTTCAATGCTTGCTTCGTGCGTCGCAGATCAGTCTCTCATTCTACTTTGAACCTTATCATTCGTCAGCTCTCTCAGGGCGTCGGCGGCAATCCACCTGGCAGATGTCGAGTTCAGCTTTTGGATCTCGCGAGCGGTTTCGATGGCCTTGCGGTTCAAGCTACGGTTTCTCTTTCCAATCTGACGCAGCGCCCAGTTCACCGCCTTTTTCACGAAGTTCCTCTCATCTCTCGATTCGCGTTTGATGATCGGCAAGAACTTGATGAACGCGTCGTCACCCGCCGCTTTGTCGTGTACCGCGAGCGCCGCCATCAAAGAGAACGCCGCGCGCTTCACAAACTCTTCGCGACGTCCGCTCCACTCGCGCGTTTTGCGATAAGCGAAGGGCGTCTTGTCCCACAGATTGCCGCAGCAGTGATCGCAGACGTCCCACGAGTCGATGTCCTTCACCCAAGCTTCCATCAACTCTTCAGTGACCTGCTTGGGATCGGCGATCATAGTCGCCAGCTCCCGAGCCTCGTGATGGCCACTATCCCAAAGCTCCTGCGCGAGCTTGTGATCCGTGCCAATGCTCTTTGCAAGCTTACGCAGCGCGGGGACGGAAACGCCAAACGCTTTGTCCGCTTTGATCCCGAACCTTTCCATGCTTGAAACGGCTTCTGGATTCGATAGCGAACGCAGCGACTCTAAAACGTCCGAGACGCGGACCTGCTTGTGTGGGAAACGCTGGATGCGGTTTTTGGAATGTGGCGTCTGCATCGACGGGAAACGTAGCAAAGGACTGTTAGCTTACGATCGAGCGGCCTCACTGATGTATCTGAGCGGCGCGGTATCAATGTAGACGACGCCTGACGCGGGAAGGCTCAGCGATCCCACGAGTCACGCTCCTCTCGCAAATATGCATCCGCTTCGGCCGGCGTCTTTAGCAAACGTCCACCCGCCGGTAAGACGTCCAGCAAATCAAGGACTGAGCGGCCGGCTTTTTCCTTCTCCTGGGCCAGCCCATCCAGAATTAGCGACGCAAGCCGAAGACGCTCGTTCGGCGAAAGCCGGGAGACCGTCTTGGAGTAGAGTTCCTCAGCGTCCTGCGTTCTTCGTTCCTCCGAACAGCATTATACTGTAGTCATCCAAAGACAGCGATAAAGCCAGCACAGCCCAATACACTTCTCCGCGCCTCATCGAACGATGTCCTTGGCATCAAGCCAGTGTTCCAATGAAGCGGCTTCAAGCGCCGGATCCAGGTCGACATTATCAGAGCCTCCGCCGTGCCGAGCGGCGTAAGCGGCTACTGACTCGTCGAGAGCTGATCTTCGCTGCGAAGGCCGCACGCCTTTTTTTTGCCGCTGACTGGTCTGCAATGTGCGATGCGGTTTTCGTCGCGGACCCGACTCGCCGAGCAAATCAACAACTCGCTTGATCAGAAGCTTCTTATCGTCAGTCGAGAGTCTCTCGACTTTGGTTAGAATGGAGTCGATATCGCTGGTTGACATCCCTTTCACTCTCGGTCCTTGGATGGCCCTTTTGTGCTAGCCGCATTATGCGTCGAAGCGGATGCTTCCGCAATGAGGTCCGCGATTTGTTGCGAGACTCTCCGACGCAGGTCCGTCGTTTCTTGTTCACCCCTCGTCCGCACAAACATGCTCAAATTGAGCTTTGCGCCCAGCAAACGCCACATACGAATCCAGCTTGGCATCTGCTTACGGGCGGCGGCATGAAAAAAATGACTGCCACGACCGAGGAGCATTAGCTATGACAACCATCACGCTTGAAGTCCCCGACGAGTTGGCGGCAAGACTCGACCAGTTGCGCGACCACCTGCCGGCTCTTTTGTCCGAGGTTCTGAATTCCGAGACCGGCAAGAAGGCACTCCGACGCGTTGACGCGGCCCGTCGCACGAAGTCTTTGACGAGATGATCGACTTCTTGGCAACTGGACCGACGGCCGAGCAGATCATCGCACATAAAGCGTCGGAAGCAATGCAGACGCGCTTGCGAGAGTTGCTGGATAAGAACAGAGAGGAAGGGCTGACTGACGCAGAGACCGCCGAACTTGACGGCTTTGAGTCGGTGGAGGATTTGATGGGGCTTCTAAAAGCCAAAGCGCACTGCGTTGTGAACGCCCGAACTTGATACGGGGTTATGCCCTCGATCTACATTCCCTCTAATCTTCGTCGGTTAGTAACTAGCCGACCCAAGGCTGCTGTGAGTATTGCTTGCTTGCAGCTGAAGACGCCGAGTTCCCACACGAGATTGACCATCAGGTTCCGCTCATCCACGGCGGAAAATCAGAGAGCGACAGCCTGGTGTTTGCTTGCCTGAAATGCAACCGGCACAAAGGCACAACCTGGCGGCGTTCGATCCGTTGGATGGCTCTAGCAGGCTGCTGAAAAAGTCGATGACACACAAGTATTCAGGTGCAATCCCACCAACGCAGTTGGTGGTGCGTTCATACTCAGCCTACACGCGACACTGGGCGGGGGTCCCGAATCCCACCAACGCAGTTGGTGGATCGTTCATATCCGACCTGGCTATGATCAGCCGGAAAGTGAATCCGAGCGGAGAGTTAGGCTGGGTATGAACGAACCACCAACTGCGTTGGTGGGATTATCGTCACTCCCCTGGGAGAGGCCCTTTTTGGCTTTTTCAGCACCCTGCTATGAGGGCTGTCTTCAATCCGAGACTGCAGCTCTGGCGTGATCACTTCGCGCCCGTCGGCGCCTTTATCATCGGGCTGACGCCTACGGGCCGTGCAACAGTTGTGCTGCCCAAGTTGAGTGATGACGACCGAGTGGAACGCCGCGGCGTACTGATCAGGGCCGGCAAGTTTCCACCTCCATCCTATTAGCAAACTACTCCACCACGCAGTCTTCCGGAGCCTTATCCGGGCGCAATCTTACGAACACCGGCTCACGAAGGTTACCAGTACTCACTCGCGATGAGTACTGCACTTCGCATACAAGCTGAGGCTCGAGCCACACAGTCACCGCCTCGTCAATGGGCTTCTCTTTGACCGGTCGCTCTCCGCGTTTCACTTTCTGAAGCTCGGCGAGTATCGCTTTCGATGTACGCTCGTTGAAGCCTGTGCCGACTTTTCCCACGTACACCAACTGCTTCCCACGATATTGTCCCAACTGCAACGCCCCAAACGTAGTTTCACGCTCGCCCTTCCCTTTCGTGTAGCCGATGATGACGCAGTCGACAGTGCTGCGAGTCTTTATCTTGAACCAATGCGAAGTGCGCTTGCCGGGCATGTAAATGCTGTTGCGCTCCTTCGCAACGATGCCCTCGAGACCGTGCGCTTTCGCGGCCTCGTACAAAGCCGTGCCTTCATCAATCGTTTCGTTCGGACGATAAGCGGGATTCGGAAGCTTGATGGAATCGACCATCCACGCGCGGCGGCGCACCAACGGTTCGTTGACGATCGGGCGGCCATCGACATACAGGCAGTCGAACACGTAGCACACCGCCGGATGCTTGGCGCGAGCGCGAGCGACCGAGGCTTCATTGCGATGCTGCAAGCGGTGTAGCACGTCTTCAAAGACCGGCTGCCCCTTTTCGTTGAGGCAGACGATCTCGACATCGAACAGACCGCAGGCTGCGCGAAACGCCTGATCAGGAATGAGCAGCTCAGGAAACAGGTTGGTTATGTCACGCTGGGCGCGGCTGCGAATCGTGATCTTGCCTTCATCGAGCGCGACCATCGCGCGAATGCCGTCCCATTTAACTTCGTAGAGGAAGTCGGGCGAGTCGAACGGCTTGTCGCGGCTCTGTGTGAGCATCGGCTCGACGGGATCGCGCAACCAGTCGATCTGCGGCGAGACAAGACGCTCGCACAGCCAGTCTTTCTCCTTGGTGTGGATCATCCGATACTCGTCGTTCCATTCGCGGCTCTGGAGGCGAAAATAGAAACCGTCTTTCTTCTCCTTGGTGATCTCATATCGGCCTCGGGCGAAGATCCACATGTCGCCCCCGCCGTACTCGCCTTTCGGAATCGTGCCTTCAAAGTCGAGGTATTTCAGCGGATGGTCTTCCGTCTGGACGGCCATCCGCTTTATGCCCGGACGCGGTGGGAGCCCTTTGGGAACGGCCCAGCACTTCAATGTGCCGTCACGTTCAAGCCGCACGTCGTAATGAAGCCGAGTCGCATGGTGACGATGAACGACGAATGCGTTGCCCTCGCCGGCGTACACTTCGGGTCCGGGTTCCGGGGTCTTATCAAACGCTCTCTTGCGAGCATAATCCGAAAGCGCATCATTGTTCTTGGCAGGTTTCGTTTTCGCTGCTGCCTTGGTCACTTTCGGTTGCTGAGTGTGAAGCTTCGCCGCGTAGGCGCCTATGGTTTCCCAGGGGTCGCCTTCGTCGAGCAATAGGCCGGCCGCGTTCCGCAAGTTGAACACCGCCGGGTCAACCACCGACTCAAGCCGTTCCCACGTGAGCGGCATCGACACCGGCGCGTGCGCGCGGCCGCGGACGCTGTAAGGCGACACGATCGTTTGATAGGTGCTGTTGCGGTAGATGTCGATCAGCACTTTTCCTTTTCGCTGATCCTTCTTTATCAGAAGCGTAGTCGTCCCGCTGTGCTTTTCGATGTACGCCTTTGCAATCACGGTAGCCGCTTCACGCGCGACTTCAAACGACCACTTTGGCTCGATGGGCGCAACGATGTGTACGCCTTTGCCGCCGGTAGTTTTGACGAAGGTGTGATAGCCGAACTTCTCGATGTGCTCTTTCAAGTCGAATGCCAACTGGACGATTTGCGTGAACGGATACTTCTCCGGCGGATCAAGATCCCAAACGATGTAGTCGGGCTTGTCGAAGTGAGGCGAGCGGCAGTGCATCTGATGAAGCTCGATGCAGGAGAGATTCGCCAGCCAAACGAGCGACGCTTCTTCAGATGCGAGGACGTAGTCAACCTTATCTTCTTTGTCGCCGAGCACGACGTGTTCGAGCCATTCCGGCGCCCACTCGGGACGATTCTTTTGAAAGAAGGTTTGATGATCGATGCCGTCGGGCCAGCGAACCAGGGTGAGCGGCCGGCCTTTGATGTAGCGCAGAATGGTGGGCGCGATCTTGAGGTAGTATTCGATCAACTCCGCTTTGACTATTTCGTCCGAGGGGAACAGGATCTTCCTAAGGTTTGAGAGTTCGATCTTGCGTTTGCCGACTGTGACGATGGTGCTCGTTCGGGCCATGGTTTGTGGTCATCGCAACCCCAACGGGTCGCGGCAATCGCAACCCCAACGGGGTTGCGGCTCAAAGCCCAAGGTTGCTGTACTCAGCTACCTTGGTTGATTGATGGAACCGCACGATTGATACAACCCCAACGGGGTTGCGGCGGCTGATCAGCACCGCCATAGACACAGCAACCTTCTGCTCTGCATTGCAAACCCCATTGGGATTGGGAAATCGCGCCGGTCGCTCCCCAGGGTAGCCGAGTACAGCAACCCGGGACTCTGCGTCGCAACCCCGTTGGGGATGGGAAATCGTGCCGCCCGTTCTCCCAGGGTAGCTGAGTACAGCAACCCTGGGCTCTGCGCCGCAACCCCGTTGGGGTTGCCCAATCAATCGAAAGTGCGCGGAATTCGAAATGGTTAATTCGCAGCGCAGAATGTTCAAACGCGAGTTAACTCCTGGGGAGTGGAAATCTCTGGCCACCACGTACTACGAACATTCGATCCCTCCCGGGATCGCCAGGTGGCGGAAGAATATTCCGCGCGAAACACTCAACATTCTCCTCAATCACACCTGATGCGCTTCATCGAAAAGTCGACTCGCTTCACCTTGCCCGATTCCATGCCTTCAAGAGCGGCCAGCAGCGAGCCGTCGATCGTTCTCTGATAAACGATGCGCTGAGGAAAGTCGTGTTGGGCGTTTTCGAAGATCGCCTGGTTGTCGTTCACCTTGACGAGCTTGAACGAAACCGTCTTTCCTCCATTCGGTTGAGCGATGTAGAAGATCCCATCGCTCTGCTCGCGAATCTGGAGGAACTCGTAGAACTCTGTCTTACCGTCTTTGATGGTCCGGCCGACTCCAAGCATCGACTGACCTGCTGGCTTCGTCCATTGTTCTTCCGTTTGAACTTTGTCGCCGCCCTTCCAGCAGCCGGCTATCCATCCGAGCTTCCACATCGCAGGGCTGTTCTCCTGCGCCTCGACGCCTGCACATAGTAGGATGAGGATTGAGACGGCCAGCAAATAATTCTTCATCTTGTTCTCCGGTGTAGCGTAGACTGTCCAGTCTGTGCTTAGCTTCCACCGTGCGTTCTTAATTAGCGGTCGAACGCAGACTGAAGTCTGCGCCACTTATCCTCCGCTCAGCGCCAGCAATATCGATACTTCGTCTTCGGCTCGCAACCGGCCGGTGAGATCGCGCACCTGGTCGTGATTGACGAAGATCTTTATGTGCGGGCGAATCGAGCCTTGTTCGTCGATGATGCGAAAGCGAAAGCCCGGATAGCGCTGGTCGAGTTCCCGAAGAAGTTCGTCAAGAGATGCACCGCTCGCTTCTACTTCGTCCCGTTGACCGGTGTATGATCTGAGCGCTGATGGGACGTAGACCTTCACTTCAAATGCTCCGCCACCTCGACCGCATAGACATGCGGAAGATGTCTCGTCAGGCAATCCCACTTTTTGCCCTCGTTAGTGCTGCCCCACACGTCGCCATTGGTTGTGCCGAAGTAGATGCCGACTGGCTCGTGCGAGTCCGCGGTCATCGCCTGACGTTGGACCGTCAGCCACGCGTGCTTCCTGGGCAGGCCTTTGTCTAACCGCTTCCACGTCTGTCCGGCGTCGTGTGTCACGTAGGCGGCTGGCTTTCCGTCCGGGCTCGTGCGAGGCCACACGGTCGTTCCGTCCATCGGAAACACCCACACCGTGTCCGGATCGCGCGGATGAAGCACCATAGGAAAGCCTATGTCGCCAACTTTCCTTGGCATGTTGTCGCCTATGCGCGACCACACACCTTCGTCTCGTTCCAGGCGATAAATGCCGCAGTGATTCTGCTGATACAACCGATCCGGCATCAGCGGATGAAGCCTGACACAATGAGGATCGTGGCCGTACTCAGGATCAGGGATTGGCAGGAAGTCAGCGACACAACCTTTGTTCAGCGGCTTCCAGTCGGCGCCGCGATCCGTGCTTTCAAAAACGCCGCCGCCCGACATGCCTATGTACATATGATTCGGGTCGCGCGGGTCAATCAATATCGAATGCATTTTCGGGCCGTCCGGTGTTCCGTCTCCCAGGCCTCCTACCCACGCGTCGCGCATCGGATGGTCGTTGAAACCCGAGACGCCTTCCCAGGTGCTCCCGCCATCTTCAGAGCGAAACAAACCCTGAGGCGACGAGCCCGCCCACCAAACTCCCGACTCGGTCGCGTGTCCAGGCGTGAGCCAGAAAACGTGATCAACGACCCGGCCCTGCTCGCCTTCGGGCGCTTTAGGGAATGCGGGAGGCGTTTGAGCTTCGGTCCAGGTCTTCCCGAAATCGTTTGAACGAAAGATAGTCGGCCCGAGGTGTCCAGTGCGGCAACCCATCAGAATTGTCTGGGGGTCGCGCGGGTCCTGGACCATGTGATGAACCATCTGGCCCAGGAAAATGGGCTCAGACAGCTTCCACTTGCCGCGATTCTTCCCGCCTCGCAGGATAAAGGCACCTTTGCGAGTTGCGATGAGTAATGCAAGCGGACCTTTATCTGGCTTGGGCTTGTGATTGGTAGGTACAACAGAAGTGTTATCGTTTGAGCTATCAGGTTTCGACATAGGGGGCTCCCGTCACCATTCTGGCTTCTTACTCGTATCAAAGACGTTCCACAGCAGGCAAGCTGCAGCAGGAACTCCAGCCTCTTTCGCGTTGCATTATACATTTTGAACAGCAGGTTTGCATCGTCAGTCAAAGGCTCGTTTTGAATTACCAGCCAGGAATAAAGTAGGTTGAACAGGTCTATGCTATCGCCACTGATCCTGCTTTGATGCCGCACTATGTCCCTGCGCTAACACGAATCGAGCTATCCAATCAGAAGTTTCTTGCGACTTTGAGCCTTCCTTCTTAGCCCCTCGTAGTCCGGGAAATAGCCAAAGTCCCCAATCCCCACGAGGTCGATGAACGTCTGTACATCATCGTAAGAATCACGCTCGAGGATGAACTTTACGAGATATCCGTCTCGCGTCAACTGCCCGTCAAACTGATCCTCCAGAGGCAAGAATGAATCTCCCATCATCGTAAAGACGGACCGTTGGGCGAGCATCCGCGGGTTACTCAAGAAGGGGAGGACCGCAATTGTAGGAGGATAACCAGTCTGCCGGATACTGCATTAATGATTTCTTTGATGAAATCCATAGATAAAGCTATATTGGAAGCTGCCCCGCTGACGCAAGGCGTTTAGGGCCAGGCAACAGGGAGACGAGTGCACTGACTGACCCGCTCGGTCCGGCTCTTCATTCAACGTAAGAAATCACATGGAGGTCTGGATATTTCAGCCCAACGTGATCGCGATCGTGCGAGAGCAGCGGTATGCGAAAACGAACAGCGGTAGCAGCAATCCAAAGGTCGCCGGTTTCCAGACGGCGCCCGATTCGCTTACAGTGCGTACCCAGGTGGGCCCAGGCCTTGGCTAGCTCTGGTCGTAGGGAATGATCAGGAATCCTCGAAGAAATATTGTCAGCCCGTTGCGTTGCTTTGAACCCCAGTTGTTCTCTTCAGCCCAGGACCATAGCTCCGCAACGCTCTGGAAGCTGAGCGCCAGGATCTGGCCCTCCATATGCGGCTCATATTGGGCGCGAAGCGTGCTCCGCTTCTTTTTCGGATGAAGCAAACTTGCAACCGTCGTATCGAGCAGTACAGTGCTCATTTAGATTGTTCGCGTTCGACCTGTAGACGTCGTCGCTCAGTTCTCTCTTCCAGGACAAAATTCAAAAGAAGGTCAGGATCATCATCGGCGGGCCATAAGTCTGAAAGCCTCTCCAGATCATGAATCGGCGAGACCTCTTGCTGCTCGATCAAGGAACGCAAAACGACCGCCGCATCCTCTTCCGTTGTATCCTCTTTGTCGATGTTCAGTTTGCCCATGTTACCAACCTCCGTGCGCACGGACTACTCAGGCCGGCGCGCAAGCCGCCTGCCTTATTGTTCCAGCGTTCCACTAGTCGTGCAATAGAATCGACTCGTGCATCCTATTTGATCCCTTGACTGCCGTCCGCAGCGCCAGGTTTTCCGCCTGTCCGAATCGGATCGAGCTTGCGATCCACAAGCACTTTGTTCAACTGCGCCAGATCACTCTTGAGCGTCTCATTCAGCTTCGCGTGGAGAGTGTCTAACCGCGCCGACAACTCTTTGAATACCACGTATGCCTGAGCGGTCGGCCGTCCATCGCCGGTCTCGATGCTGCGCCGCAACGCCGCGATCTGATTGTTGAGCTTGATCGGAAAGTTCAACGGGTCCTGATTGCTTTGATTGCGAACTTGATAGACGTCTTCTTCAACCGCGCTGAGCTTCTTCGCCAGCGACTCGCCAGCGTCTGACACGGTCTGATCTTTTGCTTTTTCCGAGCGATCCTTGATTTGCTTTTTGATCGCGCGGATCAGAATGACTATCTCATTCGCTTCGCTTGTTTTGTCGCGCACCTTCATCGCGAGACTGAATTGCTCGGCGAGATCGGCGTCGGTCACGTTGTTAAGACGAGGGTCCCTCTTGATCGCAAACGTTTGAGTCTGAGTCTGACCGTTAGCCGTCAAGCGAACCTGATAAGTCCCCGGAGGCGGGGGCGGTCCGGCCTCAGCGCGAGCGCTCCACAGGATCATTCCTTCGAACACCGTCGCGCCGGGATAGCGCAGGTCCCACGTGAAGCGATTCGTTCCGGCTTTTCGCGCGGGCGCGCGAGGCGCGGGCGGACCCCCGAACTCGCCTTCTTCTGGTCTTCGCTTGTCTTCGTCGGCCGAGCCGGTGAAGGTGCGAATCACCGCCCCCTTACCGTCGAGAATCTCGATGGTGACTTTGTCGGCAGGCTGTTTGAGAGAGTAATCGATCGCTGCCTGATTCACCGATCTTATCGCCGTTCGCGGTTGGAAGAGATGAACGGCGGCGCTTGCGAACTCCGGCGTGAGCTGTCTCAGCACGCCGATGTCATCGAGAACGTAAAACGATCTGCCGTGAGTCGCGATCACCAGATCGTTCTCTTCAACCACCAGATCGGGCACTTGCGTGTCAGGCAAGTTCAATGACAGCGATTGCCAGTTCGCTCCGTCATCGAACGAAACATAGATGCCGTGTTCGGCGCCGGCGTAAAGCAGATCCGGGCGCTTCGGGTCTTCTCGCACTGCGTGAACGTAGTCGTCGAGACGGATGCCGTTGACGATCTTTTTCCACGTCTTGCCGTAGTCATCGGTCTTGAAAATATACGGCGCGCGGTCATCTAACTGATATCGCTTCGCAGCGAGATAAGCCGTCCCCGGTTTGTGAGGCGACGCTTCGATCAAGCTGATGCGGCTGAACTCCGGGAGATCTCTTGGCGTTATCTTGTCCCACGTCTTGCCCCCGTCCCGCGTGATGTGAGCCAGCCCATCATCCGAGCCGGTCCATATCGTGTTCGCTTCCACACGCGATATCGCGATGGTGAAAATTGTGCCGTAGATCTCGGGTCCGTTCTGATCTTTGGTGATCGGCCCGCCCGAATCGCCGAGCGTTTTCGGATCAGCGCGAGTGAGATCGGGGCTAATCCGCTCCCAGCTCTGGCCGTCGTTGGTGGTCTTCCACAGATGCTGCGACGATGTGTAAAGCACGTTCGAATCGTGCGGCGAAAAGACTATCGGGAAGGTCCACTGCCAGCGCTCCTTCAGTGCGCTTGCGGGCATGCCTGAAAAGAAAAGCGGATAGACTTGGATGTCGCGAAGGTGTCCGGTCGATCGATCGAAGCGAGTCAGCAGAGCGCCCTGACTTCCCGCATAAAACAAATTCGGGTTCTTCGGATGAGGCGCGATGTAGCCGCTCTCGCCCCCGCCAACCGCGTACATCACGCTTGGGGTTCTTCCGCGTCCGCCGGCTTCGCTCGATACACACACCGTCGAGTTATCCTGCTGCGCGCCGCAGACGTGATAGGGGAAATCCCTGGTCGTCGCGACTCGATAGAGCTGCGCCGTGGGATAGTCCTGCCCGGTCCAAGTCTCGCCGCCGTTGATCGACACGTTACCGCCGCCGTCGTTGCTGTTGATCATGCGCTGGGTGTCGTTGGACGCGATCCACAAGTCGTGATTGTCTCCGTGCGGCACGCGAATCGTCTTATAGGACTTGCCTCCATCGGTCGATTTGTAAAAGGCGGTGTTGAGCACGTAGACCGTGTCGCGCGCTTTCGGATCGGCAAAGATGCGCGAGTAGTAGAACGCGCGTTGTCGCAGGCGTCGATCTTCATTGATCTTCTTCCAGGTCGCCCCCGCGTCGTCCGAAACGAACACGCCGCCGTCTTCGGCTTCGACAATCGTGTAGACTCGCTTGCCGTCGGCTCCCGAAACGCTTACGCCGATCTTGCCGACGATGCCACGGGGCAGACCGGCGTTGCGCGTGATCTCGGCCCATGTATCGCCGCCGTCGGTTGATTTGAACAGACCGCTTTCAGGCCCGCCGCTCGACAGACTCCACGGCGTGCGATACGCGTCCCAGATGGCGGCGAACATCACCTGCGGATTTTGCGGATCGAAGCAAAGGTCAACAGCGCCCGAATGATTGCTGCGGAACAAGACCTTCTGCCAGGTCTTACCTCCGTCCTTCGAGCGAAAAACGCCTCGCTCTTCGTTGGGTCCATACGGATGGCCGAGCGCGCAAGCATAGACAAGGTCGGCGTTGGCGGGATGAACTCGAATGCGGGAGATCGCGTGGGTGTCCGCGAGTCCAACGTGGGTCCACGTCTTGCCCGCGTCGACTGATTTATAGACGCCATCGCCTTGCATGATGTTGCCGCGCAGTTGGGTCTCACCCATGCCGATATAGACAACATCAGGATTGGATTCGCTTATCGCGACCGCGCCAATCGAAGAGCTTTTTATCTGCCCGTCGGTGACCGGCTTCCAGGTAACACCACCATCGCCGGTTTTCCACAAACCGCCGCCAGTCGCGCCGAAGTAGTATTCGAAGGGCCGACTGGTGCTTCCAGCGCAGGCGATCGAACGGCCGCCGCGATTAGGACCGATGCTCCGCCACCGCATCGCGTTGAACAGCGAAGAATCGTAGTTCTTCTTCGCTGCATCAGTGGCGGATGATTGGGCGCGAGAAATCGTAGCCAAAGATATGAGCGCGAGCGCGACGCTCAACCAAACAAGCGGACCTTTGACGTTGTATCGCATCGTCGTCCTCCAGATTCGTCTGATCATTCTGATCTCTTAATCGGTCGTGCTCCCTGGCAGGCTGCTGAAAACGTCGATAACACACAAGTGCTCACGGCTAATTCCACCAACGCAGTTGGTGGTTTGTTCATACTCGGCTTACACGGACGCGAAGCCCCGCTCCCGAATCCCACCAACGCAGTTGTTGGATTGTTCATACTCAGCCTTAATCTGGACTGGCGCGCGCGCCCGTCCCGAATCCCACCAACGCAGTTGGTGGATTGTTCATACTCAGCCTACATCTGGACTGCCGCGCGCCCGTCCCGAATCCCACCAACGCAGTTGGTGGATTGTTCATACCCGACCTCGGATGCAACAGCCATTCTGCAGTTCTCTAGTCCCCATCAACGCAGTTGGTAGAGGATTTGGACCCGACCTGCCAAGGCGACCTCACTGACACTTTAGGCTGGATATGAACGATCCACCAACTGCGTTGGTGGGATTCGGGACGCGCGCGCGCCAGTCCCGTTGTAGGCTGAGTATGAACGATCCACCAACTGCGTTGGTGGGATTGTGGGGTAACCGTGGGTCCCTGATACTTGATTGAATAGTCACTGTGAGGGAGTGAACGATAGCGCCGATCGCAAGTCGATGCAACCCCTCATTTGAAGCTCGATCGAGGTCCTTAGACCCATCGATCTTCGTGCGCCGATCAACCTAGCAACGACGGGCCTTTTTGATATAATCCAGCCCCTATCAACGACCACGCGAAAGGACAACATGGCTGACGAAGTTATTCTTACCGAGGTATCAGACAAAGTTGCTACGCTGACTTTCAACCGGCCCGACAAGCTCAACGCGCTGAGCATGGACTTGATCGCCGGGTCCATCGACACTTTGAAGAGTTGGAGTGGCGACGCCGAGATAGGCTGCATTGTAGTCACTGGCGCGGGCCGAGCCTTTTGTGCGGGGGGCGACGTCTCGACGATGGCTCAGGGTGACAGTGAGACGCTCGAACAAAAGATCGACCGGCTCCGGCAAATGCAAGAGCTTAGCTGGCTGCTGTACAACATGCCCAAGGTCACGATCGCGGCGGTCAACGGCTTCGCGATGGGAGCGGGGCTTGGAGTTTGTCTAGCGTGCGATCTTCGTATCGCGTCGGATCAGGCTCGATTCGGAACGGCTTACGCGAAGGTCGGATACGGCGGCGATTTCGGAACGACGTGGCTGCTGGCGCAATACGCGGGCGAACCCAAAGCGAAGGAGTTGTTTTTTCTCGGAGACATCATCGATGCCGCAGAAGCTCATAGGCTTGGATTGGTCAATCGGGTTGTGCCGAGCGAGAGCTTGGACTCTGAGGTAGCCGGCATCGCGTCTCGCATCGCGCACGGGCCGCTGACAAGTTATCGGTATATGAAAGCTAACGTGAATCTGGCTCCCAGTGTGGATTTCAGGACGCTGCTGGATCGCGAAGCCGAAACTCACATGCGCTGCTCGATGACTGAGGATCATAAGGAAGGCGTGCGCGCTTTCATGGAAAAGCGCCAGCCAAAGTTTACCGGAAGGTGACGAAATAGACCGCGGATGAACCCTGGGAGCGCAGGCATCCCTGCCTGCCTCTTCCAGCGCAAACGCTAAGCAGGCAAGGATGCCTGCGCTCCCAGGATGGATCCGTGGTCTATTTGACGAAAGGGAGCGAGGGGGAGTTCACATGGACTTTCATGAGATCATCTATTGTAAAGAGAATCGAGTCGCAACGATAACCTTGAATCGCCCCACCAAGCTGAACGCTTATTCCGAAGTCATGGTCCACGAGACAATTTCGGCGCTCTCTGATGCCCGCGACGACGACGAAGTGCGAGCGGTCATCATCACCGGTGCGGGACGAGGCTTCTGCTCGGGGGGTGACATAAGCCGCGATTTCCAGTACCCCACGCGCTATCGAGGGCACCGCATGGAAGCGATGCTCGAGATGCGAGAGAACATGCATCAACTGGTGATCCTTCTCCGGCGGTTCGATAAGCCGACCATTGCCGCGGTAAACGGCGCTGCCGTCGCGGGTGGACTTACGCTCGCTCTGTGTTGCGATTTTCGCATTGCCGCTGAGAGCGCGAAGCTCGGTGATACCAGCCTCAAGTTCGCCCTGATTCCGGATGAGGGCGGCGCGTACTTGTTTCCGAAACACATGGGCTTGCAGAACGCCCTGAAGATGTCGCTCTTCTCTGAAGTCTATCCCGCCAACAAGGCGAGAGAGTTGGGCCTGGTGACCGAGGTTGTTCCCGACACGGAATTGATGCCGACCGCTCGCCGATGGGCTGAAGCTCTTGCGGATGGTCCGCCCATAGCGATACGCATGGCGAAGCGAATGATGTACAAGCAACAGACCATGGATTTGGAGAACGCCTTGGAAGACGCAGCGCTTGCGGTGATGGTGACCAACTACTGCGAGGACGTGAAGGAAGGGACCGCCGCTTTTCACCAGAAGCGGAAACCGGATTTCAAAGGACGCTAATGGCTTTGCGGCTTTGCGACTTGGCGCGAACCTCTTCTCACGCAAAGACGCAACACTAACCCTTGGGAGGAACGAACGTGTCACTATCTAGAGAGCTGGCAGCGCTGGACGCAACTGCTCAGGCGGAATTGGTCCGCAAAAAAGAAGTGAAACCCATCGAACTCGTCGATGCGGCCATCGAGCGAATCGAACGCGTCAATCCCACTATCAACGCGGTGGTCACGCCGATGTTTGATGAAGCGCGCGCGGCCGCTAACGGCGAACTGCCGGACGGGCCGTTCACCGGAGTTCCATTTCTGCTCAAAGATCTGCTCGCTGCTTACGCCGGTGTGCCAATGACATCGGGCTCTCGATTCCTGCGCGACTTCGTTCCAACTCACGACTCGGAATTGGTCGTTCGCTACAAGCGCGCCGGTCTGATCGTCGTCGGAAAAACCAACACTCCCGAATTTGGAATTATGCCTACGACCGAGCCCGCGCTTTTTGGGCCGAGTCGGAACCCGTGGGACACAACCCGGGCGACAGGCGGCTCAAGTGGAGGCTCGGCTGCCGCCGTAGCGGCGGGCCTGGTTCCGTTCGCTCACGGCAACGACGGCGGCGGATCGATTCGCATTCCTGCTTCGTGCTGCGGGCTGTTTGGTCTGAAACCAACTCGAGCTCGCAATCCGCTCGGTCCTGATTTCGGGGATATGTTCAGCGGCCTCGTAGCCGAGCACGCGCTCACGCGATCGGTGCGAGACAGCGCGGCGCTGCTCGACGCAACCGCCGGGCCTGACGTCGGAGATCCTTACTGGGCGCCGCCTCCCGCTCGACCGTTCCTCAAAGAAGCCGGCGCCGATCCCGGCAAGCTGCGCATTGCGTTTACGACCGCCGCGCCAAGTGGAGTAGCAATCCATCCCGACTGCGTCAACGCGGTCAATGACGCCGCCGGGCTGTGTAGCGATCTCGGCCACGAGGTTGTGGAGGCATCTCCCAAGCTGGATGGCGAGCTGATGGCTCCGATGTTCATGACTGTGTGGTCGGCTGGCTGCACGTGGACTATCGACGGTGCGGCCCACGCGTTGAAGCGGCAGCCCTCGCCGGAACATTTCGAGCCGGGAACGTGGGCGCTTTATCAGATGGGCCTCAAGCAAACCGGGTCAGGATATATGATGGCTCTCAATTGGATCCAGGCAGCGTCGCGCGACGTCGCCCGTTTCATGCTCGACTACGATGTGTGGCTGACGCCGACTCTTGGAGAACCGCCGCTACGCCTTGGCAGCTTCGACGCACAGCCCGAGCACCCGATGGCAGGTATGGCCAGGGCAGTGCAGTTCGTTCCATTCACTCCTGTATGTAATATGACTGGTCAGCCGGCGATGTCGGTGCCGCTATTCTGGAATGATCAAGGCTTGCCCGTTGGAACTCACTTCGTCGGGCGCTTCGGCGATGAAGCGACGCTGTTCCGGCTTGCGGCTCAGCTTGAAGCGGCGCGCTCGTGGGCGAATCGCCGCCCGCCGGTGAGCGCCGCTCAATAGTTCTCAGGCAGCGGCTATGACACTGATCCTTGATTATCACTCGCTGCTTCAAGTGACGATCGAAGAGGCCCATCAAGGACTGGCCGAAGGTGGCATTCCGATTGGCGCGGCAGTATTCGACATTCAAGGCAATCTACTGGGGAGAGGCCACAACCGCCGAGTTCAAGATAACGATCCATCGGTGCACGGCGAGACCGATGCTTTTCGAAAGGCTGGCCGGCAACGCACCTACCGCGACAAGATAATGGTTACGACGCTCGCGCCTTGCTGGTATTGCAGCGGGCTGATCCGCCAATTCAACATCGGAATGGTTGTAGTCGGCGAGTCGGTCAACTTTCAAGGTGGACTCAACTGGCTTCGAGACAGCGGTGTCGAGGTCATAGACCTGGCATCACAGGAGTGTGCGGATTTGTTGGCCGGCTACATCGCCGAGCATCCGGCAGTTTGGAACGAAGATATCGGTGAATATTAGTTAGATCCCATGCATCTGATATCTTATTATGTAGGCCAAGCCAGATACGTCTGTTGACGTGGTTCTGAGTAGATCAAGAGAAGTTGTTCCGCTAATGGAGATATGGAAATCATCCGCATACTAAACAATCGTGAAATAGCAGTAGTAATATGGCTATCGCTTCTCTTCCTTTGGGCACTATCCATTAGTTCTGTTAAACATTCTTTTTTTGGCTTTTTAAAGGCATTCTTTGTCAAAACAATTATTGTACCCCTCGCAGTAATGCTACTCTACGTCCTTCTAATGGTTCTGGTTTCCAAAAGAATAGGGTTTTGGGATACATCGGCATTGAAAGATACGATTCTTTGGACGGTAGGTGCCTTTGCAACGTTCTTAAGTTTGAATAAAGTCGTTGGAGATGAGAGTTTTTTTAGGAACGCTATTTTGGATAACCTCAAATTGGTTTTGATACTTGAGTTTATTGTCAATCTGTATTCTTTCAACCTCATCCTTGAATTAGTATTAGTGCCGATTGTCACTTTCATTGTACTGCTGAACTTGGTTGCAGAATCGAAACCAGAATACAAGCACGTAAGGATTGTCCTCGCTTATGCTTTAGGCCTTTTCGGCCTTGTGCTTATTGTTTTCACATTCCGAGAGCTCTCTGTTGATTTGCAAAACTTTGCTACTCTTGATAAGACGCTAAGGGATTTCTTATTACCAGCGCTCTTTACGATTGTCTTCTTGCCCTATGTTTATTTGATGGCGTTATACATGCAGTATGAAAGACTCTTTCTTCGTATAGATTTTGCTAATGCAAATGCAGAGCTTGCGAGATATGCGAAACGGAAGATTCTTCAGGCCTGCCATCTTAATTTGTCAAAAGTAAACAAATGCTCGAAAAATGGAGGACTGCCGAAACTAAACGGTAAGGATGATGTACTAGCCTTAATAAGAACGGCACTAAGTCCAACAGGCGCTTAACTGTTCAATACAACAGACGGGCATCTCCACCGAAACTGCCGAGGTGAATGACATTCAGGAGTACACCCGTCGAAGGCGAGAATCGTGCAAGTTGGGACGGACGGAGAGGACCCGAAGGCGGGCTGGCGACTTTCTAGTCGCCTGATTGATCGCGCCGTGCCACCGAAGTAGAAGCGCGGCCCTAACAAACAGCTTAAGGAGACCGGACCCGCTCAGACCAGCTTTGCCCCTGGCGCTTAGACTTATCTCAAGTGCTCGCCGAAAAACTTCAACACGCGACTCCACGCATCTTTCGCCGCAGCCTCGTCGTAGACTTCGGCTCGCCCATCGTTAAAAAACCCGTGATCGGCATCCGGATAGATGTGAATCTCGGCTGATTTGCCGAGCGCTTTTAACTGCCGCTCCAATTCGCGCACCGACTCCGGCGTTACAAAGCCATCACGCCCAGCGTAGAGTCCGAGCACAGGCGCTTGAAGCTTCGCCAGGTCAGGCTTCACGTTCGGGTGTCCGCCGTAGAAAATCACGCACGCCCCAACCTGCGGGTTCTTAGTCGCCGCGTACAGTGAAAGCGCGCCTCCCATGCAGAAACCAACTGTGCCAACTTTATCGCCGGTGGTCGCTTCGTGATTGAGCAAGAACTGAGCAGCGCCGCGCAGGTCTCTTTCGGCTTCGTCGATGCGCATTGCCATCATCATCTTGCCCGCTTCGTCAGGCGAAGTAGTCGACTTGCCGTGATAAAGATCGGGCGCCAGCGCGACGAAGCCCTCCGCCGCGAATCGATCGCACACGTCTTTGATGTGTGGAACCAGGCCCCACCATTCCTGTATCACAATCACACCGGGTCCTTTTCCCGACGCAGGCGTAGCCAGATAGCCACTCGCACTGCCACCGTTGCTCGAGAACTCAACCATTTGTCCCGCCATAAGACCTCCCGTTGAATGTATTGTAAGACGCAGCCGAGTTTAGTTTACCTGGGTTAGCAGTTCAACTCGTAGGATTGTCAACCGAGGCGTCGCGCGCTCCTTCAGTCTTCAAACCGCCCACCAGTGACCATCACTCCATCCCAACGGTTCGCGGTGTCGAGATGAATCTCGAACTGATCCAGAATGCGAATCACGATGTGATTGACGATGTCGTCAATCGTCTGTGGGTGATTGTAAAAAGCAGGCACCGGCGGGATTATCACTACCCCCATGCGCGATAGTTTCAACATGTTTTCGAGGTGAATGTCATTGACCGGTGCTTCGCGAACCACAAGCACTAGCTTTCGTCGCTCTTTGAGGATCACGTCCGCGGCGCGATGAAGCAGGTTGTCCCCGTGCCCGTTCGCAATCGCGGCCAGTGTCCTTACGCTACAGGGAGCGACGACCATACCTTTGGTAAGAAACGAACCGCTCGAAATCGCGGCCCCCTGATCGCCGCTGGGATAGTAGCAACCGGACATCTGCTGCACCTCTTCCACGGTGTACGGCGTCTCGTGAAGCAATGTGCGGCTGCCCCACTTGCTCATCACCAGATGCGTCTCAATGCCGGAGCCTTGTAGCATCTGCAGGAGCCTGACGCCAAAGATCGTGCCGGTCGCTCCGCTAATGCCGACAATGAGTTTCTCGCCTGTATTCTCCATTATCTAAAAGATCCTCTATCTCGATCACCTTGTACAGAAGCTCTTCTCAGCGCCCCCGGCTTCGCGTATTTCGTCAGGGTCTGCAAGCTACCCGGACCCTCGCCGCTTCTCTATACTAAGCCAGAAAACGGAAAGTTAACATCTATCTATCGGACAGTACCCCTTAGTTCCGTGAGCTTCAGCGAGCGTCGAAGTTATTCCGATAGATATCCGCGGGGATGTTTTAGCCGCCACTCCCAGTCCGTGCGAATGATCGAAGCCAGATCCGTGTAGGCCGGTTCCCACCCAAGAACTGCGCGCGCCCTATCGGCATTGGCGACCAGCTGAGAGGGGTCGCCCGGCCGCGGCGGCTCGAACCTGGTTACGATAGTCAGTCCGGTCACTTGCCGAGCGGTGTCGATCACTTCTAACACAGAATAGCCCTGACCGGTCCCCAGATTGATACATTCAGATCTACCCCCGCCCCGGAGATAGTTCAGCGCAAGAATATGCGCCGCTCCCAAATCAGCGACGTGGGTGTAGTCGCGGACCGCTGTACCGTCGGGTGTCGGATAATTATTGCCAAAAACAGATACCGAAGAAAGCCTTCCTTGCGCCGCCAACACCACGTTCGGGATGAGATGAGTTTCCGGCTCGTGGTGCTCACCAAGCCGCTCGGTCGCGCCGGCAGCGTTGAAGTAACGCAGCGAAGCGAACTTCATTCCGGACTCGCGGTCGCAGCTCTCGAGAATGCGCTCCATCAAGAGCTTTGACCAGCCGTAGGGATTAGATGGCTGCTGAGGGTGCTGCTCTGAAATCGGCACTTGCTGCGGTTCGCCGTAGGTGGCACAGCTGGACGAAAACACGACCCGATCCACCCCAGCATCTAGTAAGGTATCAAACAGTGCGACCCCTTGCTCGACGTTGTTCTCGAAATAGCGCGCCGGCTCGGCGACGGATTCGCCCACGTAAGCGAACGCCGCGAAATGAATGCAGGCTTCGATGTCGTGCGCGCGGGTGATGCGAGCCACGAGTTCGCGATCGCCGACGTTCCCCTTATAGAAAGGTATGTCGCGCGCAACCGCCCCGCCATGTCCCCGCGAGAGGTTGTCCAGGATAACGACCTGCTCGCCGCGCTTGCGCAGCAGCTCGACGGTCACGCTGCCAATGTAGCCGGCGCCGCCCGTAACGAGGATCATCGTTGATTCCCTTCCCTATCACCGGATTGTGAGCTTGTTTTCAGAGAACCATGCCGATTGAGCGCCGATAGCCTGGAGTCGAACTAGCGGGCGGCAAGCAATCTGCGTATGAAGAATCGAAGCATCCGAGGTTCTATTGTTGAGTTCGACAGGTCAGAAGCGGCCCTTTGCAGGCGAGATTGCATTCTTTCCAAAAGAGAACCATGTCTCGCGCGACGGACTCGGGGGAATATGGTAGCGGCGGGAGGACTTGAACCTCCGACCTTGGGGTTATGAATCCCACGCTCTAACCACCTGAGCTACGCCGCCATATCCTTTACTATCTATTACTTACGCGCTTGGCTCACTCTGTCTTTTCGAGCCTTTGTGGCATATTTGTGGCAGGTTTTTCTTTGCCACGCCTCACAGCCGCATCTACCGCCCTGCGTTTGCCGTCATCAGTCGCATGAACATAGCGCATGGTTGTCCCTATGTCCACGTGACCCATCACCTCTCTAACCGCGCTCACCGGAGCACCCCCGTCGACTGCCCGAGTGCCAAAGGTGTGGCGCAAGTCATGAAACCGCAGGTCAGTTATTCCGGCATCGCGCAGCGCGTTGCGCCAGGCCGTCTTAACATCTTTGATCGGACTACCAGTTCGGGAGTTCCCAAAGAGGTAGCCGGATTCCTTAGCATATTCGCAGAGCCTATGGAGCAGCGGCTTCAAATCGGGGTGAATCGGGACACTGCGAGGCTTCCCTGACTTAGTAGCCGAAGTCAGTTCGATGGAGTCTCTAACCGCATCGATCTGGCTCTTATGCAAAGACAGGATCTCAGTCCGTCTCATCCCGGTATGCAGACCAATGAGAACGATGTCCATCAAGTGGCGGCGCCGCCCATCGAGTACCGCGAACAGTCGTTGCTCCTCATCAGGTTTGAGATATCTCAGAACCTGATTGCCCGTCCCAAGCATTTTTATGCGCATGCATGGGTTTACTTCGACCTCGCCACGCTCAATAGCCAGGCTAAAGATTCGGGAGAGCAGCTGAATTTCCCGATCGACCGACGCCGGCGATCGGGAACCACCTCGCCCATTGGTTGTCTGCCGCCTGTGCTGTCGGAACTGCTCCACGTTGAACCTGCTGATCTCTCGCATCTTCTTAATCTTGAAGTACGCGAGAATTGCTTTCGACCGGGATCGGTCATTCTTCCAAGATCGCTTCTCTGACTTAGCCCACGGCAGGTAAACCCGCTCAACAAAATCCTTCAGAGTGATGTTGCTTGGTTCACCACCGTAACGCCCGCTGAAGATTGACTCCCTGGTCATGGCTTCTGCTTGTTCGGCTTGCCACTTGGTACGAGCTTCTGGAATCGCCCGCCCGTATCGCACGCCGCGAATTGAGAATCGGTAATACCATTTCTGGTTTCGTTTATAGACCGGCATCGAGATCCTTCCTTTCTCGATTCATAGCCAGCCGGCTCAGGGTGATTTTACCCGTAGTCGCAACCGACAGTCTATGCGCTGGATGGGTATCGGGCTGAGGCAGTGTCCAGCTAATCAGCTCGGACAGGAGAAAGATTGGCCTTCCCCCGGCATACCGCACTGGAATCTTTCCTTGGGAGATCCAGGTCGACACAGTCTTAGGCTTGACTCGTAAAAGCTCGGCCGCCTCTTCCACTTCAAGAAACACGATCTGCAGCAACTTCAGGATCTGTTTCGCGGTCATTCTACGAGAGAGGATATTCGCGACTTCGGTTGCTATCTCGTCCAATTCGTTCGCGGGATACTGATTATCGAACATGCGAATTGCTCCAGACTATCGCTTCCGAGGCATCCCAAACCTTCCGGTCCAACAATATGGCCCGATTAGAGATGCGACAGAGCATGCGCCAGGAGAAGATGATTATAGCAGACGCATAGTTTTTGTCTATACATCTATTCAGGGATGCATTTTGGAGGTGTGAAGTCGGGTTTCTGAGAACAGGGAATGTCTTTCTAGGCGCTTGTCCGCTTGTTTCTAGGATCGTGACCTTGGGGCGTTAGATTTGCGCTGCACTTTTCTCTGAGCTTTGATTTCCTTCAGCGCCGCTTCGAACCGTGAGCGGTCACGCTCCTGTTCAACTCTGATTTCTTCTGCTGCATATTGGCTGACCAGGCCGCTCTTAGTGGTTCCACGTAGGAGAGCGACCGACGCAAAGCCCTCATCCAGGTCCTGTCTGATTCTCACCGTCATTGTTAGGCGCCTACGCTGCTCAGTTGGTAGTTTTGGCCTGGCCATCCCAGTTCCTCCTCCGTCGGCAGATTGATCGCCGGCTATTTTGCCCGCTATTGCCGGAACACTGATTCCTCGGAGTATACGGCGCGCGCGCTTGGCGTGCAACACAAAACAGCGTGCATCTAGTTGGTGCCTAGTCAAAAACTATAATTTGCACTTGAAGTTGAATCGTGATTTATGTAATATCCGCGAGTACGGTTTTTGCCTATACAAAAACGCAACAACTCAGAAGGATGCGTTCGGCCCGCCGTCAACCATAGCGGGCTGACTCGGCTAGCTGTAGGACGCCGTGAAAGCGCGAAGGCTCACGCGAGGAGACTATGGAAACCGAAAAGCAATTCGATGGAATCGTGGGGCGGTCCGTGCCGATGCGCGCAATGACTAACACCATCCTCAAGGTCGCTCCCCACAACTTCACCGTGCTCATCCGTGGAGAATCCGGTACCGGTAAGGAACTCGTGGCCCGCTCCATACTAAGCAACTCAAAGCGCCTCAAGGGGCCCTTTTTGCCCGTCAACTGTGGTGCTATACCGGATGGTCTTCTGGAAGCCCATCTGTTTGGCCATCAGAAAGGGGCCTTCACCGGAGCTTCCTCCGACAAACCCGGAATCTTCGAGGCCGCCAACGGCGGCACCATCTTCCTCGACGAAATAGGTGAAATGCCCCTTGCTATGCAAGTCAAGCTGCTCAGAGCCCTCCAGGAGAAAGAGGTAGTGCGAGTAGGTGCTACGAAGTCAACCAAAATCGACGTACGGCTCATCGCCGCCACAAACGCATCGCTATGCAATATGTCGAAGGCGAAACTCTCGCCTGCCGCATCGAGCGTAGGCCGCTTGAGATCGAAGAAGTCTTGGAGATAGCCGGGCAGGTTGCAGACGCGCTCGCGGAAGCCCATTCGCATGCCATCATTCATCGCGACATAAAGCCGGCAAACATAATGATCACCTCCCGCAGGCAGGTTAAGGTGATGGATTTCGGGCTGGCTAAGACTATCGCGCGACAAGAGGTCATGGATAGTCAAGCACAGACTGAGAGTTTGTTGAGCGAGCCGGGGATGATCTTAGGCACATTGCCTTATATGTCGCCTGAGCAAGTGAGCGGGGAGCCTGTAGACGCGCGCAGCGACATATTCAGCTTCGGGGTTATGTTGTATGAGATGGCAAGCGGACATAAGCCGTTCGCCGCAGAGAGCGCAGCGGCGACCATTTCAGCGATATTGACGCGCGAGGCAGCGCCGCTTGCCAGGTATTCACGTGAAGCGCCAGGGGAGTTGGAGCGGATAGTAAGTAAAGCTCTGCGTAAAGACCGAGAGGAGCGATATCAAGCAATAAAGGAAATGGCTCTGGATTTGAAGAGCCTGAAGGAGGAGTTGGAGTTCGAGGCCAAGCTTGAGCGGTCGCTGCCGCGGGATTCGGGCCGCCCAGGAAGCGCCGCCGCAATCAGCGGTCGGGTTTCAATTAGTTCATATCCACAGCCAGCAGAGACTACAGAGGTTTCAACAACAAGGACCGCACCAACATCTAGATATTTCATCAGCAAGATCGGTCAACATAAACGAGTGGCGGTCACCGCCCTGGCGGCAGTCGTTATCGCGGCAGCGGCGGTCTTCTTTTACGCCAGCAGAGCGCCCGCGTTTACTGAGAAAGATACTATCCTGCTCACTGATTTCCTTAATACAACAGGGGACGAAGTATTTGATGGGACGCTCAAGCAGGCGCTCGCGGTGCAACTAGGGCAGTCTCCGTTTTTTAGTATCTTCCCGGAGCAGCGTGTCCGCGAGACGCTCCGTTACATGGAGCGCTCGCCCGACGAACGCGTAACTAAGGAGATTGGGCGGGAGATTTGCCAACGCGAGGGCATCAAAGCGCTGCTCACGGGTTCGATAGCGAGCCTCGGCAGCCATTATGTGATTACGCTGGAGACCCTGAATAGTCCGACCGGCGATGCGCTGGCGCGTGAACAAGTCGAGGCTGAGAGCAAGGAGCAGGTGATTAGCAAGCTGGGGGAAGCGGCGACGAAGTTGCGCGAGAAGTTGGGCGAATCTTTAAGTTCGATCCAGAAGTTCGACACGCCTCTCAGCCGGGCGACCACCTCCTCGCTTGAGGCTCTTAAGGCTTTCACCTTGGCGTTCGAGCATGACCTTAAAGGTAAGCCCGCGGAATCGATCCTATTTGCGAAACGCGCGGTCGAGCTTGACCCTAATTTCGCCTCGGCCTATGCCAACCTAGCTGTGTCGTACTTTAACAACCAAGGCCCGTCTGTCGTGTCTGAGCAGTACGCCGCGAAAGCTTTTGAGCTGCGAGAGCGAGTCACCGAGCGGGAGAGGTTCCTTATCACTTCGATGTACCACACATTCGTAACCAAAGACTTGGACAAGGGGATCGAAGTAATGGAGTTGTGGAGCCAAACCTACCCCCGTGACTATGCCGTACGGAACAATCAGGCTAACGCATACGTGAGGGTCGGGCAGTACGAAAAGGCCGTCGAACAAGCGAGCGAAGCCAATCGCCTCAATCCGAACGGCACCCACGCGTACTTTAACTTAGGGTGGGCATACAGGGCGCTGGGCCGCTACGACGAAGCGAAGGCGACTATTGAGCAGGCCCACGCGCGCAACCTAGATACCTGGGTGATCCATTCGACCGCCTATCTGATCGCCTTCGCTGAAGGAGACCAGGCGGAGATGCGGCGGCAGCTTGAGTGGGCGAGCGGCAAGCCGAGCGAATTCAACTTCCTGGATTTGCAAAGCTGGACGGAGATGTTTGCCGGGCGCTATCGCCAATCCCAGGAAACGGCTCGCCGCGCCGTCGAATCCGCGCAAAGCCAGAACTTAAAAGCGACGTGGATCATATCAACTTCTGCGGTTCGGGATGCGCTCGTCGGCAATTGCCAGCGGGCGAGGGCAGAAACGGCGAAGGCACTTGCGACAGCGCCGGGCGCAGAGCCTCCGCCAATCGCAACCCTCGCGTCGGCTCTGTGCGGAGATGTCGCCCGCGCGCAATCTATCATTGACGATCTGGCTCGACGAAATCCCACAAGCACTGTGATAAACGGCATCTGGGGGCCAGTGATCGGCGCGGCCATTGAAATTGGTCGTGGCAATCAGGCTGAAGCAATCCGGCTATTGCAAAAGGCAAAACGCTATGAGATGGGGCAAGAGGCCGGGTTCTGGCCCACTTACATGCGCGGCCAAGCTTACTCGCGGCAAGGCTCCGCGACAGAGGCGATAGCCGAGTTCCAAAAGATCATAGACCGCCGAAGCGTCTTACCGGCTGACATACTCTACCCACTCGCCTATTTAGGGCTGGCGCGCGCCGCAGCTAGCGCTGGCGACACGGATAGAAGTCGCCAAGCATACGAAGATTTCTTCGCGCTGTGGAAAGATGCCGACACGGACATACCCATACTCCAACAAGCTAAGCAAGAGTATCAAAAGCTCCGATAGGAAGTGGTATCACAATGGTATTGCTCGTCACGCATCAACAGTGCAACAGAATGACCGCAAGGCGACGGGTGCTGCGCTATGTCCGGCTTACTAAATTAAGTGATAGTTTATCGCGAACATGACATCTCATGAGGTGCGATGAACTCTAAACGATGGGCGCAGATCAAGCCGATCTTCCATGCGGCGGCTGAGCGGCCGGCGGATGAGCGTGCCGCATTCATCAGATCCGAGTGCAACGGTGATGAGTCATTGGCCGTAGAGATCGAGTCGCTGTTTGCTGCGCATGACCAGGCCGGCTCGTTCATTGAAGGATTCCCAAGCGACGAGACAACCGTAGCGCTCGAAGACCTGGCAATAAAGCCGTTGATAGGCCTGCAGATCGGCCCTTACAAGGTCATCAGCCTCATCGGTCGTGGCGGCATGGGCGAAGTTTATCTCGCCCAGGACAGCAGGCTCGGCCGCAAGGTCGCTCTCAAACTGCTTCCTGCCCGGTTCACAGCACTAGGCGAGCGAGTGCGGCGGTTTGAGCAGGAAGCACGCTCAGCATCAAGTCTTAATCATCCGAACATCATCACCGTCCACGACATCGGCAAGATTGAAGGCAAGCGTTACCTGGTCACAGAGTATGTAGAGGGGGAGACGCTGAGGCAGCGTATGGAGAGCGCCCCACAGCAGAGGATAAAACTGAGCGAGGCGCTTGAAGTTGCCACGCAGGTGGCGGCTGCGCTTGCCGCGGCCCACGAAGCGGGAATAGTGCATCGAGACATCAAGCCGGAAAACATCATGCTGCGCACGGATGGCTACGTCAAAGTATTAGACTTTGGGCTGGCCAAGCTTGCCGAGCCGAAAGCAATCGACACTGCGGCTCCGACTCTGCCTAAGGTAGAGACGGAGCCGGGCCTGATGATGGGCACGGTCAGTTACATGTCACCGGAGCAGGCGCGCGCGCTGATGGTCGATGCACGGACTGACATCTGGAGTCTGGGTGTAATGATTTATGAGATGGCGTCAGGCCGCCAGCCATTCGAGGGGGAAACAGCCAGCAATGTGTTGTCATTGATACTACAGAAAGACCCTTTACCGCTTGCTCACTCATCGCCCGAAGTTCCGGGTGAGTTGGAGCGGATATGCGCAGACGGTAAGCAGAGCCAATCTTCAGCGAGTCGGGTTTGATCCAGCTAAGGAAACAGTCACGGGTCAACCGGTCTGGATCACTCAAGGTTCGAGGCGGGCAAGTAATCCAAACCTCTCGCCGACGGTGAATGGTTAGCCTTTGATTCTCAGGGAGGCACACAGGATGATCTATTCGTCATCAGGCAGGACGGCACGGGGCTTCGCCAGTTGACCGATGACATCTATAAGGACCGCAAACCCACCTGGTCGCCGGACGGTAAACGGATTGCCTTTTTCTCCGATCGGAGCGGCAAGTGGGAGATCTGGACACTCAACTCAGATGGCAGCGGACTACAGCAACTCACTTTCACCTCGGGCACAGTCAACCACCCTGTTTGGTCACCCGATGGTACCCGCCTCGCATACCGTAATTTGGGTGGCAGCCCCTCCATTATAGAGGTCGGAAAGCCCTGGCAGGAGCAGTCGCCGCAGAGACTTCCCCCGATGAGTGATTCAATTGACTGGCCTCCATCGTCATGGTCTCCCGACGGGCGGAAACTTGCTGGGTGGCGTGTTTTACGCAATGGCATTTTTGTTTATTCTTTTGAATCTCAGCAATACGAGAAGCTCACGGATTTCGGATTACTTCCCGTCTGGTTGAGTGATAGCCGCAGGCTGTTATTTCGAAGCTTCGGGAAGCTCTACCTGGTGGACAGCCAGTCCAAAACAATTCACGAGGTGCTATCAGTCGCTCCGCATGATTTTGGCGGTCGATTTGCGCTCTCTCGGGACAATCGCCTGATCTATTTTAGTCTTGTCACGACGGAAGCGGACATCTGGCTGATGACCCTAGAGTGAGAATAATTTGTTGACCAAGAGGCGATCTGATAACTCCTGGCCTCTCTATGAGCCAACGAGCTTGGTTGTAGAGAACTCTTGTGCGGAAACAATCCCGAACCGCCTTACGATTCTCTAATTTCTCTTCATACTATTTCTCCAGGTTTAGCTCCCATCCAGGCCATACTATTGCCCCTCATTCCTCAATCCGGAAAACAGATCCAGACTGGCTCAACACATCAGCGGAGGCGGAAGTATTTGCCGCAACCTGTTGACTGATAATCACCGAAAGTCTAGTCTTTCCACTGACCTGGCGGTTCGATACGAAGGCGGTGACGACGGCCATGAGTCACACACCCGAAGATGTCACCGGCCTCTTGATCCAGTGGAGCGAGGGTGACCGGTCGGCGATGGATCGCTTAATACCGATTGTCTACGACGAGCTTCACCGCATCGCCGGGCGCTATTTCCGCCGCGAACGCGCCGGCAACACCCTCCAACCCACCGCGCTCGTCAACGAAGTCTATATTCGACTCGTCGATCAGAGGGGCGTGAGCTGGCAAAGCCGCTCTCACTTCTTCGGCATCGCCGCCCGAATCATGCGCCAGATTCTGGTAGACCGAGCCCGCTCGCGCAATGCGGCGAAGCGAGGCGGAGCTGATTACAAGCTGGATTTGACAGACATCAGCGACGTGCCCGACAAGAGCCGGCCCCTCGACCTGCTGGCCCTCGATCAGGCCCTCGAGGGTCTTTCGTCGTTCGATACTCAACAGAGCCGAATAGTGGAACTGAAGTTCTTCGGCG
>JBBPIH010000080.1:0-21699 GCA_038040455.1 Acidobacteriota bacterium
TGCTCTTACGAATCGGTTATGACCTCGAAAATCGGAGAGTTTTGCAAGAGGCTCTGAAAATTTGAAATTGGAGATGTCGAGAAAGAAGCGGCGCACCAATTTTGAATCTGCAATTTTCAATTTTCAATTTAGAATTTTCAATTTCCCTTTCCCTTTCCTGCACCTGCTCGTCCCGCCCGTCCGTATAATAGACATATCATCATCCGAGGCTTACGGGAGGCTCGCGTTAATGGCTGCTCGACTGCTCAGCCTTATCTTGATCGGAATCTCTGTTTTTTCTGCCCGCGTGCCGGCAGCTTACGACGAGAAGCTCGCGCGAGACTTTTCCCAACGCCTCACCGCGATCACCGTCGAGAATCCTGATGGAATCACCGAGGCACAAACGTGGTCAGATGCCACGGTCAGGGTGATTGCCTCGCGTGCGAACAGCGGCGGCGCGGCGCTCGACTCCGAGGTCTTGTTTGAATCGCCCGCACCGGACCATCTGAGAGTCGAGGTAAAACTCAAAGACGTCAGGAATCCAGTCAGGCTTACTCTCTATGTGCCGGCCTCGATACACCTCGCCGTTAGAAGCATGAGAGGTAGCGTGACCGTCATGGGTGCTCTTGCCGGGGTATCCGTTTACTCCGAAGCCGGCGCGATCACTCTTCATTTGCCAGAAGATTCAAACTCGGATCTTTCGCTTCGCGCAATTGAAGGGGCTATCGAATCGAAGCTGCCTTTGAAGGTATTTGGCCGGGCAGACGCTCACGCGCTCGATGCAAGAACAGGTCAGGGTGGGTCGACAGTTATCGCGCGCAGCTCGCGTGGAAATATCAGCATTCTGCCAGACGCCGCTTCTCGCGTCGCGTCAATGGGTAAAGCAGCCGATAGCATAGTTAAGCCAGATCCAATCAGTAGCGGCGCGAAAACCGACGGCTTGAAGTCGAGCTTATCGCCCGGCGGCGACGGAATCCGCTCAGAAGAGGACGTGCTCAAGCTCGAAGCACGCCTCGTCAACCTGAATGTCTTCATCACAGACGTCAGCGGCAAAACGCTGCCGGCCCTAAAGAAGGAGGACTTTGTTATCTACGAAGACGACGTTACGCAAGACGTCTCCTACTTCGAGCCAGTAAGCGCTCCTCTGAATATGGTGCTGCTTCTCGATCTGAGCGGAAGCACCGAGCACAAAATTAAGGTGATGAAAAAAGCAGCAGAAAAGTTCGTCGATTCGCTCAAGCCAACTGACCGCATAGCAGTCGCCGGATTCACCCGGCGGTTCTTCATCATCTCGAATTTCACTACGGACCATAAGCTGCTCAAGGACCGCATTGGGGACATCAAGAACCGCCACTCAGGCACGGCGTACTACGACGCAATGTGGGCAACGCTCGATCTGTTGGACGAAGCAAAAGCCGCACGCAAAGCAATAGTCGTCCTGACTGATGGCGTAGACAACTCGCTGGACCATCCTGATGACCTCGAGTTTGATGCTAAGCACAGCTTTGATGAATTACTTGCGCGGGTCGAAGAAGCTGACGCCACAATTTATCCGATTTACCTCGATACCGAGTATGAAACGATAGGCAGCAGGGGGCGGACTGGTCACGAGGCTTATGTCACCGCTCGCAGGCAGCTTCAAGCACTCGCGGAGCAGACTGGGGCAGTGATGTTCAAAGCAGAACGAGCGGAAGACCTGGAAGGGGTCTACAAACAAGTCGCTGCCGAGCTGCATTCGCTCTACAGCATGGCCTACGCTCCAAAGCTTGTGCGCACAGATGGGAAGTGGAGGAGGATCGGCATCGCGATTAGCCTGCCCGGGACTAAGGTGAGAACAAAGCGTGGGTACTATGCGAAGTGAATCCCCTTCAGCTTGCGACCGCCAATCAATCCCACGCCTCCCTGATTGATCACCCGCAGGCCCTCGAACTGGCAGTGCTTCACTGAATCTGCAAGCGCTTTCGCACGCGCGACTTTACAAATTCCTGAATAGAAATCCGAAATCTTGGAAATACCCGGTGGAGGAGTTCAACGTACGCTTCAAAGCGTCGCCGAAAACTCGCAGCCAGCGCCTCGTTAATCCTTCACATTGAACATATAAGTGTTTATCAGCCTCGGACGAAGGTTTAGGCGGCGTGGTGGCATTCGCCTTGCTTCCAAAGTGGACTAACCCTTAGAGATAAGTTCTTAGGTAAATCCTACAGGCGTCTAATGCTGGGAAACGCCAGTCGTTCCGGCGAGTCGCCTTTCAGGTTCGCTGCGAAATCAGGCCGAGCAATATTCTTTAAAGGAAACGAAGAATGCCAGGGACAATGGCTGGTGCGAACGAAATCGGCAACGTATTTCAGATTGACAAGGGAGCCGGTCGGGTTGTAAAAGACTTCGTTCTGTTCTCATTCTGTGGTTCATCTACTTCAGTCCTTGCGGGGAGATTAGTCGGCCGCGAGGGTTTCAGTTCATCAGGATTCCGAATGAAGTTTCGCGTCATCAACTCCCCTTGGGAGCGAGTGCGGGCCAGTGTGTTGGCTGCACTTGTTTCCTTCACCGACTTCGATCCCACAGGGCTGTACCCTCATCTCGCAGTATTGGGATGTGGATACAGTTCTTTTTGCAAACAACAATGAGATAAGTGGTAGGAGGAGGATCTATGAGAAGACTCACTTCAGTGATTCTGACAGTTTTGTTGCTAGCAGCAACTGCCCCGGTTTTCGGGCAGTCTACACGCGGTAGTCTGACCGGTGCCATCACCGACCCCAACTCAGCCGCGATATCGGGCGCAAGCGTCACCTTGAAGAACGCGGCAACCGGAGACAAGTTGAAAGCCACCACCAACGCGCAAGGGACTTTCGTTTTTCCGTCACTCGAGCCGGGAGCCTACAGCGGTTCGGTGGAAGCCGTGGGCTTCAAGCGAGCTGAGTTAACCGAGATAGTCATCGAGGTTGCTCAGCCGGCGAAGGTCGACGTCAGTCTTGAGATCGGCGCTGTGACCGAATCGGTCACAGTGACGGGCGCTGCGCAGGAGGTGATTAACACAACCAGCCCTACGCTTTCAAAGACCGTCAACGCGAGGCAGGTCCAAGATCTTCCGATGCTGTCACGCAGTCCGCTTGACCTGGCTCGTTTGCAGGCCGGCCTTGCAGTGAATGGGACTAATGTCCGGGGCGCATCGGTTCAGGGGCTGCGCGGCAGTGCCACCAACATAACGCAGGATGGCATTAACGCCATGGACAATTTCGTGAAGACCAGTTCCTTCTTCGCCATCAGCAATCCATCACTTAATGCGACGTCCGAATTCAGCATCACGGTCGGAACTGTCGGCTCGGATGCGGGTCGCGGCGTCGCGCAGGTTAAGATTGTTACCAAGTCGGGAAGCAATGAGTTTCACGGCAGCGTGTTCTATCAACACCGCAACGACGCTCTGAACGCCAACACATTCTTCAACAATACCCTCGGCAGGAATCCCACCACCGGGGAGCCTATTGGAAAGAAGCCATTCCTGCGGCAACACTTCTTCGGCGTCGCCGCGGGCGGTCCGGTGTGGATCCCGAAGCTCTACGACGGGCGCAACAAGAGCTTCTGGTTCTTCTCGTACGAAGGCTTCCGCGAGCCGTTCTCCCAAGTGCGCAATCGTACGGTGCTCACAGACCAAGCGCGGCAAGGGATATACCGTTACACCGGCGCGAATGGTCAGCTCCAATCGGTCAATCTGCTCACGCTAGGAAGTTTCAAGACGCTCAATCCGCTGACAACGGCGCAGCTCAACGCGATGCCTAAGTCGAACAACAATCTGCGGGGCGACACGCTGAACACCGCGGGCTTCCAATACAACGTGCCGGGCACAGACCCCAATAACTCGTACAACGGGCGATACGATCAGCAGTTGTTCGACAGCGAGAAGTGGGGGTCGCACAAGTTCGAATTCAACTACCACTATGGTAAGTTCCTGCTGACGCCCGACACCTTCAACTCGATTGAAGCGCCGTTCCCCGGTGGCGTAAATGCGTTCCAGGGTTCGAGTCGAACGCTTTGGAGCAGCGCCATTCACTCGACATTCGGCTCGCGCGTAACCAACGAAGCGCGCATGGGCCATCTATTCGCGCCTGTCTTCTTCCTGCGCGAATCCCAACCTACCGCGCCCTTTATTGGCCTCACCTCAACGACAAACTTCGACAATACGTTCGTGGACCAAACGCGCAACACGCTGGTCTATCAAGGCATAGACAACCTCTCGCTGGTAAAAGGCTCTCACACCTTCCGCATGGGCACCGACGTTCAAGTTGTCTCTGCCGTCAGCACCAACGATGCGGGCATTTTCCAGACCATCAACCTAGGCACCAACAGCGCGAATCCCAACAACATTCTCAACTCTGCTTTTCCCAACCTCCCCGCGGGGGCTGCCGGAACGTCCATTGCCAACCTGGGCAGGTCAATCTACAACGACCTGGTGGGCCTGCTTGCCTCCTCATCGCGAACCTTCAACGTGACCGGCCCGAGTTCGGGATTTGTTCCAGGCGCAACCCGCTCGCGCGAGTTCAAGTACAACGATGTGAGCTTCTACTTCCAGGATGCGTGGAGAATAAAGCGCAACCTGACGTTGAGCTTCGGGCTGAGGTATGAATACTTGGGAGTGCCGAGCTTGCCCGACGGGCTTGGCGAGCAGCTCACCAACTTTAACGACATATTCGGGCAGGGCGGTCCGGGCGGTTTGTTCAAACCTGGAGCGACCGGAGGCAATGCGTCGGGGACGCTCGATTTCGTCAGCGGTGATACCCAGCGTGGGCTCTACAACAAGGATTGGAACAACTTCGCTCCGTTCATCGGTTTTGCGTGGAGCCCGAGCTTCAATCACGGCCCGCTGCATTGGATATTCGGAGCAGAGGGCAGGAGCTCCATTCGCGCGGGCTATTCAATCAGCTACCTGCGAGATGGCTTCACGGTGATCAGCAACGCGATTGGCACCGGAACAACGAACCCCGGTCTGATTCAGACCGCCGCCAACACGGTGCCAACGGGCGTGCTGACCGACGCAGGGGTAGCGCTTACTACGCCGACGTTCAAGGTTCCAATCACCACCGCGGAAAACTTCGCATTGAATCCGAATAACGGGGTGTGGGCGATTGACCCGAACTTGCGCACGCCGTACGTCCAGCAGTGGTCGTTTGGCATCGAGCGCGAGATCAACTCCAATACCGCCATCGAAGTTCGCTACGCTGCAAACCATGCGATAAAGATTCTCCGCGCGGTTGACTACAACGAAGCGAACATCTTCGAGAACGGGTTTCTGCAGGAGTTCTTGAACGCTCAAAAGAATCTTACGGCCAGCGGGGGCGGGGACATCACCAAAGGCACGAGCTTTGCGCCCAGCTTTGGAACGCCGCTTCCCACCTTCACCTCCCTGTTCGCCGGGCTAAGTGCTGGGACTGGCTTCGCCAACTCGACGTTCATAGCCAATCTCCAACAAAACAACATCGGCACAATGGCCAACACTCTGGCGTATAGCACGACCTTTGCCAACACCCGCAAGAGTCTCGCGCCGAATTTCTTCGTGACCAATCCTAACGCGGCATTTGCTCGCGTGCTCGGCAATTTCTCTTACTCCAAGTACCATTCGCTTCAGATAGAGATCCGGCGAAGGTTCTCAAGTGGACTGCAATTCCAGGCCAATTACACCCTCGCCAGAACGCTGAACGATGGAACCGGCAACGTTCAGAGCACTCTGACAAGTTTCCGCACGCTCAGGGATCTCCGGTTGGATTACCAGAATTCAAGCCAGGACCAGAGACACCGCTTCGTCGCCAATGCGGTCTACGACCTGCCATTCGGCACAGGGCGGCGCTTCGGGAGCAATCTGTGGGCCCCGGCCCGGAAGGCGATTGAGGGATGGACGGTCGGAAGCATAGTCACCTACCAAACCTCCGCCGCTCCGTTCTACTTCACCTCGAACCGTTCGACGTTCAATAACTTCAATGCCGGACTCAACCCGGCGCAGTTGGGTTCGTTGACATTCAACGAGATCAAGAAGAACCTCGGTGTATTCCGCACACCGCTGGGCGTCTTCTTTATCAACCCGAACCTGTTGGACATCGTTACCAACCCGACCACTGGTGCACTGACGAGTGCCAGGCTCAAGGCTGGCATTCTTGGCGCGCCTGCGCCAGGAACGTTCGGCAACTTCCCGCTTAACTCGCTCTTCGGTCCGAATTTCACCCAGACGGATATCAGTCTGGCCAAGCGGACTTCGTTCTCAGAGCGAGGCAACGTCGAGTTCCGAATGATTATGTTTAATGTGTTCAACCATGCAAACTTCACGTATGGCGGCAACACATTTGATGACGCGATCTTCGGCCGCATCACCGGCCTGACCGGAACACAGAGCCGGGAAATCTCTGGAGCCATCAGCATCAACTGGTAAACCCCGCACTACGTGTTTGGTTTTCAACGGGAGCGGCTCCTCGGGGCCGCTCCTTTTTCGCATGCGCCCTGTCGACTAGCAGAACTCGGCGGGCCGCTCCAAGTCCAGCCACCGGCACTCGGCTCCAGGCTGCTTGGAGCTGAGCCTTCTTCAAGAAGAGTCATCTCTTGCTCCGCCACGTTGATGAAACTGTGATGCTCTTTATCGATTTCAGCAGTCGCTGCTCGAGGCGTGGCCAGTAACTTGAGGGTAATTAAATTTTTCGTCGAGAGTTCGAATGTCGGATGAGACAATTGACGCCGCTCACTGTGCGACAAGATAACTTCCCCAAAAGCAACCAGCGTCGATCGATTCGATCGCTTGCGTTGTCGCACGCGTCCTGCCAGAATCACAGCCGCATGGCACTGGATTTTCCGAATTCGTCTCAGTCACTCAAGATGGACCGTAACGCCCAACCTACTCGGTCTTTGACTTGAGGTTTGGTATGGACATAAGAGTGGATCCCATGTTGAGAATCAGGGGCGAAGTGCGGAACTTCTACTTTGATCTTCCGCGTCTGAATGTTCGCGGGCTGAACGACTGCCAGCACAATGCGCTTATTCCGGCAGCATCGTAGCTACGATTCTGAGGCTCAACGCTTTGTGGAAGCCAGCTTTAGATGAAAACAATCAACTGTGGATGGCAGTCTGCGTTGCCTCACGTAATGCGCGAGACGCTAGCCAGACCAGGCCCAGGAGGATAAGCATATGAATCTCTCAAAACGTGTCTTGCTACCAGGCATACCGGGTCTGCTTTTGATTTTCTCACTGACCACCTCAGCTCAATGGGACAAGAAACCTTACTCGGAGTGGTCCGACAAAGACGCGCAGAAGATCCTCAACGATTCGCCGTGGGGGAGGACGCAGGTCTATACTTCTCCGCTAACGATGTTCAGGGCAGGTGAATCACAAATTCCGGGGAGAAGCGCCAGACCCGGCAGCAGTCAGGGCCAACAGACCGCTGGTGCTCCTCCCAATGCAACCCATGTCAACTTCCGAATACGCTTCCTTTCAGCCAAGCCGATACGTCAGGCGTTCAGTCGGATGATCGAACTAAAGCAGAAGAGGGGAGTCACAGATGAGGTTGCGGGTGCGCTAAAAACATTTGCTTCCGGCGAGTTCTTGGAGTACATCATTATAGCGGTTACCTGCGACTCCCAGGATCCGGGGGCAAACGTTCAGCAGGCGCTGTCGCTTTTGAACACGCGCGGCACTGCCGATCTAAAGAACAATACGTTCCTTGAGACTAAAGGCGGCAAGCGGCTCTTTCTTCAGGAATTCCAGCCGCCGCGCCAGGACGGGTTCGGCGCGCGATTTATTTTCCAGCGTCTAGTCGATGGTAAGCCGTTTATAATGCCTGAAAGCGAAGAGATTCACTTTTTCACGGAACTATCGGATACCTACAAGCTCGACCGTCGCTTCAAGGTCAAGGATATGATGTACGAAGGTAAGCTTGAATATTGAGATTGAAGACGTGTCTGATCGGTAAAGTGCCAGGGGTCACAGACGCCCGAGAGTCTATTGCTTCTCCGCCATCTCGATCGCTTGCAGCATCGCCCGAGCTTTGTCCACTGTTTCGACGTACTCGGTTTCGGGCACCGAGTCCGCAACGATCCCGGCTCCCGCTTGAAAATCAGCATCGCCGTCTTTTGTGACAATGGTTCGAATCGCGCTGCCGTAGTCCAGATTCCCCGAGTAGTCCAAATGCTGAAAAGCAGACAGCGTCGAGCTCCCCTTGCATTTTGGCACGCGTTTTGCCAGAATCACGCTTCCCTCATTGCACTTATTCTCCGATTCGTCTGAATTAGCAACGGCCGAGACATATCACAGGCAGTCCGTGATACGTGCTCCAGTTCAAGGCGCAAACCAGGATCTCACGAATAACTACTTCGGTGGGCCTTTCGTTGCGCGAGGCTCGCCGAAGTCACATCAGAGGACACACGACACGAAGGAGGAGAATTTAATGAAGGACTCTGCATTCTCATTGCTGCGTGGCGCTCCGGGCATGTCTGCATCAAGACAACGCGCGAGAGTCTTGCTTAAGCTGACGATTTCGCTCGTAGCGCTTCTGATCCTTTTGACGCCCACCCGGATGGTGCTGTCGCAGTCGGCGACCACGTCCAGGATTTCGGGAACTGTGACTGACCCCAACAAAGCGGTGCTGCCCGGAGTCGAGGTCGAACTGTCTGACCCCACCACCAATCAGCGCCTGAAACAGACCACAGACGACACCGGGAAATACGTCTTCGCTACGGTTGCACCCGGGGTCTATAACATGACCGTAACTAAACTGGGATTCCGCACGACAAGCTTCGCCTCTGTGAAAGTTGAGGTCGCGAAGTCATACGATTTCGACGCGGTGCTCGAGGTCGGCGAGGTGAAGGAAGTCGTTCAGGTCGCCGCCGGCGCCGAAGCGGAATTGCAGAAAACCGATTCCACGGTAGGAAACGTGATTTCGGGGTCAATAATGCCGCGCTTTCCGGCTCTAACGCGCACGGCAAACGAGCTGCTCACGGTGCAACCCCTTGTGACGCCCGACGGCTCGGTAGCCGGGTCGCGTTCCGATCAGAGCACATTCCTTCTGGACGGCATCGACATAACCAACCAATCGATCGGTGGTCTTGGTACGTACGCGCGCCTGCCGATTGAAGGAATCGAGGAGTTTCGAGTCGGCGTCGCCAACCCCACCGCCGCTTTCGGTCGCGGCGCGGGAGGCCAGGTTTCGGTTATCAGCCGGCACGGCACCAACGACTATCACGGCGCGGTTTACTGGTATCACCAGAATGACAACCTCAACGCCCACGACTGGACCAGTAAACGCCTGGGGAGGAGAGCCGACGGCACCGAGGTGGTGCGTAAGGCTGAATTAAAAGACAACCGCTTCGGGTTCCGATTCGGCGGTCCCATCTACCCGTGGGAGGATAAGGCATTCGTGTTCCTTAACTATGAGGGACGGCGCTTCCCGCGAACCACTTCGATCGTGCGCACTGTGCCGACCGATACTTTGCGCGCGGGCATCCTGCGCTTCCGAGATGCCTCCGGGAACGTTGTCTCTTACAACCTGGCAACTTCGGCGCTGTGTGGCCCTGCCGGCAATCAGGTTTGCGATCCACGCGGACTTGGGCTGAGCCCCACGATATCAGCGCTGTTCGCCAAACTGCCAGCCGGCAACGATCCGTCGGTTGGAGACGGGTTGAACACCGTCGGCTTCCGAGGCAACGTCGGCAACCCACTCACCAATGATTATTACAATGCCCGTGTGGACTACAACATCTCCAGCAACTGGCGGTTCGACGCGGCATTTCGCTACTTCGGAGAGTTGAACGGACTGGCGACTCCGGCTTCTATCGTCGGCGGAAATCTCCAGAGCCTGGGGAAGGCTCCCAACAGGCAGAACATGATCAGCGCCGGCGTGCTCGGGACTTTCACCCCCAACCTGACGGGCGAGTTCCGTTTCGGTTGGGTTAGGATTCGAACGGCACAGGACGTGACCCGGCCAGATGCCTCGGCTGCGATATTGGGCATCCCTGGAACCGAGTCTGGTATTACCGATGGACAATCGAACATTGCTCTCGATCTGGGAGCTCGGGGCGGGTTCAACAGCCTTCTTTCGGAGCCCATCGACGTTGACACCCAGGTGGCCCGCAAGCAGGCAAACGACAACAAGAACTTCCAGTACAACGCGGACATGACTTGGGTCAAGAGCGATCACACTTTCCAGTTCGGTAGCCACCTTCGCTACCTGCCTACCAAGCACTTCCGCGATGATAAGGTGCTGGGTGCTCTGGGAGCGCTGGTGGCGCAGTTGGATTCCGATCTTGGGCCTATTTCGATTCCCAACACAAGCCGGCCTCCGACTTGTAGTGCTACGATCACCAAAAACTGTCTGACTGCCGCCGACGTTTCGAACTTCAACCGGTTCTTTGCTTCGGCTACAGGGATCATTGACAACGTCAGCGTGCTCGCGGTTCGTGACGGCGAATTGAAACCTCTACCGTTCGGTCAACTGCTGGAGGCGGACACTACTTTGTGGGCGCCGGAGTTTTATTTCCAGGACGTTTGGCGGATCCGTCCGTCGCTGACGCTCACCTTCGGTCTAAACTACGGATGGCAGACGCCGCCCACCGAGAAGCTCGGCCGCCAGAGCGTTCAGATCGATGGCAAGACCCTGCAGATACAGACGGCCAGGGACTATCTGGGGCAGAGGGAGGCAGCAGCCCGGGCCGGCGTTATCTTCAATCCGCCGATCGCCTTCCAACCCATCAAGGAATCGGGCCGTAGCGGCGTATTCGACATAGACTGGAACAACATAGGGCCGCGCGTGGCCGCCGCCTGGAACCCATCCTTCAAGAACAAGTACCTGAACGCGCTTTTCGGGGATCACAAGACCGTGATTCGCGGAGGCTACAGTCTTGTCTTCGATCGCCAGAACACCGTACAGAGTGTGATCATCCCCACGCTTGGTGTGGCCTTCGCTCAGACGCTCAACGTCACCGCCCCGCTATGCAATTCCACTGGTAGTGGAGGCGCGGGCTGCAATGGAACCAGCACGAATCCGGCTTTGAGCGGGTTCCGCGTCGGCGTGGACGGCAAGATTCCAATACCGACGGTCCCGACGTTGGGGAAACCGATCTCCCCGTTCTGGGGCATCAGGCCCGGAGCCGTTGGGCCTCCATTCACTGCTGCCTCCGACTTGATTCTGGACCCCGAGATTCTTTCGTTCCAGGTGGACCCGACGATCGAGGTTGGCGAGAATCACGCAATCGACCTCACCTGGCAGCGTGAGCTCAAGGGGAACATGTTGCTTGAAGCCGGATATGTCGGCCGTTTCGCAAGGAAGCTCCCCCAGAGCATGAGCTTTGGCCAGGTGCCGTATATGTTTCTGGACACAGCGTCGAACCAGACGTTTGCTCAGGCGTTTGACGCGGTGGCGAACCAGCTCCGAACCGGGGTGTTGCCGGCCGATGTGACAGTCCAACCGTGGTTTGAGAATCTGTATCCCGCGTTGGGAGCCACGGCCGGAGGCACACGGGCTTTGGCGACCACCCAGCAGGCGAACTTCATCAGCGGGAACATAAGCAGCATTTTTCAGACCATCGACGTACGCCGGCTGCGGAACGGACTGCAGCCGTTCAACAACTACGTTGCCCAAACGCTCTTCCTGCGCTCAAGCACGGGGTTGTCCAACTACAACGCCCTGTTCGTGACCTTGCACAAGCGCCTGTCGCAGGGCTTGCTGTTCACCGTGAACTACACATTCTCGAGGTCGCTGGATCAGCTTGGCGCTATCCAGAACGCCGCGAACGTGATGCCCAACAGCTTCGATCTGAACGCTGAGTACGGACCGTCAGCGTTCGACATCACCCATCTGTTCAACACGTCGTGGCTGTATGACCTACCCTTCGGGGGCAGCCGCCATTTCCGCAGCTCGTTCGGGCCGCTCAACAAGGTGTTAGAAGGCTGGTACCTCTCGGGGATATTCACCGCTCAGAGCGGCGACCCGCTTACTGTCACCGAAAACGCGTTTGTGTGGGGCGGCAGCCGGTTCCTGGGATTCGCGTCTGGGGCGCTTTCTAAGGTGAACCCGGGCACGTTTGGGAACAGTGTCAATCGTGGCATTGCGGGGACAAACAACATTGGCGTGACCGGCAATCCGAAGACGGGGGGATCGGGCCTTAATCTGTTTGGGAACCCCGAAGAAGTGTACAACCAGTTCCGCAGGGTGAACATCAGCACCGACGGTCGTGCTGGTCGCGCCAACCCGCTGCGAGGACTGCCGAGATGGAATGTGGACGCTTCCCTCGGGAAGAAGACGAACATAACTGAAAAGGTGAATGTGGTCTTCGCGGCAGACTTCTTCAACCTCCTCAACAAGGTGGACTTCGCAAACCCCGTGTTGTCGTTGACTGGGCCTACAAGCTTCGGAGTAATCACCAGCCAGTTCGTCCCAGCGAATCGGACTTCGGGCAGCAGGTGGATTCAACTCTCTTTCCGCGTCGAGTTCTAATCCACCTGTCATGAGTTGTTCTCGAATTACGGGTTGGGCCGGGCGGCCCAACCCGCCTTTTTTTGCGTCGGGGAAAGCCGCGAGCTTCCAATCTCAATCGAACGTCATAACAACGATCCGTGCGCGAACTAGCTACTGCTTCTCCGCCATCTCGATCGCTTGCAGCATCGCGCGAGCCTTGTCGACCGTTTCGATGTACTCGCTCTCGGGCACTGAGTCCGCGACGATCCCCGCTCCGGCCTGAAAGTAAGCGCGCCCGTCTTTCGTCACGATAGTTCGAATCGCAATGCACGAGTCGAGGTTCCCCGAATAGTCGAGGTACATGATCGATCCTGCGTAGACTCCCCGCCGCGTCGGCTCAAGCTCATCGATGATTTCCATCGCGCGGATCTTTGGCGCACCGCTCACGGTGCCCGCCGGAAAGCACGCGGCCAGCGCGTCAAAGCGATCCATTCCCGCCCGTAGCCGAGCTTTGATCGCAGATACAAGGTGCATCACGTGTGAGTAGCGTTCGACGATCATCAAATCGGTGACTTCGACCGAGCCGTAATCGGCGACCCGCCCCAGGTCGTTGCGCCCCAGATCGACAAGCATCACATGTTCCGCCACTTCTTTTTCGTCGGCGCGCATCTCTTCGCCGAGCAGCGTGTCCTCTGTGTCGGTGTCGCCACGCGGTCTTGTTCCGGCAATCGGGCGATACTCGATTCTTCGGCCCGTAGCCCGCACAAGCATTTCAGGCGAAGCGCCGATGATCGACTGGTCCTCGATCTTCAGAAAGAACATATAAGGCGAAGGGTTCACTACCCGCAGCGCGCGATAAACTTCAAACGGGTGTGCACTCAATCCGACTTCGAATCGCTGCGATAGCACGACCTGGAAGATGTCGCCTGCTGCGATGTGTTCTTTGGCCGTCTCAACCGCTTGCTCGAACTTACTTTTTGCCATGTTCGAGCGCACCCGCGTGTCACCCGAAGCTTGTCGGCGTGGCAGCGGTTCGATCGGGTCTTCAAGACGAGCCTCCATGGTTTCGATGTCGTCTATCGCTTTCCGGTATTCATCTTCGAGTCCGGCACTTCTGCCCCCGGTGAACACGTTCGCGATCAAGTGAATCTGGTGCCTTACATGATCGAAGACCAGCAACCGCGAAAAGAACATCATCACCGCGTCGTCGATTCCGATGGCATCGGCGTGAGAATCAGGTATCTTTTCGAACCAGCGCACAGCGTCATAGCTCAAGTAACCGACCGCACCGCATACGAACGGCGGCAGGTCGGGAAACCTCACAGGAATGTGCCGCCCCGAAAGGCGGCGAAGCACCGTAAGCATCGGCTGGTCAGTCTCTTCCTCTTTGCCGGCTTCTGTCTCGATTGTAACTTTGCCTTCCTGGGACCGGACGATGATCTCGGGGTCGAACCCGAGAAACGAGTAACGCGCAACCTTTTCTCCTCCCTCCACGGACTCGAGCAAAAACGAGTACGGGCTGAGCCGTTCGATCTTCAAATATGCAGCAACAGGCGTTAGAAGGTCGGCCATCACTCGCTTCACGACGGGCACGACAGTGCCCTCCTCCGCCAGCTTTAGAAAGTCATCATAGCTTTGCGGGTAAAGGTTCATAACAAGACCACGTGCAACTGCTGCGGTCCGTGCACTCCGACCACCAGGGTCAGCTCGATATCCGCAGTGCGGCTAGGGCCGGTGATGAATGTAATCGCGCTGCTCAGATTTCTGCCTCCTGTCTCGCATCGTAGAAGCGGAAACAGCTCATTCAAGCCTGGGATAACTTGCTCGGGTTTCATCACGGCTATGTGAACAGGCGGCAGCAGCGAGATCGAGCGAGCTTTTCCTTTGCGCGCTACCAACACCAGAGTCCCCGTGTCGGCGAGCGCGTAATCAACATCTGACACACCGATGTCAGCTACAGCGGCCGTTCGTAGGAACTCACTTTCGGACTCGGCCACAAACGCGATGCCGTTTTCCTTGAGTCTGTTTGGCAAATCAATACCATCGATGACCGGCGCTTCGCAGCCGAGGATGGTTTTTGCTCGGCGATCCGAAATGATCTGTTCAACGTATTGAAACGCAGATTCACCGTTCGTCGCCCTGTGAAAGCGCCCTCCAACTCTCGTCAGCTCATACTCAAATTGCCTGATCAACTCGGCGCGATTCTGCTCGCAGTTTCTCTTGATCTCAAAGACCAAATGGTCAAGCTGCTGACTCGACTCAGAAAGAACAGGCTGGGCATCCGAAGACGGGGACTTCACTTCCCTCTTCAGCGCGCGTCTAATGTCACCGAGCATTTCTTCTCTTGCGCTTGTAACAGTCAATTAAGGCCTCATCCCGGATACGTGCGCAGGCTGAAGCCCGCGCTTCGCCCTCCGTTAGGAGGACCCTCGCCCTCCGTTAGGGAGGGCCATGTTTATAGAACCCGCGAGAGATGCGACCGCCCTCCGATAGGAAGCCACGCCCTCCGTTAGGAGGGCCATGTTTATAGAAGCCGCGAGAGATGCGGCCGCCCGCCGATAGGAAGCCACGCCCTCCGGTAGGAGGGCCATGTTCTCTCGGTCATCTCATTTTTCCCTCCAGGTCAGACTCGCCCGAGTTCACCACGCGCCTCCGACTCTTTACACATGGCCCTCCTAACGGAGGGCGGTCCTGGCGTCACCTCGTGTCTATAAACATGGCCCTCCTAACGGAGGGCGTTGCGCAGGCTGAAGCCCGCGCTACTTCTCGTCGCCCCACATCGAACGAAAGGATCTCCGGGCCAGCGCCGGGAAATCTCTATTCTGAGTCCAGCCGCCCAGGGCCAGGGGCAGCTTTTTGAGTTTGCCATCCTCGAGCAATGGTCCCTGGAGAAACGCCGGCACCCTGAACGCAAGGTTGTAGATGAAAGCGTGACGCATCGCGAAAGCCCAGAGCTTGATCGCCAGCTTCTCTATCAGCGAAGGTCCAGGGTGATCGTGTTTCCCTTCGGACCATTCGCTTCGCAGCTTCAACAAGATTCGCGGGATGTCGATTCTCACCGGACAGATCTCTCGGCAAGCGCCACATAACGTCGACGCGAACGGCAGGTCTTTGGATTTCTCGAGCCCGGCAAACGCGGGCGTCAGGATCGAACCGATAGGTCCCGAGTATACCGAGCCATAAGCATGGCCGCCGATCTTCTGATACACCGGGCACACGTTCAAGCACGCTCCGCAGCGCAAGCAGTACAGCGACTCCCGCATTTCTTCGTCCGCCAGAATTCGCGTGCGGCCGTTGTCCAGAAGTATCAGATGAAACTCCTCGGCGCCGTCCACTTCTCCCGCCCTCCGTGCGCCAGTGATAAATGACACATAGCTTGACATTTTCTGACCGCTGGCGCTCCGAGCAAGTATCTTGAGGAACACCGCCAGGTCTTCGAGCGACGGGACAACCTTTTCTATTCCCAGGAGCGCGACGTGAATCCGCGGCAGCGTAGTGCTGAGCCTGATGTTGCCTTCGTTCTCGACCAGGACGATGGTGCCCGTGTCAGCAATCGCAAAGTTACCGCCGGTGATTCCCATATCCGCGGTGCAAAACTTCTCTCGCAGCCGCTTCCGCGCGACGACGGTCATCTCTTCAGCTTCTCTCAAGTTTGCTACGCCGAGCTTTTCGGCGAACAGCGCCGCGATGTCTCCCTTTGATTTATGAACCGCAGGAGCGAGGATGTGGGAAGGCCTCTCGTGCGCGAGCTGAACAATATACTCACCCAGGTCCGTCTCCACCGCTTCGATGCCGGCGTGCTCGAGAGCTTCGTTAAGCTCAACCTCCTCGGTCACCATCGATTTGCCTTTGACGACCAGCCTCACGTTGTTCTTGCGCGCCAAGTCTAAGACGATCGCGCAAGCATCTTCGCCGGTTCGCGCCCAATGAACGGTGCCGCCAAGCCGAACGACGTTTTTCTCGAGCTCGATAAGATAGGCGTCGAGATTGCGAATAGTATGCTCTTTGATCTGACGTGCGCGGTCGCGCAGAGCTTCGCCGTCCTGCAGATCCGCAAACGCAGCATTGCGCTTGACCGTGAAGCTGGTGAGCACTCTCAGCCGCGCTTGCAGAGTCTTGTTCTGTACCGCGGCAGTCGAGTCATGGATGAATGATTCAGTGTGTACGTGCATGAGCAATGACGCGTGAAGCGTGATGCGTAATGCGTGATGCGTCTAACTCCAACATCAGGCTCAAATTTCAAGGGGCCGTCCTTAGGATCACAGGTTGGGAAGGGTGGTTTACCCCCGCTCTTTGTCTTTCAACTCTTCAACGGAGACTCTGCAAAGAGCGGGGGTAAACCACCCTTCCCAACCTGTGATCCTTCCCATTGATCCTTACCAAACAGTTTCTTGCATCACGCATCACGCATCACTTCTTCACGTTTCAGCTTCCCTTTTCGCCAGCAGCTCCGCTATGTGCATCGTTCTTGCACCGATGTTCTGCCGGCTCATTCCTCCGGCTATGTGCATCAAGCAGCCGGCATCGCTCGCAACTACCACGCCGGCGCCGCTCTTTTCAACGCTCTCAATTTTGTCCTGGAGTATACCGCCCGATATCTCCGGATACTTGATCGAAAACAGTCCTCCGAACCCGCAGCAGGCTTCCGCGCGTTCGAGCTGGACCAACTCGATCCCTTTTACCGAGTTCAGCAGACGCTGGGGCTCGGTCCTCACATTCAACTCGCGTAATAAATGGCACGATTGATGAAGCGCCACCTTGCCCTGATAAGACGCGCCTACATCATCGACACCGAGAACGTTGACGACGAACTCGGTGAACTCGTACGTCCGCGAGCCAAGTGATTCGGCGCGCTTCTGCCACACAGGATCATCGTTGAAGAGTTCCTTGTAGAAAACCCTGACCATGGCCGTGCAGGAGCCCGACGGCGCGACGATGTACTCGCTGTTTTCGAAAATTTCGATAAAGCGCTTAGCAAGATCGCGCGCCTCGCTGCTGAAGCCGCTGTTGAACGCCGGCTGCCCGCAGCAAGTCTGCGCGGCCGGAAAGTCGACCTGCACGCCGAGCCTCCGGAGCACACTGACCACGCTCATCCCAACTTCCGGAAAGAACTGATCAACCAAACAAGTTATGAACAGCGAGACTTTCATTTCTTGTTAGCCAATCCTTCAACGAGTCGTGGATCAAACAGCAGCGGAAAGAACTGCCCGCCCATCAGCGCACCCGTCGGGATCGGGGGAACGCCTTCGAGCGGCGGCGTGTTAGAAGCGGACCTTACACCATCGCGAAACACATTGATCACCGTCGCACGGCGCGGGCGGTCCGTTCTGTTCTCGTTAGAGCCGTGAATCATCAGCGGGTGGTGAAATGAAGCCTCTCCCTTTCTCAATTCGATCGGGACCGGCTTGAAGTGCGCCCTCTGCTCTTCATCCAGTACGGCGTTGATAGATTCCATATCTCCCGCGAGTCCTGTGATAGGCAGAAGACTCCAGCGGTGACTGCCCGGAACATAATGCACGCAACCGTTGTCACGAGTCGAGTCGTCCAGCCCGATCCAGCAGCTAAGGTGCGCCATCGGCTGCGTCCGAGTCCAGTACGAATAATCCTGATGCCAGGCCACGCGACCGCCGTGAAGCGGCGGTTTGCAGAAGAGCTGATCGTGCCAGAAACGAACGGGTCCTTCAAGCAACTGTGACGCAGGCACGGTGAACGCCGGGTTCCATAACAGATCGTGAAACGCCGGCGAGATGCGCCACGCACCCAGCGCGTGAAAGAGAACCGTCGCCGGGTCCGGCGACTCGTTCGAGTGATATTCGTAGAACAAGGGATTCGCTTCGTTCGAGGGATGGGCGAGCGCAGCAAGTTCGTCTCTAAGAACTTCGACCTGTGCATCGGTCAGCATCCGGATACCAGCGACGTAGCCATGGCGTCGATAGGCGGCGACTTGCTCGTCGCTCAGGCGATAGGCCATCCATTCATCTCTTGAGGTCGGCGGCTTGAAAAGGCGGGTAGTCGGTTCGTGACGAGTTGACAGGTCCTCAATCATTGGGGGTTCTTCTAGCTGGTTTCAACAGCAACGCTCGGGAGGTCTTATTGTAGCAGTTGGAGACAATCAATCGCACCTCCCGTGTCCTCGCGCTGCACCCGCCGGGACTCGAGGACAAGTTCCGAATGCGCCTCGAAAAATTCCCGGCTCAAGTCGTGTTGAACGCGGCTCGCTCGTTTCTCGCCAATGCAATTCCTTTCAAAGCCAAACATTCGGCAGGAGTTGCCCGAAGATTCTCTAGACGAGTTGAAGGCGGCGATCAGCGATTTTGAGACGTCGATCAATGCTACTACTTGACTACCGCGGCTACTGTAGGATATGAAACGCCAAAGGAGGAAGAAATACTGTGGCCGTTGCGGCTTCCGAACCCGTTACAATCATTGAAGGGATTGGTCCGTCTACGGCCGAGGCGCTCCAAAGCGTAAAAGTGTATTTTGTTTTTGACCTGCTGCGAGGCTCAGTACAGATGATCCACGACGCGGTCAGGTCTCAGGCATCCGCCAGCGAGGTGCGCTCGTGGAGAGCCATGGCTTCCCTGTTACAGGTTGCAGAGATAACTCCTCAGTGGGCCGAGGCCCTAGTGCGCGGCGGGGTGATTTCCATTGAGATGCTTTTCCGCAAGAACCTGAACGACATTGAAACCATGATGGCCGAGGCGCAAAACCAGGGGATCATCCAGGATGTCCCCACTACGGCACCGGTTTCAAGTATGCTCAAGGATGCTGCCGTCCTGGCGCACACGGGGAGTATCACCGGCACTTTACACAACGATGCGGATGAACCCATAGCCGGCGCCACCGTCCGCATCGGTTCCCTCGAACAGCAAAGCGACGAGCGCGGTCGCTTTCGACTTTTACGGATACCTTTAGCGGCGGGGCTGCCATTACACATTGCGCACCCTGATTACCTAACCAGGACTATCGAATCACCTCCGGTTGCGCGCAATATTGCCGTGATAGATGGCCGAGTCTTTCGCCTGAGTGAAAGGCCGGACACATCCACTGGTATTGAGGAGGCGGAGGCAAGGTTTTCTGAACTGGAAGGCGACGCTTTGCCGGTGCCAACCGGGCAGCCGCTGAGAAGTGTCGACATGAACCCCGGGAGTCTGCGGCCGCGCGACGTTCTCAAGGTTCATAAACTCTATCAAAGGGCGCCGGATGCAGGGTTGGTCTCATATTTCAAGTCTTATGAAGCCGGGGAGTTTATCGTACACACAGTACGCGTCCCGCTCAGCGAGCTTACGCAAAACGTCCAACTTGGCGACCAGTTCCAGGTCTCAGACGGCAGCCTTAGGAAAGTAGACTTAGGGCCGACCAAACTTCACCGTTACAAGATGCGTTTGCGTTTGCGAAAAAGGCTGGCAGGCAGGCCCGCGCCGACTGAGATTGATGAATTAAACGCTTTAATTCAAGAGTGCTATGCGTTCCTCCGAGAGAACGGATACTTCAACGTCGGCTGAAAGGAACAGTGAGCAACTACTACTTTGACAGCACTGGTGGCTGCGAGCTATGTGACGCGATGGAGGGTTGGTATGACGATGAACCCTCTCCACCGCACCCCAATTGCGATTGCACAATCGGCGATCCTCCCGAAGACGGTGGTGATGCCGTAAATTTCGATTGGGAGTACGAAGTGGGAATGACTGAGCGCGACCCCGACCGTCCCAACGAAGCTCAAATTGTGCCGGTGACAGTCACCGTCGAATGTTATAGCGGGCGAAAAATAATAGACTCCACGGACGTAGAATTTGAAGAAAGCGATCTCCCGGAGGGTTTCGCGGTTTTCGAGTTTATGGATGATGAAGTTTATGAAGAGGCGGCTGAACTCGCCGAAGAACTTGGCCGGGATTGCCCGCCCCCGCCCGAAACTGAAGGCAGAGACGTTGACGACGATTATGATGAGGCTTAACGAACGGTAAAGGGCTCTGGAAATCCCGGGTGTGGCTATTCCATTTATGGCTCGCAGCCACGCTCAAATCCAACCTCGCCGCGACCCTGCTCAAACCCGCTTCCGCCACTTCAGTGAGACATCCTGCATTACGCCCGCCTCGAGCGGCCTTGATCACTTCCAGCGCGATTGTAAAGCCAATTCAATCCCCATATAATCGGCGCCGCGGTTTAGTCCAACGGGTTCTTTGCGTGGTGTTCGCCGCCGCATCAGTCGCTCGATGGCAGCCAGTTCTCTACGGCGGCGAAACCACGCAAAGAACCTTGTATGTTAGGCAGATTTGAATCCATCCTTGGGAGGATAACGATGTCTAAGCTAAGCGATTCGATGCGAGAACTCCTGAACGGACGCCACTATGCCACTTTAGCGACGCTCAATACGGATGGCTCGATTCATCAGACCCCGGTTTGGTACCTCTTTGAAAACGAGTGCTTCTTCGTCTCGACGGCCTCCTCCGATCGCAAAGTTAAGAACATCTTGGCTCGTCCGGAGGCTTCACTCATAGTCGACAGCCGGAAGGCAGGGTCCGAACGTTGGGTAAGTGCGTCGGGGACTGCGGAGATCATCCGTGGAGAGCGGTCTAGAGAGATCAACACGAAAATTGAGCCGCGCTATCTGACAAAAGCCGGGCTAGAGGATCCGAGGGTGGGGCCAGCATTTGCAGCATGGGGCGAAGTTACTATTCGTCTCACGCCACATTCGTGGCGATCCTGGGACCTCAAGAACCCCGATGACCAGTATTTTGGTGGTATCTTGAGACAGACTCCGCAGAAGTGGTTTCTTCCTATAGATTGACAGCGGATTCTCTCGTCAGCACTTGACAAGCGAAGGGTGGAAAAACGAATACACGAAAGCAGAATACGAATCGATGACGGCCATCTGTACCGAAGCCGAAATCAAAATCAACGCCGTCTCCCCGCCTGTCACATTGCGTGTTGCTGACCGCTTCACAGTAAGTGCGGAGGGGAAGATCATTGAGCAAGAGAATCACTTTGATCCTCGTGATGTAACAAACCCTGGCTGGCAAAACGGCTCATGGCCAGAGACGTGTTCTTTTGACAGACGATGGCGAAGAAGAAGGACGGCACCTAACAACCGCGCTTGCAGCTGACGGGGCCGCGCTGCCCTGGCGCATCCGCCGCGGCCTGATAGGTTGGTCTGCGGGGCTGCCGCGCCGGCTGCGCGGCAGCGGCCCCGCAGCTGAAGCGCAGGGCGTTAGTGCGCCAGGTAAGCTTGGCGTTTCTTGCAGCGTGAGAGTCCCTGCTGAGTAAGGTCTAACCAACCACTCATACCGAGTGTTGCAACTGCT
>JBBPIH010000112.1:0-4271 GCA_038040455.1 Acidobacteriota bacterium
TGAGACTCTTGTTCTAAGATCGCTCGGCATAGTCGGGAACTCGGCATAGTGCCTGCTATTCCGATATCGGAATAGCAGGCATTCCTTCGCGACGCACCTGCTTGAAGACGGCTATGACATACGCACCATTCAGGAGTTGCTCGGTCACAAAGATGTTCACCCCGTGAGATATTCTGTGCGAGATTACAGATTCCTGGAGGGGGCTATCTCACGGAGTCACCCCGTGAGATAAATGATGTCGGAGTATTACTACGTCTACGTGCTTAGGTCTCTCAAGGATAAACTGTTTTATGTCGGCTTCACTAAGAAACTTCGAACCAGACTTGAAGCTCACAACAAGGGCGTGGTTCCCTCAACTAAGCAACGAGTACCATTAGAACTAGTCTATTGGGAAGGTTGCCTCAATCAGGTCGATGCAACTCGTCGAGAGAAGTATTTGAAGTCGGCCTGGGGGAAGCGATATATAAAGACCAGGCTGCGGAACTATCTCACGGGGTAAAGACGACGATGATTTATACTCACGTCTTGAACCGAGGCGGCAGAGGAGTCAGGAGTCCAGCCGATGCGCTTTGAGTGGATGGGGTCCGGGGTTTTATTCGGTTTCCGAATAAAACCCCAGAAAAGCTCCACCTTGCAGCCATATGCGTGAGATGGCAAGGTTTACGGCGATAGGAGCATCGGCTTTTATTCGGAAGCAAACTGAGTCGGAATTTTATTCCGAAACCAGATATACATAGTTAGGCGCACACGCTACCGGTCATGTCCGGGAACTACGGGAGGCTCAAATGGATGGCGAGAACGCGAAGCTGCCAGACAACCCCAAGGACGCCTTTGAGCAATACATCTTGAAGCTGGAGCGCGAGTACGCACCGTGGTACAAACGCGCGAGTACGCTGAACAAGATCATGTGGGTTATCGGCCAAAGTACTGCTATTCTTGCCGGCGCGATCACCGCATTCGTCGCAGCACTCGTAGGCGAGGGGCAGTTTGCAAACTGGAAATGGTTGCTTATACTGCTGCCGCTCGTCGGAGCATTCGCCACGGCTCTGTTGGCGCAGACACGAGTGCGAGACATCCTCGCTTTAAGGGAGAGCGGGCGAGAAAATATTGAAACACTCATAGAAGCAGCCAAAGCTACGTACGCGGGCAACGCAGCCTCTGGGAAGCAAGACATTACTAACCTACACATGGGTTTGGTGAATGACGTGAGCCGCCTCGAGAAGCAGCAGGCGGTGGACATTCTGTCGATTGTCCCGGTCGTCGGTACGACGAGCGGGAAAACACCAGACGACGACGAGCAAGACTGAGGCGCTTCATTCGGCAGCGCCTAACAAAGGCATGGAGCCGACGCGCTGAAGCGCGCGGCTCATGCCTAGCGTTAGCCAGACGCAGGTTGAACTAGACATGAAACGCTGCATTGTTTACGTGCGATGAACGCAACACTTCTGAGCTACGAAGATCACCTGCGCTCAATCCGCCAGGACGCCGAGGGGCTCATGGCGGGCCTGAGCGACGCGCAGTTCAACTGGCCGCCCGCGCCGGGCCGCTGGTCGATGGCCGGCTGCTTCGATCACCTCAACAAGTCGGCCGCGGACCTGTTCATTCCGATGATCGACAAAGCAATCGCCGGCGCCCGCGCGCGGGGCCTGAAGAGCGACGGTCCGTTCGCCTATTCGGCGTTCGAACGCTGGTGCATCCGCAACAACGACGCCCCGGCGAAGAGGAAGTTCAAGGCGGCGAAGAAGTTCCACCCGGCGCCGCAGCTGAAGATCGATCAGGTGCGGTCGGCCTTCCTGCGATGGCAGGACGAGCTCGACAGACGGCTGCGTGAAGCCGATGGGTTCGATCTGCAACGCGCCAAAGCGGTGTGGGGGTTCTGGCCGGTCAAGTTGAGCCTGGGCGGGTCGTTTCAGATGATGCTCGCGCACGAACGCCGGCACATTTTCCAGGCGCGGGAGGTCCGTCAGCATCACGAGTTCCCACGCTGAGCGGTCGCAGACGGTCCTCCCGCTCTGGCCTCAGCGCGTCGGAAGCGGGCCGACTGGGAGTTGCCTATACTGAACTCACAGAGAGGCTACGGGCGCAGTGGACGCGCACTACCGGTCGGCTGGCTAACATCCAAATGGAGCCGACGCGCCTCGTCATGTTTGCGATCACGAGGCCATGGCGCGCGGCTCATTTGGCACGTTGGGCAGGCACGAGAAGCCGATTGCCATGATGTTCATCTTCGAATCGATGCTGCGCTTCGGGACAAGTTCTTCGCACCCATGCCGACTGCCGCTCGGGGTGAAAGGATGAGTAGCAGATGAGCGAGCAGGCAAGGCATCTTGTGGACGCCGGGATCGCGGCGGCCAAAGGAGGGAACCTCGAGGACGCAGAAGCGTCTTTTCGCAAAGCGCTCGAGTTGGATGATACCAACGTCGTCGCGATGTTCGAGCTTGCGGGCGTCCAGCTCGTGAAGCGGAATCTTGAGAACGCTCTCGAGCTAATGTCGAAGGCGATCGCCGCGGAGCCTGGGCGCGTCAAAGCTCACTATCACCGCGGAATGGTACGTCACGCAAGGGGTGACCTGCAGGGCGCCATCATCGACTTCGAAATCGAGCTTCAAGCTCATCCGGACGACGTCGAGGCAATGTTGAGCCGCGCGGTTACCCTCTCTGATCTTGGTGACAAGAAGAGGGCTCTTGCCGACTACGAACGTCTAATGCAGATGGCTCCAAACGATCCAAGGCCGTGCGTCAATCGGGCACTGCTCCTGGCCGAATCAGCCCCCGATGCGGCCATTGGGGATTTCTCCGAGGCCATTCGACGTGATCCTCGAAAGGCCGACGCCTACATTGGCCGAGGTTTTCTTTTTCGGGTCAAGGGAAGAAGAGCCGAGGCTCTCCACGATTTCCGTATGTTTCTAGGGCTGGATGGGCCGCGACTCTACGGCAGCGAAGACACTGTACGGGCTTGGATCGGTGAACTGGAAGCGGAGACCGATGCGTCAGGCCCGGTCTCGAAAACACCCCTCTCGGATACCATCTCGAAGGTTATTGCCAGTTCTTCCTCGCCCGAAGCTCTCGCCGCCTTCCACGATGCATTTCTGAACTCAATGGTCGGTGTGACGGTAGCTGGCGTACCTTCCAGCGCGGACAGCGCATATGAAGTAAGCTCTCAAGACAACGTCCAGATTGCCCTTGCTGGCACTCCAGATGGCCGGCGGATGATACTCGCTTGCGCAGATCGTATTGCATTCTCAAGGAACTTCCACAACCGGTTCAATGCCGAAATGCGTGGATGCGACGTATTGGCCATGGTCCTAAAGTTACCGGGTTGCGACGGCGTCCTGGTGAACAGTGCTGGCAGCTTTCACTCTGTCACCATTCCCCGTGAGGAGATTGCTCGTTTGCTCGATCCCCAACTTGGAACAAGCTCTGACACCAATCGGAGCAACAAGCGGCGACTCGCGGACACAAACGACGAGCGCGCCAAACTTGGGCGCCCGTGGTGGAAGTTCTGGTAACTGTGCATTCTTCGTGATCGCAAGAGAACGCGCATGCGACTTCAAACGATATGTAATATTCCGAGACGCTCCGGGAAAGCTGCCCAACCCTGCTTGCTGCCGACGTGCGCGCACGCGGCAGAGGCTGGCGTTAGGCGCCGTTTCGTACGCCCAGGAGGAAGGAGAGGCCTTCGTGGTGAAGGAATCGAAATCGGCATGACCAGCACATCTTTCATGTCGATCAATCCCGTTCTTCCAGTCCGCGATCTCGGCGCCAGCGTGCGGTTTTATACGGAAGGACTCGGGTTCGTTTTCGCATTTGGGGATCGCGGCGGTTCACCTTTACCCGACGGACCCGGGGCCCCTGGCTACGCTGGAGTTACGCGCGGCAGCGTCGAGCTACATCTGCAATGGCAGGATGAGTCGGAGTTCACCAAGGGAACTGTAGGCCTTGCCATGCTACGAATTCTCGTCGCGGATCTTGATAGCATGTTCGAGGAATATCGGGAAACAGGACTAGTCGATTCACGAACACAGATTCGGCAAACGTCGTGGGAAACTCGCGAGTTCCACGAGCGCGACTTGGACGGACATGGGCTCACCTACTACTGTGACCTCTAAGGCTCGTCACGCATCGCGCTCCTCTTCACAGGCGCCCAACTCTCGATGCAGCGGAGCGCGCGCAGGCCTCTTTAAATGAATCGGTCCTAAGCGCGCCCGCTGATCGTATCGTTAGGCTGCTACTCGAATTCCGTTTCACGAATGCGCACCGCATACTCGACAA
>JBBPIH010000081.1:0-20994 GCA_038040455.1 Acidobacteriota bacterium
GGTTTTCCATTAGCCCAGGCGTTCACGCCTGGGTCTCGCGTGCCGAGCGATCAGAAAAGCCCGGTTCACCGGGCTTTGGTTTTCCATTAGCCCAGGCGTTCACGCCTGGGTCTCGCGTGCCGAGCGATCAGAAAAGCCCGGTTCACCGGGCTTTGGTTTGGCCTTCAGGCATTCTTCGTGTCAGGAATTCGACATTCAAAGCTAAAGCTGCCGAGGAAGCCCCGTGAACGGGGCTAACCTAATCCATCCCCACACGCAACCCAGGCGTGAACGCCTGGGCTATGGAAAAGCTGCCGCCGGTATCATTCAGCAACCCAGGCGTGAACGCCTGGGCTATGGAAAGCTGCTGTCGGTATCATTCAGGTTTGACAGGGTCTCTGAGGCCGATCGTATTCAACCAAGACCTCGATTGAGGTTCCAAAAGTGTCGTTGCCGTGGAAGACATCGCACACCTCCTCGCGCAATCGGAGCAGTTCCCGCAGCCGGCACCCCGTTCGCCATTTCGGATCTTCGATCGTCAGATCCAGCAGCTCAAGCATTCGTTCAAACGCTTTTTCAAAGCGCTCGCCATCTCCACGCTGAAAGGCATTTGCTGCGCGCTCAAACTCGCTTCCGACGTTACCCAGTTGTTCGAAGATTGAGAACGTAAACCAGCGTCCTTCGGCAAGCTCTCTATGGATTGGTGGTTTCATTTAATGTCTGCAAGCCGCTGTACGCTGATTGGCTTGCTGATGATAACAATGTCACTGTAAGGGGGTTCGATCATCTGTGCATTATACACACGAGCATCTTCGAGATCGTCTTCGCGCAACACGGTTGATGCTCGTTCACGCGGGGATTCGCCGAGTGCTAATATATGTGAGTAGTTATCAAATGCTTCACGCGACGAACGAGAGGCTTTCGACCAGCGTATTAACTGTCGCGGCGTCTGAGTGATCTATGGACCTCGAAGTCGGCTACGTCTGTGATCGCGGGTTGAATCCCAAACGCCCGGTTAATCAGGATCGCTTCCTCGCGATTCCCGAGCAAGGGCTGTTTGCGGTGTTTGACGGCGTTGGCGGTCAGCGCGCCGGTGAGGTCGCCAGCCAGACAGCGGCCGAAACAATCGAAGAAGCCTTCACCCACCACTCGGCTGACGGCGCCTCTGTCGAAGTGATTCGTCGCGCCATCGACTTCGCCAACCGCGATATCTTCGAAATGGCTGAAAACGATCCGGCCTTTAAGACAATGGCGACGACCGTAGCGCTGATTCACATTGACGGGAGCCGAGTGACTGTAGCTCACGTTGGCGACAGCCGTGTTTACCGCCTGGAAGACGGGCGGTTCCACCGCGAGACGGTTGATCATACCGATGTGAACGATGACATTAGAGCTGGTCGAATTGTCCGAGATCAAGCGGCCGAGCTTGCCAGCCGCAACACGATCAATCGCGCGCTCGGCGTCGAAAGCGGCGTAGAAGTCGAGATCAAGTCTATCAACGCTCGAGACGGCGCGCGGTTTCTCCTATGCAGCGACGGCATCTACCGGCACTTGTCCGACGAGGAGATCGCGGGCGTTTTGGCTGAGCACAAAAACCCGCAGCGAGCGGCCGATGAGTTGAAGCGAATAGTCCACCAGCGCGGCGCCGAGGATAATCTGACAGCGGTCATCGTTCAGATGGGCCGAGCGCGCCAGACTTCAATCATTGCGATTGATGATGGAATGCCTAAGCGCGGTGATAAACGCACGGTGAGCGCCGGAGCTTCGGCGGCCTCGCGAGTACCAGAGCGCGGCGGCCGAATTCAAGTCGAGTTCAATAGAGAGCGGGCCGAGTTGGACGAAGCGACTCGCCCGCTCGAGGGGCGCGGCCCCGACAAGCTTCCCGAGCGATATGAAGCAAATCGCCGCCGCTCGGGATCGCGAGTCGTGATGTACACGCTGCTTGTGCTGGTGCTAACCGCGGGAGCATTCTATGGCGGCTTGCGCGCGGCGGACTTCATTAAGCACCGCGAATCTAATTCGAACCCAAACGCGCCGGTTGATCCGTTGCAGATTGGACGCGAAGCATTCGAGAAGGGCGACTATCGAGTTGCCGCGGCTGAATTCGAATCACTATCGAAGCGGGACCCTTCAAATCCACGAGCCTTGTATTGGCTTGGCCGCGCCCAATTGGAGCAGAGCGACTACGAAGGCGCCGCGAGGAGCTTCGAGGAGGTGACCATTCGGCAGCCGTCGATGCACGACGCTTACGTTCAGCAGGCCGCGGCTTATGAAGCGATGGGTGAGAAATCCAAGGCAGCCTCGGCGCTTTCGCGCTACGCCGAGGAGCGACGCAAGAATGAACGATGAATGATGAACGATAAGGAGGATCGAAGATAGAGAATAGAGGATCGAAGATCGCACGCGATCATCTATCCTCGATCCTCAATCTTCAACACCGACCCGTGCCCGAGCTTAGACTGGAAAACAGCGTAGTCGATGATCGTTACCTGGTAGATCGCTGCCTGGGGCGCGGAAGCTACGCCGAGATCTTTCTCGCCTACGACCAGTTTGGTGACGACGAGCCCGTTATCATCAAGTCGCTAAACACCTCGCTTCAGGGAACGCCTGACCCGGACCTGGAACAGACGCTCATCGAGAACTTTCAAAACGAGGCTATCGCACTGGACCGAGTGCGGCATCCGAACATAATTCTGAGACTCGGCCATGGTACCGCCGCTGACCTTGAAGGTGTGCCGTTTCATTACCTCGTGCTTGAATACATGGCCGGCGGCGATCTGTGGTCGCTTTGCCGCAAGCGGCCGGTCGGTCTTGATGACGCTCTGTTTTACTTTCAACAAGTGGCCGAGGCGCTAGCTTACGCGCACACTAAGCGAGTAATTCACCGTGACATCAAGCCTAACAACCTTTTGCTGTCGGCAGACCGCCGGTTGTTGAAGATCGCCGACTTCGGCGTCGCCAAGATGACGCACGAAGAAGAAAATGAGATCACACGTGTGGGGACAAACGTCTTCGCTCCACCCGAGCATCATCCCGACGTCCGGCCCGACGATCTGAATGAGAAGCTCACGCCCTCGGCTGATGTTTACTCGCTCGCAAAGACTATCTACACAGCTATGACGGGCCGTGCGCCGCGGCAGTTCTCCCGCCAGCCGATCACCGAGCTTCCAGTTGAGCTTGCGTCTGAAACGTGGTCCGGTCCGTTGTTGGCGGTGCTGGCGAAAGCGACCGCGTCGCGAGTCGCCGATCGCTATCAATCGCTTGAGGAGTTTTGGGAAGGCTTCGCGTGTGTGCGATTGGCCGGAGTCGCGAGTCAGGAGATTGATGATGAAGCTACGATTGTGCGGTCCCGGTTGAGCGCTGTCAGCACGGTTGAGCAGGCTGCTCCGCGTCCTGACTTTCGGACGCTTACGAATGCGCCTAGCGAAATCGCGGGCCCGCAAAAGGCAAGGATAGTGGTCGACCTGCCTAGTCATTCGGACCAGAGAGGCCGCGTTGCCGAGGAGCAGGCGAGCGGAGGAGCAGGAGACCGGGGCGATTCGGGAGCCCGCGCATTTGCGACTGAAGCCACTTCGCCGAACGCTGCCGAGTTCCGTTCAGCGGGCAAACGAATTCAGACCCTCGGTCAAGAGGGAAATATGGCTGTCGCTACCAAAGAAAATGCGGCGGCTTTGCGCCAAAGGAGAGTGGAGATACAAACAGTTCACACCGGGCCCCGCTTCTTTGCCAACATGCGCGCCTTGATCAGGTCGGAATGGTTCCCGCGAGTGTTCATCATCTTCCTGGCGGCGGCGTTGATCGGGCTGGCGGCGTCAACGTACTATCACTTTGCCGAACAGAAGCCTGTGCTTCCGTTCTTCGGAACGCAAGCTAAGGACGGCCGAATTGCTAATGCTACCAACGTCAACCTGCGCACCGATCCGGCCGGCACGGTGGTTGTAATGCTTCCTGCCGGAACCCGAGTTCGGGTCGTCGAAGAGCGCGGAGGATGGCTGAGGATACAGGTTTTGGAATGGGCCGGAACTCCTCCCGATAACGCGCCCGACAGCGGATGGGTGGATGGCCGGTTCGTGAAGCTGGATTAGGGGGTTCCGAGTTCAGGGTTCCGAGTTCAGGGTTAAAGGTCGGTGGGTTTTCTCAGTGAACCTTGAACCCTGAACCCAGAACCCGGAACCCTGAACCCGGAACCCGGAACCCTGAACCCGGAACCCTGAAACCCTGAACCCGGGACCGAGGAGGTTGTCGATGCGAGGATGGATGGAGAATCTAAGGAAATGGATCGACGGCGACGAAGACCTCGATGAGCAAGGCGAGCCGCTGCCCAAATCCAAGTGGGACAATTTTCTGGTGGCGGTCGCGCGCGAGATAGAAGCGTCCATGCAGCGAGAGATGTTTACGCCGCCAGGCGGGCCAACCTACGTGCCTCGCGAGTACATAGTCTTTATGAGCCCGCCCGATGATGGGGAGTGGCAGGGCGAAAAGCGCGAAGGTCTCGAACGGGGCCTTCACCACGTGCTCTCAGAACGTGCAAAAGAGCTTGCCGGTGACAACGATTTTCAAACTCGCACGCTGACCGTCGAGCTTCGGGTCGATCCGGGACTGGAAGCGGGCCGCTTCCGCGTCCAGCACGTATGGGACACCGAAGCACAGAAGACGATGGTGAAGCCACGCAAGCGGTCCGAACCCGCGCCTGCGGAGTTCGTCACCATAACCGAGAAACTCGAGGAAGCTACAATCGTGCGGCCCCGCAAGCCAGTCGAGCCTCTCGTTCCAACTTTCTCAATCCAGGTTAACCGGAAGGCGTCCGGCGCCGCCTCGGCTCCGCCCGATGTCCGGCCGTTTTTCAAAGACGAGATCAGCATCGGCCGAGGCTCGCGCCATGGCGCGGTCGATCTAAGACTGGAAGGCGATCTCGAAGTGAGCCGGCAGCACGCGACGTTAGGGAAGAAGGGCGACGAGTACACGCTCACCTGCAAGGGTGCGAATCCGATAGTCGTCAACGACGACCGCGAAGTCGCCGCCGGAGAGAGCGTGGCCGTCAAACCCGGCGATAAGATCACAGTGTCTAGCTACGAATTGACGGTTCAGATTTGAGAGTTCTATCATCGGCTGGGGCTCGGCAGTTCGCCAAACTGGAACGAGTCCAATCCAGGAGGTGACACTATGCTCTCTAGATTTACGCGAACGACTGCAGTCTTGTTGATGCTTGCGCTTAACTGCGGGGCGCAGACGAAGAGCGAGCCAGAATTCGTTTCCCCTCTGGGCGCGAAGTTCTACTCGCAGCCCGACGAAAAAGGACAGATCGCCGAAGCCGAGAAGAAGCTCGCTTCCGATCCAAAGAACATCGAGTTGATTATTGCTCTTGGCCGCGCCCAGGCGACTGTGTGGCGCTTCCGCGATGCTATTGCCACCTTTACTCGCGGCATCGAAATGGACCCGAGTAACGCGATGCTCTATCGACATCGGGGGCATCGCTACATCTCGACTCGGCAACTCGACAAGGCGGTCTCCGATATGGAGCGCGCGGCAAAGCTCAACGATAAAAACAATGAGATCTGGTATCACCTCGCGCTGGCTTACTACCTCAAAGGCAAGTTCGAAAAAGCAGCGTCAGCCTATGAAAAGGCCTACGCCGTCTCCGAGAGGGATGACCTCCGGATAGCTACATCGGATTGGCTCTACATGAGCTACCGTCGCGCCGGGAAGATTGCCGAGGCGGCGCGAGCGCTTGCGCGCATCACGCCTGATATGAAGCCTGGAGAGAGCAAGGTGTACTTCGACCGGCTGATGCTTTACAAAGGGCTGAAGAAAGAATCCGAGATTCTGAACGACAAGATGACCGATCTGGAGCTTGCCACCGCCGGGTACGGCATAGCCAACTGGCATCTTTACAGTGGCGACAAGGCTAAAGCGAAGGAGTTATTTCAAAAGATCACATCGGGCAAGGCCTGGTCGGCTTTCGGATTCATCGCCGCAGAAACGGAATTGACCAGGATGCGTTAGACGCGGCGTTGCACACTGAGTATCGGTACATTCTAGCGATTCACTACTTCCTCTTCATCTGCGCGGCGGTAACGGTTACTTCGCTTGGCGGGGTTTTCGGCGGTGTGTGATTAGCCAAAGGAGCGTTGCCCAAAATATCGGTCAAGAGTAACGTTTCGGAAACACCCCTCGTAAGTTATTGGCTCCGGAGCCGCTTCAGAAGCGCGACTCACTTGTTGAAAACCTTCGCTCACACTGTGCGCAGCTTCTTAACGGCGATGGTGATGCCGCGCGAAACGCTCACGCCCATCAAGACCCACACGATCGCGGCAAACACGAATACGAAATACTGCATCGGCAGCGTGTATCGAAACTCTGTGTGCATCGTCGACTGAAACAAGAAGTAATAGAGCGGCACAATCGAGATGAACAATGCCCTGCGCCAGCTTGCCGCAAATAGAATCATCGCGCCGAGTATGATGAACCCCAGCATGGCTTCCTTCGCTACTCGCTGAAGTCCTCTCAAAACCGGCCGCATCCAGAAGACGCTTTCGCCAACAACGAGGCTTGACGGGTTCTTAGCGATTTCGAGCCATCCGCGCTTGACCGGCGCCGTGAGCCCCCTGGACTCTGCTTGAGAGACGGTACGCACGAGCGGCGCGTGCGCGGAATACTTCAGCATCTCGCCGCACCGACCGATTATCACGCCCGCGAACCAGATCGGATGACGGAGGATGACGCCGAGACTTCGTTTGGTCCTATCGCGGTCGCGCTTTATGCCGTCGGGCGTCGTCCACGAGCCCGCGTAGCGCGGGTCGCCATACAACTCCGCTTCTTGCGTCGCTACTTCGGTGTCCTGCTTCACGGCTCCGAATTTATCGCCGCTCGCGTCGGCGATGCCCTCCCAGAGATTAAGGCCTATGCCAACCTGTATAGGAATGAACTCGCCGTAGACAACGTAGTTTCGAATTGTGATTGGGGCTATCGTAAGAAGCGAAATTATGGCCGTCACAGTGACGCGCTTCACCACGAGCCATCGCCGCTTGCTGGATATCGCCAGCATCACTACCAGGAATAATCCCAGCAGCATCGTTTGCGCCCGGAGCCACGACGCAAGCCCGAGCATCAATCCGGCCGCCGCGTAGAGCCAATAGGAGTGATGCGAACGGCGAGTTATCACCAGAAGATAGACAGCCGCAAGCACCGGAAGCGCGTGCATCGCATCGGGCAGGATGAAATTCGATATGTGCGCAAGGTGATGAGACAGCGCCGCGAGCACACCCGCGGCGACGCCGACTCGCCAGCTTATGATTGATCCGGCGATCAAGAAGATCAGCACAGCGGAGAGCGAGTTGACCAGGTTTTGAACAAGCTGGGCTTTGAAGAAATCTCGTCCGAATATCGAATAGACGATACTCAGGAAAATGGAATAGCCGGGCGCTTGTGTCAGCCAGGTGGTATCTGACGGCTCAATGTTGTAAGGGCCCAATACGCCTTCGCCCTTTAGAATCGAGACGGCCCTGCGGTCGTAACCCTCAGTCAGCCCGCTAAAGGGCTGCTCGGTCGTGTACATCAAGGGAATAAGATCAACTGCGTGGAGAGAGCGGACTGCGAAGGCGAGGACGAAAATCAAAACGGCGAGAATGAGCTTCGTCGTTGCGTTGGTAGTCTGTCGCGTAGCCAGCGCGCCAATTATCCATCGGCGATATCTTGTGAAAGCGAGCCGCCAATCGCTAAGGCTCATCCTTTGAACTCTGCGGACTTGACGAACTCTTGAAAAGCCTGATCCCACCGGGTCACGGTCTTTTCCGGCCCGACCAGTTTGATGAAGTACGCGCCCTTTGGAGTCTCGATGACTCCCGCGCGCATGCGAAAGTTCGGTTTGCTTTGAGCGGCTCCACCTCCGCCCATATCGCCCCCTGCATACGTGCCAGCGACATCCAACAGCGTGACCCTCATGCCGTTGACGGATGTCGTTTCTGTCTTAGCTTTATCCTGTGACGGACGGCCAACGGGTGGCTGCATCTGACCGATCCAGCGCTCGAGGTTGGCGTTCACCGAGCCGCCCTGGCCCTCGCCAAAGTAGTACACGACGAGCGACGCTGCTTCTGCGTCGCCCTCTGCGGCTGGAAGCTGATATTGCGACACACGCATGCTCGACGAAGGCCGCTCGCTCACCCAGCCATCAGGAACCTTAAATCGAAGGTCGCCCTGTGAGACAGACGCGCCAGCTTGCGGCGCGTCCTTTGAAGCGATGGTTGGCGGAGTCCCACAGCCCCAGCACAAAGCACCGGCAAGCAGCGCAACGCTCGTTTTGATCGTTAAGCAAAACATCGGAAACCTCGCAGTGTTGTTAGCTCACGCTTGAAAGAACTGAGCGCGCCTAAGCGGTTTGCGCCAGCTCTCTTCTTGGACTTGCGAACACGCGATCGATCATCGGCTCGAAGTGCGACAGAGGGAGCGTGTCGTATTCAGGATCGAACGACGCCTGGTCCCATTCGTCGGTGAACACGCAAGCCTTCTCGTACCACGGCTCGCCCGCGTACTGCCGGCGCGCGTCGGGATCCTTGCCCATCAGCGCATAGTAGTGCCGCCCCTGAAAATCCTGGTGGGTGCGAACGATCTCGCAGGTTTCGGCCGAGACGTAGGGCTTGAGAATCTCCGCCGCGATTGCCGGGTGGTTTTCAACTGAAATGACTTTGCCAATGTCGTGACACAATGCCGCGACGGTCATCTCTTCGGAAGCCCCCTCGCGAAATGCGCGCGTAGCTGTCTGCAAGCCATGATGAAGCTGGTTCACGGCGAAGCCGTCAACTTGCTCTTCGAGTTGAAGCAGCATCGCCTTGATGATCTTCGGCATCGACGACTGCCGCTGGGCGACTTGCTGGCCGATTGCCATCCAGTCTTCGATCTGGCCCTGGTCCATTCTTGTAAAACTCATATCAAACGCCTCCAATGAGTGTCTGCTGGCTGACAATATAATCACAGAAGCGAGCAAACACAAACCCAAGTTTCCTGGCACCCCAGGCATCCCTGCCTCCCTCTTCTCGCGCACTCCGCGCAGGCAGGGATGCCTGCGCTCCCAGGGAATCATAATTTGTTTTGCCAAAGCAAACTATTTTGGCATAGACTCCCGGGGCCGATGCGTAACAAGGAGATCGTTGATCAGGTGCTTGAGCTGTATCCGCGGATCTTTCACGCATGCCATTCGCGCCACGTGCGCGACCCAAAAACCCGCGAGGCCGTCAGCACCAATCAAACTCGCGTGCTCGATCATCTGGACGACGTTGAGCCGACAAGCTTGATGGGCCTGGCCCGGCACATGGGCGTCAGCGCATCGACGATGTCGCTGACCGTAGACCGGCTCGTGCGGCGGGGGTACGTGACCCGCTCGCGTGACGCCGCTGACCGGCGAGTGGTGAACCTGAGGCTGACAGCCTCCGGAGCTCGGCTGAGGGATGCTCAGTCGGTTCTCGATCCAATACGAGTGAAGACGATGATCTCGAGGTTGTCGACCGATGAGCGGCATGATGCGGTGCGCGGTCTCGGGTTGCTCGCCCGAGCGGCGAACGAAGAAATGCACAACAAGAGTTCGAAGACCGGCGGGGCGCGGAAGCAGCAACCCCTCGGCTCTCACGGGAGGAGAAAAAAATGAAATGGATTCTGATTGTGGTTGGCGTCATCGCGGGCTTGATCGCGCTGATGGCGATAATCGGTTCTCTCTTGCCAAAGGGACACACCGCGTCGAGGACAACCGTCATCAACAAGCCGCCCGATGTTCTGTGGCAAACGATGACTGATTGCGCTGCGTTTCCACAGTGGCGCACCGATGTCAAAAGCGTCGAAGTTCTTCCCGATCGCGACGGACATAAGCTCTGGCGCGAAGATGGAAAGAACGGAAAGATGACCCTCGAGACGATAGAGGCAAGCCCGCCCTCGCGATTGGTGCTTCGAATCGCCGATCCTGATCTGCCCTTTGGCGGTAAGTGGACCTACGATTTGCAGCCCACACTGGGTGGGAGCCGTGTCACAATCACCGAGGACGGAGAAGTGTACAATCCAATCTTTCGTTTCATGTCTCACATCTTTTTCAGCCAGTCGGCTTCGATCGAAACTTATCTGAAGGCGCTGGGAAAGAAGTACGGTGAGGATGTGCAGCTTTCGTCGTCCAGCTAGCAGGATGCTGAATAGCCCGTTCCGCCACGAAGACTCGAAGACACAAAGCCGCACCAAGTTAATAAACGCACGACGTTAACCCGCTTTGTGCTCCTTCGTGCCTTGGCGTCTTAGTGGCAGAAAGCAGTTCTCGGAGCGTGGCCACGACCCGCGTTGCTGCGTTACGCTAATTGTCGATGTCGGAACTCATCATTGAGAATGTTTTTCAGCTCGTCACGCTCGCCGGGCCGGCACGCCCGCGCGCTGGCGCCGAGATGCGCGACCTTGCCATTTTCAACGACGGCGCAGTGCTCGCGCGCGACGGCGTGATAGTGGCTGTGGGAGCCGCCTCTGAAGTCGAGCTGCAAGCCGGTGCAAATGCGCTGCGCATCGACGCGCGCCACTCAGTGGTTATGCCGGGGTTTGTCGATGCGCATACTCATCCGGTGTTTGCCGGCACGCGCGAGGACGAATACGAAAAGCGCGTATCGGGCCTCACCTATCAGCAGATCGCCTCGCAAGGCGGAGGCATTCGCTCCACGGTGCGAAAGACTCGCGAGGCTTCGGAAGACGAGTTGTTTGAGATGGCTTTGCCGCGCGTGCGCTGGCTGCTCGAGCATGGGACAACGACGATCGAAGCTAAGAGCGGCTATGGCCTGACGGTAGACGACGAGGTGAAGATCCTGCGTGTTATTCAAAGGCTGAACGCCGAGACGCCGCTGGAACTGATTCCGACATTCCTCGGCGCGCACGAAATCCCAGACGAGTATCGGGACGCTCGCGCCGACTACATCCGGCTGGTGACTGACGAGATGCTTCCGCGAGTTGCCGCCGAAGGTCTCGCTCACTACTCGGACGTGTTCTGCGAGTCTCACGTGTTCACGGTTGATGAATCGCGCCTCGTGCTCGCCCGCGCGAAAGCGCTCGGACTGGGCGTTCGTCTCCACGCAGAGCAACTGAGTCTGAGCGGAGGCGCTGGTCTTGCCGGGGAGCTCGGCGCTGCGACCGCCGATCACCTCGAGTGGATTGACGACGAGGGAATTACAGCGCTCGCGCGAAAGGGAGTCATCGCGGTGCTGCTTCCAGGCGCGGTGTTCAACCTCGGCCTCACTCGCTATGCGCCGGCGCGTGCGATGATTGAAGCGGGAGTTGCGATTGCGCTTGCGACGGATTTCAATCCCGGCAGCTCGCCGACCCCGTCGATGCAAATGATTCTCTCGATAGCTTGCACACAGATGCAAATGAGCCCGGCGGAGGCGGTCACTGCTGCGACGATCAACGGCGCGTACAGCCTCGACTGCGGAGCGCGGCTCGGATCGCTCGAGCCAGGAAAGCAAGCCGACCTGGTCGTTTTCGACTGTCGCGACTACCGGCAAATACCTTACTTTTTCGGCGTGAATCATGCTTCGGTTGTGATCAAATCAGGCGCCATCATCGTTGATCGGTGGACCAGTTCCAAATCTCGTTATCCCGGTTTTTCATAGCCCGATGAGTTTTAAACAAGAGGCTCAGGAGAATGGCGGTGATGAAAGCCTGCTGATCAGTATCCGATCAACTTTCGAGCCCCAGCCTTTAATTGCACTCTGAGCCAATTCTCGGTCTCACCAATGAAACTATGAGCGCTTGCGAGCGCAGCGCCGGCAAAGTAGTATGCAGCGAACTCGTGAGGAAACCCGATGGCGTTGTCACTATATCGCAAAGAAAACCTTGATCAACCAATCCGATGTTTTCAACGACGGCGCTCTTGCGCTCATCTGCGAACGTTCACAGTGTCACTGATCTTGCTGGCCTCATTTACGGGCTGCAGCAATGCGGCTAAGGGAACCAACGCAAACTCGACCGCCGGCTCAGGTACAAACCCAAATGCCAACGCGAACGCTAGCGGGCATACGGTGAGCGCACAGCCTGCGGCTATCGACTTCAAAGAGCCCGAACGTTACAGCGTGGCTATGACAATAAGCGCGCAAGCGGCTTCTGAAGCTCCCACCTCAATGGCAACGCAGCAATTCGGCTTCGCCAAGCTGGGAGCGGATCGGCGATGGGCATTTGTGTTCCCCGCGCCGCTGGGTCAGATCGTGTACCTGGAAAAATCAGGATTGAAGTATCTGGTTTTCCTCGAGCCCAAACAATACGTCGAGCTTGCGCCGGACGCGCTGGCGTTCCAGCCGGGCGCCGTGTTGACGCCCAGTGCGATTGCCGAGCAATTGAAGCCGCGCGCGCAGTACGAACAACTCGGCCTCGATTCGGTCAACGGGCGTACTGCGGTGAAGTACCGGTTAACCGGCGCTGGTGACGCCTCGAGGAAGACCGAGGGTGTGATCTTTGTGGATCAAGAAACAGGCTTGCCGGTTCGTTGTGAGCTGAACGCGGTTGCGCCGCCGGGAACAAATTTGCGAGTGGTAGTCGAAACGCGTGACATCCAGCTTAATCCGGATCGCTTACAGTTTGACGTGCCTGTTGGAATGAAGAAGGTCACACCGCAAGAAGCGAAGCCGCAGATCGAAGGCTTCGCCAGCGCCCTTCGTTTTTTTGCGGATGCCATAGCTGGTAGACACACGGCGGCGTCAGCTTCTAGTGCTATTCAGTCGATCAACAACAAGAATGCGAGCCGGCGCGCACGGTAAACAGCCTCCCGTGGCGCCAATCGCTGAAGCAGGGTAAGGAACGAATCCGCATTGCGGTCGGGGTACAAGATATGCAAAACAGCTTGCGAATCGCAGCACAAGTTGTGGTCATACTGGTGCTGTCCTGTGTTGCGTTCTCGCTCGCGAGTTGCAAAGGTACCGGTAGCGGCGCCCGGCAAATCACTCTTGCGGTCAACTCAGGTGTCGAGGGCGACGCGCTGAAGCAAGCGGCTCGTGATTACGAAGCTCTCAGCGGCGTTCGCGTCAGCATAGCGGAGTTTCCCTACGACAATCTTTTCGAGAAGGAACTGATCGACCTGATGGCCGCGACCGGTGCGTACGATTTGATCATGCTCGACGATCCGTGGTTTCCGCGATTCGCGAGCGAGCAGCTTCTTACCGAGTTGACGCCGCTGTATCAAAGGCGCGGCCAGTCCGGACCCGAGGAAGATTTCGTGCGCTCATCCCTTGCGGTCTGCAAGCATCCTTATGAAAGCGGGGAGCTGTATGCCTTGCCTTATGTCGGCAACTCGCAGTTGTTCTTCTACCGCAGAGACCTCTTTGAGAAACACAACCTGAAAGAGCCGGCCACGTGGGACGATGTGTTGACAGCGGCTAAGACCATCGATGAGCGCGAGCGGAGCGGGGCGCCAAGCGGAGGGCGTGTCTACGGGTACGTTATGCGAGCCGCTCGCGGCAATTCTGCAGTGGCTGATTTCATGCCGATCTTCTGGTCTTTCGGCGCCGAGATGTTTGACGCGAACGCAAGGCCTTCGGTCAACAGTCAGGAGGGTATCAACGCACTGCGGTTCATGCTTGAACTCGGAAAGTACACGCCGCCGGGCTACGCGAGCTTTAATGCGAGTGAAGTGTCAGCGCACCTGCTGCAGGGCACTGCGGCAATGTCGATCAACTGGCCCGCGTGGATCACCGCTTTCGATGATCCGGCCAAGTCGAAAGTAGTAGGCAAGATGAACTTCGGTGCGTTGCCGGGGGCTAAGGCTGCAGGCCGCGCCGAGATCGGCAACTGGCTAATTGCGATCCCGCGAGGTTCTCGAAATGCGGACGCGGCTTTCGATTTCCTGCTGTGGGCGACAACTGCGGAACAGATGAAGAAGTCGGCTCTGACCGGTAATCCACCCACCCGCCGCTCGGTGTTCACCGATCCTGAGCTCCTGGCGAAGTTCCCGGCTTACCCGGCGCAGCTTCGCTCGCTGGAGACCTCGAAGCCTCGGCCTCGAACGCCGCAGTGGAATGAAATCGAAAACATCTTCGGGATATATCTATCGCGGGCCAACAGCGGCGAGACGACAGCGGAAGACGCGATGAATTCGGCCAACGCCGAAATAGCGAAGATCGTTGACCGGAACATGAAGTAGATCCATACAGGCTCAAACAGACGTCATGAATACTATTGAGACTGCGCGGGTCTATCTGCGGCCGTTCACCGCCGATGATCTCGACGCGTTCGCTGTGATTGGAAGCGACCCGGATGTGATGCGGTACATCGGCGAGGGAAAGCCTCAATCAAGACAGCAGACCCAAGCCCGACTGAACGCAATCTACAGCAGCGATGTGACGTACTACGCAATAACACGAGAAGAGTACGAGCGCGATGATTCAACCTACATCCGAAAGTCTGAAAAAGGATGACCAGCGTGCTGCGGCCTTCTCGCGCAGAAGCGAGACGTCGCTGCCCTATTTGCTGATCGCGCCGACTGTCGCGGTGCTCGTTGCGCTTTCGATATATCCTCTGGTCTACGCGGTAAAGATCAGCCTTCAAACCGGCTCCGGCGAAGCAGTGCGCTGGGGCTTTGCCAACTTCGCGCGGCTCGCGAGTGACAAGTTCTTCCTCGAAGCGCTCGCCCACACGTTCATCTACGCGGCGGTCGCGCTGACGTTTGAATTCCTGCTCGGGTTAGGACTGGCTGTTCTGCTCGACCGGCCCTTGCGCGGAAGATCGTTGTTTCGAAGCGCGCTGCTCATTCCGATGATGCTGCCGCCGGTCGTGGTCGGAGTGGTTTGGCGATTGATGCTCAACCCGGACTTCGGCGCCGTCAACGGGACGCTCAAGGGCGCGGGAGTAAACACCGAGGCGTTGACGTGGACGGCGTCGCCGGCGCTTGCACTGGCATCGGTCATCGCGGTGGATATCTGGCAATGGACTCCGTTCATGTTTTTAGTGCTGCTTGCCGGCCTGCAAGCGATCCCCCAAGAGCCTTATGAAGCAGCGCTCATCGACGGGTCGAGCGCATGGCAGACGTTTCGTCACGTCACGCTTCCGCTGCTCAAGCCGGCGATACTGATTGCGCTGTTGCTGCGCACTATGGACCTGCTTCGAGTTTTCGATCAGATTTTCATTCTGACTGAGGGCGGACCTGGATTCTCAACCGAAACAGTAAGCCTGTACATTTATCGCACGGCGTTTCGCTTCTTTGACTTCGGCTACGCTGCCGCGATGTCGTTCGTGCTGCTGGCGCTCACGAACATCGTCAGCATCGGCTATATTCGTCTGCTTCAAAAACAGGAGGCGGCGTGAGCGTTCGGTCGACAACAAATCACGCAAGCGATCGGCGACGCCACGCGCAACGGGCGAAGCTGGCGAGATGGGCAAAGTACCTTTTGCTTACCGGGTCGCTGGTCATAGCAGTTGCGCCGGTCTACTGGATGGTGACTATCTCGCTAAAGAGTGAAGTAGATCAGTTCGCCGCGCCGCCTCGATGGTTGCAGTTCGCTCCGACACTAGCTCACTACTACGATGCTTTCTTTACGCGGTCGTTCGGGCAATACCTGATGACTAGCATCACCGTCGCGGGGCTTTCGACGGTCTGCGCGGTGACGCTCGGAACCCTGGCGGCTTATGGGCTTGCGCGATTCCGGCTGCGTGGCAAGCTCGACCAGCGCCTTTCTCTATGGATACTGTCGACGCGGATGTTTCCGCCTATCGTTACTGCGGTTCCGCTGTTTTTGATGATGCGCGATGTCCGCTTGCTCAATACGATCACGTCGCTTGTGATCGTTTACACGGCACTCAATCTTCCCTTCGTCGTGTGGATGATGCGCGGTTTCTTCCGTGAGCTGCCTCGTGAATTGGAGGAGGCGGCAATGGTGGATGGCGACTCCCGGCTGGGCGCGTTGGTTCGAGTGATTCTTCCGTTGGTCACCCCGGGACTGGCTGCCACAGCCGTTTTCTGCCTGATCGTATCGTGGAACGAATTCCTGCTTGCTCTGGTGCTGACGCAGACTGACGCGGCGATGACACTGCCGGTTGGAATCGCGGGGCGTGTCACTCAATACGAAATCAAGTGGGGAGTGATGAGCGCAGCGGGTGTGGTGGCGATGATTCCGATATTGGTATTCGCGATGTCGGTTCAGCGCTATCTTGTGAGAGGGTTGTCGCTTGGCGCAGTGAAAGGGTAAGGAGGTGATGCGTGATGCGTCACGCATTAGGTTCAATGGACGTAAGATTCGAAAACGTATCGAAGATGTTCGGCCAATCGGCGGTGGTCGACCAATTGAGTCTTGCATCTGAAGACGGCGAGTTGGTTGTGTTGCTTGGGCCGTCGGGTTGTGGCAAAACGACGACGCTTCGGATGCTTGCGGGGCTTGAAGAAGCAACTTCGGGAGACATCTTCATCGGAAGCGAAAGAATCAACGATGTGCCGACTCGCTACCGCGATATCGCGATGGTCTTTCAGAACTACGCGCTCTATCCTCACATGACCATCGCGGAGAACATCGCCTATCCGCTGCGAGTCCGAAAGATCGCGCGAGACGAGATCAACCTGCGAGTGAAACGTGTCGCCGATATGCTGGAGATTGGCGCTCTGCTCAGGAGACGGCCGCGCGAGTTGTCGGGGGGCGAACGCCAGCGTGTCGCTCTCGCACGGGCGATCATACGTGAGCCGCGCGTCTACTTGATGGACGAGCCGCTGTCGAACCTCGACGCGAAACTGCGGGTTCAGATGCGCGGTGAGTTAAAGCGACTGCAGCACGGGCTGGGCACTACAACCATCTACGTGACTCACGACCAGGCGGAGGCGATGACGCTGGCGCATCGGGTGGCGATAATGCGTACCGGTAAGCTTCAACAATTCGACTCCCCGATGAATATCTACAACCGTCCTGCGAATCGTTTCGTCGCTGAGTTCGTCGGCAGTCCTGGCATGAACTTCATCGAAGGCCAATTCGATGCCGCGGCGCGCAGGTTCACGTGCGATGCTCTATCGCTCCCACTCGACGAAGGCCAACTCGCAAAACTGAGTGGCGTTGACCGAGTCACGCTTGGCATTCGGCCTGAACACGTCGAGGTTTCAACTACGGAGCTTGAGGGTTGGCTGAACGCATCTGTGTACGTCACGGAGTTGATGGGAAATGAGACGTTCGTATTTTTCAGACTCGGCGGCGAGAAGCTCGTCGCTCGCGCTTCGGCTGATTTCCGAGCCGAGATGGAAACGCCAGTGTGGGTGCGGCTGGAGATGGACAAGGCTGGCTTCTTTGACTCGAAAACCGGGGATGCTGTCTGAAGGATTAACAGAATGAAACTGGCACTCAACGGCGCGACGACGATGAAAGCAGACCTCGCTACCGATATAGAAGCGGCGAGCGCGGCAGGGTTCGACTGTTTGGAAATCTGGGCGTCAAAGCTAAGAGAGTTCTTAAAAGCGCGCAGCTCTACCGAGCTAAAAACCCTGTTCGACAATCACTCGGTCGCGCCGTACAGCATCAACTCAATCGAGAGAGTAACTTTTAGAGACGAGCGCGGGCATAAGAATTTGCTGAGCGAATGTGAAGAGACATGCCGTCTGGCCTCCGAAATCGATTGCCCTTATGTAGTAGTCGTGCCGGGCTTGCTGCCTCACGGAGCAACACGCGAGGATTGTATTGTCGAATCGAGCCGGGTGCTTGAAGAACTGGCGGAGATCGCAAGCCGATTCGGCATCGGCCTGGCCTTCGAGTTTTTAGGCCAGCCAGGGTGTAGTGTGCAGAAGCTCGATCTGGCTTCGGAGATAGTCGAGCGCGTAGCGCGACCAGACGTCGGGCTGGTGATCGACACCTTTCACTTTTACACAGGAGGCTCGACGATAGAATCGATCGATGCGCTCGACCCGTCGCGGCTGTTCATCTTTCATATCAACGACGCGGAAGAACTTCCGCGCGAACAGCTCGAGGATCGACACCGGTTGTTGCCCGGTCTCGGCATCCTGCCGCTTGCAGAGATCGTCGCGGCGCTTCGTCGCATCGGTTACGATCGCGTGACGAGCGTAGAAATATTCAGACCGGAATATTGGGAGCGCAACCCGATGGATCTCGCGCGAGAGGCTCGCGCGGCTGTCGCCAGGGTCTTGGCTTAGGGTGACACGACCTAACGGAGAGAGATGGCCAAGTTGAGAGTGGGAATAATCGGCGCGGGGTACATAGGCGGGCTTCACGCAGCAGTGCTTGCGCGAGACGACCGAGTGCGCGTCGCAGCAGTTCACGACCCCATCGGCGAGCGAGCCGAGCGGCTTGCAGGCTCAACGAAATCGGACGTCGCACGCAACGTCGAAGAATTGTTCGAAGCCGTAGACGCAGTTTTCATAACCACGCCCAACACAAAACACACTGCGATCGCGCAAGCGGCGATCGATGCCGGCAAGCACGTGTTTTGCGAGAAACCCATGTCGACGTCAATTGCCGATGCGCGCGCTGTTCTAAATGCCGCGTCAGGAAGCGTCGCGGTGTTTCAGGTCGGGCACAACAGGCGATTCGCCCCTGTCTATACAACGCTCAAACAAATGCTCTCGGAATCGGGGCCGCCGCATTCGGCACACGTCAAGATGAATCGAGGCGAGTTGATCAACCCGGAGTGGGTCGGCGATCCTCGAGTCACCGGCGGGTTTCTCTACGAGACGACCATCCACATGTTCGACATGATGCGATTCCTGTTCGGCGAAGTCGCGAGTCTCGACGCTGCCGGATCGTCACACGAATATCCAGAGACCGATGACTTTTCAGTGTTGCTGCGGTTCGAAAGTGGAATACATGCAACACTGGCAAGCTCGGCTGACGCTGGCTGGTTATTCCCTTTCGAGCGGGTTGAAGTCTTCTGTCACCACCGAACGTTTACGACTCGCGAGATGGAGAGCATTACCAGGAGCGACGGTTTGGACGGAAAGCACTTCACACAAACGATGCAGCAGTTATCGAAGGAAGAGAAGTGGGGATATGCGCAGGAGGATCGAGCGTTCGTGGATTCAGTGGTGGACGCGCGGCCGGTCGCGGTTACCGCGCTCGATGGGTTCAAGTCAGTCGAGCTTGTCGATGCGTGTTACCGAGCGGTTAGAACCGGTGAGCGCGTCCATATTAGCGCTAAGGGCGGATCACAAGAGTGTGGGGCAAATTAACGGCGCGGCCGACTGTCTTAGTTCGCGGGTCTTACAGTCTGCTGTAGGCTGTAATACTCATTAAGCGCCTGCGGGAACGCGTTGATGCCTGCGGGAACCGATTGCGGATCGATCTCTTTCCCGGCTAAGACATCACGCCCTTTCACGCCGTACAAGGGTTTATTGAGGTTATTATCCGGATTGAGCAAGAAACTCTTAAAGAACCCGCCACCAAGGCCCGCTCCAACCAAGATACCCTTGTAGAGGGTGTACGCAATGATGTTTGCCTTAGCTGTCTGAGCCTTTTGCTCGTCAGTTATTGACCCCACCGGACCGCTTGTGGGCCGCTTTTCTCCCTTCATTTGCACTCGGCCCTTTTGAAACCAGCTCAAAACTGTCTCATTCATAAACAGCAGAATTATGTCGGCTGTGTCCCCGCCTCCAAAGCCGGCACCCGAGAAAACATAATAGGCAGGCAAGCTCCATCCTGCGGGATTGCGGCGGCTGATCACACCGTATCCGAGTGACAACTTACCAAAGATAAAGTTTGCCGTGACGACATGAGGGATCACGCCGACAGCGTGAGCGTTGTCGATAAGCGCTCTTGGGATGCCACTATGAGGAAGCTCGACAATCGTCTTAAGAACGTCGGCAGATTTCTCGGATCTCTCGACAGCCTTCTTGAGTTGTTTAGGTTCAATCTTTTGTGCAAATGCCGAATAGGGCCAGAGCCACACTACAAGAACAAATAAAACTGGCAAAAGAATCGTCCCATTCAAACTTGAGGTCTTTTTCATCCCTGTTCCTCGTCAACGAACAAGACCAACAGAGCTTGTGCCATTCCTATTTATCTTCTCCAAGTGTTTCAACCTTAACACCGGAGCGAGTCTCGAAGGCCGGAAGAATCACTTTGTAGTTATTCTTGTCCAGCCTCAATACAGCGTAGTCTTTATCGGTTTTGACAGTAAGCCAGTGCTTTCTACCCTTCATGAAGAACAACGGCAGCGCGAGGATACCAACGGCAATGGCAGCGCCAACGCCTGCTTTCCATCTCGGATGCCTCGAGTATGAATACTCCGCGCTCTTGATCTCAGAGTACGTAAAGTTCTTAAGGATACTGCCTCCCTTGCGAGATTCGATCGTAAGGTGGGTTTCCTCAAATCGTAATCGTACCGGTGTTTGATCGGCTTTGTTGCCGTGGGGAACAAGCATTTCTACGTTTTGGAATACATCAGAACCCTTCGCGGCCTGCTCCTGGCCCATAGATGGCGGTACTGACATAAAGGTGAGAACCATAACGAGCACTAGTGCGATAGACTTCATTTGTACTCCTTCTCCAAACTCTATACAGGTCGTGCGGGACAGAATTCTTCATCTAGCCTAACAACTGCTACTTCGATTCGCTAGCAAAAACGTCTGACAAAAGAACCCAGAGCGATTGATACCCAGTCACCCAGTCACCTGCGAGCCGAGGGGACCGGAGGGTCGACCTAAATAAGTCCTCTGATTAGAAGTTTCATTGCCGACCTGCTCGATCAACCTGTGATTCGAAGCTCCGTAGGTGTGAATGATCTGAGTGACGTCCGAATCATTCTGCACCTTCACAAGCCTTCCCGCCGCGTCGTAGACATACCTCTGCCAAGCTCCGTCCGAACGCTGCACGCGAGTCTGATTGCCTGCCGCATCATATTCCCATCCAGCGCTGTTGATCCGGTTTGTCGCTGTATTGTAGGAAACAGAAGCCAGTCCGTCTACGGGGATCTGTGTGCTTCCACCTCCGCCTCCGCTGTCGCCTGGTCCGCTGCTGTTTAAACCCGCCCTCAATTCTTCTATGTGCAGAGCCTCTTGCAAAACCCATTCAACCTGATGGTTTTTGTAAAAGGCAAAAG
>JBBPIH010000113.1:0-4202 GCA_038040455.1 Acidobacteriota bacterium
AACAAGCCTCGCTGAACCCCGTCCCGAATCCCACCAACGCAGTTGGTGGATTGTTCATATTCAGCCTAAGAACAAGCCTCGCTGAACCCCGTCCCGAATCCCACCAACGCAGTTGGTGGATCGTTCATATTCAGCTCGATGCTACGCGCGTCGAGATGGGGATTTGAAGTCAATGCCCGCTGGGATGCGCACATACATCGGCGCGTCAGATTTTCATTGGCTTAACCTTTCACAATCTCGTGGGTCTTTATGCGGCTGGCGCATGTCCTGCTTATGATGATAAGACTACACACACTGCTAAATCTCTTAGCGCTGGGCGTCAGCGGGCGCGCGAAGCACCCCGGTTTCATGCGAGCACTGGGGTCGCGCGCTCCGCTACGCGCCAAGTGAGGCAACTCTGTAACGCGAAACTATGAAGCGTGGTCGCCACCACGTCTTCCAGGGCCGAATAATGGCGCGCTGTTCAAAAGTCATTATTTGAGAAAGGAGCAGCAGAAGTGAGAATGAAACTCTTTATGATGTTCGCCGCTTGTAGCTTAGTTGTTCTAACTCAAGTTGTTTGGGCACAGGAAAAATCTACTCAAAGAACGGTAAAGGAGACGCTCATATGTCAACTCGATCCGGCTCCAGTTCGAGACTCAATGGTGGTAAGTAGCGATCTAAGGCGGGTCGCATTCTATGTGAAGATAGGGAATAAATACTCAATGATCCTGGATGGAAAGAGCGTTGGCCAGTTTGATGGCCTTGGCACCTACGGTTTCAGTCCTGATAACAAACGATTCGCTTATGGAGGTAAAGTAGGAAAAAAGTGGGTTGTAATTCTGGACGGTCAAGAAAGCAAGCAATACGACGGCGTGGGGGGCTTCATATTCAGTCCAGACAGTAAGCATTTTGCGTTCGGAGCCAAGATCGATAAAAAGGAGTTATGGTTACCGATGGCCAGGAGGATCCTCCATACGACCAAGTTGGCGGCATGAGCTTTAGCCTAGACAGCAAGCGCAAGGGTTATGTAGCTTGGAAAGGCAACAAGCGCTTCATAGTTGTAGATGGCAAGGAACTTGATCAATATGATGCAGCCTACCTTCCTGTGTTCAGCCCAGACAGCAAGCGGTTGGCCTATGTTGCGAAAAGAACAGAAAAGTTCTTCTTGATCGATGATGGAAAAGAGGGAAAGCCATACGACGAAATTCAGCTATTCACATTGAGTGGTAACGCTGGTGGCCTGCTCTCTAGATCTCGTATTCGAAAGAAATTCATTGAAGGAGCAACAGGATCGGCAGGCACGGCATTGATATATTGGGGTGGGCCTATATTTAGCCCCGATAGCAGCAGGTTGGCTTTTGTGGCAAAATCAGGGGATAAGTGGCACCTAGTGGTTGATGGCAAAGAAGGGCCTTATGACGAGATATTCGCAGTAAGCTTCAGCCCCGATTGTAAACGTGTGGCCTACGCGGCTCTACTTGACTCATACTCCGGTAAGTGCTGCATAGTTTTGGATGACATAGAGGGTCCGCAGTTCGAGGAGTTGTACCGCTCTGAGCGGAACTATGTAATGTTTGATTCATCTGAAAGCCTTCACTACATTGCAAGAAAAGGTAAAGCACTTTACCTCATAGAAGAGACAATAAAATAGTCCAGAATATGAACGATCCACCAACTGCGTTGGTGGGATTCAGGAAACGAATCGGCGAGCCTGCATTGTAGGCTGAGTATGAACGATCCACCAACTGCGTTGGTGGGTATCCACCAACTGCGTTGGTGGGATTCAGGAAGTGGACTGCGGCGCTTCCTAACTCAACATACAAGCGTGGCCAGTCATTCGGTCCGTTGATACAATACCCTCCACCACCCGTGTGGATCAGCTCCGGAGAAAGTGGCTGGTGAGTCCCGCATCCGGTCTTGAGGCTTAAACAATGATTGAAGAACTTAGACAGAAATATGAAGACCTGGCCGCGCGCGCCGCGGAGCTGCGGAGGTTTCTTTGACCCTGAATCCAAACGCGCCCAGCTTGCCCGAATAGAAGAAGAGTCCTCGAAGCCTGACTTCTGGAATGATCAGGAGCACGCGCAGAAAGTGCTCCGCCAAAGCAGTCGCCTCGAAGCCGGTACCCGCAAGGCCGATCAATTCCTGCGCGATGTTGAAGACGCCGCCGTACTCCTGGAATTCGCGGCCCAGGATGAGGCATCGCTGAAGGAACTGCAAACCGTCATCGAACGCCTGGAGCGCGAAGTCGAAGAAGCCGAGACCGAGATGCTCCTGTCCGGGCCTAACGACGCCCGCGACGCGATCGTAACCATCAACGCGGGAGCGGGCGGGACCGATGCGCAAGACTGGGCCGAGATTCTCATGAGGATGTACCTGCGCTGGGCTGAGCGCCGCGGCTTCAAGACCGACGTCGTAGACGAGCAGCCGGGCAAGGAAGCTGGTATAAAGGGCGCCACGTTCACCATAGCCGGCGAGTACGCTTACGGATTGCTTTCCGCGGAGGCGGGAGTGCATAGACTCGTCCGGTTGAGCCCGTTCAACGCGGGATCGAGCCGCGAGACCAGCTTCGCGTCGGTGTTCGTCTATCCGGAGATCGAAGAGGATGTTGAGATCGAAGTGAATGAGAAGGACCTGCGCGTGGACACCTATCGCTCGTCAGGCGCTGGAGGCCAGCACGTTAACGTAACCGACTCGGCCGTGCGAATCACTCACCTTCCAACTGGCATCGTGGTCACCTGTCAGAACCAGCGTTCGCAACATCAGAACCGAGAGGTTGCGATGCACATTCTGAAGTCGCGGCTCTACGAGCTCGAGTTGGAGAAGAAGCGAGCGGAGACGGCACAGCTCGAAGAAACAAAGCGCGATATTTCGTTTGGCTCGCAGATTCGAAACTACGTGCTGCATCCGTATAGATTGGCGAAGGACGTACGCACTAAGCACGAGACTTCAGATGTTGACGCGGTGCTTGACGGCGACATTGACGAGTTCATCAAACAGTATCTAGTGTTAAAGTCTCAGGCGGCGCGAGAGGCGACTTCGCCGGACGCTGCCAATACACCGTCCCGGTAAGTCGTGAGAAAAGGAGAAAACATGTCAACAAACTTTGCAAGGTTTCGTTCACTGCTTCTTGTTGTTGTGCTGGCCGCATGCGTGTCGGGCGCATCGCCAGCGTTCACTGTTGCGGCAAGCGGCGTTGCCGGTGTTCAACAAACCGCGTCGCCCGCGCTACCAAAAGGCGTGGAGCGGGTCACCTCCGTCGAAGGCATCACCGAGTACCGGTTGGCCAACGGACTGCGAGTGCTGCTGTTTCCAGACCAGTCGAAGCAGACGGCCACGGTCAATGTTACGTACCTGGTCGGCTCACGGCACGAGGACTATGGCGAGACCGGAATGGCTCACCTGCTCGAGCACTTGATGTTCAAGGGCTCGCCCGGTCACACCAACATCCCTCAGGAGCTGACCGAACACGGCTCACGCCCAAATGGAACCACTTCATTTGACCGGACAAATTACTTTGAAACGTTCCCGGCAACCGATGTCAATCTCGAATGGGCGATCAAGCTCGAGTCCGATCGCATGGTCAACTCGTTCATCGCCAAGAAAGATTTGGACAGCGAGATGACCGTCGTGCGCAACGAGTACGAGCTGGGCGAGAATTCTCCTTTCGGCGTTGCGCTCAAACGGCTGCTCGCCGCAGCTTACGATTGGCACAACTATTCGAAAACTACCATCGGCGCACGGAGCGACATCGAAAACGTTCCGATCGAGCGATTGCAGGCCTTCTATCACAAGTATTACCAGCCCGACAACGCCGTGCTTCTGGTGGCAGGTAAGTTCGACCCGGCCAAGGCGCTTTCGCTTATCGCCGACAACTTCGGCAAGATACCGCGACCGACACGCGTGCTCCAGCCCATCTACACGCTCGAGCCTACTCAAGACGGCGAGCGCAGCGTCACCGTGCGGCGCGTCGGCGATACGCAGGTGGTTATGGCTGGCTATCACATTCCGGCCGGGTCGCATGCCGACTTCGCAGCGATAGACGTGCTCACGCAAGTGATCGCAGATGAGCCGTCGGGGCGGCTCTACAAGGCTCTGGTCGAGGCCAAGAAGGCGGCTTCGATTTTCGGCTTCGATTTCCTGTTGCACGACCCCGGCATAATGATACTCATCGCCATCGTGCGGAAAGATGATTCGCTGGATGTCGCGCGAGATACTTT
>JBBPIH010000118.1:0-1708 GCA_038040455.1 Acidobacteriota bacterium
CCCTCTTGTCAGAGCGCCTTCGGAATGGCATGCTCGTGTCGGTTGCCTGCGGCCAACCGGGTTTCTTTCCTTCTCCGGGAAGGTGTAAATGGCGGGCACGACCTTCAACCTGGACGCCGCTGGTATTGCGGACGCGACGGGTTGTCCACCTGCGAATGTCGCGCGATTCTGGCCGGCGATTCAAGCCGCTTGTCTCGGGAGTGGGTTGACCGACCGGGCGAGCATTATCTCTGTGCTCGCCACCGTCGCGACCGAGGTGGGCTCGTTCGAGCCAATCCACGAGTTCGGCACGCCCGCGCGCTTCACGAAGCTCTACGAAGGGCGTGACGACCTCGGCAATACCGAGCCCGGCGACGGCATCCGCTATCACGGACGCGGCTTCATCCAACTCACGGGCCGAGCGAACTACAGGAGCTACGGCGAGAAGCTGGCCGTCGCACTCGAGGACGAACCCGATCTCGCTCTGGAGGCTGACGTTGCTGCGGGCGTACTGGCTCGCTACTTCAAGGACCGGAGAATCGCAGCGGACGCGCGGAAAGGAGACTGGGAACAAGTCCGACGGAAGGTCAACGGTGGACTGAACGGCTTCGACCGCTTCAGCTCGCTGGTGACCCGGCTCGAGCAGGCCACGGAAGCGCGGGGCGCGGCGTTGCTTCCGGGAGCGATCGGCCCGGATGTCATCGAGCTCAAGCGGCTGTTGGTCGCGTGGGGGAAGAGTCATCCACTCCCGCGGCCGTTGAAGCTGACGCCGTTCTTCGGCGAGGCGACGACCGCAGCGGTGAAGGCTTTCCAGCGCGCGAACCGCATCCAGCCGACGGGTCGTGTTGGCAAGAAGACCTGGGCAGCTCTCGAGAATGCAGTGAAGGTGATCCACTGACCAGCATCGACGTGAGGCAGTGGGAACGCAGCACGATTCCGGCCAGTACCTCCGAGAAGGGAGTTCCACGATGAAGCGAACATTGGTTCTCACGACTCCTCACATCGAGGGTGATGATGTCGAGTATGCGCAGCGGCTACTTGCGAAGAACGGTTACTACGATGGCAAGATCAGCGGTGAATTCGGTCCTCTGACCGCTCAGGCTGCGTACCGGGCGCAGTATTGGCTTGGTTACGCGACGCCGAAGCAAGCCTTCGGCACGGCTCTGGAGAAGTTCCTGCTCGGCAAGGCCGAGCTTGCCGCCGACGCGAAGAAGCGAATAGCCGAGCGGAAGAAGGCAGCCGCAACGAAGCCTTTGCGTGAGAAGGCGCTGGCGAAGATGGAGAAGTTCGTCGGGCTCGCTGAGGATCCCGCCGGTTCGAACAACGTGCCGGAGATCAACGGCTGGTGGGGCGGAGGGAACGTCGCCTGGTGCGCACGTACCGTCTCGAAAGCCTACTGCGAGGCCGGGTCGAAGGCATTCTCGCGCGGCCGCAATTACCAGTACGTTCCGACGATCGTCGCCGACGCTCGTGCGGCGCGAAACGGTCTCACCGTGACGCTCGACCCTAAGCCCGGCGACCTCGTTTGCTACGACTGGGATGGATCGAACTTCCGAACCGGCGATAACCACATCGGAATGTTCAAGTCGGGAACCCGCACAAGCTTTGAGACGATCGAAGGCAACGTGAACTCTCGTTGCGATCGACATAAGCGCACGTCCAAGGCCGCGCCGAACATCGTGTTCGTCCACGTAAGCAAGTAGCACGTACGCGCCGCTGGTCCTGACCG
>JBBPIH010000082.1:0-20468 GCA_038040455.1 Acidobacteriota bacterium
CTTCTGCCTTCTGCCTTCTGCCTTCTGCCTTCTGCCTTCTGCCTTCTGCCTTCTGCCTTCTGACTTCTGCCTTCTGCCTTCCGCCTTCTGCCTTCTCATTTCTGACCTCCTCTGACTTGTCACCTCGCACATGTCAGAGCCCGGCCGCCGTCGATGCTGACGGTCGCGCCTGTGATCCAACTCGCGCGATCGGACGCGAGAAAGTAAATAAGGTCGGCTACTTCTTCAGGTTCGCCCACGCGCCCGAGCGGATGCGTAGTCTTGCTGTGTTCAAGAAACAGAGCGTAAGCCTCTTCATTCATTCCACCCGAGCGATGAAGCCCCGTCACCACGACTCCCGGGTTGACTGCATTGACCCGTATACCTTTAGGCGCTAGCTCAAGCGCCGAGCAGCGAGTCAACTGATCAACACCGGCCTTGCTCACGCAATAAGCCAGCACCCCGGGAAACGACCGTGGGCCGGTGACACTGGACACGTTAACGATGTTGCCTCGCGAGCGCTCGAGCTGCGGCACCGCGAGCTTCATCAGGTGAAACACCGATCTCAGGTTGATGTTCATCATCTCGTCCCACAGCTCGAGTGAGGTGTCCTCGATGCGCCCGGCTTTCAAGATTCCTGCGGCGTTTACCAGCACCTGGAGCCCGCCCAACCTCTCGATTGCTTGAGCCATGCATGTCTCGCTCTGCTTTTCATCCGACAGGTCGGCCGCGATGATGAAGGCGTTCCCACCATTAGCGTCACGCGAGGCAATGTCTTCAAGTGCGCCCTCGCGCCGACCCACCAGCGCAACTCGGGCGCCCTCGCCCAGGAAGCGTTCGGCGGTCGCGCGCCCGATCCCGCTCGACGCGCCAGTGATGATGACCTTCTTGCCTTTGATATCTTCAGTCATATCAAGCTCGCTTTCGTCGAGCGAGTTTACCCGATCCCCGCGCGTGATTGGAAGCGACGACGCGGCCGCGTAGGGGACCTACGGGTAGACTACAAAGGTCGGGCCGCGTGGCGGCTACCCGCAACTACATCCGACATCACGGCGCAACACGCACCGCTATGAGATCGGTGATTCAGGTAGCCGCTACGCGACCCAGGAGTTTGGACATTGTGAGGATTCTGGCGGCGGAACTCCTTTAGGAGTTCAATGTTTATAGTAGCGGGAGCTGAGACTGGGCGAACTCCGTTAGGAGTTCAATGTGACGGTTAGTCGCCCAACACATTTCACTCCTAAAGGAGTGAGCATCCAAGTCGCCTTCGTGACTATAAACATGCAACCACTACGTGGTTGGTAAGGCGCTACGCGGCCCCGGCTGTCGCTCATTGCTCGTTGCTATCGTTAGGTAGGCGCTACGCGGCTCGGCTCTGCTGACGCTCTGTCTCGCGCTAGGTAAGAAGCTACGCGGCCAGCCCCCGCTTTGCGCATCGCGAACCAGACAGTTGCCGAACTCGTCTCGGCAAGGCCGGCGGCGCGGCGCGTTCCATGTTCGAAGCGATGTTTAAGGTTTCCCATAATGTTGTCGCGTCGCGGTACTGGACGCTTAGCCTATTTATCGTTGCATCATCGGCACTGATCGTAACGAGCGCCGGGTCGAGCATCGCTCAGCAAAATGGAGTCTCCCCGCTTGCTCCTCCGGCATTCTGTTCCACGTCCGCAACGTTATCCCAGGCCAAACAGTTCAGACTCGGGCAGCTCATAATCACAGGCAATACTCACACGAAACTGTTTGTCATTCTTAGAATGATTCCGCTCACACCAGGCGACATCTTCAATCAATCGCTGTGGGAGTTTGGGCTTGAACAGATCAACCGCTCCGGATTGTTCAAGCCCATTCAGCAGAACGATGTCGTGATGAAGCCCGATGACGCGACTGGCCTGGTAGACGTCGAGCTGCACCTGAAGGAACGTGATCGTCAGCGCATCGATATGAGCGGGGGCGCCGGCACGACAGGCGGAGCTTCTATCTCGCTTGATTACGCAAACACTAATCTGACCGGCAGAGGTGACAGGCTGATTGGGCGAGCGCGGATAGGCACTCGCGAGCGCAGCGGCGGCGTGAGCTTCCCGAGCATGTCTTATGGAAAGCTACCGATTAGTTTCGATCTCTCGGGATTCTTCGAGCGATTCGAGTTCGTCAACGCCAACAAGCTTCAACAAGGCCGAGAGCCGCTCTTTGTCCAGCGAACCGCGGGCGGGAGTATCGGCGCTTTTCTTCCGCTCAACAGATCACGCTACACGATCACGGCAACGACGCGGGCTGGACTCGTCTACTCATTCACATCGACCAATCTCGCGGATGCGCTCTTGTTGACGACTGCGTCGGTACGCTCGCTTGAGCAAGGCGGCTTGCGGATTGCGTCACTGACGCCCCTGCTGTTGCACGACACTCTCGATCGTGAGCTTGATCCACAGCGAGGTGAGCGGCTCGCGCTCGGCGCAGAGCTTGGCGCCCGCGCGCTTGGGGGGAGCCTCAACACCTTCAAGCCGTACTTCGATTATCGCCGGTTCTGGGCACTGGGAAACGAGAACGACGAGTCCCGTGAGCCAACGGCTATCGGCTTTCGCATACGCGCCTCACACATCCGCTCGTTCGGGGAGCCGTTTCTCCAGCAGGCGTTGTCGACGGTGAGAGGCGTGCCGGTGTTCAGGCGCGTTTTTCTAGGTGGAGAAACCGAGGTGCGCGGCTATGATGTGAACTCGATCGCGCCGCTGGCTCGACTGGAACGTTTTGTCATCAGCGACGGCAACGCCCCGGTCTTTCTCTCAAGCGAAGTCCGACCGGTGGGTGGAGACACGCAGGTGGTGTTCAACGCCGAGTATCGAGTGCCGATCATCTGGCGGCTTTCAACCGCGGCGTTCTTCGACATCGGCACATCTTTCAACGCCCGGAGCCTGGTCAAAGAGAGCTTCGAAACGATGACTCGAGTTCAATCGACGGGTGCGCCATTGACTGTGCTCACTGTTCTGAAGCCGCTCAAACCCGGGCAAGACTTTCTTCCGCGCTATCGTTATTCGCTGGGTGGAGAGCTACGGCTTCCTATTCCCGTTCTGAATATCCCTCTGAGGTTCATCTTCGCGTGGAATCCGAACGCGCAGAAGCAGGTGCCCGAGGGCGCGCTGCTCGCGCCCGAGAAACGATTCGCATTCAGAGTGGGCTTCAGCCGCACGTTGTGAGCGTGACACTCCAAATCAGGCGTGAAGCCGGTAGTTTCCAGCGGTTTTTCAGATAACCACGTTGAATGGGCATCAGGTTGTCTCCAACCCATCGGCGTCCGCGTAAGAAGACTCCTGCTCAATTCTTCGGAGTTCGTTTTGAATCTGAGGATCAGTAGCCATGAGAGCAAGCTCTTCGTCTACGTCGTTACTCTGTTTCAGAGTGGCTTCATGGACGTGATGCACAAGTCGCTCGATGAGCCACAGTTGCTCGGAGGTAGATAGTTGTTTGAAGCCATCTTCGAGCTGCGTTAATACTGAGTTGCTCATGAATGAGTAACGTAACTAACCCGCTTCGGGCCCGAGCCGGTCGCTCCGATTATGAGAAATTGTCCTGCCACTTATTTTAGGCTCAACGTCAAGCAAAAGCGGCGAGCGTAGCGAGTCCGGCTGATGCACTTGTCAGGCGCCAGTCATTCAGAGTCGAACTCCTCGGCCAAAGCTTCTGCAATCTTCTTAATGCTCATCCGTCGAGTCGGGAGGGCAATCTTGTATACTCCATGCGGGTAAGCGCGCTCGCGAGCGGTTTGACGACCTTCTCTTTGTCTTCGCTCGTATGAGAAATGAACGCATCATAGCCGATTTCTTCTGGTGGGGTCTTTGACTCGTCGTAGTTTCGGTCCGCCATGCGCAGCATCAGGCCGTGATGCAGCGTATAAGCAACGTCCGCATCGGGAAACATCCTGGTGCTGTAAAGATTCATCGGTGTCGAGCCGCCAATAACCCACCAATCGGGATCAGCCTTGTCATTGGTGCGAACCAAGAGGACTACATCCTCGCGGCCGAACAGCCGATAACGCTTTACGAAGCTGACGCCCAAAACCATCGTGCGAGCCTCGAGCTCGACGTATTCCTTCGCGTGACGCTTAATCTGTTTGAGGTTGAGTGCCATCTAGACTCAAGCGAGCCGAACGTACGTCTTGACCTCGGGCCGCCGCTTGAACCCAAAACAAACTTCATCTTCTAATATCCTGATGCACGAACTGTCACTCTTTCAAAAGATTGTCTCCCCAATTGTCTGATACCCAAACGTACGCGTCCTTTGCACCTTTGTCTTTTGCAAATCTAACTCTTTTGCTTGCCTCTGCCTGATTCATATACCCGCCCAAGGTTACTGCGTAGTAGTCGTTTTCGGCTAAATACATTTCTAGAGCGTATGGGGTAAATCGCAACTTGCTTTTTCTCGCAAAACCAAGAGCTTCATTTCGGTCTGTGAAGGAGCCAACAACTGGAAACGCATTTCCTGGACGAAATGGGCCAATGTCGGGAATGTCTTGGACCACCAAAGCGGGCTTTCTTATGCCAGCCTTGCTCGATCCGACTTCTATAGCAGAAGCTCTCTCAGACGAATCATAAAAGGGTCTTATCTCCTTAATCTGAGCACCCGCACTTATGAAGGCATACGCTACCAACTTTACATCCTCTAGATCAACACTTGAACCAAACAAAATTGTGTCTGGCGGCGTATTGGTTGGGTTTGCCTGACTTTTAATCCGTGTAAATCCGAGTCGCTGCAGAGCAGTTTCGACTCTCTCTTTTTGAGAACTATTGGCTACATATTGGATTGTAACTGCTCTACGCCTTACCAAGGCTTCCGAAGATGCAAACGCCTCAATAAACTCGTCACGTCTATTAACTTTCCCGTCTAATTCTTTGAGCTCTTGTTTCTTTTGTTGGATCTCCTCGCTTAATCTCCGAGATTCTTCTTTGAGTGCTCGTAACTGGTAAAGCGAAAAGAATAGCCAGAGCCCACCCACCAAAATTGGTATGATGACATAAAAGATTGAGCGATTACGTGCGCGCTTTTCTTTCAGTGTTATCTGTAGCAAAAGGTCTCGTAATTCGCCCTCTTTTGCATCAGCGTACTTCGTATCCATAACACCTCACCGCTTCATGTTCTCTTTCACAACATCTATCGCCATTTGTGTAAGCCTTTCTTGGTCTCCGTGTGACAAGGTTTCACGTCTTTCAAAACCGTCTTTTAAGTGAGTGTAACATATAATTCGTTCGCGTCGCGGCGCAATTTCTTTGTACGGAAGTGTTGCTAAAGCCGCCATGAATATGCCCCCTCCTAATTTGATGAGGTCGGGTGCCAAGCCCTTTGCCGTGTCGATTATGAGAGAAACTGTGATGATTCCGACGCCCAGAAGGATGAGTGCTGCAATGGACCATTTGAATGAGCGGATGGCCTGTTGCTGAATCTTGATTTGATCTTCGAAATAAGAGGCAAAGTTGAGAATCATATGACAACTTTACGCGTAGCGAGTAGGATGTCCCTGGTCATTGCGCGTCTTAGGTTCGGGCCGGTGCGAATAAGAAGAACCTCTCTTAGTTGCGCGGGTCGGAGCCATCCGCACCGGCGCCATCTTACGATTTTCAAGTAGGGTGATCAAGCTGACATGCACGCTCAGTCTGATGAGTGAGATGATCGAACCGCTATGTTCCGGCTGAGACTCGCCGCTGGCACTGCGGTCTTACTGATACTGTGACTCGGGCTCGTCGCGTTGATCGATAAGCTGCGAGCTCGGCTCTTGGTTGGGAATGTCCAGGCCGCTTTCACTCGTTAGGATCTTGGACGGTCAGAAAGGCGTAGCCCGCGCGTAGAGCGACTACCGTGAAGCTTCACCGGGGAGGCCCGTAGTACCATCCGGAGTCTTCGCACAGACTTGGATGTGAAGGGAACCTTCGCTGAGGCGAAGGTCCCCTTACATGAAGACCTAGCTGATCGCTACTTGGGTACAACGAGAGTCACCGGAGTCGAGTGTTGCAAGCTGCCACTTGTTCCGGTGATCGTTAGCGTGAACGTGCCTGTTTTGTTGCCAGCAGTCACTGTCATTGTGGAACTGCCAGATGTGTTTACCGACGTTGGACTAAAGCTGGCTGTGGCTCCGGCGGTTAACCCACTCACACTAAACGTGACTGTTCCTGCAAATCCCCCCGATGGCGTCACTGTTACAGCGTAAGTCGTGCTGGCTCTGCGCACGACTGTCCGAGATGACGGCGTAGCAGAAAGCGAGAAGTCTCCGATGGCAACGACAAGCGTTACCTGTGTGCTATGGACGAGGCTCCCGTTCGTTCCTGTGATGGTCAGAGGGTAAGTGCCTGCAGGCGTTGCACCGCTGGTGGTCACCGTCATTGTGGAAGATCCCGAGCCGGGTACCGAAGCGGGATTAAAGCTCGCGTTGGCTCCAGCGGGTAATCCACTCGCGCTGAAAGTTACCGTTCCCGCGAAGCCTCCTGATGGAGTGACCGTGACGTTGTACGTGGTGCTGGCCCCAGGCGCGATCGTACGAGCGGACGGACTGGCCGCCAAGGAGAAATCCGGCACAGTCGGATTGCTGCAGGCGAGTAGGGCCTTATTGACGTTCAACCGGCCGCCAGTGACAGTCTTGCCAAACAGCGACGTTATCGGATCAACATTGCTGAGTAAGTTGCTCTTCAGGGCGGCGGTGTCGAGTGAGCAGACGGACAACACCAGCGCCGCCGCTCCGGAAACGTGCGGCGCGGCCATCGACGTCCCGCTGAAGAACGAGTAGGTGTTGCCAGTTGTAGTCGAAAGCACGCTGACTCCCGGCGCTCCCAGATCTACGCTCGTGGAACCGAAATTGGAGAAAGAGGCGATCTGGTCTCTATTGTTCGTTGCCGCCACAACCACGACGTTAGGGGCGTTGTAACTGGCCGGATAAAAAGGAACTGTGTCATTGTTGCTTCCGTTATTTCCCGCGGCAGCGAGAAACAGCATATTGTTGGCATTTGCTTTGTTGATCTGGTCCAGGAGTGCCTGGGAGAAGCCCCCGCCGCCCCAGCTATTCGACAACACTCGGACGTTGGCGTCGGCTCCGAAGATCTGTTTAGCCTGTATCGTGAATTCAATGGCGTTGATAGCGTTGGCAGTGGTGCCGCTTCCACTCGAATTCAGGAACTTGGCACCCATGATGCTCGCCGTCCAGTTCACCCCGGCTACGCCAACACCATTGTTGCCTACTGCGCCGATGGTTCCGGAGCAATGCGATCCATGATTGTTGTCGTCCAACGGATCACAGGTGTTGGTGATGGCGTTAAAACCATGCGTCCCCGCCGCGCAGGTGATGGTCTGAGTTCCGATCGTGACGGTGAACGAGGTGGGCGCCGACCAAACGTTGGCAGCCAAGTCAGGATGGTTGTAATCAATACCGGTATCCACCACTGCGACCACATTGGCTCGTGAGCCGATGGTGATGTCCCAGGCTGAAGTAGCGCTAATGTCCGCGCCCGGTATGCCTGCTACACCATTGATGACCTGTCCAGTGTTTCGCAAACCCCATAGACTTGAAAAGCTCGGGTCATTAGGGACGAGATCGGCATGGATGATGTAGTTTGGCTCAACGTAAACAACATCAGGACGCGCCTTGAGCGATGCAAGCAGTGTAGCTACATCTTTGCTGCGCGAATGAAACAGTCGTACGCCTATTCCACCCACTTCCTGGTCCGAATCGACGTCCTCATCCTGCGCGGCCTGGGCAACGCCGCCGGCGGTAGCTGAGCTGTGGAACTTTACCAGCACCTCGTTGGCAACCGCTTGTCGCCCATCAATCAGCTCGATCTTTTGTGGATTACTTCCTTCGGAAACCTGCGATGAAGCAGGGACCGTCGCTAACAAAACTGCGATGAATAGACTCGTGAGAATCGCTGTTCTGATGGCTCGCTGAGACTTCAATCCTCCAGCATCGGCAGTCATACTCGTTACCTCCTCATATCAGTTCGACTAGATGTTTTGCAGCTGGCTCTCCCACTATGAGCGGTCCGCGATTTTCTGTTGTCCGGCGCAATGAAGCATGGATCTCCACCTCTCACCGAACAAACTCGCACAGAGGGGAGATCATCACTTCAATCGAAGTCTTTGGTGTGCGTTCTACTAGGTTCTACCGTCACGCGACGAGGCTTACTGTATTCCTCACTGCCTTTCCTGTCAACACTATGTTGGGGAACTGCCCGCTGTTTCGAAGCTCCCTTTGCACGAACACCAAACTCTTGCAGAGTCACTTTCTTGGCCAGCGCAAGCTCCCACCGGAAGTAGTGTGTGCGTAGATTCACGCCGGTGCCTGTTCCGAGATCGTCGTCCGTCAGGTGCGAGATGATCGAGTTCGCTCCCTTGATCGAGAAGACGTAGAGGAATGACATGTCGCCACGCTTTGTGGGCCTGCCGACTTGCACCGCAGCCAGCATCGCGTCGCGTTCGTTGGCTTCCGTCCCGAAGTTGCGCGAGCCTTGTAGATTGAACGCAATCGGATAGTCATGCTCGCCTACACGGAATCCAGAATTACAAAGCCGGTATGTCAGTCTCGCGACATGAAAGTCTTCAGCAGTATAGATGGCGCCGCCCGACGTAGCGGTCGCGTTGCCTGTGCCACTCATCGGGCCTGAGAGCACTAGTCCTAGCCCCGCTGGACGATAACACCACGCCCGCTGCCGCGGAAGCGAGCTGAATCTGGTTTGGTTCGCGAAAGACCTGAACGTCTGTTCCGAGCTGCTGGCTCCACCGCTCATTGAACTTCTGGCTCCACAGTAAGCCCTGATGAAAGAGATTAGCTGACCGGCCTATCTTGCCGGCCTCGGCGCCCGCCGTCGCAAGCGGACTGCCGGCGGTGACAATTGCAACATTCGGGTTTGAGAACCAGTATTGTCCGGCTCGCAGCTCGACGCGCGCTGCGCTCGACAAGATCATCGCAATCAAGAGCCAGATTGCGGCGGTCGATGCGCGCCTTGCGGCGGCGGACCGTGAGACTGCTGAGATTGCGACTGATCAGGCTCGTCTGCGCGAGAACATCAAGGTGCTCAGCGAGAAAGCAGAAGCGCGCCAACTGGTCGTCCGCTATGTCGCGAAGGCCGGCGAGCAGGAGACGCGGCTCGAGCAGATAATATCGGAACGAAAGGCGGCAGCCAGCGATAGGGCGCGGCTGCAGAGCGATCTGGATTCAGCGATTCGCGCGCTCGCGCTCGATCGCAAGCTGTGAGAGTCGCGCCTCGGGGACTTGTGAGATGTCACGTGATTGGTCATCATAGATCTGCACTCATCAGAGATAGGAACTATGGCTAAACCGAAACTCACCGGACCGCGGCCGGAATGGCTCAAGGTAAGGATTCGTGCGAACGAAAGCTTCGATCAGGTCAATGAGTTGATCAAGGACCTGAGCCTGCACACCGTTTGCCAGGAGGCTCGCTGTCCGAACATTTTCGAGTGCTGGAGCGAAGGCACCGCGACCTTCATGATCCTCGGTGATATATGCACTCGTCATTGCGCCTTCTGTGCGGTGGGTAAAGGGAAGCCCAGAGCCCTCGACCCCGACGAACCGCGTCACGTTGGCGAAGCGGTCCGCAGACTCGGCGTGAAACACGCAGTAGTCACCAGCGTCAATCGAGACGAGCTGCCCGATGGCGGCGCGCTTCACTTCGCGCGGACAATTCAGTGGATTCGGCGGTTGAATCCCGGAACTCGTGTCGAGGTGCTGATCCCGGATTTTTGCGGCAGCGAAGAAGCTTTGAACATTGTTCTTGCGGCTAGACCCGACGTGCTGAATCACAACACCGAGACCGTAGCTCGTCTATACAAGCATGTCCGTCCCGATGCGAAGTACGAGCAATCGCTCGACCTGTTGCGCCGAGCCCACGAGCGAAAGACCGAGCATTCACTCCGGACAAAGTCTGGATTGATGGTGGGGCTTGGCGAGACTATCGACGAGTTATTGAAGGCCTTTCGCGATATTGCCCAAACAGGCTGCGACATTCTGACTGTCGGCCAGTATCTCGCTCCTACAGCGAAGCACATACCCATCGAGCGGTATTACTCCCCTGATGAATTTGAGCGCCTGAAATCGGAAGCGTTCGCGATGGGATTTCGTTACGTCGAGGCGGGTCCGCTTGTGCGAAGCTCGTATCACGCAGGCCGGCACAGTCACGGCGCCGAAGCAGCCTCGCACGACTACAGCAACGACCCGGTATTCGCCACAGAGTCTCACCGATTCGAGATCACGCCTCTGGTTCAGCTCAAAGGCAGACTTCAAGCCGGCGATTAGCAGTTCTATATTGCGTCGTTGAATTTAAGATGCAGGGCCGGTTTCGTTAACCGGCCCCTGCGGAGAATTGGACTATTACGTCTTGCCGCGGGCGGCAGCCTTCGAGGCCTTGAGCGGGTTCTTGCTCGCTTCTCCCGAACGCGCTGATGTCATTATCTTTTCGTGGGCCGCGCAGTCGTGCTCTTCAGCTCTAGCCTTCCAGTATTCGTTTGCATTTATCCCTTGAGAGAGATAAGCCACCACGGTAAATGCACTGAAACACTTCGGGCAGGTCAAGCGGACTCCGCGCGCCGATCCTCTTTTTGCCATGATCTATGCTCCTTTCAGAATGAATACGCCATGACGCGAATCGCGCTTGGCAAACAAAATCACAGCTTAGCAGAATTGGCGAAGGCGTACTAGTATTTTTTAGAGGGTTGCTGTGAACGGGACTCAGTTCTGTCACTCAGACGCTAAGGTTTCTAAGGTGAGTCACGTCCCGCTGGGCCATTGAGAAGCCAGCTTCGATTGAGCGAAGAAAACTATCTACTCACGGTTTTCTGATCGGCATAGTCTTGATGTCGTCATTCAAGTCATCGGGGACATCCTTGAACTCAACCGATGTGGCTTTCAGCACGTCTTCAGAACCGTCTCGAAAGTGACTGACCCTATGCAGCGCCAGGAAGCCTGTTTTTGGTGAATAGCTTTGTTCTATCCATTCCATCCCGTTCGGGGGTGGTACGTTGTCGCGATATACATAGACTTGAAGCCCGGCGAGCTCTTCCGTGCGAACGAACCTCGGGTTCGCACTGAGGCACCTGGCTGATCTAAAACATTCCTGCATCCGTTGGGGCACCGCGGTGGTGGAAAGCAACTTGCGCTCGGTAAGCCCAGGCGCCGTGACAAAAAGACCTTCTTCCGTGCGTGCTACCACCGTAGACTGCCTGGTTGAACCCCGTCCATCATTCGGATCATATAATGTTTGTCGTTGTTCGCCGTTTGCTTTTGCGTACACAATGCGATCCCGAAGGTTTGTCTTGGACCCATCCGCATTAATGCGGAAGTGCGCCATCACTACCGTAAAGGAGCGAGCCGGCTCCGCGTCATCTCCTGGTGTTTGAGCAAACGTTACCAACCCAACAACAAAAACGGCTACACAGAGAGCGTTCCAGACCTTCTTCATAGCCTATACCTCCTCGGATGCTTGATGTCATGACGACGGTCTAAGGTCTCCGAAACGGGCGCTGTCTCCTGGGATTGAATTGCGGCGCTTCGTCCATTTTCCTATCAAGGCGAATCCCGATGAAGTTTCGTCCCGCTGCGACTACGGCCGTCTGTGTGCCGAGCATTCCGCCGCGAGGTCCTAACACCGCGACGCGGATTCTATGACCGGGCGTCAGACCACAACTCTGCCATCGGCCCTTTTCACCCGTGCGGCCGCCCAGCGGACTCGACGGACCGTCGGAATCGATCACAGCCACTCGCACGCCGGGCACCGGCTGGCCGTCCGCATCCGAGACGTTGACTAACACACACCCGTCGCGCCCGGAACTGGATAAGCGCGGTTGCGGGTCAGGAACCGCGGAGGCAGGCGGCGTAGGCGTTACCGCCGGTTGCGAAGTTGGAACAGTCGGAGTCGGCTGTTGTTCCAATGCCTCCTTCTTCTCAGCCTTATCCTGCTTCTCAGCCTTATCCTGCGCCTTAGCTTCGGCAGCCTTCTTCTGAGTCTCAATCGCAGCGGCGTCCATCTCGGCTTTTCGGCGTTCTTCAGCGGCTTTCTTTCTATCCTCGCTTGCCTGCTGGGCCTCTGTTGGAGCGATGGGCAGCGCAGCCTTGGAAGGCTCTTGGGCCGGCGCAGGAGTGCCTTCAGGAGCAACAGCGGCCGATTCAACTTGAGCGCGATTGCGATCAGGGCCTCGCAGTACGAAGTAAGCTCCAGCAGCCAGCGCGAGCAGGAGAATCATCACCGCCGCGGCGGCTAGTTGTTTTCCCCGTCGAGATTGTTCAGGTCCTCGGGCAGGCAATGTTCCCGCGACCGTAGCTTGCGTGAGCGGAAGCGTCATCGTTTTAGGCGCTCTGGTGTCTTGAGCCGTAACCGACACAACGCGCTGTGCCGTAGCGCCCGAAGGCGTCGCCGCTCGAATCTCGTGCGAGCCAGGGGCGAGTCTCAAAGTCGCGCGGCCATCTTCGCCGGCAAGTGCGACTGCGTCGGATCCTATGAACACTGTGCTGCCCACCGGGAGGCTCTCGACTACGAGCACCGCTGTCTTGATTTCGTCAGCGCCTTGCAGCTTCACAGTCTCGAAGCCCCCTGCAGCGGTACTTTCGCCTCGCGGCATTGCGACAGTTGCGCGAGCTGGCAGGGCAACCTGCAAGTCAGTTTGCCGTCCTTCCTCGAGCGCAACGTTGATCTTGTATTCGTCGTAGGCCTCTTTCAAAACGCGGACGCGATGCAAGCCCGACGTCAATCCCTCGATCAGTATTTTCCCTCTCATAACGTCCGACGTGCCGCGCAGAACATCATCGACGTAAACATCGGCACCTCCAGGGGCGGTGCTCAATAGAAGCCGTGAGCTGTTTAGAGCAACAGTTGGAACGTCCGCGCTGATACTGCTCAGGGCTTTGAGGTCCTCAAGTATCTCGTCCGCGGACTGGTAACGATCTTCTAAGCGCTTGGCGGTTGCGCGCAGAGCCACCCGTTCAAGCTCGCTTGAAACCCCGAGCGGCGCGAGCGGCGGCAGTGGTTCGCGTTCATGCAGGTTTCGCATTTCGACCCAATACAGCGCAGGATCGCTGGCCTTCGATTCGAAGGGCGCCTTGCCTGTCAGCATCTCAAAGAGAATTATTCCCGCGGCATAGAGGTCCATTCGCGGGTCGTCGCCGGCGCCCCCGGTCATACGCTCGGGCGCCATATAGCTCGGTGTCCCAAAGCCCTCGCCCGCAAGCGTCAAACTCTCGCCGCCGACCATCCGCGCGATTCCAAAATCGAGAACCTTGATCCTGAGCGAGCGACCGTCACCGACAAGAATAATGTTGTCCGGTTTAAGGTCGCGATGAATAATCCCGTTGCGATGAGCGTAGCTTACTGCGTCCAGTACCTGTGTGATCACGACGACGGCGCGGTCCGGACGCATCGGACCCTCTTCGTGGATCTCATCGCTGAGCAGTTTACCGGAGATGAATTCCATCACCAGGTAGTAAGAGCCGTTGTCTTCGCCGAACGTATACAGACGCGGCAGATTCGGATGGTCGAGCCGGGCCATCGCTACGGCTTCCTGGAAAAAGCGCTGCTTGATGACCTGATTGCGAGTGTGTTTCTTGTGAAGCTCTTTGATGGCCACCACGCGGCCAGGCGTGTTGACGTCTTCCGCCTTAAAAACCGAGCCGAACCCGCCACTGCCGACGTAATCCGTGATCTGATAATTACCAATGCGTCTGTTGCTCATAATCTCGCTCCGCCCCCAGGGCGGCATTCGATGAAAGGTGTCCAATCGAGGAGGGCGTCACTCCCGCGCTTCGAGCGGTATTCTCACACAAGCACCCACCTCAGTCAATAAACACTCAGCCCTATCATTTTTTAGACTGCCCGTGGGCCTTCCAAGGCTGAATATATTCGAGTGCGCATTTCGCGAGCGGCGACCATACTAGCGTGATGAGTTGGGAAACGCGTTCCACGAACGCCATTGAAAATCTGCCGAGAAGTAGGTACAAATAGGGTACAATCGGAAAAGGCATCGGAGGGTTATGACCTTACCGTACGGACTGGAGATTGTCGAAAGCTGCCTCAATTGCAAGCTGCGCGCTGACCGGCTCTTTTGCGATCTACCAGCGCAGACCCTGGAGGCTTTTGAAGCTATCAAGTACACGACTGTTTATCCTAAAGGCGCGATGCTTTTTGTCGAGGGGCAATCTCCTCGTGGGGTCTTTGTACTTTGCACAGGGCGGGCGAAGCTATCGACCGGTTCGAGCGATGGCAAGACGCTGATCACGCAGATTGCTGAATCCGGGGAAGTGCTTGGCCTCAGCGCGACCGTTTCTGGCAAGCCCTACGAAGTAACAGCCGAGACTCTCCTCCCATGTCAGATCAACTTCGTCAAGCGAGAAGACTTTCTACGCTTTCTCTCCGAACACGGTTCGGCGTGCCTGCGGGTGGCCGAGCATCTGAGCAATAACTATCACACCGCCTACGAGCAAGCTCGACTTCTTGGCCTTTCGCAATCCGCAGCGGGAAAGCTGGCAAAGCTCATCCTCGACTGGTGCGCTCGAGACGGCAAGCAGACTGAGCGGGGCACCCAGTTGAAACTCACTCTCACCCACGAGGAGATCGCTCAGCTTATCGGTGCGTCGCGCGAAACTGTGACGCGACTGCTAAGCGATTTTAAGAACGATCAGATAATCTACCTGAAAGGCTCAACGTTACTGGTTAGTGATAAGCCCAGACTTGAGGCGCTGGTAAATCCCTAGTCTGCTTAATTCCGAAAACTGCTCTCCGGTCAACCTGTGACAGCCGTCACGCCGGATAGTGACGCCGGTCATAGCTTCTTGGGTCAATTTCAGCCAAAATCCCCCAGAACGAAGAAGTGAATATAACGGTGAGCGCGCGCTTACTTAACTGACAGCAACTTGCTGTCAAAGGCTAAGAATTGACGTTAGTGCCAAACGAAATCGAGATTCGGAACGCACGCTCCTCGACTAGAAGAACGGTCGAGAACGCGAGGCAAGGCGAGGTCACGGCGGCTCTTCTGAGGGCGGCATTAGTCGGGCACACGGGTATAGTGGTGGCTTTGTTGAACAGTGGCAACGACGTGAACGCTGAAGATAAAGAGGGGCGGACAGCTCTGATGGAATCAGCATTTGGCGGTCACCTCGACACCGTTGAAGCCTTGTTGGAGAGAGGCGCTAATGTGAACGCGAAAGATAAGGACGGCTGGACGGCATTGATGGAGGCGAGTTCAAAAGGTTTTACCGGGATCGTAAGAAGTTTGTTGTCTGGTGGCGCAGACGTTAACGCGCGGAATAAGAACGGACGGGCTGCCGCGAGCGTCGCGGCGAAAAAACATCCTGAAATAACGAAGTTACTCAGGAACGCTGGGTCGAAATTCAGTGCCTGTGATTAACGGCCCGATTCAGGTTGATACTTGGTCACTGAAGAGCCGTGCGAGGCCCCCAGTTATGGGAATACAGAATGTTGATACAAAGATCTCTCCCGAAGATCGGCGCGATTTCATCAGATCTCTACTAAACGACATTAGCGCGCTCGAAAAGATGATCGCCGATGGGATGATTGAATCGGGCGTGCGAAGGATCGGGGCCGAGCAAGAACTCTTTCTGGTCAACACCGCCTGGCGGCCCGCACCGGTCGCTCTTGAAGTACTTGACATCCTTTCCGATCCGCACTTCACCAACGAGATCGCACTGTTCAACCTTGAAATCAACTTGGACCCGATTGTGTTAGGAGGCGATTGCTTTTCGGAGTTGGAGCGCGAACTTGACGAAATGATCGCCAGAGCTTCTGCTGCCGCTAACAATTGCGAGTCTGAGATCGTCCTGGCGGGCATTCTCCCTACGATTCGCAAATCCGATCTCGAACTCACGAATATGACGCCAAAGCCTCGCTACTTTGCTCTGAACGAAGCGCTCAAGCAACTTCGCGGAAGGGCTTACGAGTTCAAGCTCAACGGCGCAGACGAGCTGATCATTAAGCACGACACGTGGATGCTCGAGGCTTGTTGCACAAGTTTCCAGGTGCATCTTCAAGCTGGGGCAGACGAGTTTGCGAATCTCTACAACGCTGCGCAGGTGGCAACGGCGCCGGTGTTGGCTGCTGCCACAAATTCCCCTCTGCTCTTCGGTCGAAGGCTCTGGCGCGAGACGCGAATCCCACTCTTCGAGCAGTCAATCGACACGCGGCACGCAAGCTACCATCTGCGTGAGCGCAGCCCTCGCGTGAGCTTCGGCAACCGATGGGTCAAAAGATCCGCGATTGAGCTCTTCGAGGAAGACATCTCGCGGTTCAGGGTCCTTGTTGGCGCGCGCGTGGATGAAGACCCGTTTTCGATGCTCAGCCAAGGGCTTGCGCCGCAATTGAATGCCTTGCGGATTTATAACGGCACCGTCTGGCGCTGGAATCGGCCATGCTATGGAGTCACTGATGGAAAGCCGCACCTGCGAATCGAGGCACGCGCTTTTCCGTCAGGCCCGACAGTCGTGGACGAAGTTGCGAACGCGGCGTTCTTCTTCGGGCTGACGCTCGGCCTTTCGACTGAGCACCACGAGATAGCGACGGTGATGGAGTTTGATGACGCCAAGTCGAATTTCTTGGCTGCTTCTCAGCGCGGGCTCGACGCTCAGCTGGCCTGGACTGGTGGCAAGATGATTGACGCCCGTGAGCTGATCCTTGGCCACCTTCTTCCGATTGCGCGGGACGGTTTGCGGCATGCGGACATTGCGCACGCAGACGTAGATCGCTACCTGGGAGTGATTGAACGGCGCGTGGAGTCGGGCCGAACCGGATCACAGTGGTTGCTGGATTCCATTGTGGAGATGAGAGGAACGGCGACGAAAGATGAAGTTCTGACCTCGCTAACAGCCGCGACTGCACGAAGGCGGCTGGAACGTAGTCCGGTCCATACGTGGCCCCTGGTTCAGATGACGGAGGGAGCGATGACAAAACCAAGTTACTTGCGCGTCGAAGAATTCATGACGACCGACCTGTTCACCGTCCATGCGGACGAGCCGATCGAGCTCGTAGCCAAACTGATGGATTGGAAGCTCGTGCGCCATATCCCGGTTGAGGACGAGCATGGCGGGCTTGTCGGTTTGATCTCTTGCTTTGACGTCTTGCGCCATCTTGATCGCTGCCTCAACGAGCAACCACGGGAGCCGATCCCCGTCAGTTCGATCATGAACAAGAATCCAGTGACAATCACTGCTGCGACTCTAACGCTTGATGCCATCGCGCTGATGCGCCGCGCGAAAGTTGATTGCCTGCCGGTTGTTGAGGAAGGCCGGCTTGTGGGGATCGTTAGCGAGCGCGACTTCATCAACGTCGCCGCCCGACTGCTCGAAAGACCTGATGAGACTCGCGCATCCGGCGAGCGATCACAGGAATTTGCAAAGGCCCCGGCAATCCAAGCGCAATCCCGTCTGACACTTATGTCATTGACCTGTGACGGTCGTCACGGCGACCAGTGACACCGGTCATATCGTCTTCTTTGATGGCACTCTATAGTGTGGTTACGCAGCAGGAGCCAGTTTCAGCGATAGCAGGCTTTCAAGCAGTGCCGAGACTGTGCCGCTGCCGCGGGAAAAAGGTGGAGGTGAAGGTTATGATTAAGGATGATCGAGACACGCTCCAGGTGCTCAAGGCGGAGCTCGAATTCATCGAAAAAGGCGGCTACGGACGCTCGGTAAGAACGCCGTGGAAGCCTACTTCGATATTTCAAGATTCTCTCAGTTGCCTCAACATGGGCGATCCCGAGCGCACACACCCTTGTGATGAGTGCCTCTTGATTGACTTCGTTCCACCCGAACGACGCGCGGAGGATGTGCCTTGTCACCACATCCCGCTCAGCATGGAAGAAACCGTCGAAACTTTGAAGTCGAAAGAAGACCGGGAACAGTTGGAACAGTCTGTCACGAACTGGATTCGCGCAAGGATCAAGCAAATCGAACAGGAGCAGGCGGCGCCAAACGCCGTCTAGCAATCATGTTAATAACCGGAGAGTGTCAGGCTCGGCCGGTTGGAGTCAACAGGCAAGAGGACGTAGTCAGGCAACGCCAGTAATCAAAGGAGGTGGGTCATGTATCAAGCTGCCAGCGTAGTTACTCAATCGCTCTTCTATTTCGCGCCGGAACCTTGTGCGTGGTGCGGCGGGATTGGTATTGTAGGCGGCAGTTCCTGCCCGACGTGCAATGGGCCCGGATACGTGTTGGCCAGCCAACCAGGCTTACAGTGCGCAGGCTGCGATGGAAGCGGCAGATCACGTAGACGATCTGATTCGGTCGGTGAGCGATGCGTGATTTGCGGAGGGTCTGGGTGGTTGACCCGCAACCAAGGTTAGGTATTTACCATCGCTGGTCGAAGGCTTCAGGCGAGCGGAGGCCGAACTGGGCGCGGATGCCTGCGAAAAAACGACCGGATGGCCTCGGAGTTGGAACGAACGTGGGCACTCTAGCGCTCAAGAAACAGGACTCGAAGGAGAGCGTCGGGAGGACTGACGATGAAAATACTACTAGCGATCGACGGATCATCTTTCAGCGATGAAGCTGTGAAGGAAGTAGCGAGAAGGCCCTGGCCTGCCGGCTCCGAAGTTAAAGTCGTTTCCGTGGTTGAGTCGCCATTGCTACCGACAGTTGAAACCTGGGTCCCTCCTGACGACTACATTGAAGCTCTCGAAAAGGCGGGTGACGACCAGGCGCGGTCCACTGTTAACAAGGCGGCAGACCTACTGCGCAAGGAGCAGGGCGAAAGGCTACGAATGTCCATCGAGATCGTAAGAGGCCACCCCAAGCGTGCCATCATAGATGAAGCCGAGGCGTGGGATGCCGATTTAATTGTGGTCGGGTCGCACGGCTATCGCGGGCTGACAAAACTGTGGCTAGGCTCCGTGTCGCAGGCGGTCGCATCGCACGCAAAGTGCTCAGTCGAAATCGTCCGCAGTCGCCAACGCGGGAAAGTGTGAACCCATGCTGACGCCATTGACCCGGGAAGAAGCGCGAACCCTGCTGATCGAAAGCCGGGTCGGGCGGCTCGGGTGTATCTACGAAGGCGGGCCCTACGTGATCCCGGTCAATTACGTTTTCGACGGCGCGGACGTGTACATTCACTCGCTGCCGGGGCGGAAGCTCGCGGCGCTTCGCGCGAGTCCGAGGGCCTGCCAAGTTGACAATATTGCAGATGAATATCACTGGCGAAGCGCGATCGCATTTGGAAGCTATGAGGAGGTTACCGATCCGGCCGAGCGCGACCGGGCCTTGGACGTCCTTCTAGCACGCTATCCTCATCTCACTCCGGTCGAATCTGTACCGGTGCACGATGGCCAGTCTTCGGTCATCATCTTTCGCATCCGCGTCGAAGAGATCACTGGCGTCGGAGAAAACTAACCCTCCGTCTTGGTTCTGGCAACTCGATTCACATCGATCGCGCGACGTGACGGCCGTCACAGCCTGACGTGACGGGCTTCATAGTTTTTTGGCTCAGAGAGGCTTAGACTAGCGGCGTAGATGAAGACGCAGAAGAAAACTCTGATGACTGTAAGCGACTTTGCCAGACAGACCGCAGCGTCGCCTCACCTTATTCGCTTCTACACGCGTATGGGGCTGCTCAGACCAACGCGAAACGCGCGCAATGGATATAGGCTCTTTGGAGATCGCGATGTGCGAAGGATTCGTTTCATTAATCAGGCCAAGAGCCTTGGCTTTACCCTAAGAGAGATTGGAACAATGTTCCGCGAAAGCGAACGGGGCAGGTCACCGTGTCCGATGGTTCGGGAAACAATTGGGCGGCGGATTAGGGCGAATAGGGCTTCATTGAATGAGATGCTAGCTTTGCAGAACCATATGGAGCAAGCTCAGGCCAAATGGGCCGAAATGCCTGACTGCGTGCCTGACGGTCATACCGTCTGCTGTCTCATTGAGTCGATGGAGAACCATAGAAAAGGGAGAGCCGCTGAAAAATGCTTGACCTGACAGCTACTCACACCTTGTATGCTGCGTTCGAAGCTCCCGAAGTTAGCCCTGTTCACTTGCTATTGGCACGGTTAGATTTGCTTTCAGAAACAAGGAGACACAACGATGGGCGCGGTAAGACTGATTAAAACGGTTCTGGTCGGTGCCTGCGCAGCGCTTGGACTCTTGTACACTGCCTCGAACTCGTTATCGAAACCGGCCGACCCTAGCGACCAAAAGAAAGCCCAACCAGCGGCGTCCGCGAAATACTCGCCTGAAGACTTTGTTGGAAGCGAGACCTGCAAGGCCTGTCACGAGGACCAGTTCAACAGCTTCACGAAGACCGCTCACGCCAAGCTGTCCAAGGCCGGCTGGAAGACGGAGAGGCAAGGCTGCGAATCGTGCCACGGTCCCGGCAAGGCGCACGTGGAGGGCGGAGGAGATAAGACTAAGATTCGGACATTCGAAAATGAATCGCCGAAGCAAATCTCCGAAGGCTGTCTGCAGTGTCACGCCGGCAAGGAAGAGCACAACAACTACAAGCGAGGCGAGCACTGGCGCAATG
>JBBPIH010000009.1:0-149597 GCA_038040455.1 Acidobacteriota bacterium
CCAAATTTACATCCTATTGCGTTTTGGATCAATGGCATCATGACTGACTACTAGCCTTCACGTGTTCAGATTCAAGTTCAGAGTTCAACCTTCAGGTTGCTGTTATCGAGACAGGCAAGCTGAAGCTTGAACTCTGAACCTACTTCTGTGCGTGGCGTTTCTGATAAAGTTATTACAAAGCCTGAAGTAAATGTGGCGCCGCTGCCCCCTGATTATTGACAACCCGTGTCTACCGAGATAGGCTAGGCGCAATTTTGCGCCGGTATCGCTACTAAGTCGGGCTGACTGACGCACGAGAGTTGTCGTTAAAAGCTGCATGCTCTGAGCGGGGATCTGTTGGCTTCTGTGTAAGGTCGGTAACGCGATGGAAATCTCTTCTCACGATGTGCTTCTAGTTGGCGGTGGAGGGGCGGGGCTGCGCGCGGCCATCGCCGTCGCCGAGGTCAACCCCAGACTGAACGTTGCTGTCGTATCGAAGGTGTACCCGATGCGCAGCCACACCGTCTCGGCCGAAGGCGGCGCTGCTGCGGTTATCAAACCAGACGACAGCCTGGACGAGCATGCCTACGACACGATCTCCGGCGGCGACTGGATGTGCGATCAAGATGCCGTGGAGGCGTTCGTCAAAGAAGCTCCCGAGGAGATGCTGCGGCTGGAGCACTGGGGCTGCCCTTGGAACCGCGAGCCGGACGGCCACATCGCGGTTCGAGCCTTCGGCGGGATGAAGAAGAAGCGCACGTGGTTTGCCGCCGACAAGACCGGCTTCCACATGCTCCACACCCTGTTTCAGACCTCGCTCAAGTACGACGCCATAACACGCTACGACGAATTCTTTGTCACCAGGCTGCTGGTCGACGATGGTCAGGTTCAGGGAGTCGTCGCCATCGAGCTGATGTCGGGAAAGGTTCACGCCATCCTCGCGAAGGCGGTGATCCTGTGCACGGGTGGCTGCGGCCGCGTGTTCCCTTTCACGACTAATGCCAACATCAAGAACGGGGACGGCATGGCGCTGGCCTACCGAGCAGGCGCGGCACTGAAGGACATGGAATTTATCCAGTACCATCCCACCGGGCTCCCATTCACCGGCATCCTGATCACCGAGGCGACGCGATCCGAAGGCGGCTACTTGATCAACAAGGATGGCTATCGTTATCTGCAAGACTACGATCTAGGCACGCCGCAGCCGAAGCCGGTGCTTCGCTCGATGGAGCTCGGCCCGCGAGACCGCTTGTCGCAGGCGTTCGTGAAGGAGATGCAGAAAGGCCGCACTATCGAAACGCCTTATGGTCAGGTCGTCCATCTGGACATCCGGCACCTCGGGGAAAAAGTTATCAACAGCAAGCTGCCATTTGTCCGTGAGCTGTGCCTGAAGTATGAGAACATCGATCCGGTCAAAGAGTTGATTCCGGTGAGGCCCGTGGTGCACTACATGATGGGGGGCGTGCACACCGACATCAACGGAGCTACGCCGCTCGGAGGTTTGTTTGCGGCTGGCGAAGTCGCGTGTGTCAGCATCAACGGCGCGAACCGGCTGGGTTCGAATTCACTGACCGAGTTGCTGGTCTTCGGCGCGCGAGCGGGAAGAGCAGCGGCCGTTTTTGCGTCCGAGCAAAAAGAACCTGGCGGCCAGATTCTGGCGCAGGCGATGGATGAGAATCGCAGGCTCGAGCAGTTCTTAAGCAAAACTGGAGGTAGTGAGCGGATCGCGACCGTCAGGGAAGAAATGCAAAGGACGATGGAGAACGGCGCGGGCATCTACCGAACGGGAGAAACTCTTGCGCAGTCGGCCGAGAACATCCACAGACTGCAGCAGCGCTATCGGGACATTGTTATCGAGGACCACAGTCGCACGTTCAACACTGAGCTGACTGCGGCGCTCGAGCTGTCCTTCATGCTAGACGTTGCGGAAGCGATGGTGCAGTGCGCTTTGCATAGGACAGAATCTCGCGGCGCTCACCAGCGGACCGATTTTCCAAAGCGTGATGATGAAAGATTCCTTGCGCACTCGCTGACGTACCGGAATGAAGACGGCACGTCACGAGTGGAGTACCTGCCGGTGACAATCACTCGCTGGCCGCCCGGCGAGCGGGTGTATGGAAGGTAGATAAGAGGGCAGCGAGCGGGTTGCCTATTAGACAGACCTGTTTTGAATGTTTCCCGCTGTTTCGCAGCCACCCGACAAACTCGAGAGACGTGAGACGCTGCGGAAAGGAGCAAGAAAGTCTATGGCAGAGTTCCGGGTCGAGAAAGATTCACTCGGCGAGATGAAGGTGCCTGCGAACGCCTACTATGGCGCGCAGACGGCGCGCGCGGTTGAGAACTTTCCTGTCAGCGGGTTGGTCTTCCCACGGCGGTTCATTTATGCACTGGGTTTGATCAAGCGAGCTTGCGCGCGCGCCAACATGGACGCCGGTGATCTGGAGCCTCGCATCGGTAACGCCATCGTTCAGGCAGCAACCGAGGTGATGGAGGGCCGTTGGGATTCCGAGTTCCCGATTGACATATTCCAGACGGGTAGCGGCACATCGACCAACATGAACGCCAACGAGGTCATCGCCAATCGCGCCGCCGAGATCCTGGGACTCGAACGCGGGGCTAAGGCCGTTCACCCCAATGACCACGTCAACATGTCGCAGTCATCCAATGACGTGATTCCGACTGCGATTCACGTTGCAGCCGCAACCGCCATCACCGAAGAGTTGACCTCCGCGCTAGAACACCTGCGCGCGGCGCTGGAAGCAAAGGCTGTCGAGTTCGATCCAATTCTGAAGTCGGGACGCACTCACCTTATGGACGCGACGCCGGTGCGGTTGGGGCAGGAGTTCGGCGGCTACGCCGACCAGATCGCCAGGGGAGTCGAGCGCGCTACACACGCCCGCGATGCGCTGCTCGACCTGGCGCTCGGCGGCACGGCGGTTGGGACGGGGATCAACCGGCGGCCTCACTTCCCGGCGAAGGCGATTGCTTACATCGCCGCGGACACAAAGCTTGCATTCCGCGAAGCGCGGAACCACTTCGAAGCTCAGGGCGCGCGCGACGGTTGCGTAGAGGCTTCCGGCGAGATGAAAACGATCGCGTGCAGCTTGATGAAGATCGCCAACGACATCCGCTGGCTAGGCTCGGGGCCGCGCGCGGGACTTGCCGAGATCAACCTGCCCGCGACCCAGCCGGGCAGCTCAATCATGCCCGGCAAGGTCAACCCGGTTATGTGCGAAGCGGTCACGATGGTAGCGGCCCAGGTGATCGGCTACGACGCGACGATAGCATTCTGTGGCGCGACTGGGAACTTCGAGCTGAACGTGATGATGCCGGTTATGGTCTATGACCTTCTGCAATCGATTCATCTGCTCGCGTCGGTCAGCCGCGTATTCACCGACAAGTGCGTCGTCGGCATAACGGCAAACGTCGAGCGCTGCCAGGAGACCGTCGAGCGCAACCTGGCGATATGCACTGCGCTGGCGCCGCGAATCGGTTACGACAAGGCGGCGGCGATCTCGAAGGACGCCTACGCAACGGGTCGCACGGTTCGCGAAGTTGCCAAAGAGTGGAAAGTCCTGCCCGACGACGAGATCGACGCGTTGCTCGACTTTCGGAAGATGACCGAGCCTGGCGACCTCGGCCAGGCAGGAGGGTGATGACTATCCGCGAAGGACCCGAAGGATCACTAAGCATTCAGATCGTCCCTCTAGGTTTGCTTCGTGGAGTTGACCTCACAACCGAATTTTACGGAAGGTAATTTAGACATGGCGGAAACAATCACAGTTGAAGTGACGCGGTATCGCCCCGAACAGGAGAGCGAGCCCACGTTCGAGAGCTTCGAAGTGCCCCTCCGCACAGACTGGGTCGTGCTTGATGCGCTGAATTACATCAAGGACCAGGTGGACGGGTCGCTCTCCTACCGCTGGTCTTGCCGAATGGGAGTGTGCGGCAGTTGCGGGATGATGGTCAACGGAGAGCCCAAGCTTACCTGCGCCACTTTTTTGTCGCACTACACGCCGGGTCCCGTTCGCGTCGAGCCGCTCACGTACTTCCCCATCGTGCGCGACCTCGTCATTGAGATGACAGATTTCCTGGTCAAGCTTAGGAGCGTGAAGCCGTGGATCGTGCGCGAGGATGAGAAGCCGCTTTCCGAAGGCGAGTACCTACAAACGCCGGAGCAGTTGGACGACTACACGCAGTTCAGCATGTGCATCAACTGCATGTTGTGCTACGCCGCGTGCCCGGTCTACGGGTTGGACGAGCATTTCATTGGTCCGGCGGCGATCGCCCTGGCCCAGCGCTACAACAAGGACTCGCGCGACCAGGGGTCCGAGGAGCGCCTCGACATTCTCTCGCAGCACGAGGGGATTTGGGCATGCACCTTCGTTGGCGAGTGCACCAAAGTGTGCCCCAAGAATGTTGATCCGGCCGGGGCGATCCAGCAGTACAAGCTAACCGCCACCAAAGAGTGGTTCAAAGACTTCTTGATGCCGTGGAGGTCGCGATGAACCAGACGCCGATCTACAAGCAGTACCATCCCAAATGGTATCGCAAGAGAGTGTCGACCTACTGGTGGACTCAACAGTGGAGTTACCTGAAATTCACCCTGCGAGAGCTGACCAGCCTTTCCGTTGCTTACTTCGTGGTGATTATGTTGCTGCAGGTCGCGGCCTTGAACCAGGGTCCGGACGCGTACACCAGGTTTCAGGAATGGTTGAAGACGCCCGTTGCAATCGTTCTGAATGTCATCGCTTTGTTCTTTGTGCTGTTTCACACGATCACCTGGTTCAACCTCGCGCCGCGGGCGATGCCGGTACGGGTTGGAGGGAAGCGGCTGCCCGACTGGATGGTAGCGGCGCCCAACTACGTGGCGTGGCTGGTGATCTCGGCTGTTGTAGCCTGGCTCATCGTGAGGAAATGAGATGGCAAAAAGATCGAATGAACCATTTCTCTGGGCGCTGTTCAGTTCGGGCGGTGTTGTAGCCGCTTTCTTAATCCCCGTACTCTTGGTTCTATACGGGCTGGCATTTCCACTTGGGTGGCTCGAAGCGCCGAGCTACCAAAGCACGCTGGAGCTGCTCAGACATCCTCTAACGCGGATAGTTCTGTTTGTGTTATGCTCGCTACCGCTTTTCCACTGGGCCCATCGCTTTCGGTTCACGCTCTACGACGGGTTGCAGATCAAACATCTGAACGAATTGATCAACTTTTTCTGCTACGGCGGAGCGATCGCCGGCACGGTGCTAGCAGGCTATCTGTTGTGGAACGTTCCGTAGGAGAGAAGCCAGAGGGAGTGCTCTAATGTTCGAACTCAAACCGCTAAACAAAGACGCGATCCCGGCAGCGCTCGACAAGGCGATACGGTACCGGCTGCTCAACGAGCCTGGCGCCGCCGAGAGCATCTGCCTGGATGTTCTGGAAATCGATCCCGATAACCAGCAAGCTCTGGTGACGCTGCTGCTGGCTATGACCGATCGCCTGGCGACAGGCTATTCGGTTGGCGAGACACAGGTCCAGGAAGTGCTTGGGCGGTTGAAGGACGAGTACGAACGCGCCTATTACACAGGTATCGTTTGGGAGCGCCGCGCGAAGGCGAGGCTCGCGAAGGGTTCGCCGGGCGCGCACTATGCGGCTTACGACTGGTTCCGCGAGGCGATGGAATGGTTCGAAAAGGCCGAAGCGATTCGTCCCGCGGGAAACGACGATGCGATATTGCGATGGAACTCCTGCGCGCGGGTAATTATGAGTAACAATCTGAGTCCCAGGTCGGAGGAATACGCGGAGCACTTTCTTGAATAAATCTAAAAATGAGCTTTCACGTCTTGAACAAATGCTGCCGGGCAGCGCGTGCACCGGCAGGGACATATGAGCCTACAGGGCGCGACTTAGAAACCGGATTATGCGGAAGGATCGGTCTGGCTAACACTTCTGAGAGGCTACGTCAGCTCTCGAAGTGCAAGCTGTTCAATGATCAGAGATTAATCAATCGCGATCGTCTCGACGGCGGATTGGTTTATACAGAAGGAATCTTCTGGATAAAAGTGTTATACAGTTTTCTGTCGAATTCATGTTAGCCCTCTTCCTTTATGGGCAAAGTAAGAACATGATGCTGATAATTGTCGTATTCTCCGGCATATATTCGACGGGAGGATGTTGATGTTCTGTCCGCAATGTGGCTCCCAGCAAAGCGAAGAATTGAAGTTCTGCAAATTGTGCGGCGCGAATTTACAAGCCGTGCTCCAGGTCATGGCTACGCGCGAAACGGGCGAGAAATTCGATTGGGGCAAGACCTGGGTCGCCGAGATGTTCCTCTCCGCGGGGGAGCGTAAGAGACGCGAAGAAGAGCTGGAGCGTCAGCGTGGCATTACGCCAGAGGTGAAGCGCTACAAGGAAATCAAGGCCGGTGTGGTCACGGGCTGCGTCGGCATAGGGGCGGCGATCTTCCTCTATGTTCTGATGCAGGGCATCATCTTAAGCGGGAATGTCCCACCGGGCGCCGCGGAGATCCTCAGCCGTCTCTGGGTCGCCGGGCTGATCCCTCTGTTCGTCGGGATAGCGCTGATAATAAATGGTCTGTTCGTGAGCAGAAGGCTCGTAGAAATCGCGGGGCAGGGGCCGGAGCAGTCAGGGCCGAACATTTTGGAGAGGGACACGGACCCTCATTCCCTGCGCTCTGCCGGGCCAAGCGAATTCATTCCTTCCGGCTTCAGCGTCACTGAAGAGACGACAAAGCACTTGAGCCATTCAAGGCAGAAACAAGAAGCACTGAACGAACCTAAACGGTAAGAGCATGAATCCACGGCGAGGTCTAACAAGCTGATGAACCGGACGCGCAATAAGCCGGCATTTTGAAATCGGTGATCACAGCGCGCCGGTTATCAGCGGCGTTGGGCGTCAAACGTGTGCCGCTTGGGACCTATTACTAATCAGGAGAACGAAATTGGAACCCACGTCGAGTGCAATCGGGCTCATAGTGATCGTGGCACTCTACATCAGTATTGGGGTTATGTCGGCCGCTGGATCGGTGTACATATCGAAGTCAATTTTTAGCGCAAAGGTAGAGCAGATATTTTTCGGATTGTTTCTTATCCCAATCGCCGGCTTTTATTTGGCCTTCACGGCTCACTTTGGAGATAAGGACGCGTGGCAGTTAGAAGCGACGGCAGTGGCAGTGTTTGCTGTTTTCGGCCTAGTGGGAGTCCGAGTTCCATTTGCTCTCATAGTCGGATACCTGCTACATGGCCTATGGGACGCGGTCCACGAGTTCAGCGCTCATGCTGGCGGCTCTCTATTGGGCCCTCGGCAGACCACATCCGTGCCACTAGCCTACGGCTTCTTTTGCGCCACATATGACCTTCTCATGGCGACATATTTCTACACTCGCCGCAATCACTGGCACGCAGCCTGGAGCGCGATAGCGGCAGTGACGCCGTCGCGCAAAAATCGAGAGTAGGGCCGAAATGCGTGCCTCAAAAGGGACCGCTGAGAGACGCCCAACCAGGCGTTCCACCCGACGTCGCTGCCGCCCGACCTTTTGTTCTGGCTTCAAGGGTCCGCTGTGCGGCAGCGCCGCGGGTGAACTTGGTTGTTATACCGCGAACTGGACACAAGCCCATAGTTCTGGAGGAGTCGACGATGTGCCGCTGTAAAAGAGTCTTACTCCTAGTGCCCGTGCTCCTCCTGATCGGCTGCCGGGCTCAGACCAAGCAGCGCCTACCCATCATTGATATGCACCTCCATGCGCTGGCGGCCGATGAACAGGGGCCGCCGCCCGTTGGCATCTGCGCCCCTTACGAAGAGTTTCCGGTCTGGGACCCGGCGCAGCCGTATGAAGAGACGTTCATGGCGGTGCTAAAGCAGCCTCCCTGCACGGATCCGATCTGGTCGCCGATGACGGACGAGGAGTTGATGACCCAGACGATTGAGGTCATGACGCGGCGGAACATCGTCGGCGTTCTTGGCGGCACGCCGGACCGCGTGGCCGCATGGATGAAAGCGGCTCCGGGGCTATTCTTTCCCGGTTGCAACTTCGCGCTCGGCCCAGACGCTCCGTCCCCCGACTCCCTGCGAGCGTTGCACGCGACGGGCCACCTCGCTGTACTGGCGGAGATTTTGAACCAATACGACGGAATCACGCCGGACGATGAGCGGATGGAGCCGTACTGGGCGCTCGCTGAAGAGCTGGATATCCCTGTGGGCATCCACATCGGCCCTGGCCCGATGGGAGTGATCTACCTTGGCGCAACCGGTTACCGCGCTCGCCTCCACAGCGCATTGACGTTGGAGGAAGTGCTCGTGCGCCATCCGCGATTGAGGGTCTACATCATGCACGCCGGGTTTCCTATGCTCGATGACCTCCTTGCTGTGCTGTATGCGCACCCGCAGGTGTACGTGGATGTTGGGGTCATCGTATTCACTCAACCTCGGGCGGTGTTCTACAGGTTCATTCGGGGCATAGAGGAGGCCGGATTCGGCAACAGGGTGATGTTCGGTTCGGACCAAATGGTCTGGCCAGAGGCCATCGAGCGAGGCATTGCCGTCATTGAGGAGGCGCCGTTCTTGAGTAAGGGCCAACAGCGCGACATCCTCTACAACAACGCGGCCCGCTTCTTGCGGCTCAGCCCTGAGGAGATCGCGAAGCATCACAACAGATGAAGGCGAGCGCGGCATAACAACAAGCGCTTGCAGCTGACGGCGCGATAGCATGGTTCTCAAGTAACCTTTTCCATTCAGGTCGAATGCTGATCGCGCGCCGCAGCTGAAGCGCAGCGTTAGCGCGCCGCCAAACAAATCGTTGGCCAGCGGTCACGTAGCAGGTTTATCGAAGGTGACAAGAGGAGAAACGGCATATGCTCGACTCATTACGTAACGATGATGAGTTGCTGGCGAACATTCAAGCGCGCTGGTCTGAACTAGCTGAGCTTCTTGAAGAAGTCAGTTCACACTGGGTGTACGAAGATCTCGTTTACCGCTTCTATCATCAGTCCTTCAAAGTCTATGCACTTCAGAGTGAGACCAAGAGAATAGTTGCTGCGCTCCAGAGCGTTGCTCCAAGTGCAACGACATTTTCTCCGATGTTTGAAGAAATCTATCAAGCTGGTGCGAGTGGCAAGCAGTTTGAGATCGAGCATAATCAACAGTCGACGCTGCACACCCGAATATTCCTCGAAGCATTCTTTCACGCCAAGTTCTTCTTAGAAATGGCCGTGAAGTATGGAAAGGAATTACAGGCAGCGCCTACGACTTTGCCAAGCGGCTGGGCCGCCTTGCTCTGTTTGTATGACTTGCGATAAGCATCGCATGAAAGAGATAGTCCCCTATTAATTTACGGCGAGCCAAAAGCTTCCTTCACCAACTGCTGCTGTTCCATCTGATGAATAGTATGAGACCCCGTAGCCGGACTCGCGCTAGGCGGGCGGCCGACGTAACGAAGGGTTCGATCGCGACCAACAACTCTTAACAGCCGTGGTTCCATAAAAGACCAGCCGCCCATGTTCTCGGGCTCTTCCTGGACCCATCGAACGTCACTCGCGTTTGGGAAACGATCGAGTTGCTCGACCAGAAAGGTCTTCGGAAACGGATAGAATTGTTCGACGCGCACAATCGCTGTTCTCGAGTCGCCGAGCTTCTTACGCTCAGCAAGCAGATCGTAGTAGACCTTCCCGCTGCACAGCAAAACTCGAATCACGTTCGTTTCGTCGACAGAATCATCGCCGATCACCGGCAAGAATCCACCCCGCGAAAATTGCTCGATCGTCGACGCCGCCTCTGGAAGCCGCAGCAAGCTCTTCGGGGTTATCACCACCAGCGGCTTGGTTATCTGCTGCAATCCCTGCCGCCTAAGCACGTGGAAGTACTGTGCCGCAGTCGACGGGTTCACAACCTGCATATTCCCTTCTGCGCAAAGCTGCAAGAAGCGCTCGATGCGAGCGCTTGAATGCTCGGAGCCTTGCCCTTCGTAGCCGTGCGGCAATAACAACACTATGCCGCTCGTCTGGTTCCACTTCTCTTCCCCCGAGGCGATGAACTGATCGACGATCACTTGCGCCGCGTTGATGAAGTCGCCGAATTGCGCTTCCCATAACACCAGCGCAGAAGGCGCCGCTACGCTGTAGCCATATTCGAACCCGAGCGCGCCCGCTTCAGACAAGGGGCTATCGTAGATCTCGTACTTCGCGCCCTTCCCGGATAGATGAGAGAGTGGCGCCCATTCCTCGCCCGTCTGGGTATCGATGAACGCCGCGTGACGATGACTGAACGTGCCGCGAACCGTGTCCTGACCTGAAAGCCGCACCGGCGTGCCTTCGATGAGCAGCGAGCCGAACCCAAGCGCTTCGGCCATGCCCCAATCGACTGCGGTCGCGCCTTCAACCATCTTCGCACGCCGCGCGAGTAGCCCGACGATCTTGGGATTCAAGTTGAACCCGCGAGGTACGGTGGTGATGGCATGCGCGATCGCGCGAAGCTTCTCTTGATCGACTCCGGTCTCGATCACTTCGACGGTTTCAGGTTCGGGCGAGCGATCAGGAAGCGCAACTTGAGAGCCCTGCTTCGCGACGATCGCTTTCGCCCCGAGCTGTGCGTTCTCATACCGTCGATTTCGCTCATCCATCAGAGTTGCGACTACTTCTTCGGTCATCACCCCTTCAGCAGCGAGCTTCTTCGCGTATAGTGCCCGAGCGCCGGGATGCTCGCGGATTCGCTGGTACATCACCGGCTGAGTGTAGGTTGGTTCGTCGCCTTCGTTGTGACCCAATCGCCGAAATCCGATCACGTCGATAACAACATCCTTCTGAAACTTCTGCCGATAGTCGAGCGCGATCTTAAGCACGTTGTAAGCAGCTTCGACGTCGTCGCTGTTCACGTGAAAGATCGGCGCCTGAATCATCTTCGCGATATCGGTGCTGTAAGTCGACGACCGTCCCTCTTCGGGCGGCGTAGTGAAGCCGAGCTGGTTGTTTGTGATGATGTGAATCGTCCCGCCGGTTTTGTAGCCAGGCAATTGCGAAAGGTTGAGCGTCTCCGCCACGATGCCTTCGCCCGCGAACGCAGCGTCGCCGTGAAGCAGAACTGCCAGCTTACTCAACCGCTCTCCGTCCACATCTTGCCTTGCACGAACGATTCCTTCGACGACCGGATTGACGAATTCAAGGTGACTCGGATTCGGGACGACCGCGAGTGAGACCTCGTGGCCGTCAGCAGTCTCGCGCACGCCGCTCGCGCCTTGATGGTACTTCACATCGCCCTGGTCGTGAGGAAAGTTCGGGTGAATCGATCCTTCAAAGCTAGTGAAGATGCGCTCGCAGAACTTGCCGATGACGTTCGCGATCACGTTCAACCGGCCGCGGTGCGCCATCCCGATCGTTATGTCATCAATACCGCGCGGTGCAGAGCTCTCTATGAGTTGGTCGAGCAGGGCAATGACGGTCTCGTTGCCCTCGATTGAAAATCGCTTCTGACCTAGATACTTTCTGCCGAGAAATCGTTCGAACAACTCGGCCGAAATCAGCTTCCAGAGAAGCTGTTTCTTGACCTCGACGGGAAGGGCCGGCGGGGGTGTTTCAACTCGCGCTCGAATCCATTCTTTCTCTTCCGGACCTTGAATGTTCCGGTATTCGATGCCGACCTTGCCACAGTAATAGGCGTGCAGGTGGTCGACGATCTCGCGCAGCGTCGCCGTCTTCGCGCCGCCGACTCCGCCGGTTATGAACTCGCGGTCGAGGTCCCAGATCGTGAGGCCATACGTTGCGATATCCAGTTCGGGATGATACTGCACTGTCTTCCAACCAAGAGGGTCGAGGTCGGCGATCAAATGGCCGCGAACGCGATAGGCGTTGATCAGCTCGAAAACGCGCGCCTGCTTGCGTACAACCTCGCTGTGGCGCTCTTCGCCGAGGATCGCAGGGTTAACATCCATCGCCCATCGATACGGTCGATAGCGAATACCGAGGTCGGCAAATATCTGATCATAGAATTCGTGCTGGCCGCGTAACAGCTCGTCGATCAGCGCCAGGAATGCGCCCGACTCTGCGCCCTGTACGATCCGATGATCGTAGGTGCTGCTTGTGGTCATCACCTTGCTGATGCCGATGCTCGAAAGTGCTTCGGGGGACATCGCCTGATACTCCGGCGGATAACCGATCGCGCCCGTTGCGACGATTGCGCCTTGTCCCGCCATCAATCGCGGATTCGAGGCCGTTGTGCCGATCGTTCCGGGATTGGTCAGGCTGATGGTGGTGCCCTGAAAGTCTGAGACCTGAAGCTTGCTTCCGCGCGCTCGCTTGACGACATCGTCGTAAGCGACAAGCAGTTGCGAAAAGGTTAGCTGGTCCGCACCTTTGATGTTGGGAACAAGCAGCGTGCGCGTGCCGTCCTTTCGAGTGACGTCCACGGCAACCCCGAAGTTCACCTGCGGGTGACGCACGCGATAAGCGCTCCCATCCACCTCTTCAAACGAATCGTTGAGCTGCGGGAAACTCTCGAGCGCTTTCAGAATCGCGCGAGCGACCAGATGCGTGTACGAAACTTTTCGGCCTGAGGCGGCGAGATGTTGATTGATGAGCCGGCGGTTGTCGTCCAGCAGCTTGAGCGGTATCTGACGCTGCGAGGTAGCAGTCGGGACGGCCAGGCTCGCTTCCATGTTTTCGGCGATGCGAAGTGCTGGGCCACGGATGGGGATGCGCTCGACCGCATCGGCGGCAACAGGCGCTGCTTGAGATTGAGTCGCCGGATCAGGCACAGCGGCCTCAGGCGCAGCTTCGCGGGCTGGCGTCGCTGCTTCGCGGCCCCACTCGTACGTCTCATGTATGACGCCGGGTGTGACGTGAATAGAAGTGGGTTGGGCGCGCTCCGTCGGCGCCGCCCCAGCCGAGGGCGCAACGGTTACGACTTCAGTCCGAACGCGGCCGTTGCTCAACAGCTCCTCGAAGAACGAACGCCACTCTTCATCCACTGAGGACCGGTCGCGCTCGAACTGCAGAAGCAACCCACTCACGTAGTCCGCGTTGACGCCGAACTCGTCTGCGATGAGTTGGTCGATCTCCGCGTGACTTGCTTGCCTGGTAGACATGGCCTCTTACCTCAATCCCAAAACTAGAGTGTAATCCGCGATGAGGCGGCAAACAACTGTGCCTTTTGCTTGTTCGCCTCGCGAGCCGTGCGCTACACTTCCTAGGAGTCAATCAACGTGAGTTGCCGAACTTGTTCTTGACGACAACGTACAAGCTAATCAGACTCTCACGCTGTTCAACTTAGCCTGATTGGAGAATCGATCCTGAAGAGAACCCTCCTGATCGTCCTGCTCTCTTTACTGCTCTGCTTTGGCGCGGCGTCACAGACTGCACGCCCTGTACAGGGTGTTCCTGGTGGTGTTCCTGGCAGCTTGCCTGTATCAGCGGAAGTGCGCCAGCAAACCTTCGATATAGTCTGGCGAACCGTCAAAGACAAACACTTCGATCCGACGCTCGGCGGCCTTGATTGGAACAAAGTGCGCGAGCAGTACGAGCCGCGCGCGGCGGCAGCGAAAAGTGACGGCGAGTTTTATGGTGTCCTTCGACAGATGCTCGGCGAGCTTCACCAGTCACACTTCAATATCATTCCACCTGAAGCCATAGTAGACGACAATTCCGCGGAACCGAAGGGCGGCGCCATCGGCATCGACCTGCGGCTTATAGACAGCCAGGCAATGATCACACGTGTCCAGCCGGGATCGAAGGCCGCAAGCGCGGGTTTACGCCCAGGCTTCATCATCAAGAAAGTTGATGACACGACTGTTGAGAAAGTGATCGCGCTGTTCGGGAAGAGCAAAGAGTCTCAGCCTATGATCTCTTTGCGAATCACGCGAACGCTGCTCGGGCGCATCAACGGCGCGCCCGAGACGACCGTCCGCATCGCTTATCTGAACGAGCGCGATCAACCACTCGAAGCGACTGTCCCACGCGAAAGGTTGACGGGCGAGATGTCGCCTCGGTTTGGCAATTTTCCGCCGCAGTACACGGAATTTGAAACGAGGCGTTTAGTTGACGGCATCGGCTATATTCGCTTTAACGTCTTCGTCACTTTTTTGATGGACAGAATCCGCGCAGCGATCCGTGGCATGAGCGATGCGCCCGGTATCATCATCGATCTGCGGGGGAACCCCGGCGGCTTTGGCGGTATGGCTCCCGGGATAGCCGGCGTGCTGGCAAAGGAACAGAGTTCGCTTGGTACCATGACTATGCGCAAGAGCTACCAGCACTTCCCGTTCTTCCCCCAGGCCAACGCATACCTCGGACCGGTAGTGATACTGACCGATGGCGGCAGCGGTTCAACCAGTGAAATCTTCGCGGGCGGAATGCAGGAGCTTGGCCGGGCCGTCGTAGTGGGTGAACGAACGGCGGGAGCGGCCCTGCCGTCAATCTTAGAGAAGCTGCCGACCGGTGCGATCTTTCAATACGCGATCGGAGATTTCAAGACTCCCAAGGGCACCGTGATCGAAGGCCGCGGCGTCGCGCCTGACGTCGATGTGAAGCTCACCCGCCGTTCATTGCTCGAGGGTCGCGACGCCCAGCTCGACGCGGCGATCGAACAAATCAAGAGGCAATCAAAGGAGCGAAAGGCTATTGCCGCTCCCTCAACGAATTGAAAGGAAAAAGATGAAGCGCACACTAACGATCCTCATTCTCTGCTCGGCCATCGCAGTCGCGGCTTTCGCGCAAGGAGGCCAGCAAAAACCCGCAACTGATTCCAAGCCGGCGGCGTTGCCCACCGTTGATCAGATACTGGACAAATACGTTCAGGCGATCGGCGGGAAAGCAGCCATTGAGAAACAAACAAGTCGAGTCTCAAAGGGTTCGTTCGAGATCCCTGCCGTCGGCGCAAGCGGAACCGCTGAAATATTCGAGAAGGCACCGAACAAGACCGTGGCCATAATTAACATCCCTGGCTTCGGAGTCGTGCAGGAAGGCTTCGACGGAAAGATGGCGTGGGCGCAGGATCCGCAGAGCGGGTTGCGCGAGAAGGCGGGCGCCGAGTTGGGTGCGGCGAAGCTAGACTCAGAATTCCACAAGCCCATTAGGATCAAGCAGCTCTATCCTAAGATCGTCGTCAAGGGCAAGGATAAGGTTGGCGATAAAGACGTTTACGTTGTTGAAGCCACGCCCGCCGAAAGCAGCGCCGAGACATGGTACTTCGACACGCAATCCGGCCTGCTGCTTCGGCAGGACTCGGAGCGTGAGTCACCTCAAGGGAAGCAGGCGGTCCAAAGTTTCCTCGAGGACTACAAAGACGTCGATGGCGTCAAACTGCCGTTCTCTATTCGCCAGGTGACGCCTCAATTCACCATCACCATCAAGATCGAGGACGTGAAGAGTAATGTTCCGATCGACGATGCCAAGTTCAAAAAGCCCGCTGCTTAGTAGCTGATTCACAAGGCAGACGTGCGGATGAATAGCACTTCCGCATCGGCTAGTTTCATTCGAGAGCACGCCGACTCGAAACGCTGGTGCTGATAATGCCAATGGGGACTTCCCCGTTGCCTTCCCGATCTCATATACCAGCTTCTCCGCCACCGAGGCGACGCGCGACTCTTGTTTACCAGGCGTAGCCGGATTCAAACGCCGCGTGCTATTCTTCGACCGCTCCTTCTACCCTGAGGTGAACGTGTTATGAAACAGCTTGCGCTTGCATTGTTGAGTTTGATTCTGTTCTGTTCACGAGCCACGTCGCCTGAAGCTGCCACGCAAGCGCCTGCTTCAAGCGTACGCGAGTTTCGCGTAACTCACGAAGTTCAAATCATAGGCGAGCTGGTAGAGTTCCTCTCGATTCCTAACGTCGCTTCCGACACTCCGAACATCCGACGCAACGCCGCGAGCTTGCTCGATATGATGAAGCGCCGCGGGATCGACGCTCGGTTGCTTGAAGGCGACGGGCCGTCGGCGGTCTTCGGCGAGTTGAAAACATCAGGCGCAACGACGACCGTCGGGATCTACGCGCACTACGACGGACAACCAGTGGACGCTTCGAAGTGGGCAAGCGAGCCGTTCAAACCTATGCTCCGGGACAAGACGCTTGAAGCGGGGGGGCGTGAGATTCCGCTTCCGAACAGCGGCGCGAGCTTCAATCCCGAGTGGCGGCTCTATGCCCGTTCGGCTTCCGACGACAAAGCCCCGATTATCGCGGTGCTCGCCGCCCTCGATGCGTTGAAAGCTGCGAACCGCAATCCGACGGTCAACCTCAAGTTTCTCTTCGACGGCGAAGAGGAAGCGGGTTCACCTCATCTGGGTGACATCGTCAAGCGGAACGCCCAACTGCTCGGCGCAGACGTGTGGGTATGCGCGGATGGGCCCGTGCATCAGTCGCGACGTCAGCAACTGTATTTCGGCGTGCGCGGGATCGTCAAAGTCGACCTCACGGTATACGGCGCGAATCGAGCCTTGCACAGCGGGCATTACGGCAACTGGTCGCCGAATCCGGCGATGCGGCTGGCGAAATTGCTTGCGAGCATGAAAGACGACAGCGGTCGCGTGCTGATTGAAGGCTTCTACGAGGGCGCTGTGCCTCTAGGCGCGGAGGAGAAGAAGGCGTTGAAGGAAATGCCGGCTACCGATGCCGAGCTGATGCGAGAGTATGGGCTGGCTGGGACCGACGGCAGGGAGCGCTCGCTCGCTGAGCTGATCAACGAGCCTTCGCTCAACATCGACGGCCTTCGCAGCGAAGACGTCGGCCGGCAGTCGCGAACAATCATACCCTCCGAAGCGACAGCAACCGTCGATCTGCGGCTGGTTAAAGGCATCGAGCCACGCCGTCAGGTGGAACGATTGATCGCGCACATTAAGAAGAAAGGCTACTTCGTCACCGGCAATGAGCCGAATCTCGAAACTCGTTTGAAGCATCCGCTGATCGCGCGAGTCGTAAGCGAAGAAGGTTATCCGGCGGTACGTACGCCGATGAATCTTCCAATAGTGACGCAGATAATCAGTGCGGTAGAGAAAGCAATCGGGCAGCGGCCGGTAATGCTGCCGACGATGGGTGGCAGTGGCCCGTTGTGGGCGATTGACGTCGCAACGAACGCTCCTCAAGTGGGAGTCCCGATCGTCAATCACGACAACAATCAACACAGCTCAAATGAGAATCTGCGAATCCAGAATCTGTGGGATGGAATTGAAATCTTCGCGGCGTTGATGTCGATGTAGGATCGACTTCAGTGTGTGAGTTCGTATTCCAGTACGGTGTCCGCCAGCCCCAGTGACGAGCCTGGAACTACCAGCGGCGTTTGCGAAGCAGCATCGCCACGAGGAGCCCGCAGTGTACTGTTGTCCCACGCGCCGGGTTCAGTGATGGCTGCGAGCGCCGTCGCCAACAGCACCGTAGCCTCTAGCATCAGTCTCTGGTGAGCGTGTGTGTACTCAGCCAGCGCGGACGAATAGACAGACACAGCTCCGTACATCGTGGCGTTCTTCATGATCGGGAAAACTGCAAGCGTACGATAGCCTGCCGTCTGCTCGCCGAGTGACGGTGGGAGGTCGAGTTTCGGATCAGTGTTGCAGAACGGTGTGCGATTAGCGAGCACTCAGCCTGTCACGCCTTCGCCAGACGCGATCTTGCGTCCTTCTAGCAACATCGAGTGTGAGCCGGCCGCGTGTACGACTACGTTGTTGCCGGTCTCCGGCTCAACCAGCGTGATAGCACACATGCAATAGGGTACAACCGCCTTGAGCTTCTCTGTGAAAGCCGCCACTATTTCATCGCGATAGCGGGTGCCTATCACTGCCTGCGCGAGCTCGCATAACGCATTCATCTCATCGCGAACTTTTTCGCCGGGAGGGCAGTCTTCCTCTGCAAAGCCTGCTGCGGGAGCGACTCGGCGCGCGGATTGAGAGCTGCTCAATTGGTTCGATACCGAACGTTGGCAGCGGCGAGCCGCGATGCGCCCTAATCTCCGCTTCGAACTCCGGTAAGTGAGCGATGAAAATGCCTACCACGCGCGGATCGTATTGCGTACCGCTTCCGTCATTTGATACCCGTAACTATTCCGATTTGTTCGTCCGTCCGTCATTGCCGCCCGCCTTGCCAGCTACTCCTTCCTTAGTTCTTCAGGTGCAAGAAGACCGTGTCGTAGCAACCGCACAGAGTGTAACCAGCCTTTTCATAGAAGGGGCAAGCTCTCTCATTCTGCTCATTGACGAGGAGGCATAGTGACTTCGCGCGCTGAAGGAGGTCCCCGGCTCAACTGAGAAAGGCAGCGCACGCCCAAGCCCTTGCCGCGGTCCTAAGGATTAACAAAGATACCTTCGAGGTAAATGACATCAGGCGTCTCAGACATGACGTCGGCATTGAAGATCAGTCGCCCGTTCTCGATCCAAACCCATACGCGACCCAGAAGACTCATCGGCTTGAGTTCTCTCGAGTTGAGCGGGCCGGTCGTCAGATTGCGTTTGAGCTGAGCCAGTCAGCACAATGCCTGCGCACAAACTGAGCAAAAGCGTTAGTGAAGTGAACCAGGCTATCGATGGGGAACGTCTCATCCTGTTCATTTCGGCCTCCAAGAGCCCCATCAAACTGCAGAAACCTAATTCGAAATCAGAACCCAGCGTGCAACAGTCAAGGTTCCGTGCCCAGCGGGACTCAAATAGTAACTGGCGTTGTTGTTCGAATTAGAACTAGGGGTACCCGTTCGGGGCTGAAAGCAGATTGACCGTGGAGATTGATTGATTAAGCCTGGAAGGTTGAGCTTTTGCACTAAAGCGGTTGAAGCCACGGAACTGGCTCCGAAAGCCAATTGCGTGGCTTCATTCGAACTCCCGAGCTTCATCTTGCGCTAGCCTAAGCTCAACGCTGAACTGCTCAGTTGTTCTTCGACGCGGCGGCGGCGGCCTTCGGTTCGGCGGTCTTGCGGCGGTGTGCGTCGAACCAATCGAAGACATCCTTGAACGTAGGAGCAACGACGCTGCCGTGGTCGCCGCCTGGCACTTCGACGTACTTGATCGCCATCCCGAGCTTCTTACCCATTGCGACCATCACGCGCGATCGCTCGACTGGAACGGTCGGGTCCTTGTCGCCGTGAACCACGATCTCGGGTATGTGCGCGATCTTGGACATCCCTGCCGGGTTCGATGATCCTCCCGATACGGGGGCGAGCGCAGCGAACACATCAGGATGGCTCATCGCAACCGACCATGTGCCGAAGCCCCCCATCGAGTGTCCAGTCAAGTAGATTCGATCAGGATCGATATTGTAATCGCGTCTCACTTCGGCGATCACGTCCATTACGTCCTTCTCGGCGTCGCCGATGTACATCGAAGCCGGCTTACGGCCCTTCGGACACGCGACTATGTAACCGCGCTTCTCGGCTTCAAGCTTGAACGCACCTTGCCCGTAGGCTTGAAAGTAACTGTTCTCGTCCCCGCCCATACCGTGAAGCGCAATCACCAGCGGCGCGGGCTTCGATTTATGGTAAGCAGTCGGCACGAATACTTGATAAGGCTGAAGCGTGTTATCGACTTTCGAGCGGTAGGCCTTCTTGAACTCTCCTCGGCGTGCTGCGAACGCATCGTTGCCGGCATTGAGCGCGTCAAGCATCGAGGTCGCTTCTTTCAGCGCGTCGCGGAAATCTATCCGATCGAAGTTGATCTCGCCCGCGCGCGCAAGCTCAAAGAGCGCTATGCGGTACTCGGCCGAAGGTACCGCCGCAACAAGGCCGTCTTGATGCTTTGCGTTGAGCGACGCTTCTATCTTTGCGGCTCGCATTTTGGCTTCCGCGAACTGCTTCGCGAGCCCTCGCTCGATGTGAACTGTCGCGTACTTTACGATGGGTTCGCCGCCCACCGGCTTGATCTGAACCGCAACCCGATAGTTTCCTGCTTCGACATCCGGCGTGACAACTTCGGCGAAAAAAGGATGCCCGAGGAAGTCCGGGTCGAGCGAGTCAAACACCTTCAACTCCTTGACCGTCTCGTCCCCTCTGAGCTTGAGCAGCGAGAACGTGGCAGTAAGCTTTCCGGAAAGCTTCTCGTCGAGCGCGAACATCTGGCCGATTCGAACGGCGACCGTGTCGCCAGGATCGAGCATGGCGCGGTCGAGCTTCACGGTGAGCGCTGAAGTAAGGGCGCGCGCCGGTGTCCATTCCGCGCCACGCATAAGCGCCATCGCGTGATAGAGATGTTTAAGCGCATCGCCGTACTTGCCTTCCCCATTGGCCGCTCTGGCCAGTTCGCCGAGACGGTCGACTTCGGCCCGCTTCTCCGGCGTGAGCTTGGCTATGACAGCCGGGGTGTTTTTCATCGTTCCATAACCTACCGAAACGCGCAGCACTTGTCCGGAGTCTTGCGCGACTACAAACGCGCCGCACGCGATCACCACTGCGATCGATAAGATGACCCGCTTCGTCGACTTTGCAATCATGTTGGGGGCTCTCCTTCTCACGTTATCGTGACCATAACTAACCGCCCTCGCGTGCAGCCCACTGGTTCGTGACTACGACTTTTTTCGCCCGAGTGGACTCCCCGCACCGTTTCAGCCGGCACGCCGCTCGCCAGAAAACGCCTCGCTGTGGCGAGAACCGCGGATTGGTTCCAGTCCGATCTTCGCATTCTGGCTACAGCATTCCAACACGTTTACGACTTCTGGCCTGTGAGGTTGGCACAGGGATGTTACTACCCCTATTTGCGGTGTTCAAGCAGACGCTCATCAATACAGGTAATAATGCGTGGTCTCGATCCGGAGGTTGAGACGGACGCCCGCAAAGCATATCGGCGAATCGTTAGTGAAGGCGATGGAAATGGCCTCGGGCGCCGCCAAGCCCGAAGCAGCCCAGTTGGTCGCCGCGGAGTGCATTGTTCTAGCCGAGACCAAGGATCATCTCAATTGGGAGTTGATTGGCAAGGCTGTTAAGGAGAAGGGACAATACGCCAGCGCCCTCAGCGAGGCTTTCGAACAGGTCGAGGAAGAAGATGATGAGCATCTCTACCACACAACCGGGTGGACTCGTGAGTTGTGGATTGAATCCCTCGGTCTGCCTGCGGTAATTCCTCCTCCGGAAGAGGAGAAGGACGTTAAAACCGCGATCGGGGCGGCACGCGCAAAGCACGCTCGGAAGGACATGCTGTGAAGCACCCTGATATCCTCCCTGGCGTAAACAACAGTTGTCTCAAGCGCAGTGTCTTTGAGCGGACGGTTACTAGAGAGGGTGCCCGCCTAGGTAGCGGGCACCCACAACCCACCGCCGTCAGCTATTCGCTGCTTCCTATAGCGACACGCAACTAGAAACTATCGACCCCAGGAGACGAGCCCTACCGGAATCCAGAACCAGGCCCCTTAGCGGCCCAGCGACACGCGACGCGTTGCCATGAGCAATACTACCATCGATGCACAGATCATTCGTCGGCGTAGCTGATTCGCGGCGACGTCTTCGATCAAATTAATCCTGCTTATGTGGGATTGTATGTTTGACAACTCGACTAGATACCATTGAACCGAGCAACCAATGGATGGGTGCTGTGCACTAACAAGATTGACTCTTTCAAGGTCCGGCCTACAATTCGGCTTGAGCTTTGTTTGTTAGTTTGATCGTCGTATAGCTTGTGAAACTACAAATTGAGGGGATGACGAGCATGGAGCGTGACAGGAAGCGAATACTCTGTATCGAGGATGACCTTGATTCGTGCGACATGCTGCGCGTCCTTCTGCAGGACTACGAAGTAGTAACCGCCAACACAGTTGGAGAGGGCCTGAAATTGGCTAGCGCTGAGCGCTTTGATCTTTACCTTCTTGACAGCAGATACCCCGATGGAAGCGGTGTCGAACTCTGCCGACAGTTGCGTCTCTTTGACACCCATACACCGGTTTTGTTCCATTCGGGTTTAGAAGGTGAATCGGACATCCGGGACGCAATGAACGCTGGCGCGCAAGCGTACCTCGTGAAGCCGATCGGCATCGATGAGCTGGAAGAGAGCATAGAGCGGCTACTTGCGACGCCAAATCTGAGTCGGGGATAGATTCCTGAGGATCAATGTGCAGCGGCAGAGCCGTCGTCAGCGCAAAGCTGATTGACTTACAAACACCATTCAGGACTATCTTTTGATTTGCCGCCAGGAGTACAGCTTGACCCTGCCGATGGAATCACCCTGGTTCAGGGTCAGTTGGAAGTTGCCCGTGACTACGTTGAGCGCGTCGACCGGCGAGCCGCTGACGTGCGGCCAATTGAATGCGATCATCTGTCCATTGATACTTCCGCTGCCGCTCAACTTTACCGCCTCGCCCGCGTAGCTTACGCCGGTAAACGCGATGTTTGCCGCGAAATCGCCATTGACCCAGATGTCTTCCACGGCCATCATCAATACGTCCGGGGTGACAAATGGCGGGAGAAAACCTGTTTGCAGATCAAGCAAATTTGCCGTGATGTTCACATTGCCCCTGACCTCAATTGAACCGGTGGAAAACATGGTGACAGCGATCGGAGCACCATTCCCGCCGACATTGCTATTCAGCAGGATGCTGCCACCGTTGGAAGTGCTTGACCCTGCAGACGCCAAATTCTGATTGCTCGTGTCATAGTTGTTCTCTCCGATCGCATAAACCGTATGACCGCCGGCGCTGGCACCCGCGGCATTGGGTATAATACTCCAACCGCTGTTGCTGTGTGACCAGCCGACGTCGGTTGTATCCGCTAATTTGATTGGGATGCCGGCGCTGTTGAAATCGCCTGGGACGGTGCGCGAGACACTGATTGCAACTGGGTCCCCTTGTTGTACGTTGCCGCCTGGGGTGTCATCTAGTTGCGCCGCAAGCAGAGCGTAGTTAATGTTGAGTCTGTTAGCGATAGACTTGAGTTGCCGTGTGGCAGGGCTGCCGACGTCATTTTGGTCCAGGCTGTGAGCGCCGTCCGCAAAGTCGGGGTCTATCAGCAAGATGTCGGCCCTGCGGATCAGAAAGTCTTGGAGCCGTGGCGGAGTATAAGGATCGCCCGAGATGAGCGGGTCTCGCGTCACAAACGGCGGCAGGTCGAGCGGCGGCTGGTTGCCTCCGCAAAAGCCGCCAACCTGTCCCGCAAAATCTCCTGTGAGTGTGCCAGTCGCAGTGACTGTTTGTTCCACCCACCAGCCATTTCCGTTTTCGACTATGCCGCTGTTCGAATGTACTCCGCCGTAGGCGCCGGTGATTTGAGCATTGCCGCTGATCTCGACATTCTTATTGGCGGAAAGCGCAGGGAAGGGCAAGAACGCTATCCATCCTTCGAGGGTCACCGATGCGTTAGCGAATGTGCCCGTGGAGTAGATGACCAGCCGATTGTTCTTATCAACGGCAGCGCTGTCGGCGTTAACCCCAATGGTTTCGCTATAGGCCGCCGGACTGAAGTTAGGCACCCGAACCACCGCAGGTGACGTGGTGGGTTCATCGTCGATCAAACTTACGCGATAATACACGTCTGGGACAACCGCACCGGTGACACCATCGCGAAGCTGATAGCCGCGAGCGGGAATCTCGGGGTCGATCATCACGCAGCCCGGCGCGAAACTCGCCGCGTTCGCGGTAACAAATGGATTGTTGCCGGTCATGTAGTCAGTGCTGAGCGGTGTTGGTCTGATAGCAAGCAGCGCGGTGAAATCCGCACCATTGTAGTTCGACACCAGGCTCGCCGCGTGATTCAGTCCCGCCTCCGCGGCCTCGAGTGCGACGGTCTGAGTTCCGTATGTGCTACTCACACCGAGTTCGGAAATTGCAGTCAGACTCATGCCCATCGTGAGCGCTAGGAGAAGCGCAAGGGTAAGCAGCGCCATAATTAGCGCGGCCCCGCGTTCGCCGTTGTCGCGTGTCTGAATCGTTTCGTCGGTCATAATAATCCTTTTCTCGTCTATCGATTCCTTAGCCTGATCGTCGCGTTGTAGCTCACCTCACGATAGCGCGGGTCTCCGTCCGGAATGCCGCTCGGTGTCGCGACCAATTGCACCTGAATTGCCTTGTTCGTGTTGCTCGCTCCGTTCGGATCAGTGAAAGTTAAGGTGCGAATATTGTCGGCGATGGTAACGCTCAACGGCGGGGTCACGGTGTTATCGTCCATGACGATCCGCATGTTGGCTGCGTCCAACCATAGCGTTACATTCTCAGATGTCACTATCACGTCGGAGTTAGAGGAAACTGTCGCGGTGTTCAGTGTGTCTCCGTTCAAGTCGCTTCGAAGCTGAATCGAGGAAGACGAGATCGCGGTTCCTGAAGCGGTCGTAGGCGCCAGCAACAAAACAAAGTTGGTGGGATTGACCGTCGTATTGGCGGTGGGGTTTGTGCCCGCGCTGCGGATTATTTCGTTCAACCGCGCGACCGCGAAGCGAGCGTTGCGCTGGGCGTCCGCATATGCCTCCTCGTACCTGTAAGACTGCTGGAACCTATTTAGCAGCGAAAACGCAATACCCATCACTACCGTCAACACCATTAGCGCCATGATTAGCTCCATCAAAGAGAAGCCGCTCTCATATTTTCTTTCCGGTTTCATAGATTCCTCAGTTCCTGACTATTATCGTTGTGACCGTGAACCCACTCGCCAAATATGGTGGCGCATTGATTTGCGTCACGTTGATCGTTACATAGCGAACATCGGCGGTAGCTCCCTGCCTCACCTGCCAGGTGATATCAAGATCGCCCACAGGAGTTCCCGATGCCGTAGCGTGATGCGGGTTGTTTGGGTCAAGCGTGTACGTGTATGTCGCCCCAACAGGTATCGACGTAGGTATGGGGTTAGGCGTTGGAGCTGTCAAGAAGGAGGCAGTGTAAGGCCGGGTAAGGTTCAAGATGGATGGTTCCGACCTCGACATGCTCGCAACAGCTGGCACCGAGCCCCCAATCGCAAGCATAGGATCTGTTAAGGTAGGGGTCCATTGTGCCGTGCGAAGCCTGTCAACCTGATCCTGAGCAGCGGCCGCCAGCACGTTCAAAGTAGCCGAGATCGAATTGGCGCGAGAAACATAAGCCGATATTCCAACAATCGAGACGAGCCCGAATGTGACGACCACTATCGCTATCAGCATCTCGATCATCGAGAACCCACTCTCGCTGGCATTGGGTTGTGAAAGACTATTGTCGAATTCTTTTTCCGTCATCGCTTCTACTCCTGATCACTGGACGCTAATCCTGCCTCGCAAGTTGACACTCACCGTCGCAGACTTGCCAGAGCTTTGGAGCACGATGCTCTGGGCTACAGCGCCGATAGGCAACTCTCCCCGCGAGTTGAAAGTAATGCTGATTGGGTTGCCACCCGGAAACGTTGTAACAACCCCGTCCGGTAAAGTGCCCCAGTAAAAACCTCCTTGAAGAGGGTCGTCAGGATCACTCGTATCTGGTATGCCATCACCATCAAAATCAAACCCGTACCGGCCGGTATTATTATTGAAAGCGAACGTCACGTTTCTGTTCTTAGCCATTGCAAGAGCGCGCACAGCGCTTATTCGTTCAGCCATATGATCGGCGGCGCTGCGAAGGTTGTAGGCTCTTATCGCCCCGCTCACAGCGGGCAGTGTGAAGGCCGTCACAATGGCAATTACGAGAGTTACCATCATAACCTCGAATATGGATACACCGGCATCGGGTGCTCCCCTAGTTTTGGCTCGTGTTTCGTTATTTAACATAGTCACTTTCTTACAGCACATTGACTCTTGTCGCTTAAGGCGCTCAAAAAAGCGGTCAACTCGAGGGGTCTTCCGGATTCGCGCTCGGTAGGCTATGGGCAATAGCTATGCCGGTACGTGGGGAAGGAATCTGGATGTTTGTCTGAGGCCAATGATGCGGGTCGCGCAGCGACTGCGCCGCAGTAATCTTCGACGAAACAAAGAAATCGAAGCTAGGACTTACCCGGTGGGGTAACGTTCAAAACAGGCCATCCGTCAAAAGACTGACATGAGTCCTCGCCTGCTGCTGTGCCGCAACTCCGCACGGCCGGTCGTGACTTTGTATACGGTGTCACGCAAGAACACAGTTTGGAGATGGCATGCCAGCTTGTGAGCTTACCGGAATATGTCCTTGCAGTCTCCGCCCATCACGCGGTCCTGAATACACCGCAGCATCAGATCCTCAAGCTCGCCCTTTGACGTGAGCGGCACCCATTCGCTGCCAGTAATCGCGTTTGTCATCCCCTCGAACTTAGCGTAGACGCCCACCTGAGAGGTCTTCGGCGTAGCGGGAGTGATCTGAAAGCGAAGCAGGTACCGCCCCCTGACCCAGTTGCGCACATCAACTGCAGGCGTCTCGCAGTAATGCTCAAGCTGACTCTTGGCTGCTATGCCTTTGGTGAAAACCACGGACTTCGTGAGAAGCGTGCATTCGCCGGTTGTAGTGTTGCAATCTTCTTTATCGACCGGAATCTCACGGGTTTCGAGCATTTGTTTCGTTATTGATACTACCTCATCGCGCGGTAACGCGATGATGGAAGGGTTGGGCAGAGGCTTGATCGGCTTCGGCTTGCTAAACTCTAATTGCCCGAGGACGGTCATTCCTGTCAGCAAAAGCGCAAGGAGGGCTCGGGAGGCGCGCGCGATTACTCGGTCGGACATTAACTTGATCCTCTTACTTAGCGTGGATTGAACCATAGCAGCACCCCTGAGTTTATTCAAGGAAACCCACAAAGCTAGAATGCCGGTGCTCAGGACACCTTGCCAGCGGATTCGTCGCGTTTCCGCCTTTCGGGCATTGCGTGAAACGGGGCCGGTGAATTAGGCTTAGCTCAGACAATCCAGCTTCGAGGAGAATGATGTGCCTGCATTTCGAGTTCGATTAGCCAGAATATCGTTGGGGCTACTGGTGTGTTTGGCCACAGCGCTCACAATGGCGGCAGATGATGTGGCGCGGGCAGCTGCGCGCCCCGCCCCCAAGGCCGTCATTCCTTTCACCAGTTTCAGCTTCGGCGATGTTTACAGAGGCGAAATCATAAGCCAGATCTTCGTTATCAGAAACGAAGGCGACGCCGAACTTCAAATAAGAGATTTCACATCCGGCTGCGGGTGCGAAGTGACTCGCTCGGACAAAGTCATTCCTCCAGGCAAGGAAGGAACAGCCACATTAGAAGTCCAGACCGCGTCCCAATCGGGTGAGATAAATAAGACCGCGACTCTGCATACGAATGACCCCGAGCGGCCGGCGATTATCTTCTCCCTTGTCGCTAACGTGCTCAATGGCGCTCCTATTCGTCGAGGTAAATACATCGGGCCGGTCTTTTTGTCACCGGCATCAAGCTCCGCTCTGTACACCGGCGCGGGCAAGAAGGCGACGGCTGAGTTTTCGGTTACGGCTGAGAACGCGCCGGTGAAAGTACTGCGTGTGGAAGGCGGAATAAAGCACTTCGCACCGCGCGTAGAAGTTGTCGAGCCCGGAAGAAGCTACAAGATTGTCGTGGAATCCCTGCCGATCGATGCTGGTGGCCTTTACATGGATCAACTGCGAGTCATCACAGATAGCGCATCTCTGCCCGCGTTTACCATCGACATGGTTTTGCGAGTCTATCCCAAGCAGTGAATCGGGAGAACGGTACCAGTAGCCAGTTCTAACGGCAGATCAGCGATCATCGGCGATTGACGCGGATCAACATCTCAGTGCCGCTCTCGAGTTTCAACTCCTTGCTACCCTCGACTGCTATCGAGCCCGCACCGGCTGCGCCGCCAACTATCATTCCGATAGCTGCACCCTTTCCACCACCGGCGATCGCACCGATCACCGCTCCTGCCGCTGCACCAATACCGCTTCGCTTTAGCGTCTGTTTGCCGCGGCCGCCCGATTGTACGCGGCCCTCTGCGTCAACGTTATGCGCCGACTCGGAATTGTAAACGCGCAGTACTTCCGCGCGCAGCGGGCCGGTCCGCCCATCCAAGAGTCGAATCGAGTCGAAGGACAAACTCATCGTCGTGCGTCCCTCAACGCGTCCTGACTTAGATATCGAGCGAATGTGGCCCGTCACTTTCGCCTCCTCGTAACGGGAGGGATTGACCACTGTTGCGGTGAACCGGTCGCCAGCACGCGCTTCTTTGCTCGACAGAGTCTCGCTGAGCCGTATTCTCAGTTGAGTCCCAGCAGGCACGAGCGTCGTAGTCGCAGACCGGCGACGGGTACGCCTCGTCTGCGCCTCCGAAATTGAGCCCGGCAGGGTGCTCAAGAAAATCGCCGCCAATAGCATTAACTGTGTAGCGTTGATCAAACTTCGCCTCATTGTTTCCTCCTGGTTTATCGCTGGCCACAAAAGAAGAATCTGAATCGTCAAGCGCTAGATAAATCATAATACACAGGTGCGCGCCAAGAAAGGTGTGACGTTCGTTCACTTTTGAAAAGGTGCGGGCGGGTCTTGAGTCAAACTACCGCGCGTCAACCACGAGCTTTATCGATCTATCTAATATGAGTCTCTTCCCAATGATGCTATCCAGCCGATATAATTCGTCCCGACTCGGCGATCGAACGAGGTAACTCAGTCGTTAGATAGTTTCTTGTTTCAGATGAAGAATTTGACTGCGCAAAAGATCAAGCTTTTGGTAGTGGGTTTCGCTGCCCTCATGACCTCTTGCCCAGGGCTGCTATCGCCTGGTGCTGCGGTTTCGTCAGATACCAACCAAAATGCGCCGATCGGCTCTATTCGCGATCAGAACTTGATCGCCTTCAAACGGGGGCCTCTCGACACGTCGCTGCGAGTCGATCTGGACACTTCTGGAGAAGACCGGCAGGCAATGTCCGGTATGAGTGTTTCAGCATCGAAGCGGACGCGCATAGTTCAGTTCGGAGGATCTATCAGACCCGGGTGGATCAATTCGCTCCGAGTGGCCGGTGCTGAGATAGTCGGCTATATTCCGCATAACGCCTACATCATTCGAGGTTCTCCCAGCGAGCTCGCGCGCGTCGCGGGGCTACATGCGGGAGCGGATTGGGAAGACGCACGGCCGATACGTTGGATGGGACGCCTTCTTGCGGTTCAAAAGCTCGACCCAGCATATACCGACGAAATGCTAAGCGGTGCGTCTCGACAAGATGTCGATGTGGAGATCGAGCTGGCTGATTCAAGCGATTCCGCAACGGCGATTGAAGTGATCATCAGGTCGGCATCTAGCATCAACAGTGAGCCCAGGATGTTCCTCAACTTCGTGGTGCTTTCGGTAAGGCTGCGCGTGGACCAATTGTTGGACATAGCAGGTCTCGATGAAGTGTTGTACGTTAGTCCTGCTCCCAAACTGAAGTTACACGATGAACGCAGCGCTCAAATTGTCGCGGGGAATCTGAGCGCGGACGGTACACAGCCGAGCGGACCGGGCTACCTGGCCTGGTTAACCTCGAAGGGGTTGGACGGCGAGCCCGATTTTGTTATCGACTTCACCGATTCGGGACTTGATCGCGGCTCGACCTCCGCAATCCGGCTTCATCCTGATTTTCTCGACTCCGCTCTCCGCAGCCGCGTAGCATATATCTTCAATTACGCAACTGACGGGCTGATAGACGATCGACCCGGGCACGGCACAATCGTGGCGTCAGTCGCTGGTGGACAGGGCCAGAGCAGCCGCGAGGATGCCTCAGGGTATATGTACGGGTTGGGCGTCGACCCTTTTGCACGACTTGGCGCCTCTCGAATATTCGATGAGAGGAACCGGCTGCCGTCTCAGTTGAGCTTTACTGGCGTCGCGTCTGCCGCGTACTCGGCCGGCGCTCGTATGTCAAACAATAGTTGGGGCAACCTCTCGAACACCTACGACGCGACGGCGCAGGAATACGATGCCCTTGTTCGGGACGCCCAACCGTCGGTGAGCGGCAATCAAGAGATGATCTTCGTCTTTTCAGCCGGCAACGCCGGTGCTGGCGGACATGTAGGCTCGCCGGGAACGGCGAAAAACGTGATCTCGGTTGCCGCGAGCGAGAACTACAGGCCGGAAGGATTTGACTCTTGCGACCTCGACGGCGGAGGCGTAATTGGGCCCGATGGCGCGGACAGTGCGCTCGACATCTTGAGGTTCTCGTCGGGTGGACCGACTGCGGACGGTCGCGCGAAGCCCGACATCGCGGCGCCGGGAACTCACGTGTATGGCGCCGCGTCTCAATCGCCTGGATTCTTCGGCGAAGGTCTGTGCGCGGGCCGGCCCGTATTTCAGCCGCCGAACCAGTCGCTTTACACGTGGTCTTCAGGAACGAGCTTCGCTGCGCCCCACATCTCGGGAGCGGCGTCGCTCGTGCGACGATTTTTTCTCTCGCGAAACCTACTTGGAGATGGCCGGCCGCCCTCGCCGGCGATGACTAAGGCTTACTTGATCAACTCGGCTTCGTACATGACTGGTGAGAATGCCAGTGGAGACCTTCCAGGTGAAAGGCAGGGCTGGGGACTTGTCGATCTGTCGCGGTCATTTGACGGCGCAACGCGAGCGCTGGTTGATCAGACGAGGCTATTCACCGAGAGTGGCCAAATTCTTGAGGTGCAAGGCTCGCTCGCTGACCGGTCGCTTCCGCTGCGCGTGACGCTCGACTGGACCGACGCGCCCGGCTCGCTTGTCGGACCGGCCATAGTCAACGACCTTGACCTCGAGATAATAGTAGGCGGAGTGACTGTATATCGCGGCAACAACTTCGCCGGCGCCTACTCAGTCGAAGAGGGCGAGCCTGACAGACTCAACAACGTTGAATCCATCTATCTTCCGCCCGCTGCGATACCTCAAGGATTTCAAGGCAACTTCACAATCACGGTGCGCGCGGCAAACATCGCAGGCGACGGAGTGCCGGGGAACGGAACCAGTCTCGATCAGGACTTTGCGCTGGTAATATACAACATCGCGCAGACGGTCCAGCCTCCTCCTCCGCCTCCCCCGAAAAAGGTCCCGGTCATTGCCGGCGCGGCCTATGTAAAGAAGACCCTCACTGTCACAGGCCACGCCTTCACCGCCGCGGCTCAAGTGGAGATAAACGGATCGCTAGTCGAGCGGACGTTTGACTTTAACTCAGCAACTAACTCGCTGAGCCTCAGGCTGAAGCGCCGCAAGCTTAACCTGAACGACGAGGCTGATAATCAAATTGTACTGATCGAGAACGGCGAGCGATCGCAGCCTTTCGTGCTGCGGTTGTGATTCACGGTCTGATATTGTAGTACCTGATCTTGCTATTGAGCGTCGTGGTGTTCATCCCCAGCAACTTAGCCGCGCGTGATTGATGGCCGCCAGTTATCTCGAGCGCACGGCGGATCAACTCGATCTGGAAGCGGTTCACTTCATCGTAAAAAGATATTCCACGCGAGAGGTCGATCTGAGTTGCCACCTTCTGCCCTCCAACCTGCGCTGGGGCGCGCTGAGGATTGAGAACTTCTTCGCGCAAGTCTTCGCGTTCGATCGTCTTTGCGCGCGCAATGATGACCGCGCGTTCCATCACGTTCTCAAGCTCGCGCACGTTGCCCGGCCAGTTATAGGCCTCGAGAGCAGACAGGACATCGCCGCCAATGTGATCTGAGATGTCCCGGTTGTTTTCTGCGGCGTACTTTCGGATGAAGTGCTGAGCGAGAGGAAGAATATCCGTGCGGCGCTCTCGAAGCGGGGGGAGCGCTATCGAGATCACGTTGAGGCGGTAAAAGAGATCTTCGCGAAACGTGCCTTCATCAACCGCCTGCTTGAGATCGACGTTAGTCGCCGCGATGATTCGCACGTCAACCTGGCGGCGCGTTGTATCCCCGAGCGGCGAAAAGTCGCGCTCCTGTATGACGCGCAGCAGCTTCGCTTGCGTCTCCATCGAGATGTTTCCGATCTCGTCGAGGAATATCGAGCCGCCATCAGCGACTTCGAAGTAACCTTTCCTGGCTGCTATAGCGCCTGTGAACGCTCCGCGAGTGTGTCCAAACAACTCGGATTCCAACAACTCCGTGGGGAGGTTAGCTGAATTGACCGTGATGAACGGCTTATCGGCGCGCGCACTTTGGTTGTGAATTGCGCGAGCGATCAATTCCTTGCCCGTCCCGCTCTCACCGGTGACCAGGATTGTGCTGCGCGCGGGCGCAACCTGTTCAACAAAGCTGAGTATCTCTAGCATCTTATCGCTGCGCGCGACGGTCTCTCTGGGTTCGGTGCTGCGCTTGAGAGTCTGCTTCAGCGTCCGCCGCTCTTCGTCTTTGCGGCGGCGGCGTATGCCCGAGGTGACGAGCTTGAGAATTTCTTTGTTGTCGAAAGGCTTGCTGATGCACGTAAAGGCCCCCCGCTGCATCGCGGAGATGGCAGTCTCGAACGTTGCATAGGCGGTTATCATTACGACCACAGCCTCCGCGTCGAGCTTGAGTATTTCTTCGAGCGCGCTCAAGCCGCCCTTGCCCGGCATGGAGACGTCGAGCAAGACAAGGTCATAAGCGCGCTGCTGAAACTTGTCGAGCCCTTCCTCGCCGCTTCTAGCAAGATCAACCTGATAGCCTTCGGCCGCGAGCAAGCTATCGAGCACGTCGCGCATTACTTCCTCGTCGTCCACAACGAGGATGCTGCCTGTCTTTGCCATACGAGTGAATGGTACCAACTGGCCGCAGGGGTCTGCCAGCGGACAAATCGATGAGAATTAATCGCTCGCCGCCTGCAACTGGCGCGCGAAGGCGGTGGGTAGCTTGATGGTAAAGTGCGCGCCCTCCCCTGGGCGGCTTTCAACGAAGATGCGCCCGTTGTGCTCCTGGATGATTCCATAAGACAACGCGAGGCCGAGACCGGTGCCTTGACCGACTTCCTTTGTCGTGAAGAACGGATCGTAGATTCGCGCGATATTCTCGGGAGCAATGCCCTCGCCAGTGTCTCGGAAGTCGATAACCAACGAAGTATCGACGGCGCGCGTGTGTATCGTAAGCCGTCCGCCGTTCGGCATTGCGTCGCGCGCGTTTAGTATCAGGTTCATGAATACCTGTTGAAGCTTCGACGCGCTGCCGTATGCCGGTTGAAGATGCTCGCCGTAGTTGCGTGTGATTTGGAACCTGGCATTACGTAGTTGCGGCTCCAACAACTGAAGCGTGTCGTCAAGAACACGATTGATCTCGACTTCACGGAATTGAGCATCGCCTGTGCGCGAAAAATTCAGAAGGTTATTAACTATCCCTGATGCGCGAACGGTCTGAGCGTGAATCTTTTCGAGGAGCATCCGCTTGGGGTCGTTTTCCTGGACCTGCTGCAGCAGCATCTGCGCATAAGACGAAATCCCGGCAAGCGGCGTATTAACTTCGTGCGCAACTCCCGCTGCCAGCAGTCCGATCGACGAGAGCTTCTCGCGCTCGAGCAACTGCTGTTCGAGTTGCGCGCGCTCAGTTACGTTTTCGATCACCACAAGAGTGCCGGTGACCACACCGCGGGCGGCTTCGAACGGAGCAAGCGAGATGTTGAGCGTCAGCGGGCGGCCGTCCTCAGTCGAAGCATTGTACTTGTAGATATGCCTAGTGTCGCGAATCGCCCAGCCCTCCTGGCCGATCACATTCTGGATGGTCTCAATCAGGTCGCGGTCGAAAATATCGTTGATGCTTCGGCGCAACGCCCGCTCGCGCGCGATGCCCAGGATCTCTTCAAGAGCGCTGTTCCACGTCGTGATCCGGCCGTCGAAGTCAACTACGAGGATGCCGACGTTGACGCTTTCGATGATGTTCTCGGAGAATTCCTTAAGCCGGGCGAGCTCTTCAGCTTTCTCCATCTCAGACCTGTACAGCAGACTGTTATCTATGGCAACCGCGACGTAGCCCGATAGCGCCCTAAGCAACTCTGTGTCTTCGCTAGTGAGCATCGCGCCGGTTGTCGTTCGGCCTATACCAATGATAGCCACCATCCGGTCTCTCACGACGCAAGGCACGTAGTAGTGTAGTTCTTCGTATCCCCTGACCCATACCTCGACTCCATCGGCGTCTGCCAGAGTGTCTTGTTCCCTGCGCAGATCGTTGGCGACGATGAAGCCCCGTCCGGCTGATCGCATTCGAACTGTCTTCTTGACGTTTTCCGGCAGACTCACATCGCCATCGATGCCGGCGGCGCGCGCAAGTCGAAAACCCGAAGGCGTGCTATCATCCTCGATGAAAATAGCGACTTTACGTACAGAGAGCATGTCCGATAAGCGCCGGACGAGCGAGTCAAGCAGCTGTGGAAGCGCTGTCGTTTGCGATAGGGTTCTCCCAAAATCCTGAAGCCCGGTTCGCAGCGTGTATCTCTCGCCGTAAAACCAGCGGTCCGCCCACACCTGAAGCTTGTTTTTAATCGGCGCGAACAGCATCGCCACCGTCAGCATGCCCACGACGACCACCGCGCGGGTGCGCCAGGAGTTCAAGTCTGCGGTTTGCCAGATGAACCTCACCAGATCGCCCACGCCGAGCAGCACCGCCATGTAGATCGCAGCTACCGCCAGGCTCGCCATGGCATGGACGAAGCTCCGGCGCATTATCACGTCTACGTCCATCAGACGATAGCGAATTATCGAGTAGCCAAACGAGAAGGGGATCAAGATCAGCGGACCGTAAGCCACGGTCTCCATCACTGGAGTGATCTCGAGGTTCGAGATGTAAGGCACCAGATACAACAACGCAAACGGCAACCCCGACAGCCCCAGTCCCCATATGATCCACTTGAGTTGCTGGCGAAGCAGCGGCTTCTCAGCGCGAAGGAACGTTCGCAAGAGAAGCACACTTCCAATGACCAAAAAGACGGCGCAGTGAGCCAGCTCGACCTTGCCGATTGTATTGCCCCAGCCAACGAGCGAGGCTTTGCCGAAGAGAGGCGAGTCCGCTCTTAACTTGAAGTCGGGTTTGTAATGCCAGAAAGCTTCAATGGTAATGAGGGCGAATGCTGGCACGTATAGCGCCGCGATCACTGACCGCAAGCGCAAAGTTAATCCACGGCCCGACGGGAAGTTTGCGCAGAAGTGCAGGAATAGCGGCGCCAGCAACGCCCATGCTGCGCCATCAAGAAAACTCACAAGCCTATCGAGTTTTGTGAACTCGAGAGTCGAGCTGTAGAAATATCCGACGAAGGAAAGCAGCGACCAGGCGTAGAAGTGATAGGTCAGCGCCGCACGGCGCTGTTTGAAAAGCACAAATAACCCGATCGCAAGATACACAAACCCGATAAACGCCAGGTAGAGCCCGCGGCCGAGATGTTGGTCACGACCGACCACCTTAAAGTCCACATCGTAAATCGGGTGCTTGATTCCGTAGATGTCTTTGAGAACCGCATCGGGGTGCACGATCGCATAGCGCGCATTGTTCCCCACGCCCTGGTTCTCAAGATAGAGTGACAGCGTTTCCGCGCGCGTCACTTCCTCATAGTCGAGAGAGCGAGCAGCCAACTTGGGCCGGGAAGCGTCTTCGGACTTGCCAACGTAGAAGAACGCTTTAACGTAGTCGCCCTTTCTTATAGCGTACGCGAGAGGTGAATCCGGGCTGACCGACTTAGCTTGAACGCCGTCGGATGTGTCGACCCATTCAATTCCATCATCGGCGACAGGAGGAAGGCTCAAACGATCGCGCAGGTTGAGGATGCCAATTACGACAAGCCCGACGGTTATCGCCAAAACGGCGACAAGCTTGGTCGTGCTCATCAGGTTTTTCATCTCTCGGGCCCCTTTTGCAGCTTCAGCCAAGATGGAGGGCACCAACAGCCTGTGCTGCCTCGGTGCAACTGCTATTCCCGTCCCGCAACGGCATTTACTTAAGTAAAACCGGGGCTTTAGCGCTCCCGCAACCTGACATTACTAAAGCAACTTCCATATTTTCGGAAGAGACTCCAATTTTTTGGATGTCAATAAGTCCTTCTTTTAAGCAAGGAACCGGATCGGGCCAAAGCACAAGCCGGGGGAGCGTGGGAGCGGAACTCAAAAGCGATCTTCAGGGTATTCTCCGACTCGAATCAGCGAGAGATAACCCGAGCCCCAGATCGCCTCACTAGAATCTAAGTGACAACCCAATGCGAACCAGCCTGTGAAAGCGGCTTGCTACCAACTCCTGGCGCTCATCGGTGATCGAGGCCTGTTGGTCTAACAGATTTCGCAGATCGACAACCGCGGCCCATTGTCCGGGTATGAAGCTAAGGCTGGGCAGCTCCTGGGTCAGCGAAACGTTGAGGTTTGGATCATAAGTTGAGATCTGCCCCTGAAACGGATCAATCGCGAACATGGCTTGTCCGGGAGAGAGCCTGAGAACAGTCGAGACTCTCGTGCCGGTGCTTACGAAGTTCGCGTCCAGCTTCGCCGAGAGGACGTGGAAGAGCGCATTGCTGAAGAGATTCGCTGGGGTCGTAATGCCTCGGCGATCAAGTTGCTGCCCTTCGCCGAACGCGTACCCTATAGAGCCGTCGATAACTTTATTTAAGTGTCGATGGTAAACAACGCGCAAGCCTCGAGTGCGCCCCGATTGCGCCTCGGTGCGAAGCACCGGATCGGTTTTGGAGGTGTCATTAGGGAGAGCAAGTAGCCCGACCCCGTGGCCGGAGACCGTGTCGAAAAAGGCCATCATTTCGAGCGACGATTTGTCCGATAGTATTTGTTCGCCTCCGAACTCGAGCCGGTAGCTGCGCTCCATCACCGGCTGTCCTCCCGCAATCGCCACCGGTTTCGGCTCAGAGAATTCTATTTCGCCGGATTCAAGATTAACTTTGGATTGAGTGTCACTCGATGAGCCCGGCACTAATGCAGCGAACACACGGGTTCGCGCCCCCGCGTCCAGCGCCACGCCGAATCTGGGCAATATGCTGGTGCCTGGTCCTCTTTCGGCAAAACGCGCAAACTCCAGCCCGTACACGATAAGTACCGGGCCTGATACCTGCCAGGTGTCCGTTGCGGAAACCGAGAACTGCCCAAGCCTCGGGCTTGCGCTGTGGCGCGAGAACGTGAACCGTCCATAGCCCATCGCAACCGATACCCGATGACGATCGCCTGTGTGCGCAGTGGTCACCGCTGTCAAACTCTGCGGCGCTCCATCGCCGCGCCCAAGCTGCCCGCTTACTACAAGATTCGCATCTTGCCCTATCTGCTCGGACACAGCGAAGTTTGCGCCTGCGAATGAGCCCCCGTCAGTGTTGCTGCTCGCGGTGGTCTGGCCAAACACATTCACCGCGCCGTGAAGCTGTGTAGAGCGGGCGGTCAGCGCGACAGTCGACTCGTCGGTCGCTCCAGCGGGATCCTTCTTAGCTTCATCGTAGTGGAAGATCGTGCCGCGAACCCGACGCGCGGCGAATTTCGATTCGGCGTTGAGATTCGTCGTGTCGTTGAGGGTGGTTATCCGACGCAGCAATATGGAATCGAATACGGTGACCTTGTTAGACTTCACATCCGCCGCAAGCTCGACTGAGTTAAAGCCTTCGGCCCCCGCTTTCACGCGGTAGCGACCGGGAGCGATACCTGACGCCGAGAACTTGCCTTCGCCGTCGGTGCTGGCTCGCTTAACGACCTTGTCAACCTTAGCTGCTTCGGTGTCCGCGAGGACCACAACAGCAGCTCCAATCAGCGGACTGCCGCTGGCATCCATCACAACGCCGCGTATGGAGCCACGGCCCCCGGCCGCCTGTGCTGGTACGCTGGCATACGCGATCGCTCCGAGTGCGATTAGCGCCAATAGTTTTGTTGCTTGTCTCATAGGTCACCTAGCAATCTGATAAGCAAAGGTCTAATCCGCGGTAGTCACAATTCTATCACCCGACTTCGAGCTGTCAAGCACGCCTGATTCACTTAACCAGGCGGCAAGCCGGCGAAAAGCCTGGCCGCGGTGACTCACGTGCGCCTTTTCTGAAGCTGCGAGCTGAGCGAAGCTTTTCCCCAACGGCTGGTAGAAAAAAATGGGATCGTAACCGAATCCATTCGCCCCACGTGGGGTCTTGAGAATAACACCGTGCACTTCGCCCAGAAAAACCTTCTCTCCGCCTTCCCACACAACCGCGGCGGCGCACATGAAGCGAGCGCGCCGGAGCTCGTCAGGCAGGTCTTTCATCTCATCAAGCAATTTCGCTACCCGGTCGCCATCGCCCGAGACCACGCCCGCATAGCGCGCTGAGTAGATGCCAGGAGCCCCGCCAAGCGCGTCGACTTCCAACCCGGAATCGTCCGCAATAGTTGGGGCGCCTGAGACCGAATAGAAGCGTCTGGCTTTCAGCAACGCGTTCTCCGCAAACGTCGAGCCTGTCTCTATTTCTTCCGTCGAAGCTGAATCGCTCAGCCCCACTACTTCGATCCGTTGTTCGCCCAATATCTGTCTCAGCTCGGCGAGCTTCCCCATATTGGTCGTGGCTAGCAGAATACGCACGCGCTTTGAGTATATCATTTCACATCACCGGTCACGCTCGCGCAACCGATTTGCAAGCTCACCTGGAATTAGAACTATTGGTGAAGGAGTTTTTGCGGACTGCAGACGAATTTTGATCTCAGATTCTCGTTTCGCGAGCGTCGTTGGCACCCGGTCGCCTAACGGGCTAAGGGCGGTAAATATTTCTTCCAACTTATGTACTTTTTACACGTGAAGGCGTCCCTATATCTTTTGTGAAAGAGACTAATCAGCCAATAAGTCAGCTCAAACAATGAGCGGCCTAACCAAAATGAGTGCCTCTCAACTCGCGGCATCTCGATTGCTCAATGCGGGATGGGGCAAGAGAAACGGGTGATGACAACATCACTTCCTGTTCTCGATTGTCGGTTACTGTGGTGAGGACAGTAATCGAAGACAAAGGCGACGCAGTCTTCCCACGCTGCGTCGCCTGTTTTTTTGTTTATCGCCTTGCATTAGCCCTTCGCAAGAGTCGTCCTGAGACTCTCCGCCATGGTCTCACGCCCGATCGCTGCTGCCAGACCAAGAATTCATGGGGCTCCAACGATTAGGTTAGCCAGGGCTACCATATGCATCCGACCTATCTGACGACGAAGATTCTCTTCTGAACAATCAGACCGTCCAAGCTCCTCGCACCGGGCACAGGCCTCGTGCATGTATTCGGCCTTTCCACTTCCATTATTTGTTTCCTCCAATTTCGCCAGGCAAACATACCAAGCCATCGCATCAACAAAGTATGGATTCCGAACCGGACGTCCAGATTCAGCGCTCAACTTATCGAGGAGCAAAATGTGGTCGAGCATCGCCGTTCTGGCTGGAACATAACCAGCATTAAAGTACTGGCCGAAACCGTATTGACTTTTTTCCACTGTCTCGGCGAACTTCTGCTCAGCAGAATGAGTCCTCCCGAACCATTGGTAAGCTGCCCAGGCAAACACCAAAACAACGAACAGGGACAGCCCGACCTTAAGGAGTTTTGTTTTCATGCGCCTATTCTATTGCACGCCCTGTGAAAGGGAATAGAGAAACTGCCTTTCACCTCCGCGCAGCTAATGCCGTTTTCTCGCCGGCCCATTCTGTTCTGGAGTGGTCTCCCGTTCTGCGTCTAAAGCTTGACACCCCATTTGCAGCGTCGATATGTTGAAGCTTCGAAACAGCCCGAGGCTCTCATGTTGGATCAGTATCGACGCGACTTCGCCGAGTTTAACGTCGCTTGCGCGCGCGAGCATTACCTCTTCCAATCCGGCCAGAAGAACACTTTGGAGATCGCGCCTATTTACGAGTGCTACAGCCACCTCTTTGACCGCAGCCTGGTCGACGGGCTCAAGCGCGAACTAACCGACTCATCAGCCGACTCTGAGACTGAGAACGTGTCTATAAGGCGGTTTTTTGCGTTCGCAGTCGAACAATTTCTCGAGGACTCGGTAAAGCGGTTGACCGAGGAGATAGGTCAATTCGAAGCCGCTGCGACGGTCGAGTGGATGGGCGGTGAGTTGACCTTCCAGGACTCGACCCTGGCGATTACGACGGAAGCCGGCCGAGAGTCTCGCCGGGCGATTTACAGCAGACGCCTCGCCGTGATTGAGGAGTCGAATGGATTCCGAGCTGAGCGGCTTCTGAAGCTGCACGAAACCGCGCGCTCGCTAGAGTATTCGAGTTATGTAGATCTGTTCGAGCAACTGCGACGGCTAGACTATTCGGCAATCGCTCGGCAGGCTGCAAACCTTCTCTCACGCACCGAGCAGGTGTACGTCACGCGTCTTGACGAAGTCTTAATGCGCGGCTTTGGGCTCAGAGTCGACGAGGCTGAGCGTTCCGATGCGATGTACCTTCTACACCTGACGAGCTTCGACGATCAATTTCCGCAGGAGCAGATGCTTCAGGTCTACCGCGAGACAATGGCGGGGCTCGGCATTACAGTAAATGAGCAAAAGAACATTGCAATAGACAGCGAGCCTCGCCGCCGCAAGAACCCCAGAGCCTTTTGCGTGCCGATATCCGTCCCCGACGATATCAGGCTTGTAATACGCCCCGCCGGCGGTCAATCGGATTATCAGTCATTTCTACACGAATCCGGTCACGCGCAGCACTACGGTTGGGCAGCGGCCGATTTGCCTCCCGAGTTCAAATACACGGGCGACTATGCGTTAACCGAAACCTACGCTTTCCTGTTTAACCACCTGATCTCTGACAGCGATTGGCTAGCGGCTTTTTTGGGAATCAAAGACAGCGCCGAGTTCGCTCGGTCGGTCATGCTTGCGAGGCTCGTGAGCGTGCGCCGCTACGTCGCGAAGCTTATGTATGAGCGGCAGCTTCATCTTGGCGAGGACCTTGCTGAGTCGGCCGAACTGTTTGCCCAGCTTCAAACACGCGCGACCTTCTTCAAGACTGATCCCGCTGAGTTTCTGTTCGATCTCGACGATTCATTCTACTCGGCCAGCTATCTGCGCGCGTGGGCTTTCGAGGTTTCTTTGCGCGAATATCTCAAGACGCGTTTTGGTTCGCGCTGGTGGGCTTCGCGGCGGACGGGAGACTTCTTGAAAGAGATATGGGAAACCGGTGACCGTTACACCGCCGACGAAATGGCCGACCAGATAGGTATCGGTCCCATAAGATTCGGCCCGCTCATTGACGAATTCAATGAGGCCTTGAAGTAACAGATCGGCGCTAAGCTTTCCTCCCAACATTGGTGCGATCGGCTATGCGAACAGTAGAAGTAAAACTTGGCTCGCGCAGTTATCAGGTTCGGATCTCCTCGGGTTTGCTCGATGAGCTAGGTACACTCGCACGAGGCGCACTCGGCGAGAACGCAAGACAAGCGATCGTTGTGAGCAATGCCACTGTGGAGTCGATCTACAGTAGGCGGGCTGTGAAGTCGTTAGCTCGCGCCGAGTTCAAAGTTAGTTGTTTTTCAATCGGCGACGGCGAGCGGTTTAAGAATCTGCGCACGGCTGAGTCGCTGTTTGCGTTTTTTATCGACCGCCGCATTGAGCGCTCCGACGTTATCGTCGCGATCGGCGGAGGAGTCGTTGGCGATCTCGCGGGGTTTGCCGCCGCGACCTACCTGCGCGGCATCCGCATTATTCAGGTTCCCACTACATTGCTCGCTCAGATAGACAGCTCCGTCGGCGGCAAGACTGCCGTCAATCATCCCCTGGGAAAGAACCTGATAGGCTCTTTCCACCAGCCTTCGCTTGTGCTGATCGATCCCGATATGCTTCGCACCCTTCCCGCGCGCCAGATGCGATCTGGCCTTTACGAAGCTATCAAGTACGGAGTGATTAGCGACCGGCGATTGTTCAATCGCGTCGCGCTGAATATCGACGAGTTGAAAAAACTTGAATCGGCCGAGCTCGAGCACTTGATCGCGCGCTGTTGTGCCATCAAAGCCAGCGTAGTGCGGAGAGATGAGCGCGAGGGTGGGCTTCGAAAGATCCTGAATTTCGGCCACACTGTCGGCCACGCACTGGAGGCAGTCACACACTACCGGCGCTTTCTCCACGGCGAAGCAGTTGGCCACGGCATGCGCGCCGCTTCGAGAATAGCGGAGCGGATCGGGCTTCTAGCGGCCGGCGACCGGGAGCTTATCGACACCGCCCTCACCAGTGTCGGCGGGCTTCCAAGCGCCAATACTATTGCGCTCGATGATATAATTTCAGCAATGCATCGCGACAAAAAGGTTGAAGCCGGCCGCACCTCATTCATACTGCCGGTTGAGATCGGCAAAGTCGTGATCAGATCAAACGTGGCCCCGCAGGTCATTAGAGCAGCCCTCAAAGATACTCTCAGATGAGCGGTTTTCGGGAGCGCCCAGCAGACTGCAATGAGCTTAAGTCATCAGCGCTCACTGCTGCGTATTCAGACCAAGACTGGAGGCAAATCATGAGCAACGTCACAGGCACCGATGCGCGGCGCGAGCGCGGAGCGGTATCAATCAAAGCGCTATTAACGCTTGTTCTACTCGCCGTCGTGGCCTTTACGGTGATCAAAATCGCGCCGGTTTACGTAGACGAGCGGCAAGTTAAATACGACGTAGACGACCTTGCAAACAAATCTGCCGTCCGAAACTCCAAGGAGGTCGATATCAAGAAGGCGATCGAGGCGATCAAAAAAGAATACAATCTACCGGAGAATAGCATCAACCTCGTATCTCGTGAGCCCGGCAGGTGCCAAATATCTATCAGCTACCAAAGAGACATAGACTTTCTGGTAACGACATACCAGTGGAAAGTCGACTACACGGCTGCTGGCAAGGACCTATAAGCAAGCCGTACCGCGTGGCGCTGCTCTCACATTGACGTTCAAATTCCTTCAAGTGTCAGCCACGACTCTCGGGCTGGGCGTACACGGCGTCAGCACCGAGCTTTTTTTGGTGATCAGTTTTACTTCTCGACCTCCACCGTTCCTTCGCGTCCCAGTTATTCTCTAAGACAAACTCTGGGGACGTTGCGGAACCTCACCACAGGACCCCAGAGAAGCGTGCCCCAACTTCGCTAACTTCGCCAATTTCGCGAAATGCGTCAATTTCGTCAATTGCGTCAACTTAGTCGAATGCGTTCAAGCGCACGTATGCCTTGTGCGCCTCCGGCCTTAGTCGTCGATTGTCTCTTCGTTGACTATCTATATAACCGACCTCTATCATTCTCCGTAGCAGTCAGCGAGGAGCGGCGTAGTGCAATTCTTGAAGCCTTACTTTACAGCGTTCTCGATCATTACCTTAACAACAACAACGGTAGCCCCAGCACTAGCACAGAGCGGGCGAGGCCGGCCCAAAGTTCCTCAGCCTTCGTCCACAACAACCACTCAGCCTCATCCGATAAATGTCCCAGCCGCAGCCGCGGTAATCAAGCAAGAGCAGGCAGGCACCACTTCGCGTTTCGTGTTGCGGAATGGAATGACGGTCGTCATCAGCGAACACCACGCCACCCCCATTGCGGCTGCTGTAGCCTATTTCAAGGCAGGGGCACTTGATCAGCCCTGGTCGATGAACGGAACCGCCCAACTGGTCGAGCGCTTGATTCTAAAGGGGACTGTGCTGCGGCCGGCGGACCGAGCGGCCGCTGACCTGCGTGCGCTCGGGGCATCCGTTGAAGCCAGAACATTGTATGATGGCGCCGCCTACTCCGTGGTCTTTACTTCAGACAAGATCAAGGATGCACTGACTATTCAAGCCGATATGCTGCAGAACCCGTCGCTTGACGCTGAAGCCATGCGCCGGGAGATTCCGCTTGTGATCGAGGAGGAAAAACGGGGGGGCGTTTCGCTGGAAGGTGGGCTGGCGCTCCGTTCACGCGCGTTTACAACTCGGACCTACCCTTCGGACGCCGGCGATCAAGCCCTCTCGCGCTTCATAGACTTCGATGATCCGGCCGCCTTTTCGAGGGCGCGCCTGTTCAACATCGCATTCACAGATGGAACTTCGGTCAATATCGACGCGTTGCGCTCGGTCAACCGCGAGCAGCTTGTCGAGTTCTACCGCAGCCACTATCGGCCCGAGAATCTAATCGTCGCGGTCGCCGGCGATGTGTCGACGTTCAACACGCTTGTCGAGATTCAACAGCTCTACGGAGAATTCGGAGTTTACCCCGGACGCGCGGCGGAGCAGAACAAAGCAGCAGAAGTCACGAAGACGAAAGCTTCCTCTGCTCGCGTGTCCGTGTTTACACCAGGCAACCCGCCGCAGACTGCCAAGCCGGGCCCACCCATCACAGAGAACCCGTCCGCGGTCAAGCCTTCGCCAACCGAACAAGCCAAACTTCGCTACGCGGCGGATCGCTGGGACATAAGTCAATCGATCATAAGCGTGGGCTTTCAGGTACCGGGAGCTGAATCAAAGGACGGGCCGGCGATCGAAGTGTTCATGGCTCTTGCCGGTCGGGGCCGGGCGTCACGGTTGAGCCGTTCCTTGATCGACGGGCAGATGGTCGCGAACCGGATCGAAGCGAACTATCTGGCGCACGCAGGCGCTGGATTGCTTGCGATCCAAACCTGGTCAGCGACAGACTCGCGCGAAGGGTCCTCAATTGACAAAGCCGAGTCAGCGCTGTTCAAAGAGCTGGATCGGCTGCGACGCGAAATAGCAACCGAAGGAGACCTGGCGCGGGCAAGAACGCTTCTAGAAAAAAGGTTCGTCGACGAGACCACGATCTACCTCGGTCGCGCAAACGCGCTGGCGCGCGCCGAAGCTGCAGGAGCCGGGTTCCGCGCAGTTCTAGACTATCGAGCACGCATTCGCGCCGTTAGCGGCCAAGACGTGCAACGAGTTGCGGCCAAATACCTGACGATTGGCAACACGTCGATTCACGAGTACCAGCCTTTCTCTGCTGCGGCTCGCACCTTCGATGCCGACACCTTTTCGAAAACCGTGACGGCGTGGGCGCCGGGCTTTTCTCAACCGGTGGAGAGCGCCGCTGCTCAAGCTGCTGACGCTAACTCGTCGCTCGCTGTGCCGCAAGGCTCTGAGCGCTCTCCCGAGCGGCAGTCGCTATTGGAGTCCGTTCAGGCGCTGCCTGTCAAAGACTTCTCAACACTCAACGGCCCAAGAGCCTTCGTGCGCGAAGACCACGCTCAACAAGCGGTGACCGTCGCGATACTGTTTCAAGGGGGCCGCCTCGTTGAAGAGCCGACGACCAGCGGCGCGACCGAGCTGATGCTTCGCACCATTCTGTATGGCACGCCTCGCAGGACGTTCTCGCAGTTCACCCACGAGCTGGAACAACTCGGAGCGGATGTTCGAATCGTAGTTGAGCCCGACTTCTTTGGTTTCATTCTGAGTGTGCTCTCGCGCAATGCGGACCGCGCGCTTAAGCTCCTGCGCGACGTGATCGAGGAACCTGCCTTCAGAGATGATGACATCGCGCGAGCGCGACTCGAGCAGATCGCCTCGATTCGCGACGCGCTCGACTCGAGCTTCACGCGCTCGCGAGAGTTGCTGCTGCAGGCGCTCTTCCCCGGGCATCCTTACTCGCTCCCATCGCACGGCCGTGAGGAGGTCGTCGCCGCGCTCACGGCGGAGAAGCTGAACGAATGGTATGCGCGCGCGATAAAGCGGCAAGTTCCGCTTGCGATCATCGTCGGCGACACGGACGGTTCGGCCCTGGTCTCATCGCAGATTGCCGAGGGTTTCAAGCGGAGAGACGTTGATGCTGCGATTCACGTACGAACGCCGCAGCCGGCGTCCGCAGGAGAAAAAACCGAGCAGCGGCGCCGCGAGCAGACTACTATTGCCGTCGGGCTCGCGGGACCAAGAGCGGAGAGCGCCGATCTGACAGCGGTCCAGTTGATCGAATCGGCGATGAACGGGCAAGGCGGGCGTCTGCTTCGAGAGCTGCGCGATAAACAGAACCTGATCTCGATGGGTGGGCTTCAACACCAGGCGATGCTCGTCGCGGGTGTGATCGCCGTTTACGCCGTTTACACGGCAAGCCGAATTGAGAACGAGCAGCAGGCGCGAGGCGCCCTGCTTGCCGAGTTCGAGCGGCTAGCGCGCGGAGGACTCCCAGCGGAAGAGGTAACAAGCGCTCGAGCATTGGCGACAACCGCCCGCATGGCGCTGCTACAATCGCAGCCGCAACACGCGCTTCAGTACGCGCGAGCCGTCTTCTACCGACGGCAAGCTTCTGACGTCGATACCTTTGGCGAGCAGGCATCGAAAGTGACTGCCGAGGACATCAAGCGAATCGCTACGGCTTACTTAAAGGTAACGGCTGCCAGTGCGAGTGTGGTTCGAGGCACGCTGCAGCAACCCGCCTCGGCACCGTCGAAACAGGACTGAATCACCTGTTACCTCGACGCTCCCGAGGAGCGGCCGCAGCTTCCTCGCCTATGATTACAATAAGCGAAGCCCCTTCCCTCATCACCCGGTAGCGGGTCATCGTCCCAACGTCTATCACGATGCGTACTGCTCCCGGCGCCGGCTCGCCCACCCTTACACGATCAACCAGGCCAGCAGCGACGGGAATCGTCTTGCTGCCCAGCGCGCTACGCACGCCAGTGAGATCGATGACGATGCGCGACGGGCCATTGGGCGTGAAGTCTTTGAACTGAACAGCGCCGTCTGCGTCGACTATGACGCGAAGCGCGCCATCGACCATCTTGACGCTGACGGAACGCACCACGCTCGCGGGTGCAAGCTGCGGCTCGCTTCTCGCGCTCGTGGTTGCTGTTCTGTTCGCGTAAACCGGCTCTCTGGCTCTGCCAGCGCACCAATGGGCTCCGGTCTCCTGGTTCGAGAAGGCCGAACAGGCTCTCCCAACGCAGGCGTCTCATCGGTGATCTCCCGCGGCGTCGAGCCCGCATGGCATCTCTTCACCAAGTCGATGTCGGAGACGGTCGCACCTTCAGGAAGTATCCAAAACTCGACTCTGCGATTGAGTTGAGGGTCGCCTCTTTCTTGCGGGCAGGTATCCCCGAAGTTCCGCACAGTCATGCGAGCCGGGTCAACTCCTTTTCCGCTGACCGGGTAATCACGCGCGTTGTTCGCCCGAGAGAGCGATATTCCGACGCGCTCAGACGAATCGCCGATGTCCATCGATTACCACCGCCGCGCGCGGATCTTGCTGCAACGCAAGCGCCACCTCATCAAGGCAGCCTTGTGTTCGTTGTTGATTCGAGCCGAATTGAACGGGAAGTAGATTGGTCCACACGGCTTGATAACTTCGGGCCTGGGCGGTGGCGGTGGAATTCGTTCTACAGTTATCGTCGTAACACAACTACTGCCCGGGCACGGCTCATCGCAGCGCCGGGCCTCGCTGGTCACCAACGCTCGAACAGTGACCGGACCTGTTATGCCGGCCGTGTTGAGTGTCACTTCAGTGCCGGTCGTCGACGACAACCTTCCGCCAGTCGTCGTCCAGGCGACGCGATCGCCCTCGGTGACTGTCGAGGCTGACGCGGTGATGCTGCACGTGACATTGGGACAAGGCGGCTCGGTTACTTCGAATGAGGCCGAGCAATTTGATTCGCCGGTGGTAGCGCAACCGGACGGGTGATCGATGTTTTCAGCGGTCACAGTGACAGTCGTGCGTACCGAATAACCGCCGCAGGCTAGCTGCGCGGTCGGGACCTGTACGGAAGCTCCACTGCCGTTCAACGCCACGGATCGACCCTGAGCGTCCCTCACTTCCCACCGATACTGGTAGCTCACTTTCGCATCTGGATAACCCGGAGTACTCGCCCTCGCGGTAAGCGTCAACCGATCGCCGCGTGTGACTACTGTCGGTGAGGCTTCAAGCACGCAGCTCGCACAGGCGGCGGAGGGCAACCGTTTCGAGTACCTATTGAAAAGAACCCAACGAACCCGTGTCGCCCGCCCTCACCAAATTCGACCTCCTTCGGCTTGCACTCTATCACCGGCAGTGGCGGCGGCGGAGGAGGTCCGCCATACCCGTGGTGGGCCTTGTCGTCGTGAGTCTTGACGATCTTGACGCAGTCAAGCACCGACAGGGTGCGCCTGCTCGCGCCGTTCAAAGAGTAGCGATAGCCGCCGCCAAAAGCTATCGAGCCATCTCTCAGATAGACGGGCATGCCAAGATTCAAATCGACGGGGTTGAAGCGTTCCAGGCTAGGAGTTCCGGCCCCAACATAGACTGTGCTAGCCACCTCCGCCAGAAGCTCAATGTACTTGTTCAGCGTTAACGATGCCCCTGCATTCAACAGGACTTTGTCGCGAAGATCGAGAACTTTAGCGCCGCCCTTCCTGATATCAGTCGTGTGAATGTATCCAATGTTCTAGTAGAACCTGAGCCGATGGCTGGCGCTCTCCTGGCCGAAAACCAGTATGGGTCCGTATTCGTACTCCCCGTTCGTGCGCCCCCGCGCGCGAGCCCCGTCGTCGCGTGAGATCGGGATCTTTACATAGCCACCCAGCGCCATGCTAAAGCAATGACGGTTCGCATCGATGAGATTGTACTTGGAGCCGACGTAAACGTCTCCCGAGCCGTTCGCGGATTCGCGGGGGCCTAGTACCGGGCGGCCGAGCCCATCGAAGCCAAGGAAATCAACTACGCCGAAGAACGGAAGGTCGTTGTAAAAATTAGCCTGGTTCGTGACAATGGCCGGACCAAGTCCGGCTACCAGCGGACCACCGGTTCCCGCGGGCGAAATGGTGCTCACCCCGTTGAGTCCGGCTGGAGTACCGAAGCGGCCAAGCGCTGGGAGTATCCCGCCTCCCTCCACTCCCGTACCCGGAAAGAATGCCGCGTTGCCATTGCCTCCACTCGGCGGGCCGAGTGTATTTGAACCGGATCGCCGAAAAGCCGAACCGCATTGTACTGATAGCCGCTCAGCAAGAGCGGATTGTTCGATCTGGTCTTCTGCCACGTCACCCAGTCCACCCACAACTCCCACCTGTTCGTGAGTCCGATCGTGAAGTTGAAAGGGGCCTGATCGATTCGCAAACCACCGGGGTCACGATTGAATCTGTTCCAGAAAGCCGCAAAGTTGAACTCGCCTTTGTAGAGCGTGCGGGTGGAAAACGTATTGAACATACCGGTGCCGCCGAGCACCGTCGACGTCCGCTGCCGCTCGGCGATGTTACCGAATTGATTCTCTTGCGCCAGTGCCGATCCACTGATGATGAGCAGGGTGAGAGCCAGTGTGCTTGTTTTCATTGTTTGCATTTTCGCCTCTTGCAACATCCGTACGCGACCCCCCGGATTTAACAGCGCTAATCGAGCGCGGGCACAACTCGACTGAATTTTCTTCGTGATCAAGTTGTATCGGCTGAATCTTAGGGTGCTTCTCTCCAAGTCTCTTGTTTGAACGAGCGTGTACGGATCTTGAACCGCTTTTCTCACTTCGGCAGCCGCCGGGAACATTGGCGGTTTTGCAGCCTGAGCGCGCGGCCACAGGAAGCCTTTATCGGTGAGTCCTAAAAAGCAGAAGCTTAAGCGCCACGTGGCATTCGTCAACACAAGCGGCGCCTTGCGCGACTATACACTAAGGAATTCGCGCGTCAATTACCCGTGCGGGTAAGCAGGTGGATGGCGAGAGGGGTGAGGCTTGACCCATAAACAAAGCGGGGCGATCCGAAGACCGCCCCGCCGTTGGGTCCGAGATGATTCTCGGAGTTATCGATTCGCCGAAGCAGTGAGCGTCTCCGGCTGAAGGATCATTCCAACCGGCTCACCGGGCCTCCTAGCGCGTCGTCGAGGTACACGGCGCGCAGGCCTCCTCTCTATTGACGGCGCGGGCTCCTCAGTCGTGATGACCTGAGGTGTTGCGCCCGAAGCGCACTTCTTCATCGAGTCGATGTCAGAAGCCCTGCCGTCTCCAGGCACGATCCAGAATTCAACCCTGCGGTTGAGATTGGGATCGCCTGAGTCGTGCGGACAGGTATCGCCGAAGTTGCGCACGGTGATGCGAGCCGTGTCGACACCCTTCTCGTTCACCAGATAATCACGCGCGTTGTTGGCGCGGGTGAGCGAGATGCCGACGCGCTCCGAGGAGTCGCGATGGCCGTCGACGACCAGCGATGAGCGCGGGTCTTGCTGCATCTTGAGCGCAATCTCGTCCAGACACGCCTTGTGCTCGTTGTTGATCCTCGCCGAGTTGAACGGGAAGAAGATCGGGCCACACGGCGACAGCGGTGGCGGTATCACGATTGTAGGTACCTCGGTCACCGAGACCGTCGTCGAGCAGCTAGCACCCGGACACGGCTGATCGCAACGAGTCTTGCTCGTACTTACATTGACCGACACCGTGATCGAGCCAGGCGCAACCCCTGTCGTATCGAGAGTGACTTCAGCACCGGTGGTTGACGAGAGCGTTCCGCCAGTCGTCGACCATGTGAAGCTAGCACCCTCGGCTCCGGTAGCCGTGGCGCTGAAGGTTACCCGATCGCTAGGCCTCACCGACGATGCCGAAGCCCTAACGTCGCAAGTTACAGTCGGGCACGGCGGCTCGGTTACTTCGAAGCTCGCTGTGCACGTAGTCTGACCTGTCGTTACACAATCGCTCGGGCAATCAACCGCCGGCACCGTAGCGGTCACCGTGTTCGTCACCGAATACCTTCCGCAAGCAAGCGTTCCGGTCGCCACTTCGACAGAAGCTCCGGTGCCGCTTACCGTAACGGGCCGACCCTGCGCGTCGGTCACCTGCCACCGGTATTCGTAGGTGACCGTGCTTGCGTCGTAACCCGGAGTTGTCGGCGTTGTAGTAAGCGTCAGCCGCTCGCCTTTGTTGACACTTCCCACGCTGGAGGCAAGCACACAAGTTGGCGCGGGCGGCAACGGACAACGCTTGCGGCTCCCGATGGAGAAGTATGCAACGAATCCGCTTCCGCCTTCCGATTCGAACGTTTGCGGAGTGGTGTCGAACAGCGGGTTGATGACAAAGAACTGCGGTATAATACGCGACTTGATGAAACTGGTCTTCGACACAAACACCGGCAGCGTTACATCATCCGCGTTGTTTAAGTTTTTCCTGTAGGCGCCGCCGAACGAGATGGCGCCATTCTTGAAGAAGAACCGCAGCCCGAGGTTCAAATCGGTCGGACTGAGATTCTCTCCTATAAATGGCAGGAGGTTTGGCGTGCGATTAGCGACGAATTGCGTGTGTGCCAGCTCAGCGAGAAACTCGACGTGCGAGTTCAACGCGACCGACATACCGGCGTTCAACAGAAGCTTGTCAGGCAGGTCGAGGAGCTTGACGCCATCTATGCTCGGGTCGGTGGTGTGGATGTATCCGACGTTTTCATAAAGCCTGAATCGCTTGCCGCCGCTCTCCTGTCCCAACATCAGGATTGGTCCAAACTCATATTCGCCGCTCGTGCGCCCTCGCGCGCGCGCGCCGTCCTCGCTCGAGATCGGTATCTTTAAATAGCCGCCGAGCGCCATGCTGAACCAGTGTTTGTTCGGATCGATAAGGTTGAACTTTGTGCCCAAGTAGAAATCGCCCGAGCCATTCGAGGACTGGCGGGGTCCGAATACCGGTCGGCCCGCGCTGTCGAAGCCCTGAAAGTCGAGCTCACCGAACCACGGCAATTCAGGATAGTAGCTGGACAGGTTGACGGCAATCAGGGGTCCAAGGCCTCTGACCTTCCTGCCGTTCCCTCCTTGTGGCGAATTGACGCTTTCGGGGAACCCTATCGGCTGACCGAAGCGCCCGACCGAGGGAAGTATTCCTCCAGCGATCGCGCCACTTCCCGGGAAGAACGCCGCCGACCTATCCGTTCCGCCAACCGGGGGACCCAGCAGCACAAAGGGATCACCGAAGAAACGGGAGGCACTCAACTGATATCCGCTCAACAGGAACGGTTGACGCGACGTGGTGTTGGTCCACACATTCCAGTTGACCCACAGCTCCCACCGGTTGGTGATGCCAACGGTAAAATTGAACGGGACTTGATTGATGCTCAGGTCACCGGGGTCGCGCGTATAGTTGTTCCAGAAGAGCGCGAAATTGAACTCGCCCCTACACAAAGTGCGAGTCGAAAAAGTGTTGAACAACCCTGTGCCGCCGAGCACCGTCGGCGCCTTCTGCCGTTCGGCAAGGTTGCCGTCCTGCGCGAGCACAGTCCCCGCGAGCACGAAAAGCACTGTTACAAGCGTGCTTATCTTTCTAGCCGCTTTCATTAGTTTGCCTCCTGAAGTAGTCATCCAAGGAATGTAGTTCGTTTTCAGGATCGCCTCCAAAACTGAGAGAGGTGATTTTGCCTCCCCTTAAGAACCAAAGGGGGGCGGGATGCGATTCTATGTGAGCGTCCAAGCTGAACCTTTTCCTGCCAGGCTCAGTATGAGTACGATTCTACTAGCCGATGAAGCTGGCTCTACTACGGCCCATTACAGGTATATCTATACTCGGAATTAGCTTTGGGGTCAACAGAAAAATTGATATTTTTCAATAAACCCTCGCACTCTAGAAACGGCAACGCGATCGTGCCGGCCGAGACTTCAGCACTCTTTCACTGACTCGAGTCGGCAACTCGAATTCTCAGGTAAGTCCGGTCAGGCATAGATCCCACGCAGCCGGGTGTCGTAGGCGACTCGATCGATAGCAAGCATGTAAGCCGCCAGACGCGTGTTGACGCGATACTTATTCGCAAACCCGACCACGTCATTGAAGCTGCTCACCATTATCTCGTGCAGCCGGGTGTTAACCGTCTCCTCGTTCCAGAAGAAGCCCATTCGGTCCTGCACCCATTCGAAGTAGCTTACGGTGACGCCGCCAGCATTTGCAAGGATGTCGGGGATCACGAAGATACTCTTAGCCGAAATGATCTCGTCCGCGTCTGCAGTTGTCGGGCCGTTTGCACCCTCTGCCAGAATTCGACACCTAATCCGATCCGCGTTGTGCGTGGTAATCTGGTTTTCGGTCGCTGCCGGCATCAGTATCTCGCATTCAGCCTCAAGCAAGTCGGCGTTGCCGATATGCTCCGCTTCGGTGTATCCCTCGACGGTCTTGTTCTCTTTCAAGTATGCCAGCACGCCCGGAACGTCCAGCCTCTTTGGGTTGTAAAGCGATCCAGTGATGTCAGCAATGCCCACGATCCTGTAACCCTCCTGGTGCATTAACAACGCCGCCGTTCCGCCCACGTTGCCGGCGCCCTGAATCACGACTCTCGTATCAGCGATCTTAAACCCGAACTTCTTGCACGATTCGTTGCACACGAACAGCAACCCGCGTCCGGTTGCCTCCTTCCTGCCGCGCGAGCCCCCGATTTCGATTGGCTTGCCCGTCACTGCGGCCGTAACGAGGTGCCGTGCATGCATCGAGTACGTGTCCATCATCCAAGCCATCGTCTGCTCGTTGGTGTTCATATCAGGAGCGGGCACGTCTTTCTCCGGACCGATGAAGTCAAGCAACTCGGCCGTGTAGCGCCTAGTCAAGCGCTCCAGCTCGGCCTGACTCATGTCGCGCGGCTCGCAGATGATTCCGCCCTTCGCGCCGCCAAATGGTATATTCACCACGGCGCACTTCCAGGTCATCCACGCCGCTAGCGCGCGCACTTCATCCAAAGAGACGTCCGGCGAGAATCGCACGCCACCCTTGGCCGGACCGCGCGCGAAATTGTGCTGCACGCGATAGCCCGTGAACACCTGATAGTTTCCATCATCCATCATCACCGGTATGTAGAGTGTGATCTCCCGATTCGGCCACCGCAGAATCTTATAAATGTTAGGGTCCAGGTTGAGTCTGGTCGCGGCTTCATCGAACCGCTGCATCATCGACTCGAAGGGATTCTCTTCCTTGATCTCCTTGGCGTCATCAACGAAAGCACTTGGCATTGACTTCCTCCGGTCACGGATGTTAAGTGCAAAAGGTGAGCATAGTCGATTCGAAGCAGATTCCAGAACGGACTGCCAGATGTTCGCTTGCTTGTTGAGCCGCGATTATACCGAACGTTGAAAAGTCAGGCAACGAGCCTACGACTTTAGTGTTGACGCGAGACAATCAATCACGCTTGCCAATGAACGCCGCGATAAATCAGATCGCCTCAAATAATACTTCGGGCGCGGCGGAAATCCTGCGCCGTGCGGGAGAAGCATTCTCGCTACTCAGAGATCACCAAACCGAGCAGGCGCAAGGGAGTGCCGAGGAGGCGCAACAAGCCATCATCGAAGCGTGCATTGCGCTCGTAAGGGCTCAGCCCTACATGAGCCCGCTCCTGAGGTTGGCGAGCATTGCGATTTCGGCCGCTCGAACGGCAACCGGCGCGCAGGAAGCGCTAAGGTCCGCCGAGGACCAGGCCCTCAGATTCATCGAGAGCGCGGAGCGTGCGGCTCGCGCTGCGGCGCTGCACGCGGCAAGTCTGATTAGCAATGGCGCAGCCGTACTGACCCATTCCCGAAGCTCTACAGTGCAGGCAGCTCTCGTTGAGGCCAGGAGCTCCAGCAGAGACTTTTCCGTCGTCGTAACCGAGAGCCGCCCGGGGCAGGAAGGCCGCGTTCTGGCCCAGGCACTCGCCAGCCAGGGAATTCGTGTTAGCTTGATCGCCGATGCCGCAGCTTCGCTCGCGATGGACCACATCGACTTTGTACTCCTGGGGGCCGACACAATCACGCCCGGCAATCTGGTGAATAAGATCGGCACTCGGATGATAGCGCTTGCGGCACGGGAGCGTGGTCTGCCCTTGTACACGGTTTGCGATACGTCAAAGTTTATCGATGCGGATTATCGCTGGCGCCCGGTTCGCGACGAAGGAAGCGTAAACTCATTGTGGCCCGACGCACCCCGGGGAGTCCTGGTAGTGAATAGCTATTTCGAACCGACGCCGCTTGCGGAGTTCACCGGCATCATAACGGAAGACGGGGTTCTTTCGAGCGAAGAGGCGTCAAGGCGCGCCGAGCGAGCTTCAATCGATAAACCACTATTGGATGCGCTTGAGAAATTGCGCTAAGAAATCAGATGACCGCCAGTATCATCCGCTGCTGAGAGAACTGCTGGCCGTTGGTTGAATTGCTGTAGAACAGCAGCCCTTCGTCGTTGCCAACTATTGAAGCGTCTATCCACACGATGTGAAGCACGCCCCGGCTGTCGACTACCATCGCCGGACTATGCGCCCGGCCTACGCTGTTCTTGGCTTGGGAAACCTGTTCTACCGCGCCGAAAGTCACTCCCGCGTTTTCGGACTTCACGACGAACACCTGCTGGTTCTTGATCCGCTCCTCCCCAAACAAGTCTCCGTTTTGAAATGCTACGTAGACCGCGTTTTGGAAAGCGATCACTGTCGGCTTGTGGATATCGCCGCTGGGAAACCCGCTTACGTTGATCGGCTCGGAGAACGTTCGGCCGTTATCAGTCGAGCGCGAGTAATAAGCCTCCGCAGTGCCCGAGCTCTCGTCGACCCAGACCACGCTTAGACGACCGGCGCCGTCCGTCGCAATAGCCGCCTCGGTCGCCCGGCCCGCTCCGGTCGAAACCCGCAGAGGCGTGGAAAAAGTCTCCCCTCCGTCAGTTGAACGCGAGAACATGATGACGCTCGTGCCCGGCGCAGTATCTTGCCACGCGACGTTTATCGCGTCGCTTGAATCGACTGCTATCTCCGGGTCGAACGCAACACCCGAGGACCTGGAGACGTCAAGCGGTTCCGTGAAGGTCGCGCCCTGATCGGTCGAGCGGACGAAGATGACCTTACCTAAATTGTCGTTCGTGTCGCCCCAAACGATGTTGACCGCTTCATTTGAGTCCAGTGCCACGCGCGGCGCGAATGCGCCGCCACCATGCGGTGTGATGTTTGCGGGTTTTCTAAACTTTTGTTTTTTCTTCGTGCGGATCAAATACGCCTGGGTTGTTCCAGTCGAGTTGTCGTGATACGCGACGTAGACTCGCGCCGTGCCGTTTTTGTTCACCGCTAATGAAGGGCCGAACGCTTCGCCCGGCGATTTCGAAAGATTGCGGGTCTGCGGGAGATTATCCCAGTCAGCACCACCGTTACGCGACATCGTAAAGAAGATCTGGCTATGCGGCCTGTGTTCACTCGCCGGAGCGGTTGCGACCGACATCATCAGGTAGAGATTGTCAGCGCTGTCAACGTCGATTGCCGGAAAGCGCTGCGCTCCGAAAAACCCCTGAGCGCGAGCCCTGCTGGACAATGGGGAGGACCCGGCAGTGGCGAGCATCGCCGCTGCAGCCACCAGAAACACTAAAACAATTCTTCTATTCATATACTGAGCGTCGAAGAGTGGACTCTGACTGGAACCCGCAAGCGAACACACAAGATGTTACACGAGTGTCAACTCGCGTTTCAACTGCGAGCCCATTCAAGCAGCAGCCTCAAACGATAACCACAGTCACTAATCCCGAATCCGCGTTTCAAGGTCATGCGTCGTGAAGTTTGACACCGTGCAAGGCCGGACATCATACTCAGACCTCGGTCATTAACCGGTAGAGGATGATGAATGACGGCTACGATTCTGGATGGCGCAACCGTCGCTAAAGCAATAAGAGACGAAGTCGCCAGTGAAGTGGCCGAGTATTCAAGACGCGGGCTCCGGCCAGGACTTGCGGCCGTGCTGGTAGGCAACGACCCCGGATCGCAGATCTACGTTTCGGGGAAAGTGAGGACCTGTGAGCAACTCGGACTCTACTCCGAAAAGATTGACCTCCCAGAGACAACGACGACCGAAGCGCTGCTCGCGCTCATCGGTGATTTGAACTCCCGCGACGAGATAGACGGCATACTCATTCAACTGCCGCTGCCCAAGCAAGTCGAGGCGGCGCTCGCGCTGAATACTGTCGATCCCGCGAAAGACGTCGACGGCTTTCATCCGATGAACGTTGGGAGACTCACGCTCAACGAGCCGGGGTTGAGGCCGTGCACGCCGGCAGGGATCATTGAGTTGCTTGAGCGCCACGAGATTCAGATGACCGGCGCACGCGTCGTCGTGATGGGCCGCAGCCGGATAGTGGGATTGCCGGTCGCTTTGCTTCTTTTGCATCGGCACGCAACGGTGACGATCTGTCACTCACGAACACGCGACTTGCCGGCGGTTGCCCGCGAGGCCGACATCCTGATCGCGGCAATTGGGAGGCCGGGAATGGTAGACCGCAACTACATAAAACCGGGGGCGGCTGTTGTGGACGTGGGGATGAACAAAGTTACAACCCCAGAAGATCTCGATCGCTTCTTCGGCGACGATCCGAAACGGCGCGCGGCGGTCGAAAAGAACGGGTACACGCTGATCGGCGACGTGAACCCACGCGAGGCGGCAGAGGTGGCAGGCTACCTGACCCCAGTTCCCGGCGGGGTCGGGCCACTAACGATCGCGATGTTGATGAAAAATACTCTTGCGGCGATGAAGATGCGCCGGGGTTCTTAGGAAACACTCTATGGGAAATGTCAATGCGAATGAGTGCCCGCACCTCGCGGACACAAACAGCGCGGCTCTCGAAATCACAAACACCGCGTGCCTGGAATGCGGTGTGAGCGCGCCTACGCGAGTGTGCATGACTTGCGGGCACATCGGCTGTTGCGAGACCACGAGGGGTCACGCACTCGCACATTCGAAGTCGAGCGGACATCCGCTCATACGCGAACTTCCGGTCTCGGCGCGATCGTTCACGTGGTGCTACGAGTGCAACGCCTATTTGAAATAGCGACCGCCCGCGACTCCCGGAGAACGACAACTCATTGCGCCCGCTGACCGGAACCACCGGCATTAGTCCGGCAATCTATCCTCGAGGCATCCGCGGAAAGAGCGCACTCGTGCGGCGGACGTAATCCCGATACTCCGGCTTCGTTTTGGTGAGCGTTTTTTCAAGCAGCGCCACGCCTGACACCTTTATCAACAGCCCAGTCATGATCAGCGGGCTGACTACCGTCCACGCTCCGCCGGGCGTAGACAATGCGATCACAAACAGCCCCCACCACAATAGCGCGTCCCCGAAATAATTCGGATGACGTGTGTAACGCCATAGCCCTCGGTCCATCACCTTGCCTTTGTTCCTGGCATAGCCCTTGAACCGCGCGAGCTGAAAATCACCAACCGCCTCGAACAGGAATCCGATCAGCCATATCACGGCGCCGGCCCAGTCGAGCGACGTAAGCCGCGCGGGCTCGCGTGAAATCTGCGCCATCTGAAGCGGCAACGAGATAATCCACATCAGCAAGCCCTGCAGGCCAAACACTGTAAAAAGGCTCAGTATCGGAAATCGATTACCGAACCGCGCCCGCATCGCTCGATATCGGAAGTCCTCGACCTTGCCTTTATTCCGCCAGAAAATGTGCGACGCCAGCCGTATCCCCCAAACCGTCACGAGTAATGTGATGAGTACTTTACGCTCGTGGTAGCCGCTCGTGGTCGCATAGCAGACTGCTGCGATCAGGACAAAGCCAAGCCCCCAAAAAGTGTCGACGATGCTCGCGTCCTTCTTCACAAGGCTCAGCAGCCAGACGACTAGCATCAGCGCGGCCGTTGCCGCGAACGTAGTGCCGAAGACGCTCAGTGTTTCGTCCACAATCCCCTCCGCGGTAGCATAGACTTTAGATTTTCAGTTCGGGAGATTATCAAATTGCTTTATACTTCTCATCCTTCAATCGACTCTCGGGAGGCTCACCGCAATGCGAAGATTCTCAATTGCTCTCGTATTTGTTCTCACCGTATGGCTTCAGATAGCCGCGCCTCAATCAAGCGACTCGATGTCTTCGCGGCTGGTCGGCGAAGTGTTCACCAGCGGCCAGCAGTTGAAATACCTCTCGATGCTCAGCGATGAGATCGGCAGTCGCCTGACCGGCTCACCTGGTGCGCGCAGAGCAGAAGAAGCGATGGAAGCCGAGATGAAGCGGCTCGGACTCGCAAACGTCCATCGCGAGCCGTTCACAGTTCCCGTGTCGTGGGAGCGCGGCTCGGCCAACGCTGTGCTCGTGTCGCACGGTGACCGCCCGCTCACGGTCGCCTCATACACATGGACCCCGGGAACTGGCGGATCTATCGAGGGGGAAGTGGTCGAAATCGGCGCCGGCCGCCCTGAAGATGTCGAGCGCGTGCGCTCCGGACTTCGAGGCCGGGTCGCGCTTGCCATGCCAGCAGGCGAGACGCTCGACGCAGTCATCTACAACTTCTACCGCACCCCCCTGCTCGCTCGTGACCTTAGAGATGCTGGCGCGGTTGCACTACTCATCGCTTCGGACAAGCAGCACACTATGCTCTACACAGCACCTGTCGATTTCAACGCTCGCCCGGCAGCGCTTCCCACACTTTCAATAGCGCGTGAAGATGTAGGTTTGATCCAGCGCTTATCGGCGGCGGGTCAAAAACCGAGGGTTCGGCTTGACGTTCGCAACAAGCTCGGTCCCGCATTCCAGTCAAACAACATTGTCAGTGAGATTGTCGGCCGCGAGCGGCCGACCGAGATCGATGTACTGGGCGCGCACCTGGATTCTAACGATTTGGGTCCGGGCGCGCTCGACAACGCGGCGGGTTCGGCTGCGGTGTTGGAAACAGCTCGCGCAATCAAATCGCTTGGCATCACGCCTCGGCGAACGATCCGCTTTGTGCTGTTCAGCGGCGAAGAAGAAGGCATGCTCGGCTCGAATGCGTACGTAGCTCGACATCGCGACGAGATGGATCGGACAGTCGCAGCTTTGATAATGGACGTCGGAGCGGGAAGACCCGTTGGATGGTTCTCGATGGGACGAACGGACCTCGACGATCAGATTCGATTGTTGATGAAGCCGCTCGCGCCCTTCGGTGTTTCGGCTATCGAGCACGCCGCATTCGCCGCGACGGACAATGCGGCGTTCATGGCCGAGGGGGTGCCGAACCTCATCTTGCTTCAGGACGAGTCGGTCTACTTCACCGTGCATCACACCGTCGCCGACACATTTGATAAGGCAGACCCGCGCGATTATGCGACCTGCGTTGCTACCGTAGTCGCCACGACATTCAGCATCGCAGATCAAGCTAATCGTTTCGGACGCCGCCTGACCTCCGACGAGGTTAAGAAGATGGCTAGCGAAACAAAAGTGGATGAGCAATGGCGAGCCGCCGGGATTTGGAAGTAGGAAGGTCAGAACGCAGCAGGCAGAAGGCGGAAGGATTTTCCATTTTCCATTTGAGATTTGTCATTTGTCATTTTGGGACAGAGGTTCGGCGAGTCTGCGAGCATTGGAAAATAACAAATGACAAATACCGAAATCAAGATTGTTCAGGTCACCGCGTAGCTTCTTGAACTCCCAAACCAGCGACCGGTGTCGGCGTTGAGCGCTATAACCGCCGACGAATGGCTGTCGCTCCCGCTGCAAAAATTGCCCGTGCCGACGTAGACCATCGCCGTCCGGCATCCACCGCCACTGACGACCAAACTGCGCCACCCAGGCTGTTGTCAGGCGCCGTGGCAAAGCTCCAGAGAACGCGGCCGTCGTTGGCGTCGACGCAAACTAGCTTGCCGGTTATGCAAGGGTTAACACAATGACTGGCCAGGCCTATGTATATCTTTCCGTCGAACACCGTGGGTGAACCACAAATGTGAAAATGCCTGGTTAGGGTCTGCGAGCTGGCTGCGCCAGATCAATTGACCGTCCGCTGCATTCACGGCGATCAGTTGCGCCCGTCCAGTGCCGAAATACAGCTTGCCAGCGTTGAAGCTCCAAACAACGGTGCCGTCGCGCTCGCGAAGGGCATAAATGTTTCCGTCCCACGAGCCGATGTATACAACTCCATCGGCGACGATTGGCGTGCCCGTCACCCAGCCGCCGGTAGTAAAACTCCACGCTTGTGCAAGGGTCCCGACGTTCGAGCTGTTGACCAGTGACGTGGCCGAGTAACCCGAATGCGCTGCGTCGTGCTGGTACATCTTCCAGTCGGCTGACGAGCTGACCGCTAACGCTCCGATGACTGCGTTGTCGATTTTGCCGCCCAGCGTCAAGAAAGACGCGTCAGCGAACAGCGGGTAGACCGGTAACTTCAAGCTTGAATAGAACAGCCCTCCGTTCTTGTAATACCTCACTTCATTCGCTTGCACCGCGACGCTAAACACATCGCCGGCGCGGTAGGAGGTCTCTCTCTCGTAAATGTTGTTCTCTCGCACCTCCGCCACTCCGAAGTCCGTGAGCTTGATGGCGAAGTCTATCTCAAGGAAACTAGTGCTGATCGCCGCGTGCGTCAGTCCGCAAAACAAGACTTTATTTGAATCCCCAGCGGTGAAGTCGAAAAAGACATCACCGGATGTTACCGTCTGCTGCGACCTGGCCCCGGCATCCGCAGAATCGCTACGGCCCGCAGTCTTCTGAAGACTGTTGCCCGTGATCGCGCAGTTGGTCACATTGGTCCAGATGACATTTTTGCGGCGTGCTTCCGCCCACCTGTCCGATTGACGTGGACGCAAGCGCAAGTGAGAGAAGGAGGATGGCAGTAAAGAGGTATTGGGTTACTCTGATTGGCATACGGGGATCACATTCCTAACGGTCAATTCACCGGTCACCATTACTGGGCAAAAAGAACGAATCAGGTCGCGCAGATACTGCAAGATCCTCTGCCTGACACTCATACTATATTTCAAATGTGTTCGGAGTTCCGATTTGTGCGAGCGGAGGATGACACATCCTGGAAGCCTGGCGCTGCGCGAAGCACTTCGTCCTGAAATCGAAATCGCGCCGCCTTCGGTTCGTACTCCCACGATTACCATCGAAAAGCTAGAGAGCGAACCCTAACGGGGACTGTTGCTACCAGCCTTGGGTTGTTACTCGCCCCTCCGAAAGTACCGAACAGCCCTCAACCACCCGTCGGAAAGATTGCAAACAACTCGGGTCGCGTAGCGTACCATCTCATAGTGGCATCGAGCTTGCGTGATAGTGAAACGAATGAGTGAAGCGCCGGTTGACAACGAAATGCCGACGGCCTTACAAGCCGAACGCTCGCTGAAAGCTGCAAGAGCACGGTTGCCGCATTGGCTGCGGCTGGCGGGCTACCTGGCGCTGGGAGCAGCGGGTTCGCTAACGATAGCCCTCGGCGCAGCGAGCTATCCGCTCTCGGGACTGCTCATCCGGCCGCGACTCAAGCGTCTCACTCAGCTCAAGAGCCCACACGTCAGACATTTGATCCGACGCCGCGGCATCCCGTTCGAAGATATTACTATTCCCTCATTTGACGGGACACGCTTGTACGGCTGGTGGATGAGCGCGGGTCGAAGTGCGCCGACAGTAGTCGTCCTACACGGCGTGAAGAAGAATCGGACCGACGTTCTGCGAGCGGCGCTGGTGCTGAGGCGCGCGGGGCTGAACGTGTTGATGTTCGACGGTCGTGCGCACGGCGACAGCGAAGGCCGCTATGTTACATATGGCTTCTACGAACGCCGGGACGTCGAATCGGCGATTGAATGGCTGGTCAAGGAAAAGAAGATCAACCGCAACCGCGTTGGCTTAGCCGGGGAATCCATGGGCGCGGCCATCGCGCTACAAGTAGCGGCGCACAACCCGTGGATACGTGCAGTGTGGGCAGACAGCCCCTTCGCTTCACTGCGCCGAGTGACCGAAGAATTCGTGAGGCGAGTAACTCGACTGCCTGGCGCAGTTTTGAATCCGGTCTTGTGGACGACGATTCAGGTTGCGAACTACAGGGGCAGCTTCGATGTCCATTCGGTCGATCCGTTAGCGCTTGCGGCTCAGATAAAGTGCCCCGTGTATCTGGTACACGGCACGGCCGACGAGTTAATTGCTACCGCGCACTCTGAAATCATTCATGCGGCTCTAGGTGGCGACAAGGAGCTATGGTTTGTGGAAGGCGCCCGTCACGCCCGCTCGATCCGCCATGCAAGGATTGACTACAGCGACCGCCTGACGCGCTTCTTCAAAGAAAGGCTGAGATCCTAAGCTTCCTGCCTTTTGACCCTCGCCTTTGCCCTCGGCGTTTGGCCTTCGCCTCTGCTCTTTGTGCTTTGCCCTGCCGGTTGACACTCGCTGGAACGCTCTGTTAATTTCAGGCTTTCGTTTAGACAAATTTCTTTCCTGAGTAGCTCAATGGTAGAGCATCCGGCTGTTAACCGGAGGGTTGTAGGTTCGAGTCCTACCTCAGGAGCCAACACATTCAATAACAAAGGCCGCCCGTCTTAAGGCGGCCTTTGCTGTCTCGCTCGTTTTCTTTGCAGCGCAGGGGTGTTTTTGGCATGGGCGGTAGCAGCCTGCCCGCTGTTCCTACTTCAAAGGGATCGCGGACGATCGATTCAGAGTCAGGTTCGTTTATCGAAGGTTCATACAGGGCTGGACCATTCACTCTCCCGAAAGGCTTTGCGCACTTTGCGGCTCGCATCTTTGCGTTGGTAGCTCTGTGAAGAATTCAATCCAGCGAGCGGCGTTCAAACTGGCGCAGCCCGAGGTAGGTGAAAAAGGCGCAGAAGCCCACCAAGCCCCCGAAGACCAACCACAAGGGCATATGTGGCAACTGAGGTGTCAACGCCGCGCGGAAGCCTTCACTCGCATAGCACAGTGGGTTGATCAGCACGAGTTTTTGAAACCAGGGGATCACTTTCAGCTCCGCCCACGGGTAGTAAGCGCACCCGGAGAAGATCATCGGTCCGAGCAACACATTGAACATCAGCCCGATCTGCTGTGGCTCAACGATCGTGCCCAACACCATCCCAAGCGCGGCGAACAGCCAGCTTGTTATGAGCGCGATCAAGACCAGCAGAAGATAGTTTTCGGGCTGAAGGCTAAGCTGCGTTCCCATCATCAACCAGGCCAGCGGCAGGACGAACAGGCCGGCGATAATCGCTTGAATGATGCCGACGATTATCTTCTCGATAGCAACTCCCATTATGCTGATCGGCGCCAACAGCCTGTCTTCGATCTCTTTCGTCCATCCGAACTCGACCACCAGCGGGAGCGCTACCGACTGCATCCCCGAAAGCGTCATGCTTAGAGCGAGTATGCCCGGCAGAAGCAAGTTGGCATAACCGGCTTGCACAAGCCCCACACGCGGCATCACGTACCCGAAGATGAACGTGAACAGGATCGGCTGCATTCCTACGCGCAGGAAAAAGAATTTCAGCTCGCGTCGAGCTACGCGCATATCGCGATGCAACAGCGCTAGCATTGTTGCCATTTCTTAGGTCCCTCAGATAAGTCCGACAATCTTAGAAATCTGAAATCTGAAGAAATCTGAAATTTGGAATCTGAACTTTGGAATCTGATATCAGCTGATATCCTAAGTTTGTCGGACATTCGCCCCTCAGCTTCAGTCCCTCAAACTCCTGCCGGTCAGATGTAAGAACAGATTCTCGAGGCTCGGCTCCGAGACGTGCGCATCGGTCACCATCACGCCTTGCTCACCAGCGACGCGCATCGCGTTGGCGAGCAGACCCTCAGCCTTGTCCGCATAAACTCGAATCAGATTGTTCTGCACCTTCACGTCGACCACGCCTGCAAGCGCGGGCAAGGCCGACGCGAGAGAGTTGACCTCCCCGTCCGCGCTTTGAACTTGTAGCTCGATCAGGAAACCGCCCGGCACTCCCGCCTTCAACTTCGAAGGCGTGTCCATTTCGAGCAGCCTCCCTTTGTCCATGATCGCAATCCGCTGGCAGAGCTGATCCGCTTCTTCCATGTAGTGCGTCGTCAGGAAGATCGTTTGACCCTTCGCGTTAAACTCGCGCAGCAAATCCCAGATCGCGCGGCGAGCTTGCGGGTCAAGACCGGTGGTGGGCTCATCGAGAAAAAGAATCGCCGGATCGTGCATCAAGGCGCGCGCGATCTTCAGCCGCTGGGCCATGCCACCCGAATACACTGTAGGTTTTTCGTCGGCGCGGTCCTCGAGCTGAAAGCGCTCCAATAATTCCTGGGCGCGCCGCTCTCGAACGCGCTTCCCAATGCCGAAGTACTCGGCGTGAAAAACCAGGTTCTCGCGTCCGGTAAGACTGCGGTCGAGGTTGTGGGCTTGAGGGCAGACACCAATGCGCCGCTTGACCGCGACCGGATCGCGCTCGACGTCGATGCCGTCAACCAGTGCTCGGCCGCCAGTCGGAATTACACGAGTTGTAAGAATGCCGATCGTGGTTGTCTTGCCCGCGCCGTTGGGTCCTAGCAGGCCGAAGAACTCGCCGCGCTCAATCTCGAATGAAATGCCGTCGATGGCTTTCACTTCAATCGACTGTTTGCGGCTCTTGGGTTTGTAGACCTTTTGAAGGTTCTCGACGACGATGACTTTATCCATTGCTGACCTTTGATCAAGACGAAGCGAATGGATTTGGGTAGCTAAGCAGGTTCAAACCGGCAATGAATCGATAATCGCGCTGATTCTTCGATACTAGGGGTGTGTCCAATACTAGTGCGGATGCAGCGATGACCGCATCAGCGATCAACAGCCCGTGGCTGAGGCGGTAGCGACGCAACAAGTCAACGGCCGCATCGCTCATTTTAAGACTGATGACTTGGAATCGATTCAGAAACTTGTCGAGCGCACGCAGTTCTGCTTTGTCTCGGCAGCCAACCACTAGTTCCATTTCGGTGACTGCGCTCACGGCCAATGCCGAGCGGTCTTCGACCTGATCCAGACATGCGAGTGCTTCACCAACGGCTCGGCTGGCGTCGCTTAAGATATCGGTATCAACAACGACAAAGGCGGCCACGTCAATTCATCCACTCACTCTTGCGAATTGAACGGACCCACGCGCTGCTGTCTTTGAGGTCCTCGCGATCCTTCCACATCCCGACGAACTTCTCGTCTCTCAGAGGAGATCGCTTGCCTTTCCTTCTTGCGCTTGACCGGGCGTAACGCTTCTTGAGCAATAGGACGAGTCTCTCGACCTGCCGGCGTCCTTCCGGCGGTAGAGCAGCCAATTCCTGCAATAATCTCTGTTGTTCCATAACGATATCCTAGGCTTCTTTGTCGCGCATGTTTGTTTGAATGTCAATATCGGCGCAGCCGAACCCACAAAAGCAGAAACTCGCTATGTAATGCGATGAGGCTTAGTGACGCTGTGCCTTCGTGTTTACGAGCTCGACCGTCACTTCACCGGCGTGCCGGTCACGACGTGAGGCTGACTGCTCAGCTTCTCGTTTATCCTCCGAATTGAACCTGAGATAATCCCGTTTAACTCAGTCACCGCCTTCTGCGTTTCGTCCGTCACCTCCCGCAAGCGGAGTATCTGCGCCTCGGTTGGCGGCGCAATCGGCGATGTGATCGAATTCATCAGCGATTGGACTTCCTCTCGCAACCTTGGCGGATAGCGATAGCCGAATGGAGCCTCGCGCACAAGCGTCGCGCGCAACTTCTTCAGGTCACCAAGCGCGACGCTGATGTCAGCCATCGCGTTGTCAGATTGCACTGCGCTTCTCGCCGCGACTCCGTCGCCAGCACCATCGCCCGCTCGTCCAGCCGCAGCCGCCGCTGCCGCGTCCGGAACCTTTCGCATAGTCTCAGCGAGTGTCGTTAGTTGCCTCGTCAGATCGTCGAGGCGAGCAACCACGCTGTTGAGAGTCGAGCTCAGATCGCGCAGCTTCAACGCAGCGTCCAACTGCATAGCCAGATCGGCTTCGGAAACCTTCACGCGCGGATCCAGTCCGACACGAACTGTCTTGCTCAGTTGCTTGCCTCCAGCTCTCAGTGTGATAGCGTAGTCGCCTGGCACGACCGAGGGCCCGCCGCCGAATCCGAAGCGCCCTGTGAATTCTTCAGGCGCCGGCTGATCGCCCGAGCCCGCTGAGGGAGGTCCGGGAGGGCCAGCTTGAGGCGCCCCGGCTTGAGCCGGAGCCCCCGTCTGAGGCGCCGCGCCTCCTCGACCCTGGCCTCCGCCACCCGCTACTTGCCCGCCTCCACCGCCTCTCCCAAAGCCGCCTCCACCGGGTCCGCTGCCTGGCGCCGGAGTCGGCGGGTCATAGCGAAGGTCCCACACGGCTCGATTGACGCCTGCTTTGTTCGCATTGCTGCGAATCGTCCTGATACTCTTGCCGCTCTTGTCGGCGACCGTTATTACGATTGGCCCGGTCACATCTGCCTTTAAGTAATAATCGATCAACGCACCGTTTGGCGGATTCTGCGCCGAGAAAGTTTTCTGGCCGAGGTTCGAGTCCCTTCCCCACATCTGATAGCGAGTCGCCGAACGAACGTCGAATAGAAACACATCGTTAGCCTTTGCCGTTGCGAGTTCCTGAAGCGCCGTCGCATTATCAAGTATGTAAACTCCGCGTCCGTGCGTTGCGATGATCAGGTCGTTGTCGCGCGGGTGAACGACGATGTCGCGCACCGCTACAGGCGGAACGTTGTTGCGGATCGACACCCAGTGACCGCCCGCATCCCACGACGCGAAGACGCCAAGCTCCGTACCGCAGTAAAGCAAGGTCTTCACCTTCGGGTCTTCTCGCACGACGTGAACGTAGCCTTTGGCCGGCAGATCGCTTTTGATCGACGTCCACGTCTGGCCATAGTCGGTCGTCTTGTACGCCCACGGGCCGAAGTCGTCGTCTTGATGACGATCGAATGCAACGTAAGCCGTGCCCGTATCGAAGTGCGAAGCGTCGATGCTCGGCACCCATGAATTTGCAGGCAAGCCTTTGATGTTGCCGATCACGTTCGTCCAAGTCTTCCCGCCGTCTTTGGTTACCTGGACGTTTCCGTCGTCAGTGCCGACCCAGATGACTCCCGGCTTAACCGGAGATTCAGCGATCGCGAGAATCGTGCAGTGAAACTCGGCTGCCGTGTTGTCGGTCACGACTGGACCACCCGATGTCTGCTGCTTGCTCTTGTCATTAGTCGTAAGGTCCGGGCTGATCTCCTGCCACGAATGACCATAGTTGGTAGTCTTGAACAGCACGTTGCCGCCGTAATAAACCGTCTTCGGATCGTGCGGCGAAGCCACGATCGGCGGGTTCCAATTGAAGCGGTACTTATATCCGGCGATCGCGTTGCCAGCAGAACCCACTTCTTTGGGGTAAGGGTGAATGCTGCGCGTGTTGCCGCTGTTGGTGTCAGTGATGTTAATGGTCCCGCCTTGCGAATCGGAGTAGACGATGTTAGGAGAGCTGAGGTCCGGGACAACGAAGAAACCGTCGCCGCCGCTCACCGTGTACCAATCGTCTTTGCGAATGCCTTCGCGATAGAGCGTCGCGCTCGGGCCTACCCAGTTGCCGTTGTCCTGCAGGCCGCCGTACACGTAGTAAGGCTGACGCATGTCGTAATTGATGTGATAGTACTGCGAGAGCACGACGTTGTTGATAATCTCGAACGTCTGTGCTTTGTCGTAAGACACCTGGAACCCGCCGTCGCTGCCGTTCAACACTCGGTTCGAGTTCATCGGGTCGATCCACAGCCCTTGATGATCGCCGTGAACGCCGTTGGCGATTCGAGCGAAGGTCCTTCCGCCATCGCGCGATACCGACAGCCCTCCGCCAAGCGAATAGACCCGCTCGGGATCGTTCGGGTCTACACGAATGTCGCTGTAGTAGAACGGGCGGAAGTTGATGTTCGGGTCGTTGTGCACCATCCGCCAGGTCTCGCCGCGATCGTCCGAGCGGAACAGATTTCCTTCAGTCTTAGTTTCGGTGATCATGTAAACGGTCATCGGATTGCTGCGGGCGATCGCGATTCCGATTCGATCCATCGCGGTCCTGGGCAATCCGGTCGTGAGCTTCTTCCAGGTCGCTCCGCTGTCGATCGATTTGTAGAGCGCCGTCTGCCCGCCGCCCGAGTCGAAGTGCCACGCCTTGCGGCGGTAGGTATACATTCCGGCGTATATGATGCGCGGATTCTGAGGATCGAGATCGATGTCCGAGCAGCCCGTGTCTTTGTCGATGTATAACCCCTTCGTCCACGTCTTACCGCCGTCTGTTGTTTTGAACACGCCACGCTCTTCGTTAGGCCCCCAAGCCCGTCCGAGCGCCGCGACATACGCCACGTCGGGATCACGCGGATCGATCTTGATTCGCTTGATGCGCTCGGTGTCATTGAGGCCAAGGTGCTTCCACGTCCCGCCGGCATCGGTCGAGCGGTAGACTCCGTCGCCAAACGATGCGGTGTTGCGCGGATCGCCTTCGCCGGTGCCCACCCATATCACGTTGGGATCGGAAGGTGCGACGGTGATCGCTCCAATCGACAGCACCGCTTGGTTGTCGAAAAGCGCTCTGAAAGTTGTCCCGCCGTTGGTCGTCTTGAATATGCCGCCATCTGCGCCGCCGACGTAGAAGGTGTAAGGATCGCCCGCCACGCCTTCGATAGCAGTGACGCGCCCGCCCATGTTTGCGGGCCCGATCGAGCGCCACCTCAGGTTCGAGAGCAACGCAGCTTCGTTAGGTTCAGGCGCCGCACTTCGAACCGCTACGGGCGTAATCGCCGCGACCAGCAGAACTAGAATGAGTCTTTTCATATGGGGCCTCCACACAGTTCTCCAGTGATATGATTGCGTTTGCGAGGTTGGTCTGTAGCGTACGAATTTCACGCGAACTGCACGCTTCCTATATCATAAGCAACAAGGCAATTCAATGAACCGAATGGAACCACAAAGAGGAAGAACACCGGTATATCGATCACTTGGAGCAGGTGAGGGGACTCGAACCCCTAACTGCCTGGTGTTCAAGCCATCGGAGTAGAGAACTACCTGCTTCGTAATGATCCGAACAGTCTTTTCGGGTTTGCCGCCGTTTCTTTCCATCTGCGCCCCATTGTCGCGTGCCTCCCCTAATGCTAGCATTGAAGCCACAGACGCAACGCAAAAGAGGTAATAACAGATGAGCGCAATCCTTGAAGATGTCAAACCAGAGACGGCGGCGAAGATTGCTGCCCAAGCCAAAACGCGAGGGCTCTCGGTCGACGAATATCTCAGGAGTCTCCTCCCAGACGAATTCGATCGACCCGAAGAGAAGATATTCAGCCCTGCGGAGAAAGCGAAGCTCTGGCGTGAGTGGATCGCGAGCCATTCGGTCAAAGGGGTCATTGCCGACGATAGCTGCGAGAGCATTTATACAAGAGAAGACGAAGCCTTATGAGCTACGTGATCGATACGAATATCCTTGCGCGTAGCATTGAAGAGTCTCACCCCACGCAGCAAGCCCGGTTATTATTTGCTGCCTGGAACAAGGAGGCATGGTTTATGGAATATCCTGTCATCGTCGAACACAAGAACGGCGTCTGGCGAGCGGTGATTCCTGCGCTGTCTGATCTCAGCGCCGAAGGCGCTTCACGCGATGAGGCAATGCAGAACGCGCAGCGGGCGGCCGAAGACTATCTGTCAAGAGTGGAGGTCACGACGATCAAAGTTCCGCTGCCGCGAGAACAAACCCCACGGCCTGGCAGCCCTCAGGCGCTGCTGAAGGAGATCGAAGCGTTCGCCGGCGACGAAGAAGCCCTCAGGGAGCATTTCGAGGAGATCGTTAGAGTGCGGCAACACCAGCGCGAAGAGGCGCAGTTGCAGGACTCTGAATGAGACGTTACGTGATGGACACCGACATCTTTGGCCCGCTCGCGGAGCGATGACGGCAGGGTGACTTGTCCATTAGGTCTGACTTTGACGAGTGACATGTGAATTTCTCGCAAAAGGTTGAGCTTTCTCTTGGAGAATAGCATATCGAAGTGATGTGTCAACGGCGCAGCTTCACCGCAGAGACGCCGAGGACGCGGAGGTGACGCGGAGTTCGAAACTCTGCGCCGTCCCTGCGTCCTCGGCGTCTTTGCGGTGAAGGTGTTTCTCTACTTCGCTACGACGGTCATCTCGATCGGCTTTGTCTTATCCTCGACCGTCGGGTTGTAGTATTCGTACACGCGTGAAGAGAACGTCTGAGCGCGCACGGGGAACTTGGCTCGCAGCTTGTACGAGAAGTCCATCCGCTGTCTCGCGTTCAACCCGTCGAAGTACAGGATCACCTGCTTGGCCGTGATCGTGTACTTCTCCAGCTTGCCTCCGTTCTTGTTGCGCGATGAATCCACGAACGCAGCGAAGTCTTCTCCCGCCACCTCAAAGCCCGGAGGAATCCCGAGGTCAACCATGATCATCTTCGCCTTCGCTGGGGTGTTGTTCTGAACGCGAACCTTTGCCGTCGCTACTTCATCCTGTGCGAGCCGCGTGCGGTCGTAGCTCACATCGATCGTGAGAGGTTCGCGTGGGCCGGCGTCCACTCGCCGCGCCCACGGAACGTAGTAGCGCCCGATGATCTGGTACTGCATGCTTCCCTTCCCCGCGAACGAAAGGCTCACGCGATGCGCTCCCTCGTGGGTGTAAGCCTTGAGGTCAACCATGTGCAGCAGGTCGTTGTTGTCTTTGGTGATCTGCACGCGTTCGACAGCTTTGCCGTCCACGGAAACTTCAACCGTTCCGGCTGTGTCCAAGTTCGTTCCTTTGGTGAACGATAGCAGGAACGCTTTGAGCGAAAGAATAGTCGCCTGAGTGGTCTGCCAGTTGCCTAACGCGTCTTTCTTTTCGGTCAGGTAGTCGAGCGCCTTCTTCGCAAGCCCACTCTTCTGCCCGCTCTTGAGCAGTGCTTGTGCGGCAAGCGCTGTCGTTTCCAAATCAGCGGAATCATTTCGCGCCGATGTTGGGGTCTCGCCTTCCTGTTTCCAGTAAGCGGTCTTCGGTCCTTCGGTCGCGCGGGCAGCAAGCACGCTGATCGCGGCATCGGTCCATGCTTTGTCCCGGTTGTAATCGGCCGCGAAGTTCGCGATGACCGCGAGAGTGTAGACGTCCTCTTTGCCGGTCACGTGAGAAGCGACGAATTGCTTCGCCTTCTCGAGTGCCTCGCCCTTGTAGCCCGTAGCCGCGAGCGCCCACCCGATGTAAGCGGTGATGCGCACGATGTCGGTGTTGTAGCGATTCGTCGCGCCTTCGTTGATAAAGTAAGTGTCCGGCTTAAAGCTGCCGTCGGGTTGCTGCTGCGAGGCCAGCCAGCCCTGCGTGCGCTCGATTAATCTCTGATCTACTTCGTGAACACGTGACATGTCCGCGAACTCCATCAAGCCGTAAGAAGTGAGTATCTTGTTCGCCGGAGCCTGGCCGAACCACGAGAAGCCGCCGCCCGGAACTTCGAACGTCACCAGCCGCTGATAGCCGAGCGAGATGAAGCCTTCCGCTTTCGCTTGAATCTCAGGCGTGATCTTCTTGCTGGTTTTCAGGTAGTCCATCACAAGAATATTCGGATAGGTCGCCGACGAAGTCTGTTCGAAGCACCCGCCCGGCATCTGCAAGATCGAATCGAGCCCTTCGACGACCTGCGACAGCGCGCCTGGATAGAGCTTCACAAAGATCTTCGATGCATCGGCGATCGCGCCGGCGGGAATCACTACGTCTTTCGTGACTGCCCCTTCGAGACGTTCGTTGACGACGACCGCTTTCTCTTCGCCGTTCGGAAGCACGTTCACTGAACGGGCAACCGCGTCGCCCGCCTGATTGGCAGGCGCATCGATGAGGCGCGCCATAACTTGCAACTGCTGCTCGCCGATCTTTGAAGCCTTCAAGCGGAAGGAAGCTGCGACTACCTCGCCTGCGCCGACGTCGACTTGCTTGACCGCGTTGTCACCGTCCAGCGCGAACCACGGGTCTTGTCTCAGCTCAAGCGAGACTCGCTGCGCCTTCGGCAGATAGTTGTAGACAGCGACCGGCACGGACACCACGTCGCCCTCGGTGAGCGAGAGCGGCAGATCCAGATCGACAAAGAAATCCTGAAACACGCAAATCGGAGTCGTCGATGACCCAAGCGCACCGCGCATTGTGGACGCAAGCGAAGTGACTCGCCAGGTCGTGATCGAATCGGCCATCGGAACGTGAATCGAAGCTCGCCCCTGTCCGTCGGTGATCAGCGAAGGATTCGTGTAGAGCGTTTCAGGAAAGAAGCTGCGCACGCGAGGCTCAGCTCCAGCAGCCTGTTTCTCATCTCGATCATCGCCGGGCGCGCCCACCTTGCTTGGTGAGGGTTCGGCCCTCGGCGCAATTACGCCTGCCGCCGTATCAGCGAGCCGTGCCGCGTCTTTTCTCATTTCATTGCGTTCCAGCATTAACTCCGGCCTTCCTCCTGCGCGGCCGATTGCCTGTCCGGCCTCACCGCTGTAACTCAAATAAGCGGTCAGAGTAACAGCCGTGATGCCGCGCGATCCAAGCACAGCTTCAACGACCCCGCGTGCGCCAGCGTTAAGCGAAAGCGTCCGGTAAACGGTCGGCTGATACGAGTCGCTCTCGAAGACCACCTGATAACTTCCCGGCGCGAGGTTCGGTATCGTGAAACGTCCGCTCGCGTCCGTATACACCGACGTGGTCGTGCCGTTTGCGACTCGCCGCGACGACACCTTGACGCCGGCAATCGCGTTGGCGTCTTTGTCTTTGACTGTACCTTCGACTGCAACGCGTCCTCCTGCGATCGCATCGTCGTGCACAGTCGCCCGGCCTTTGAACTGCCCATAACGATTTGCATTAGTCTGCGGTTTGCGCTGCGCATAGACCTGAAAACTGATGTCATCGGCAGTGTCCGCGCGGCGGTCCGGCCCCATCGAGCGAAGGGTCAAATACGAGTTAGCATTTGTAGTAAATCTCCCGTCGCCGACCAGCGGATTGCCCCAGGGGTCTTCCAGAATCTTGCTCTGCGCGTTCCCTCCCGCGGCGAATAACTGCAGATCGCGGTTGAAGCCCGCCGACGCAGCCTCGTGATGCTCGTAGTAACCGGTCATCGCGCGAGCTAGCGCCTGTGCTTTTTCGTTGAGCCGTCCGGCATAGAGCGCGAGATACTGGCTGCGCTTCGCTTCGATCGCTTCGCGGCCGAACTCCGCGCGCACGTCTTTGTCGCGCACCGAGCCTGCTGCCGCGAGAAGCACCTGAGCAGCGCGCTCGCGTTGGGCGACGGGTTTGTCGCCCTCGAAATCGTCGAGCAGCACTTTCTCGAATGAGAACTGATGCACCTCGTAGCGCGGAGTAAGCAACTCCTTCTCGAGGTGCATGAAGACTTTCTCAAAACCCGGCTGCTTATCCGAAAGCGCGAACACTGCTTCGTCGACGATCTCTACGCCGAGGGCCGCTGACACCGGGCGTCCCAGGCGGTCGGTCACGCGGAAGTGAACGCAGGCGTCGTCTCCGGGCTTGTAGCTCTCTTGCTCCGCCGACACTTCGACCTTGAGGTCATCGGCAGGGTCAACGTAAACGAGCCGGCGGTCTGAGATCGGATCGGCATCCGAGGTAATTTGATACGCTCGGACTTCGATCGTTCCGAACATCGCGGGTGTTAGATCGAGCGACAAACCTCCGCGGCCCCCGGATATGTCGATAGCCCGCGTGATCAGCGTCTGCCCGTTTTTCACAACGTCGATGTAAACAGCGCCTCGCTGCCTGGTCGAAATAGTTTCCAGTCGAAGCTTATCTCCGATCTTGTAAACGGCCTGGTTGGTGCAAAGCATCAGGCTCTGGGTTTGGGTCGCGCTCTCCAGCTTCACGTCCGCTTGTGCGGCGCGGCCTTTTGAGTCAACGGCTTTGAGGTTGAGCACAACCGGGTTGTTGCCCGCGCGAAGTGTAATCGTCGCGACGCCGCTCGCATCAGTCTGAATTCGCCCCGGCGTAATGTTGCCTGTGACGGCCGCCGCAGCAGGTGTCCCGTCAGGATAAGAGGTCAGAATGTAAACGCGGTTCTCAAGCCCCGGAAGCAAACGCCCGCTTTCAGGGACGGCCATGATCAGTATCGGCGTCCTGGAAACGAGTATGTTGCGCGACTTTGTTTCGGTATGCTGCGCGGTGTCTTTGACTTCAACACCGATTGCGACTGGAGCGCTGCCTTGCTGAGTCGAGCGGCCCGCGAAGAAGTCAGGCAGCTTCGATGAGAACGGAAAGTGACCCTCGGCATCGGTCTTGCCGTTGATGCGTTCAAGCTCGACCGATTGCACGTCAAACGTTGTGAGCGTCACGGTCACTTCAGCATTGGCGAGCGGCTTGCCGAACAAGTACCGCGCAGAGATCTTGCCCTTCACCGTCTCGCCTGGCGAGTAGTAGCTCGCCTGCTGCTTCGCCGCGTCGTTACTCAGCTCAACTTCCACCTTAAACTTTGGCAGAACGTAGCGGTCTACGGTAACGTCTTCTCCTGCATGGAAGCAGCATCGTTATCGCCAAGGATCGCGCGGATGTGATAAGCGCCGAAGTTGACTTCATCGGCTAGCTCGAAGTCCGCCGAGGCGATGCCAAAGCGGTCGGTGCGGTCCCGTTTCTTGAAGACTTTGTTCCCTTTGCCGTCTTCGACCTCAAGTGTGATCGGCTGATCTGCTGCCGCTGCGTGAGTCGGTCCATCGAGCGCAAGGGCTCGCAAGTGGATCGTCTGTCCGGGCTGATATAGCGGCTTATCGGTAGTAAGCAGGATGCGGTCGCGGCGTTCGAGTTGAATCGGTTGATTGGCTGTGACGGTGCCAATCAACGTGTCCGCCGTCACTCGCAACTGCCGTGAGCCATAGCTGCCCGCCGGCAGTGCGAAGGCTACTTGAGCTGTGCCGAATGCGTCGGTGCGACCCGTGAAGAGAGTGGTAGACCGATTGCCGTCAACAAGCTCGAGCTTCACACGGCTGTCGCGAAGAGGATTGCCCGCCTTTGCATCGGCCGTGATTACTCGCACCGAGGCCGTTGACCCAGCCGCATACGCGCGTTGCGCGAAGATACGGAGGACGGGTACACGCAATATTTCTGAGATCGAAACGATCTTTGATGAGTCGCCTGTGGTGATCTTCAAGCGATCCCACACCAGATCTTCGAGCGCCACACTCTTATCGAGAGGGATCGTTACTCTTGAAGCGCGGTTGTCTGACGACGACAAGGATCGCACCACCCGGGCGACCAGCTTATCGTTCGGGTCGAGAATCTCCAGGTTCAACGCGCGGGTCTGAGCGGCGCCCTGGTCAAAGGGCACGTTCACTTCAAGCAAGCCATTCCGATAAACGGCTGCGAGCTCGTTATCGTCGGCGAACACTTCATCGCGCGGCGCTACTGTCAGTAAGACCGTCGCAAGGGCGACGAAAATTAACACCAGGGCAGTTCTCGACCATCTGTTCTGTTTCACGAATCTCATTGGGCACACCTCCGCACACAAGCTCTGAGTCGTGCGCTTAGACTTCCGGCCGCGCACGTCTTCTTATGGCGCTCTTTTTTATAGGGACGTCTTTTACGGGCTGTTCGGCAATTACTGAACCGCAGTAGTAGAACGACGGGTTAGAAATCTTTTGCGGCGGATTTCGTAATCAACGTTTTCATCGCGTGAGAGGTACTACTGGGCTGAAGTGTGTGTATGGAAAAGTCGGCAGTACCCGTATCACTCTCGCATATGTGCGCGGAAGTAACTGTGACATAGATCAACAGAGCAGGATCATCGGTCGGGAAGGGTGGCTTGCCCCCGCTCTTGGTGGAGAATTGATTGATCAAGAAGAGCGGGGGCAAGCCACCCTTCCTGACCTGTGATCCTTTCTAAAAACCTAACAGCTATGTTGCACGTATACTGCGCGAATCAGACAATCCTTGGCTTTTGGGAGACGTACGGCAGCTGTGATTCTTGGAAACCAAGAGGAGTCGAAACTCAGAAAAGCTGAGAATGGGGGCGCGCGGTCAATAAGCCAACAACTGCCTCGCCGCTGCCGCGATCTTATCAACCGAAGGAAGCATCGCCATCTCCAGCGGAGGACTGAAAGGCACCGGCACGTCGAGTGAAGCGACTCGCATCACCGGCGCGTCAAGATACTCGAAGGCCTCCTGCGCGATGAGGGCAGCGATCTCTGCTCCAAAGCCCGCAGTGATGTTCGCTTCGTGAACTACAAGCGCTCTGCTTGTTTTCTTCACGCTCTCGAGTACAGTTTCGCGATCCAACGGCACGAGCGAGCGCAGATCGACCACCTCAACCGATGCACCTTCGTTTTCAAGCGTCCTCGCTACCTCGACGCCCAGATGAACTGCAGCTCCGTAGCTGATGATTGAAAGATCGTTACCCCTTGTCCGCAGCGCGGCGACACCGATAGGCACTACGTAATCATCGTCGGGCACTTCTTCCCGGTAGTGGCGGTATAGAAACTTGTTCTCGAGATAGACGACCGGGTTGTTATCGCGAATCGCGGCGATCAACAGCCCCTTCGCGTCCTTCGCTGTCGAGGGTAGTACGACTTTCAGACCGGGCGTGTGTGCGAACCAGGCTTCAGGGTTCTGCGAGTGATAAGGACCTGCATGAATCCCGCCGCCGGTCGGTCCGCGAAAGACTACAGGCATCGGGATACCCCAGCGGTAATAGCACTTCGCAGCGTAGTTGACGATTTGATCGAAAGCGCACGCGATGAAGTCGATGAACTGAAACTCCACGACCGGGCGAAACCCGACTGTCGCCGCTGCGCACGCGGCGCCGACGAAACCAGACTCTGAGATGGGAGTGTCGATGACGCGTTCGGGCCCGAACTCGTCGAGAAAGCCTTGAGTAATTTTGAACGCACCGCCGAAGACCCCGATGTCTTCGCCGAGTACGAAGACGCTGGGGTCGCGCCGCATCTCCTGCCGTAGTGCGTCGCTGATTGCCTGAAGGTAGGTTATCTCTCGCATCTGTGCTTCATGATCGGCCACGGATTACGCTGATGCGACGGATCGGTAAGGAGCAGACCCGCAAGAATCCGTCAGATCAGTGTCATCTGTGGTCTATACTGCGCCTCAGTTCAGAAGTGTTCACCTGTTGTGCGCTCCTTCGCAGCCGTGAGCGCTGGTATCGCAGGTTTGTCGATTGGCTCAAGTATATTTCTTCGATCTTCAGGCCGCGGATCGTGAGGCGAAGGGGCGAACAATCGATCGGTCACCGTCTCAGGCTTCGGGAACGGCAACGCCTCAGCGTATTCGACTGCCGCGTCAACTCTTCGAACGCACTCGTCTTCTATCTGTTTGATAGTCGCTTCATCGATCGCCGCGCGGCCCGTGAGCCAGCGACGATACATAGCAACCGGGTCCCGCGCTTCCCAAAAGTCTCGCAGCTCCTTCGGTACGTAAGCCATATCGTCGTGCTCGCCGTGGCCACGCTTCCGAAACGTTTTGAACTCGATCAGCGCGGGGCCGTTGCCGCTTCGAGCGTGCTCGATCCCGCGACGCGCCGCTGCAATCACCGCGAACAGGTCATTGCCAAAAGCGGTCTCGGCGTAGATGTCGAAAGCTGGCGCACGATCGGCCACGTTCTTCACTGGCATCTGCTTTTCGCAGGACGTCGAATACGCGAACTGATTAACCTCGCAGATGATCACCAGCGGCAGCTTGTGAATCGAAGCGAAGTTCACGCCTTCATAAAAATCGCCCGGGCTGGTCGCACCGTCCCCAGTGAAGCAAAGGCAGACGTTCGGTTGCCTGCGCATCTTGAACGCGAGCGCGTAACCAGCGCCCGCCGGTATCCACGAAGCCATCGAGCCGTTGTGATAAGGGAAAATCCCGTACTCTTTCAAGTCGGCCAAGAACAATCCAAGCTCTCGACCGTTTGAAGGCGGTTGATCCTTCCCGAACCAACGGGCAAGCACGTGCTCAGGCTTAACGTCTCGATAGAACCAAGCCGAGAGGTTGCGCGCGACGGTCGAAAACAAATCGCCGTCATTCAGTTGGCTCACGCTTCCGACGGATGTCGCTTCCTGACCCATGCCCAGGTAAACAGCTCCGAAGATCTTCCCCTGTCGATAAAGCGAAGCTAGCTTTTCTTCAAAGGTTCTTGCGAGCCGCATTGCAGAATACATCTTCAGCAGTTGTTCGCGTGTGAACGAAAGCGCGCGCGGGTCCGCCTGAATCTCAATGGGGTAATCAGGCAGTGCAATCTTTGGCCAGGTCTGTGCCATTCAGTGTTTCCTATGAGGCGTACCGTAGGTTGTCTAACCTGCGGTTTAGTTTCGCAATCGTGCCGCAGCTTGGACAACCTACGGTCATCTCGCGATCCTGTCGCAGGTTGGGCAACCCAGTACATCTCGCAATCCTGCCGCAGGTTAGACAACCTACGGTACATCTCATTGCACAACCGGTCCACGGGTGGGGTCTTCGATGTGCACGCCAAGTTGCAGCGAGTCCAGAACGTCATCCCAGACCGGGGCGTAGCGTGCTCGATCGTCTTCCCAGAATTCCATGGTGATCAGCGGCTGAATGCCGGAACCACGACCAAGGCAAATGCGAGAACGGCAATCCCGCTGCTGTAGCGGATCGATAAAGGAAAGCTCCGCCCACGCGAGTTCCAGGTCCCCCCGCTTCACTTCATAGGTCTCGCTTCTTGAGTAGATTGGCCGCGAGTCGCCTTCCATCGCGACCTTGAGCATTTCCGAAACGGGCAACCCGCTCAAGTCGACGGGCGGCAAACGCATGTACGAGACGGCGAGACAGGTATCGTCGTCTGGTGGTTGTTTGTCGTAAAACTTGATCGAGTCATCGTCGGGGATGACTACCCAGTCTTCCGGGAACTCCAGGCGCAGGGCGCCGCGATCCGCCACAAAGATTCTCTTGCCAGGCTTGTGTCTCCACCCGTGACTCTTCTTGAGCTCGAGTTCTTCTTTGTCCCATTGTGACATAAGTAATTCACCGCAGCTTGTTGCTTAGGTCGTCTCCCAACGCGTCGCACATCGCTGCCCGTTTGCGCCGATCAGCTAATCGACTCACTTGCTCACTCCCTTTGGGGCGAAGGAAGTCACCACGCCTGCCGAGGTCAGCACTCGTCGCATCTCTTCAGGTATCGCCGCGGACTTGAGAGTTCCGTCTTCGTTGATGCGAGCATAGACCCGAGTCGCCGTGCCCTCGGTTACAGGCGCGCCGGTCAAAGTGAGTTTGGCGCTGCAGTCCCAGTGTAAGGTGCGCTCTCTCATCTCAGTGAGCACGAGTTTGAGCGTCACACGATCGCCGTAAGCCGCGGGTCCGATGAAGCGAAAATGAATCTCGCCCATCACGAACGTGGTGCGATCGTTCTGAATCATCTTGTCGATCGGGTAGCCGAGCGTGCGAAACAACTCGTGCTCGGTGTCGTTGAACCACGCGAGCATTCGCGGATAGTAGACCAGACCGAAGGGGTCCGACTCGCCCCAGTTAACCGATATTTCGCGCCAATACATCATCAGTGCGTGCCATCCCCTTCAAGCTTTGGCGTTCTTTGCGACTCCTTTGAAGCGAGCTACTTCATGAACGAAGTTGGCGACTCGCTGTGCCAATAGACGGGCGTCCCAACATTCCCTCCTTGATAGCCAACCTTGCGAACATATGCTCGGGTATCGTCGATCAACTGATTCCGGACGAGATCGAATGCCCTGCGAATCTCCCCTTCCTCTTTTAGCGGTTGAAGTGCCATGAGCTTGATACAGCAGATGCCGCTTTTGCCATCTCCCTTCTGTTTGCGGAGAAACCCCAGACTCTATGGGCCAAAGCGAACCCGTGTTTCCGTGACAACTACGAACTGGATACCGTCTCCAAGGTAAGCGGCATGAACGCCGAATCTTGGAGCGATTTAGCCGCGAACAACAAACACGCCTGAATATCGTCCCGAGTTAAACCCTGATACTCCTCCAGGATTTCCTCTGCGTCGGCGCCGTGCGCCATTAAATTGACGATGTACTCGACCGTTAGACGTGTCCCCTTGACCACTGGCTTTCCAGCCATCACTTCAGGATCGAGTCTGATTCGCTCAAGTAGTTGTTCGTCTGTCATGGTTGTTTACACTTAAGCTCACTTTATCATAATTCGAATCCAGAGTTAGTACGTTTCAGCCTTCTCCTTCCCGACCTAGTTTCATTGCGGTGGAACCAATCGGCGCTTGCCATCGTCGCTCATCGTGATTCCGGGTGCATCGAGCCCAACTCGATCCCACAGCTTGCAGGTTACCTGCTTATGCATCTGGTCGAGCCCTTCGCAATAATTCGTGAACACGCAACGTCGAATCTGATCGCCGTGCCCGAGGCGAATCTTCAAGAACCAATCCGGGTCAGCTAGCGATTGCCGCGCGGCGGCTATGATATCAGCTTCACCGCCGCGAAGAATAGCTTCAGCTTGCTCGAATGTCGCAATCCCGCCCGAGGTAACCACTGGAGCCGCGAACCCTGCTTCATTCACTGCTCGCCTTATCGCCTCGGCGAGCGGCACGTTGCGTCCGAACGGACCGCGCTCGTCTGACAGAACTGTCGGCATGCATTCGTAGCCGCTGCGCCCTGTGTAGGGATAAACGGCCTGGCCGACCTTCGGCTGTTTCGCGTCGTCGAACTTTCCGCCCTTCGACACCGATAGGTAATCGAAGCCCGCGCGCGCGAACTCGACGCCGAAGTAAACAGCATCTTCAAGGTGGCTGCCGTTCTCGATTACTTCGTCGCCGAGGAACCTTACACCAACCGTGTAGTCCCCGCCGACTCGCTCACGCACAGCGCGATAGACTTCGATCGGCAGCCGCACACGATTCTCTCGCGCTCCGCCGTACCCATCGAGGCGATCGTTCTTTGCGCTCAAGAACGACGCCATCGTGTACGCGTGCGCATAGTGAAGCTCGACTCCATCGAAGCCAGCTTCTCTCGCGCGCCCGGCCGCGGCCCCAAAGATTTCGGGCAGCACCCGAGGCAAGTTGCGGATATGAGACAAGTCCACATCGGTGACTCGCTCGCGATAGCCGTAACGCAGCGATTCAAGCTCACGCTCGTCAAGAACCTGCTCCAGCAACTCATCAAGCGCTTCGTTCAGGTAAGCGCGAATGTCCTCTTCGCTCGTTTCGAGCCAGTTCATATTGCCCGTCGCTTCAGCCAGCGCCGCGCGATGATGCTGCTTCAGCTCAAAGAAGCGTGCGAAGTATTTGTCTCTAACCGGACGTCGCTTCACTGCCAGGAAGTCGATTATTTGAATGAACAGCCGCGTGTGCCCGCCGCTCGCGCGTCTGACGGTTTCGACCAATTCGCGTAGCCCTGGAATGAAGCGGTCGTGCCCGATTCGAAGAAGGGGACCGCTTGCGATATCGCGAATGCCCGTAGCTTCGACAACGATCGCGCCTGGACGCCCTGCCGCGAACCTTCCGTACCACTCGATGATGTTTGGAGTGACGAAACCATCTTCCGTGGCTCGCCAGGGGACCATTGCCGGCACCCATGTGCGGCTCTCAAGCGTGACCGAGCCCACGGCGATCGGAGTGAACAGCAATGAGCGACACGCTTCCTCCTCAGTGGGCCATTTCGCTGGAAGGATAGAGTGCCTGACTGGATTCTCGGGGTGCCACATTGCTCTTACCACGACTGCCGAAGGTCAGTAGGCAGAAGGCAGAAATCAAGTTTTCCGCACTGGCTTTTAGACGGTCGTCTGACAGCGATTACTCGGCATCATTGCTTGCGATTTCTCGCTACTGACTTCTGACCTCTGACTTCTGACCTCTGACCTCTGACCTGTGACTTCTGACCTCTGACTTCTGACCTCTGACCTCTGACCTGTGCCTTCTGACCTCTGACCTCTGACTTCTGACCTTTGACCTTTGACCTCTGCCTTCTGACCTCTGCCTTCTGACCTTTGACCTTTGACCTCTGCCTTCTGACCTCTGACTTCTGACCTTTGACCTCTGCCTTCTGCCTTCTGCGTTCTGCCTTCTGCCTTCTGCCTTCTGACTTCTGACCTCTGACCTCTGACTTCTGACCTTTGACCTCTGACTTCTGCCTTCTGCGTTCTGCCTTCTGCCTTCTGCCTTCTGACTTCTGACGTCTGACCTCTGACTTCTGACTTTTGACCTCTGCCTTCTGCGTTCTGCCTTCTGCCTTCTGCCTTCTGCCTTCTGCCTTCTGACCTCTGACCTCTGACTTCTGACTTTTGACCTCTGCCTTCTGCCTTCTGCCTTCTGCCCTCTGCCCTCTGGCTTGCGATCTCCATTTGTCGTAAGCAGCGATGAACTCGGGGTCACGTTGCTTCAGCTTTTCGTAGTCGATCTTCTTGCTCCGAGTCATCAGCTTGTAAGCGAAAGGGGTCGGGTCGAGGCGCATTTCGCTCTCGGCATTTTCAAAGAAGAGTAAGCTCGAATAAGCGGCGTCTTGATACTCGTCGACGAGTGGCTTTCGGACTCTTTGAAACTCGGCGAGAGCTTGCTCGATATCCCTCCCCGCTTTGAAGCACTTCGCCAGCGCAATCGAATCCTCGACTGCGAGCTTCGTACCCGAGCCAATCGAAAAGTGCGCCGTGTGAAGCGCGTCTCCTAACAGCACGATATTGTTGTGGTGCCATTGCTTGTTCTTCACCAATGGAAAGTTCAGCCAGCGTACGAAGTTGTTTGACAGCAGCGGCTGCCCGTTCAGGTCGGTCTTGAATACCTCGGCAAGGTATTCACACGTTTCCGGATCAGACTTCCAGTCAAAGCGTGCGTTTCGCCACGTAGCATCGCTGCACTCGACGATGAAGGTGCTGGTCGTTTCGTTGAACTTGTACGCATGCGCGATGAACAGCCCTGCTTCGTGTGGGCGGAAGATCAGCGTCAACCCGTTAAACACCTGATGAGTGCCAAGCCAGATGTACCGGTTCTTGCGTAGATCAACCGACGGCTGGAATCCCGGGCCGAAAGCTCCCCGCACGAAACTGCTTTGGCCATCCGCGCCGACTAGCAGATCGAACGGGGGGAGTTCGCTCACATCAGCTAAATTGGTGTTGAATCGAAGATCGACGCCGAGGTCCAGACATCGCTTCTGCAAGATGTTCAGAAACGCGAGCCGCGCGATCCCCGAGAACTTGTTGCCGCGAATTGTGACCTTCTGATCCTGGTGAACGACATCGACGTTGTCCCATCGCTGACAAGCGCGAGTGATGGCCGCAAAGGATTTTTTGTCGTTGTCCTTGAGATAAGAGAACGTCTGATCCGAAAAGACTATGCCCCAGCCGAAAGTATCATTTGGTCCGTCGCGTTCGAGAATTGTGATCTCGTGCGCCCGGTCCAGCTTCTTCATCAGGATTGCAAAGTAAAGTCCCGATGGTCCCCCGCCGATGATCGTTATTTTCATTATGCCTTTGATCCGGTCCTTCCGGGTGAGAGCGATGCCGGAGATGTAAAAAAGGAAAAGGTAACATGACAGATTGAAGACCTTAATTCCTTCTTGTGGCTATTGCCGGTTTCGTTTTGCCTTTCTCTCACCGAGGTATTATAGCGAATGCATTGGCCGCTGCGCCTGTCGCTCCTCTCAATCGAGGCGGATTTAGAATAAGAACGAATTCGTAGACCTTTTGCTCGGCCAGCGCCTTTCCGAGCTCTTCAAGGTTCAAGTTCTCGACCAAATAAATTCCGTTGTTGGCGATCAGAATACGATGGCAGGGGAAAATCGTCCCCTTCTGAGGAACCACCTCGTAGCTCATCTGATCGTCGCCGGTCAAAAATATCTTCTTGCTCACGAGCCAGCGGGCCGCGGCTTCACCGGGACCAGGTCTGAACCCTGAATACTTCGGGCGGTCCGCCTCAAAAAACCTGCCATATCCGGTCCTTATGAGCACCGAATCGCCCGGTTGAATCTCAACGCCTTCGGCTTTAGCTGTAGCCTCGAGGTCTTCCGCGGTGATTTCGTATCCCGCCGCGAGCGCGTCTACATTCTTGTAGCGCGCGACGTCGAGCAGCACTGCGCGATTGATGAAGCGCTCCTTCGGATAAGCTTCGATCCCCAGCGTCATCAGTCCTGTTGCGCCCTCGTTGGCAGCGGCATCGGCGCCGCCGAACAATTTCATGTTATCCGAGATGTGACCCAGCGCGTCGATGTTAGGCGAACCGTGTTGCCCGCTGAAAAACATCATGTCGGCGGCGAACGCGATTCCGCCGGGTATCATCCCGCTCGTTTGTTTATGGCTCGTCTGCAGTCCGATTGTGAACGGCGGATTCAATCCCAGCAGCGGCGAGGTGCGATCCCAGATAAAATTGAGCTCAATCACGCGGGCTGACCTGAGAGAGTCAATAAGGGTGGCAGTCGCTTTCTTTTTGTCTTGCCGCGCAAGGATCCCAATCGGGGAACAGGCGGCAACGAGAATTGCGACCAGGAGCGAAATGACCTTTATCTTCATTTGAGGTACCTCTCTACGGGAATGAATACACCCATGGAGCTTCATGTGAGACGCTGACCTCGCGTCTCGCGCGCGAAAGCGAGAAAAAAGATTCCAAGTATATATATCAAACTCACTGAACTCGCAGCTTTCCCGTACGAACCGAAGAACCCGACCAGCGCTCCGGTGATAAGCACGCCGCCTGCGGTTACGATCCGCCCGACGTTATAGCAGAAGCCGACGCCGGTGGTTCGCACGCGAGTTGGGAACAGCTCTGGCAGATAGATGGGGAATCCGCTGGTGATGCCGACCGTAAAGAAACCAACCAGTGGCAGCAAGGCGAAGATCTGTCCAATACCGTGCGTCATCAGGAACGTCACCGGGAACATAATCAATCCCCCGATGAAGTACACCAGGAAGGTCGCACGGCGCCCGAATCGATCAGCCATCAGCCCAAAAGACAGGTTGCCAAACAGCGCGCCACCGTTAAGCAGCATCACCGCGTAGGTCGCATACCTGTTCTGATCGGCAAGGCTGAAACCTTCGCGAGCCCCGGTCTCGCGGATCACTGACGGTATCCACATCGTCGCGCCCCACAACGCAAGCAGTACCGTGAAAGCAAGGGACGAAGCGACGAGTGTATCGCGGCGAAGTTTCGGACTGAACAATTGCTTCAGTGTGAATGCGTCAAGCTCTGTTGGCTTATGCCGCCCCTCAGATTTTGCGAGTCTTCGTTGATCCCGAACTTCAAGCCAGCGCTCGGGCTCTTTCACCATCAGCCGTAGGAATAACACAAAGACCGCCGGGATCATTCCCACAAGGTAGACATATCGCCACGAGCCTGCATCGACAACGCGAGTGATCAGCGCTGCGAAAAAGAAACCAAGCGCGCCGGCGGACTGAAGGATCGCACCCGCCTTTGCGCGAAGGCGATCGGGCCACACTTCTGCGACCAAAGCGGCTCCTGCAGCCCATTCCCCGCCAAGACCGAGTCCGGTGACAAAGCGGCAGACCGCCAACTGCTCCCAACTGTGCACGGCTGCCGACAAACCCGTGAACAGTGAGTAAATCAAGATCGTCGCCGCAAGTGTCTTGGTGCGTCCAATATAGTCGGCGATTATGCCAAAGCCGATACCTCCCAACGCCCAGCCCAGAAGCATCACGGAGAAGACTATGCTGCTGTAGAAACCGATCGCCGCGTCCGTTGCGCCGGGACCCATCAGCTCCGTCATCGACGGTTTTTGCACGAGAGAGAACAGGGTTCCGTCCATGCTGTCAAACACCCAGCCGAGCCACGCGACCAACAGCACCATCCATTGATAGCGAGTTACTTCGCTCATCCACTTGATTGCCGAGGGGCCGGCTGGGACGGACGCGGCGCTGGTGGGTACGTTTGATTGGTCTGATAGGCTATCGGAAGCAAGCCGCTCTGGGGCGTCTGACATGCTCTACTTTGGGCCTTTCATAGCTTCAGGAAACAGCGCGATTATATGATGATCGCCTGTGTCGCGTAAAAGCTAAAAGAGTGGTGATTTCGCGCGCCTTGCCGTGCATCAATCCTCTTTGCTACGATGGCCGCCCAACAGTGGAAACTATTCATCGGCGCCACATCAGTATCGAGAGAACCGGAGAAGCCGGGAAGTAGCATAGCCTTCAGTCTGTGCCCGCTCAGCAGAGGCCGGCTGATGCTGCACAAGAATTGAACGATCCATTTTTCGAGTGGCACAGGCTGAAGCCTATGCTACATCCCAGGAGGAGAAATGCTCAGACGCTATATCACCGTAGTCGTTCTACTGATTTCTTTGCACTTAATCTTAAGCACGACTGTCAGCGCTCATGGCCCTCAGCAGAAAGCGGCTACTACTTCGGCTAAGCCCGGACGCGACCCAAATCAACCCATCGACGAGGAATACACAAAGAAGATTCGCGAGTACACCACTGAGACGTTCTTCAGCTCGCCTCTCGTGGACTACCTCCCGGCGTCAAAGACCGTGCCCACTCCCAAAGCGGTGCTTGGCGACGTCGCCGGCGCGCCCGGCAAGCTGCCTTATTCGCACGAGGTCTACAAGTACATGCGCATGCTCGAGAAGGACAGCCCGCGCGTGAAAGTCTTTTCGATCGGCACCACCGAAGAAGGTCGCGAGATGATCGCAGTCGCCGTCACTTCGGAAGCCAACATGGCGAAGCTCGAAGAAAACCGCGCCCGGCTAGCCAAGCTGGCCGATCCTCGCACTATCAACATGGACGACGCCGAGGCGGAAAGGTTGGTCGCCGCTTCCACTCCGATCTATTACATCACCGGCGCGATTCACTCCCCCGAGACCGGCTCGCCAACGGCTCTGATGGAGCTGGCGTATCGGCTGGCAGTCGATGAAAGTCCGTACATCAAGGCCATTCGCGACGGCGTAATCACGCTCATTACTCCAGTAGTCGAAGTGGACGGACGCGACCGGCAGGTCGATATTTACAACTGGCACCTCGCGCATCCGAACCAGAACTGGCCGCCGCTGATCTACTGGGGAAAGTACGTCGCTCACGACAACAACCGCGATGCGATGGCCATGACCCTCAAGCTTACACAGAACGTGGGCAAGACGTTCATGACGTGGAAGGCCCAGGTGCTTCACGATCTGCACGAGTCGGTGCCTTACCTGTACGACAACACCGTGGGCGCTGAGCCTTACAACGCGTGGCTCGACCCGATCCTAACCGACGAGTGGCAATTGATGGGCTGGAACAACGTCTCAGAGATGACCAAGCTGGGCATGCCCGGAGTATTCACGCACGGCAACTTCGACACCTGGACGCCGGGCTATCTGATGTTCTTCGCCGCGACTCACAACGGCATAAGTCGCTTGTACGAAACTTTCGGCAATGGCGGAGCCGACACAGTCGAGCGGACCCTGTCGCCGCAAGAGTATTCGCGTACCTGGTACAAACAAAACCCGCCGTTGCCGAAGACAAAATGGTCTCAACGAAACAACAACAACTACCAGCAGACTGGATTGCTGACGGCGCTTTCGTACTTCAACGCCAACAGCAAGCTCTTCCTGCATAACTTCTACTTGAAGAGCAAGCGCTCGATCCTAAAGCCAAAGAGCGAGGGGCCGGCAGCGTACGTTTTTCCTGGTGACGATCCGAGGCCGGGCGGGCAAGCCGAGTTGCTCAGGACGTTGCAGCTTCAAGGATGCGAGATATCTCGCGCTACCGCGCCGTTCTCGGTCACGGTGAAGAAGAAAAAAGCTCCCCCTCGCGATCGGAACGTGGCCGCACCGGATCAAAAGCCGGCGGATGATCCGAAGAAGCCGGAGCCAACGACCGAGCCTCGCCAGTTCCCCGCGGGCAGCTACGTGGTGCGGATGGACCAGCCTTACAGCCGCATCGCCGACATGCTGTTGGACCATCAATACTGGAGCCCGAACGATCCACAGAAGAGCATCTACGACGATACTGCCTGGACGTTCGGTGAGATGGGCAATGTTCAGGTGGTGCGGGTCACCGACGTTAAAGTGCTGGACGCGGCTATGGAGCGAGTCAACGGCGAAGTTCGCGCTCCGGGCGGAGTGAAAGGGAGCGGTTCTGTTTACGTCGTGAATCACAACACGGACAACGCGCTGATGACGCTGCGGTATCGCTTCAAGGACGCTACGGTGGAAGCCGCCGAGGAGCCATTCGAAGCCGGCGGTCAGAAATTCGCTCGCGGCTCGTTCATCATGCGCAAGGTGAACGGCCCCGAGCTCGAACGCGCAGCTATAGAACTCGGTTTGAAGATTCTCGCTGTCGAGTCAGCGCCTTCGGTCAAGACTCACGCAATCAAAGCGGCGCGCATCGCGATGATGCACACTTGGCTGGGTACTCAAGACGAGGGCTGGTGGCGATTAGCGTTCGATAACCTGAAGATCCCCTTTGATTACATCAGCACGCAGGATGTCGCGAAGAACAATAACCTGAATGCCAGGTACGACGTGATCTTGTTCGCCCCGGTCGGACGCGGCAACCCAATGGCGATCGTAGAAGGCATGCCGATGTGGGGAAACCCTCTGCCGTGGAAGGTGACGCCTCAGACGCCCAACCTTGGTAAGACCGATGAGACCGACGATATGCGGCCGGGACTAGGATGGAGCGGTGTCGCGAATCTTCAGAGCTTTGTGCGCGGCGGCGGCTTGTTGATCACCGTGATGGACACGGCGAACTTTGCCGTCACACTGGGATTCACTCCCGGCGTTTCGATTTCGCCGGCGCAGCGATTGAAGGTCACGGGCAGCATCTTGCGATCGAAGTTCGTCGACCCGGCTAGCCCGATCGCCTACGGCTACGGCGAAGGGCTTTCGATCTACACCTACGAGGGACCGATCTTCAACGTGAGTAACATGCATGGCGGAGGCCGCGGACGTCGCCGCTCGCCCGAAGATCAGGTGCGGGTCACGGGGCGCGGCACGGCTGATGATCCCGATACGCCTCAAGGAAGACTTGTCGTAGAAGCGCCCGAAGAGCCTCGCCCGGAAACGTGGCAAGCGTTTCCTGTAACAGACGAGCAACGTCGCAATGGCATCAACGTGATTCCTCCGCAGTATCGCCCGCGAGTGGTGCTTCGTTACGGCGACGCTCGCGACTTACTTGTCTCAGGGCTTTTGGATGGCGGCGCTGAGATAGCTCAACACGCGGCGGTGATTGATGTGCCGCTTGGCAATGGTCACGTGGTGGTGTTCTCAAATAACCCGATCTGGCGCGGCGAGACGCAAGGGAGTTACTTCCTTGTGTTCAACGCGATTTTGAATTTCGACAATCTGAACGCGGGGAGGAAGCTTGATGCGAAGTAAAGAAGGCCCAAGAGGAAATTAACGATGAAGGGATTACAAATCATGAAGAAACTTGTAACCGGCGCCTTGGCTATCTTGTTCCTTTCTCTCAGCGCGGACGCGCAGACCCTATCACAGGCCGATCGCGACCGCGCGCTGCAGTATCTTGAAACCACCAAGAAAAACATTGTCGATGCCACGCGTGGATTGTCTGATGCGCAGTGGAACTTCAAACCGTCGCCGTTTCGGTGGTCGGTCGCACAGGTGATGGAGCATATTGCCATCACTGAAGATCTGCTGCGCGAGATCGCCGAGAACCAGGTGAAGAAGGCCCCTCCCGCTCCCGATCGTGACCTGAAGAAAACAGACGATGCGGTGCTGTCGGTTGTGCCGGACCGCTCGAAAAAGTTTCAGGCGCCTGAGCAGTTGCGACCGACGAATCAGTTCGGCTCACCTGAAGCCTCGCTGAAGCATTTTCTGGAGAGCCGTGCCAAAACTGTCGAGTTGCTGAAGAACACTCCCGATCTCCGAGCGCACGTAGTCGAAAGCGGGCTCTTAGGTAAGATCGACGTATACCAGCGGGTACTCTTCATAGGCGCGCACAGCGAGCGCCACACCAAGCAGCTCAACGAAGTAAAGGCGGACCCGAAGTTTCCTAAGTAGATGATCGCAGCGGGTGATGGGGTCCGAACCCGGCCGTTTTGGAAAGGTGTACCGTAGACTGTCCAGTCTGCGGATGCCTTGATCGAGCGCCGCTTGGCTTTGATCGTTCCGCAGACTGGACAGTCTACGGTACATTCTCGAAGAACTTCTGCCTGAGTGGCCTGCTCGATCCCTTCGTAAAGGATCTCAAGACTGAGTGGCCGCTCCGTCACTTCGAAGGTGCCTATCTTACCTCGGTAACACCTAACTGAAGGAGTTTGCCGGCTACGACTCGACTGGCAGAACCGGCAGTTTCAAGATCGCCGGGTTCGCGCGAAGGACGCAAAGGTTCGCAAAGAGCGCACAAAGGTAACGAAGTCATTTCTTCGCGGTTGCTTCCCTGGCCATCACGTAGCTGCGCCGAGCGAGCAGCGAGATCTTTCCTTCGCGCTTCTCGATGTCGGGCGAAAGGTCTACGCGAATGCGGCGGCGCTTGCTGTCTCTCGCCGTGTTCGTGGGCGAGTACGCCAGCGAGTAGCTCGCCGAAATGTTATCGACCAGCCGGTTGAGCGTTGCATCTATCTTTTGAGGTGGAGCGCCGGTCAGTTCCCCCCCTGTCTCCGCGACGAACATTTTCAAGCTTCCGGCACGCAAACCGAAATGACGAAGAAAGCTAGTAGGCTTGCCACGAATGCCTTGATCGATTCGCCCTCCCAAGGTCTGAACCAGAATACCCGAAACGACCGCGCCGGACTCGAGAACCGAGAGAAGCGCCTCCTGTTCGGAGATCTTTGAGAAGTCGATGCTAGCCTCAAGGGTTGTGAGCACAATGATCGCGCGACGGCCCGCAGGATTGGCTGCCCTCTTCATGTATTCAGAAGCTTCGTAAATCGCCGCGTTGAAGTAGTGCTGTTCGCTTTGATGCTGGCGCTCAACAGCCATGATCTGATCGGCGACCAATGTGCGATCTCGCGTGAAGGGCTGCACCAGGGCGACCTTCTTTGAGAACGTCATTATGGCGACTTCGTCTTCAGGTTTGAGATGGCTAATGGCTTTGATGGTGGCGGCACGGATTTGTTCGTTGAATGGATTGACGCACCCCGCGCGGTCTACCAGCAAGACGACTGAGACCGGGAGTTTATCTTTGCTGAAGTACTCAACTTTCTGCTGGACTCCGTCCTCGAATATGGTGAAGTCGTCACGCTCGAGATCGCCGATGACGCGGCCGGTCTTCTTCTGCACGGGCAAGACATCGACGAGAACGAGATCAGACCTCAGCTTTAGCGTCTGCTCGTCGGCGGGCGATTGCCTCGATGGCAGGCTGAAGATAAATCCATTTAGCGCGAACGCCAGGACGACAACGGAAACGATTGTTTGGAACATCGTCTAAACCTTAAAGGAAAAGCTGTCGCTGGTTCGTCCGGCGCTTATGATAGCACGAAGCTTGGATCTATGTCGTGTCGTTTCGATGTTGGCTGTGGACGGTGTGCCAAAAATTTAGCACTTTGCTATTGACACGGCTGGCCGCTTGATGCTAAAAAATTAGCACATCGAAAGAGAGGGGCTAGAAGATGCCAAAGCACCCGCATTTGCACCTCAGCCGCCGCGAGCGGCAGATCATGGACGCGGTGTACCGGCTCGGCCGGGCAACTGCCGCGGACGTCCTGGCGAATATGCCGGACCCTCCGGGCTATTCAGCTGTGCGGACTATGCTGCGACTGCTGGAGGAGAAAGGCTTACTCAGACACGATCAGGACGGGCCGCGATATGTTTACCTGCCGACGCTTTCTCGTGACAAAGCGAGGCAGTCGGCGTTGAAACAACTGGTGCAGACCTTCTTCGATAATTCAACCGAGCAAACAGTGGCTGCGCTGCTTGATATGTCAAAGTCTAAAATGTCAAGCGAAGAACTGGAACGGCTGTCTCAGTTGATAGAAAAAGCCAGAAAGGAAGGACGCTAAGGATGACCTGGTTATTTGATTGGGCGGAGCTTTCTGTGTTGGAAGGGCATCTCATTGCCGCTTCGATAAAAGGGATCGCCGCCTTGTGCCTTGCGCTCAGACGCGCGTCAGCAGCTGCGCGCCACTTCGTATGGTCCCTGGCGCTCACGGGCCTCCTTGCGCTGCCTCTACTCTCGTTCGGGCTGCCGGTCTGGCAAATCGCCCTTCTTCCATCCGCACCTATTGAACCCGTGGCAATTGCAACCGATGCGCCTGAGGTCGCTCAAAACGCTGCGAAGATGACCTTTTCGCGTACTACGCCAGAGCCGATCTTTACCGGCAACGAACCGGCGACGACAAACGTCGAGCCGATCGCCTTTAGACAAAGGGGTGCGACAGAAAGCCGCGTGGGCGCTGGGTATGCTGCTGATGAATCGCGGTGCAGCAGTTTCAGCAGATCCCGACCCGGATGTCGGTGTTGATACGGAAATGGAATCGGACCGAGAAGACACAGTAAGAGGCGGCGTGTCGGGCGGAATATCCGGCGGAATTTCCGGCGGAGTTTCAGGTGGGGTTTCTGGCGGTGTAGGCGCTGGTATCAGCGGGGGCATTTCTGGCGGGGTCGCCAGTGGTGTAAGCGAAGGCGTTGGCGTCGGACTCGGAGTTGGAGGCGGTGTCAGTGGCGGAGTCGGCGGCGGGGTTCGACCAGACAACGGCCGCAAGATTATGATCCCGAACTCAATCAGTAAGACAAAGAGCAAGCCTAAACAAAAGTAACCCGGCGCCGAAGTGTGTTCGGGTTACCTCAGAAGACTTGGCCTGTGCCCGAGCTGCCATGTCTGGCAATCGCGCAAAAGGTTTAGCGCGGAGGGAAAGGGCTGATCACGTTTGTTTTAGTCCCGCCTCGATCGAGCCAGATGGAACACACGGGCGCTTTTGCGCTTCATCAATTTGGAGGATTCTTAGAATGAAACGACAAACACTAATCGCAACGGCACTAGGTCTCTGCTTTTTCGCAGCGTTCTGCGTGGCGCAAGCTAGAAGCTCAGGAGCTACGGAATCAGCTAACTCGGCACTCGGCCAGGATACTAACACCGCGCCTGCCGACCTGACGGAAAAAATACGCGCGCTCAGTTCGGCGAACCCGATAGAACGCGCGAGCGCGGCCTGCCAGATAGGGGAGATGGGCAAGCGCGCGGCTCAGGCGATTCCGCACCTTATTCAGATGCTGGGCGACGACACTCAGATAAACACTATGATCTATTGCGGCGAGCGCAGCACGTGGCGTGGTAAGCACAGCATCGACGAACCGACAACTCCCGGTCGAATAGCGGCACAATCGCTTGCCGCAATAGGCGAGCAATCGGTTGAGCCTTTGGTTTCCGTGGCGAGAAACGCGAATCCGATAGTTCGCATGAATGCTGTATGGTCGCTTGGTGTCATAAACGACCCTCGAACGGTCGAGCCCGTAGTTGCTGCCTCGCGAGATTGCGACTCGCGAGTCCGCGAGAATGCCGCCTGGGGAATGGGATTAAAGCATGACAAGAGCGTTGTAGAACCTTTGATCGCTGCTCTAGGAGATGTCGAATGGAGAGTGCGCGAGAAAGCAGGATGGTCGCTGGGACTCCAAGGTGACACCCGCGCGGTCGAGCTACTCACTAACGCCCTCAGAGATGAAAACGCCAAAGTACGCGAGCAAGTGGCTTGGTCACTGGGGCTAAAGGGGAATAGAAATGCAGTCGAGCCTTTGATTAATGCCTTGCGTGACGGCGAGTGGCGTGTGCGAGAGAAGGCCGCGTGGTCTTTGGGACTGAAAGGCGACCATAGAGCGGTAGAGCCACTGATCGCCGCTTTGAAGGACGAGAATGCGCAAGTGAGGGCGCAGGGCGCGTGGGCTCTTGGACTCAAAGGCGATCATCGCGCGGTTGAAGGTTTGACTGCAGCCATGAAGGATCAAAGCAGGGACGTGCGAAAGAAAGCAACATGGGCGCTCGGGCTGATACTGATGCGCGACGGCAAAGCGGCAGATAAAGCGGCCGATCTTGAGATCGATCTGAACAACGAGGTAGACCGTGACGCTGACGACGATAAGAATGCGGATGAAGACAGAGTAGGCGGTGTGAGAGTCCCGGCCGGTGTGGGCATTCCTATGCCTGTTCCGATGCCCATTCCGATGCCCGTTCCGATACCTCGCTTAAACGTCTCGCCCCGCATTGACCTTGCGCCAAACAGTGACGTTCCTTCAAAACCAAAAGTGAAGCAGAAGGAAAAACCTGACGGCGCTTCAACGCGCCAATGAGGATCGGCTTCTACGACTTACACATTTGCGGCCCGCGATGCTTATCAAGCAACGCGGGCCGATCTGGGTCTCCGGCCGGGAAGCCAAGCCGATCCCGGCATCTGGCGTGCTGGCAAACAAGTGAACAGCACTAAAGTCTGCGCTACGATGTAATGCTTGGCGCGCCTGGGAAAGCTTGGGAGGCCGAAGGCGCTTCTCAAACATTTCTTCCTGCGTCCGATCAGAAAGAACCAGGCCTTGAGCTACTGCGACTGCATTGAGTCGAGGAACTCCGAATTCGACTTCGACTTGCTGAGCCTATCCAGTAACAACTCCATCGCCTCAGTTGGCGAAAGCTGCGATAACACCCGGCGCAGGACGATGATGCGGTTGAAATCCTGGGTGGCGAGCAGTAGCTCCTCCTTACGCGTGCCTGACTTGTTGATGTCTATGGACGGGAATATGCGCTTCTCTGTGAGCTTACGGTCAAGGTTGATTTCCAGGTTACCCGTGCCTTTGAACTCTTCGAAGATCACGTCATCCATACGCGAGCCGGTGTCGATGAGCGCGGTCGCAATGATCGTAAGAGATCCGCCTTCTTCGATGTTGCGCGCGGAGCCAAAGAAGCGCTTCGGCTTTTGAAGCGCGTTCGAATCTATACCGCCTGATAGAATCTTGCCCGATGGAGGGACGACCGAGTTGTGCGCGCGCGCTAGCCTAGTTACCGAGTCAAGCAAGATTACGACGTCGCGTCTGTACTCCACCAACCGCTTCGCCTTTTCGATCACCATATCGGCGACCTGAACGTGGCGTGTAGGCGGCTCATCGAACGTCGAGCTTATCACCTCGCCATGCACCGAGCGCTGCATGTCGGTTACTTCTTCAGGCCGTTCGTCAATCAGCAACACGATCAGCGTCACTTCAGGATGATTACGGGTTATCGAGTTGGCGACATTTTGAAGCAGCATAGTCTTGCCGGTCCGCGGCGGCGCGACGATCAGCGCGCGCTGACCTTTGCCGATCGGCGTCATCAAATCGAGCACGCGGGCGGCCAGGTTCTCCGGGTCGGTTTCAAGCTTCAGCTTCTCATTTGGATAAAGCGGCGTCAGGTTGTCGAAGAAGACGCGATCGCGCGCCATCTCAGGCGGCTCGAAATTGATGGCCTCGACTTTGATAAGCGCGAAGTAGCGCTCCCCTTCCTTCGGCGGCCGGATCTGACCCGAGATCGTATCGCCGGTACGCAGGTCGAACTTGCGAATCTGCGAAGGACTGACGTAGATGTCATCAGGCCCGGGAAGGTAGTTGTAGTCGGGTGCGCGCAGGAAGCCGAATCCGTCGGGCAGCGTTTCAAGCACGCCTTCGGAGAAGATCAGGCCGGACTTTTCGGTCTGCGCCTGCAAGATCTTGAAGATGATCTCCTGCTTGCGCATTCCGGTAGCACCCGGAATGTCGAGTTCCTTTGCTATCTGGGTGAGCTTCGAGATGGACATATCTTTAAGCTCACCGATGTCCATCAGTTGATCAACGTCTTCTGCCATGTCTTTCTGATTGCCTCACTGGTTAAGGCGCCGTGGTCGAGCCGAGAGCTCATCTACTGAACGCGGCGTGCAGTTGTGTCACGGGGATCTTACCAATTGCGGATTACGGATCGCGGATTTCGGATTAGAAATACTGGTTTCGAGACTTCAGACTGTCGAAAAGGAATCGATGACTAAGATTCTTTCAATCCGCAATCCGCAATCTGAAATCCGCAATTCGAGTTGTGATTTCTTTCCAGATACGGGCCGCCCCACTGCCGGTGATCGCCGAATACGCGACAAGCTCGTTACTGCCTAAGACCGCCGACGCACGACTGAGACTGGCCCTTAACTGATTGCTGCTGAGCTTGTCAGCCTTGGTTGCAACGATGATGAATGGCTTTCCCCTCGCCTCAAGCCACCCTTTCATCAGCAGGTCTAACTCGGTGGGCTCGTGCCGCGAATCGGTGATGAGAATAGATAGCACAAGGCTTGGCCGGGTTGCAAGATATTTCTCGACCATCGGCCCCCAGTGCTTCTTCACGTCACGGGGCACACGAGCGTAACCGTAGCCGGGCAGATCCACAAAATTAAACGCGTAGTTTATCGCAAAGAAATTAATAAGCTGCGTACGGCCGGGAGTCGAACTCGTGCGCGCCAACCCTCGCACGCCTAACAGACTGTTTATCAAACTGGACTTGCCGACGTTGGACCTTCCCATGAAGGCTATTTCTGGCCGGCCGTCGCGCGGGTAATGCTCGGGACTGGTCGCGCTCTTTACAAAAATGGCGCTGGTGATCTTCATACGTGATGCGTGACCAGCGATGCGGGATCGGCTCGTAGGCGCAGAGCGGTTGCGAGCCATACTTACACTCCGTGGATGGGGTTTGCTTAGCGGCCTAACCTATTATTCTATCGTCTGATTTGACGCGGGTGATTCACCCACCGGTTGCTGTCCCCAGATTGGGACTTCGGTCGTTGGCTCGTCCACTTTTGTTAGCCGATCTTCAAGGGCGATGCGCCACACCTCGTCGACGTTCTCCACAGTTTCTATTGTCAGCGCTTGTTTGACGTCCTCGGGTAACTCGACCAGATCCTTGGCGTTCTCTTTAGGCACGATCACTATGGTTATGCCGGCGCGGTGCGCAGCGAGAAGCTTCTCTTTTATTCCGCCAACCGGAAGTACCTTTCCACGGAGGGTGATCTCACCGGTCATCGCGACGTCGCGGCGAACGGCGGCTTCCGTCAACACGGATACGATCGCGGTTGCGATGGCGATTCCGGCCGATGGCCCATCCTTGGGAATGGCGCCTTCAGGGACGTGCAGATGCAAGTCGTATTTCTTGTGAAAATCAGGTGAGACGCCAAGCCGCTTCGCGCGCGCTCGCACGCAAGAGAGGGCAGCGCGTGCCGACTCTTGCATCACTTCTCCGAGCTTTCCTGTGAGCGTGATGTTGCCGCGGCCAGGCATCAGCGTCGCTTCGATATGAAGAACTTCGCCGCCTACCTCAGTCCAGGCCAGCCCGGTTGAAAGTCCAATCTCGCTGTGCTCTTCAAGCGATTGCGGCCGGAATCGAATTGGCCCGAGCAACTCTTTTACCAGTTCGTCTCCAACCGCCTCGTGATATGTCGAAGGATCTTCAGAAGTAAGCATTCGCCGCGCAAGCTTTCTGAGCACGGAAGCGATCTCGCGCTCGAGGCTGCGAACGCCCGCTTCACGGGTGTAGTACTGGGTGATCGTGCGTATCCCGTCCTGAGTGAAGTCGATTATCTCAGCTTTGAGCCCGTTGGCTTCCAGTTGCTTGGGCAACAGATGCCGCACGGCGATCTCGAGCTTCTCGCGCTCCGTGTAGCCCGGCAGCCGGATGATCTCCAACCTGTCTTGAAGCGCCGGCGGAATTGTGTGAAGCACATTCGCTGTGGCTATAAACATCACATTCGAAAGGTCATATTCAACATCGAGATAGTGATCGTGGAATGCAAAGTTCTGTTCGGGGTCCAGCACTTCAAGCAACGCCGCGGACGGGTCGCCACGAAAGTCCATGCCAAGCTTATCAACTTCATCCAGCATGATGAGCGGGTTAATCGTTCCCGCTTTCTTCATCATTTGGATTATCTGGCCCGGAAGCGCGCCGATGTATGTGCGTCGATGGCCGCGTATCTCAGCTTCGTCGCGGACACCGCCAAGACTCAACCGAACAAACTTACGCCCGCTCGCTTTTGCGATCGACCGGCCAAGGCTGGTCTTGCCCACCCCCGGCGGGCCGACAAAACAGAGTATGGAACCCTTCGGCCGCTCGACCAGTTGCCGAACCGCAAGAAACTCCAGTATGCGCTCTTTGACTTTTTCGAGACCGTAGTGGTCGGTCTCCAGGACCTCGTGGGCAGCTTTGATGTCGCGCACTTCTTCGGACCTGTCTGTCCAGGGGACCGCGAGCAACCAATCGAGATAGTTGCGCGAGACCGTGCTCTCGGCGGACATCGGCGGCATCTGTTCCAGACGGCGAAGCTCGGCTATCGCCTTCTCATAAGCGTCCTTCGACATCCCGGCAGCTTCGATCTTTTGCTTCAGCTCTTCGAGTTCCGCCTTTTCATCCTTGCGGCCAAGCTCTTTGTGAATCGCTTTGATCTTTTCGTTGAGGTAGTACTCTTTCTGCGCGCGTTCCATCTGCCGTTTCACCCGGCCGTGGATGGCGCGATCAACCTGTATTTTTTCCAGCTCGACTTCAAGCACCTCGACCAGCCGCGCAAGGCGATCCGAAAGCGAGAAGATCTCGAGCAGGCCTTGCTTGTCTTCGACCGAAATCTTGAGGTTCGACGCGATCGTATCGCATAGCCTGGCGGCATCGTCATTTCTCAGCGCAGAAGTCAGAGTCTCGGGATTGCTGAGTTCGGTTGACTGACGCACGTACTGATCGACAAGCGAGCCGACCCGGCCTATCAGTGAATTCAATCGGGAGCGCGGCTCCGTCGTCTGCGGCGCTTTTCTCAATGTTGCAAGCCAATATTCGCCGTCGTCCTCGACGCGCACCGAGCGGGCGCGCTCGATTCCCTCAACCATCACCTTGATGTTGCCATCGGGAAGCCTGAGGTTGTGAGTTATGCGCGCGATCGTGCCGACCGAATAGACCTGATCGACAGTTGGCTCATCGACCGTTGCGTCGTGTTGAGTTGCCAGAAATATCGTCTTGTCGCTACGCAGCGCCGCTTCCAGCGCGCGCACGCTCGCAGGACGACCGATCACAAAGGCAACCATTGTGTACGGGAAGACGACGACGTCCCGAATTGGTACCATCGGGCATTTAACTACGTCCGTCGGTGTGCTGTCTGTAAATTCGTTCATCACTTTGTTCGTTTCGGGTTTCTAGTGTCTGGTTCTAGTTTCTGGTTCGTTAGATCGATTCGACGGAGTACGAACCAGAGACCAGAAACCAGCTTAACCTGCCTTCTCCAAAACCGGGAACGTTGCCCGGCGACTTTCGACCATTTCGCCTGTCACAACAAACTCCTTGACCTTCTTGTGAGACGGGAGCATGTACATTACGTCGAGCATCAACTCTTCGAGTATCATCCTCAGTCCGCGCGCTCCCACTTTCCGCTCGCATGCCAGGCGCGCAACGGCAGCCAGCGCGTCTTCAGTGAACCGGAGCTTGACGCCCTCATACTCGAACAGCTTCTGATACTGCTTCACCAGCGCGTTCTTTGGCGCGGTCAGTATTTCTACCATCGCGGCTTCATCGAGTTCGTGCAGCGTGCCGCAGACCGGGAGGCGCCCGACGAACTCCGGAATCAATCCGAACTTGATGAGGTCTTCCGGCTCGACCTGTGCGAGAGTCTCGCTGAGCCTTTGCTTTCGCGCGCTCCTCACGTTGGCGTTGAAGCCCAGAGCCTTCTTGCCCGTGCGCTTCTCGATGACTTTTTCGAGTCCGACGAATGCGCCTCCACAAATGAACAGAATGTTAAGTGTATCGACCGGAAAGAACTCTTGATGCGGATGCTTGCGCCCGCCTTGCGGCGGTACGTTTGCGACCGTGCCCTCGAGGATCTTCAGCAGCGCCTGTTGGACGCCTTCGCCGGAAACATCGCGGGTGATCGATGGGTTCTCATCCTTCCGGCAGATCTTATCGATCTCGTCTATGTAGATGATTCCGGTCTGTGCGCGCTCAATGTCGCCGTTGGACGCCTGGAGCAATTTCAAGATGATATTCTCGACGTCTTCGCCTACATAGCCGGCTTCGGTGAGAGTTGTCGCATCGACGATCGTGAACGGCACGTTGAGCATCCGCGCCAGCGTTTGAGCAAGCAACGTCTTGCCAGTACCGGTTGGGCCTATCAGAAGAATATTTGATTTCTGAATCTCGACTTCGGTCGCGCGGCGCTTGAGCATGTCTACGCGCTTATAGTGCTGATAGACAGCAACAGCCAGTCTCTTCTTGGTTTCTTCCTGCCCGATCACATAGTCGTCAAGGAATTCCTTGATCTCTATCGGCTTGGGTAGAGGTGGGCGTCGAGCGGCGGTTTCCTGTTGCTGATCATCGCTGATGATCTCGTTGCATATATCAATGCATTCGTTGCAGATATAAACAGTAGGGCCGGCAATCAGCTTCTTGACTTCGTTCTGCGATTTGCCGCAAAACGAGCAGCGCAGTGTATCGTCGCCTCGTCTCATCCAGTCTCCGATCTTACTGAACTCTATCGAATCTGCCTTCGGGTCTTTTGGAGGAAAAAGGCAAAGGTGAAAGCTGGTTCCCCCTTTTTCTTTTTCCTGTTTGCCGCTCACTCACGGTGCGTTATCACCAGATCAATCAAACCGTACTCTTTCGCCTGCTCCGAGCTCATGATTCGGTCGCGCTCTACGTCGCGCTCGATAACTTCCATGGACTGCCCGCTGTGTTTAGCCAGTAGATGGCTGGTCAACTGCCGCATCCGCATGATCTCTTCAGCATGAATTCTGATGTCGGTGGCCTGACCGGATATCCCGCCCATCGAAGGCTGGTGAATAAGAATGCGGGAATTCGGAAGGGCGAACCGCTTGCCTTTAGCCCCAGCAGCAAGCAGCAACGCGCCCATCGAAGCACACTGCCCGACGCAGATCGTGGTCACATCGGGGCGAATAAACTGCATCGTATCGTATATAGCCATACCCGCCGTAATCGACCCGCCCGGACTGTTAATGTACAACGATATGTCGCGGTCGGGGTCCTCGGCTTCAAGAAAGAGAAGCTGCGCCACAACAAGATTGGCTATCGTGTCGTCTATAGGAGTGCCTATGAAGATGATGTTGTCTTTTAGTAGTCGTGAGTAGATGTCGAAAGCGCGCTCGCCCCGCGCAGTCTGCTCGACCACCATCGGCACGAGAGCCATATGTGGATCATTCACCCTTCGACTCATGTCAGTCACGTCGTTATTATACGTTGCTCGGCCCATTGGAGGAAGTTTCTTTTTGGCGATGCCTGTGGAAGCCGCTTGTCTGGACTCCACTTTTGTCGAGGGATGCTGTTTGGAGCCCGTTTCTAAGGACCTACCTCTTCCGCTCGTTCACCCTCGCCGGTCCTCGCTTCATCCGCGCCTAGACCTTCCATTTCCTCGGTTCGAATTTCGGCGGAAGCTATTACTAGATCAAGGGCTTTGCGGTGTCTGACCTGCTCCCTGATACTATCCAGCGTATTTTCCTTTGTCAAGCGGGCTCTCAGAGCCTCTTCTGTTTGTCCGATGCTGTCAGCATACTGTTTGATCTCACCAGCCAGTTCTTCTTCGCTCACTTCGATTTTCTCAGTCTCGGTTATGCGTTCGAGGATGAATGACCCCCGCACTTCGCGTTCAGCGCGCTCTTGCTGGCCGTCGCGAATTGCTTCCCAATCGATCTTCAGGAGTCGCGGGTCCATTCCCTGCCCTGACATCTGTCGAAAAAGAGTCTTCATTCTCGAGTCAATCTGCTTCTCGACAACGTACTCGGGAACATCGAAGCGATTTCGATCGACAAGCTTCTCCATCGTGGAAGATCGAAGCTCAGCCTCTGATTTCTGCACGGCCTCCCGCTCGAGCCTCGAGCGAATGTCGTTTCGCAATTCTTCGAGGGTATTGAACTCTTCGCTAACACTGCGAGCGAACTCGTCATCGAGTTCGGGTAGCTCTTTGACGCGAAGCGCGGTCACTTCCGCAGTGTAGTTGACGCGCCGGCCCGCGTATTTCTCTGGCTTGTAGTCGGCCGGGTAGTTAAGAGCAAAGGTACGAAGGTCGCCGGCCTGAGAGCCGGTGAGTGCTTCGGTGAACTCCTTCAGAACACCCGACGCGCCAAGCTCGATCTCAAGGTCTTGTTGCTGGATGTCTTCCACCGGGGATTCCGCAGCTTCGCTTCCAGCAGAGTCCACGTGCCCTGTTAGATTGACCGTCACTATGTCACCAGCCTGGGCTGGCCGGTCTTCGACGGGCACAAGTTCGGCATGGCCCCATCGCAAGCGGTCAATAGCGCTTTCAACATCCTCATCACGGATCTTGTAAACACGCTTTCTCAGCGGAAGCTCTTTGTAATTCGACAAAACAAAGTCAGGGGCAACTTCGACATTGAATGTCACGTCGATTGACTCGTCATCCTTAAACTTGAGGTCTTCGACAGACGGCTTTCCGATGACCTTTAGATCTTTCTCGCGGATTGCATCGCCCAGCGAATGCGGCAGAAGCTGAGAGAGCATCTCGTCGCGAAGCTCTTTGCGGAACCTGGTTTTGACGACGGACTTGGGCACATGACCCGGTCGAAACCCGGGAACGCTCACCTTCCGCGCCAGGTCCGCAGCAATCTTGTCGGTTTCCGCGCGAACAGTCTCGCTGGGAATCTCGAGCCGCAACTGTTTCTTACATTGTTCTCGATCAGTGACTGTTATGTTCAAATTTGGTTTTAGCCTTTCGGAGGCGGCCCGTGAGGCACGGCTCGTCACTCATCGCTCGGATCAGATTTGTAGTGCGAAAGGGGGGACTCGAACCCCCACACCTTTCGGTACCAGATCCTAAGTCTGGCGCGTCTGCCAATTCCGCCACTTTCGCATTTCAGAGAATGAAAGATAGTGGATGGCAACGAGCCTTTGCAACCACGTGCACTGGTTCTATTATTGAGTCCTGGAAGAAACCACTCACTCCAGACATACAATCTTGATGCCCTCGATTGATGGTCTCGCTTTGAACCTACAGGAGAGACTTCAATACAACTCCAATTCCCACGGATACACGCGCAAAATTTCGTTACAACTAATCTGCTGTTTGTAGTAGAATGCGAGCCGTCACTGAGACGCTAGTTCCCCCCGCCGCCCTGCTCTCGGTGGCGAATAGCTAACAAAGGTGGACTGGGGGCGGACTGTAGGCTTAAGCTCGCAATCTAGTCCATACGAAGAACGCAAGCGCAAGCATCAACGCACCTGAGCCCAGATCAAAGCCAAACGTTCGACCTGCACTTACCGAGGGAGTGCCTTGATTCAAAGATCGACCATTCCGATCAGACACTGGCCTAGCGCTTTGGCCGATGGGCGTCTCACCTGGATCGCATATGCAGCCCGGTGTTCCGCAGTCGCACCAATTGCCCATGGTTGTATGTCCAGCCAGTGCAACCGTGGCATACGGACTCGGGTTGGTTAGTTTGGCACTCTGAGAAGCTGAAAACAAAAGCGGAAGAGCAAGTATGCAGACAGCCGCAATGACAAGTCGCTTTCTCATTGGCTATTCCTCCAAAGCGGGATTCGCTGACTCAGAAATCGTGGTCAGCCATGGTGGATTGATTCAACATATTGTTGTGAGCCATTTGGCTCAGACCGCCTGTTCACAAGATGCATTTCTCAAACTTACCAATGCATTGATTCAGTTTGCAGAGCAAGCCTACACCTTGCGTGATCTGGATGCGCTTGAAGAGGCAAGCAGGGTATTGATGAACCTGCCTATAGATGGCGCGCGGCAAGTAGGTCTTTACTATCACGCTCTCGCTATCAATCGTAACGGCCAGAGAGACGAAGCTGAAACTTTGCTCGAAACAGTCGCCGATAATGCGCCGTTTACTTATAGAGCGCGAGCAATTCAGACTCTGGGCGCCAATCACCATGACAAAGGCCATCTTGATGAAGCGTTGAGGTTTCAGCTTGAAGCGTTGCGGCTGGCCTCGGATAGGAATGCAAGCGGGTTGCAGAGCACGGTGCTGGCGCGTTGGGAAATTTCGATCATCAAAAGTGTGGATGGAGATCATAAGGGCGCCCTATCCGATCTTAAAAGCTTGAGTCCGCTTGTTAATCAGGTCGCCAAACAAAAACCGTTTTACTTCTATGCATATTGCAACGCTTTAGCTATTGAGTTAGGAGAGTTGGGTCATATCGAAGAAGCAGAGGGTACTTGCGAGATCGCCCTCGCTTGCCCATTCGCTTCTGCTTATCCAGAATGGGCCGAAACTCGCCAAGAGCTTGACGCGAAGCGCACGTCTGCCACGCCATCGGTCGTTGCAATTAATCGCGCGCAAGAAGCTGAGCCCTCACCACAAGTTGAACCGCAACGCCAACCAGAGCCGACTAGGGCACTAACCTTTAGTTGCCCGGCGAGCGACAAAGATTCCTCTCAAAGATCTATAGTCCCGATTCCAGCAACAGCAACGATTGCTCTCAACGCAATAAGCATCCTTGTTCGGGTGCTTATCTGCATCGGTCCGCGCGCGCCTCCCGTCCGTCTTTGACGCAATCAGCAAACTAAAACTATCAATCAGAATCTCGGGGCGGGCCGCCACTTCCGATGACGACCCATCCGCTCATCCGCACGGCGGCGTGTGTCAGGATTGGTGTGTCTCGAACACGCCACTGGGACGGGTATGAGAGTATAGCAAAAAGGGAAGCAAAAAAAGTGCAAATACTGAATCTGAGAAGTTGCACTCCTAGCAGCCACGAAGTCATTCCAGCGAGCAGTGGCGATGCGCTGTTTCTTTCGTGCTTCGTGACCGCTGCTTGACAACGCTTCATGAGCGAAATTAAGATGAGCGTGCTGCTAAGGAGTCAAATCACTTTCTAGGTGAGCAGATGACAGAGTTACTCGCGGTCTTGCTCCAAGCGCAACCCAGGCCAGGTGGGGCCGCTCCTCCGACCACGGCGGCAACGCCTCCTATCTACGGCTACATCCCGATTGTGATCTTTTTTTTGATCGCCGTGCTGTTGCCGGTCGCGCTTTTGGGAGTGTCAAGGCTAGTCCAACGCCGTGTGTTTGAACGCGAAAAGCTGTTGCCGTATGAGTGCGGCGTCGACCCGATCGGAGATGCCAGGGACCGTTTCTCAGTGCGCTTCTACATCGTAGCGATGCTGTTCCTGATCTTCGATGTTGAGACGATATTCCTCTTTCCGTGGGCGGTGATCTATGACCGGCTTGCGCTGTTCGGGTTAGCCGAGATGCTCCTGTTCATAGGGATCTTAGTGGTGGGTTATTACTACGCCTGGCGCAAAGGCGCGCTTGAGTGGGCGTAGAGAATTGGCGTTTTGGGATTGTGGATTGCGGATTGAAGGTTATGGCAAAAGAAAGAGAAGAAATAATAGAGTCATCGAGCGGCATCGTCTCAACCACGGTTGATTTCGTTTTCAACTGGGCGCGTAAGTCCGCGCTTTGGCCTATGACATTTGGCCTGGCGTGCTGCGCTATCGAAATGATGGCGACCGGCGCATCTCGCTTCGACATAGACCGCTTCGGCGCGGGTGTTTTTCGGCCGAGTCCTCGTCAGTCAGACTTGATGATCGTCTCCGGCACTCCAACGTTGAAGATGGCTCCGATCATCAAGCGTGTCTGGGACCAGATGCCCGAGCCGAAGTGGTGCATAGCCATGGGCGCGTGCGCTTCGACTGGCGGTCCGTTCCCTACCTATTCCACGCTGCAAGGTGTAGACCGCATTGTTCCGGTGGATGTGTATATCCCCGGCTGTCCACCTCGCCCTGAGGCGCTGCTATATGGGCTAATGCGTCTCCAGGACAAGATAATGCAAGAGCACCCGACACGCTTCATGTTTGGCCGCGGGAGCGTGAGCCAGGAAGATGTCGAGGGTAACGAAACCGCAGCCTAACGTCAGCGTTTGCAACAGAGCCGGATAGCAAGAAAACCGCCAGGCTTGAGAAGCAATAAGCCCACGAATTGAGGAAGTTCACAGCAGGAAAGCGCAGGGAGTCCTACCTCCCTGCGCTTTCTGTTGACAAAAGCCATGTCTCCAGATGTTACGCCGCTTGAGCACAAACTGATCGCGCGGATCCGGCGTTATGGGCCGATGACCTTCTGCGACCTGATGCGCGCGGCGCTTTACGATGCGGAGCTCGGATACTACAACACCGAACGCTTGAAGATCGGCCCCGACGGCGACTATTACACATCAAGCAACGTCCATCCTGCATTTGGCGCTGTGCTCGCTCGGGCATTCGTGGAGCTTTGGGTTGAGCACCCGCTTACCCTGGTCGAGGTGGGCGCTGGCACAGGGCAGCTTGCTTCAGATGTCCTCTCAGCAATGCGCGATGAGCATCCAGCGATCTTCGAGCGACTGATTTACATCCTCGTCGAAGCGAGCCCGGCCATGCGAAAGCGTCAGCGAGATAAGCTGAGAGCCTTCAAGGATCACATTCACTGGTGTGACTTGGAAGAGCTTGAGCGGGAACCGGTCAACGGAATAGTCTTCTCGAATGAATTTGTTGATGCGTTGCCGGTGCACCGCGTTCGCTACATAAGCGGCGAACTCGAGGAGCTATGCGTGGCAACTGCCTCTGCAACTGATGCGGCGCGCCTGGTGTTGCTTTGGAGTAAGCCGTCCACCCAAAGGCTGAGCGAATACGTCGAGCGCATCGGCCTGACACTTCGGGAAGGCCAGATAATCGAAATCAACCTCGATGTGATCGATTGGCTTGCGCGAATCGCGAAGGCACTACAAAACGGGCTTCTGATCACCATCGACTACGGCGACACCGCTCAGCATTTGTACGCGCAAGATCGAGAATCAGGCACGCTTCGATCGTTCTATCGTCACCGGCTGATTGATTCGCCGCTCGAACGGATAGGCGAGCAGGACATAACGGCGAGCGTTAACTTCACGACCCTCATTGAATACGGCCGCGACTTCGAGTTCGAAATGGTGAGCTATGAGCGCCAGGCCGCTTTCCTGATTCGAATGGGCCTGATCGAGAGGATCGCCGGACAGGACAGCTCAACATCGCGGCCCGGAGATCTCAAGTATCGCCTAGCATTGAAGAACCTGTTTGTTCCGGGCGGTGTCAGCGACAACTTTCGCGTGCTGATCCAGAGAAAGGCCAGATAATATCCTCTGAGCACTCCGGCCGGAAACTATCCACCTGCCAAGTCGAGCTCCGCACTCAATTTCGGCCGGAGTATTGCGATGTATGGCAGGTTTCGGTAAGCCTGCTGATAGTCCATCCCGTACCCGACCACAAACACATCCGGGATCTCAAATCCCTGGTAAGAGATTGGGAGTTCGATTATTCTCCGAGCCGACTTATCGAGCAGCGCACATATCTCGACGCTTGCGGGCTTGCGTTGTCTGAGCGTCTGCAAAAGGTAGTTGGCAGTCAGTCCTGTATCGATGATGTCTTCAACCAGCAGCACGTTGCGCCCGGCAATACTCTCGTCGAGATCCTTCGTTATGCGCACGACTCCCGAGCCCGGCTGACCTGCGTAACTAGAGATTCCCATGAAGTCTATCGAGCACGGAGTGGTCACCGCGCGAAGCAGATCCGCGGCGAAGATGAACGACCCTTTCAGTATCGCAACGACGGCAAGGTCTTTTCCGTCATACGCTTGTGAGATCTCCCGGCCAAGCTCTGAAACCCGCTCCTGGAGCCGGTTCTGAGGTATCAGCACTTTTCCAAGCTCAGGCGAGCCGATATTAAAATCTTTCATAAAAAATTTCGTTCGTTGAAGCATTTTTTTGTTGACAAAAGAATTTCATATGTTAGTATCACATCCGCTCGGTTGGCAACAACCGGGTCCGATCCCGAGAGGTTGAAGTTGAAATTCTCTAGTTCGCGTTCTCGTTGATGTCCCGCAAGGGGTGCTAACGGAACGCGGAACTTCAGTGTGGTGGCCGAGGCCCGCAAGGGTTTCGCACGCCAGGGTCTTCGGATCTTGGCGACAGGGGGTTCGCAAGAATTCCCAACATTGACGCTGAGGGCCTGAGAATGGAAACGGAGATCACTCGGGATCGTTATTTTTTTGGTATTGCCCATCCTCTGGTTGATTCTCTACGACTCGCCCGAGGTTTTCGAGACCGCACCGGCGACGTCCGGCCTCCTCGAACACTGCTATCGACCTAAAAGCTCCCGCTAGCGGCGAACTTGTCGATCAGCTTTCGGTAGTCAGCCGCGTAAATCACTTTGATATTAACTTCAGGGTACAGCTCGCGAAGCCTGCGAATCTTGCGGTTCTTTTTCGTCACATGCGGTTGCTTAGCGGTTGTCAGCTCGATATAGAGATCATGATCGGGCAGGTAAAAGTCTGGCGTGAAGCTGCCGGCGACGTTGCCCTCATCGTCCCACTCGACCGCGAACGTCCGTGGCTCGTACTGCCACCCGATGTGGTAGAAGTCGAGTATGCGCGCAACCTCCGCTTCCGATTCGTGGGCAAAGCTGATTGGGTGCGGACTGCGCGGCACACGCTCGTCATCATCGCCGAAGTTTTCCTCGAGCACAGCCACCGCACGCTTAAGCTCAGGAAGGAGTGCGGCCGGGATCTCGATGGTCTGTTCCGTCGAAATCGTGTCAGCAGGATGCTGCTCCTTTATCACTATGAACGGGTGGCCTTCGCGCTCGGCGATCTGGATAGTGATCTCGGCGCTGGTGCTGACGCTGAAGCGGCTCACCTCATCGGGTCGTTCCTGGGAGTAGTTGGTGGTCATAGCAAACCCTCTTGCTCGATACCGGGCCTTAATCCTGCTCGTTAGAAGCGCAACCGCGACCCTGGGGCTCGGGCGGGGCGAACTCGGAAGCCTCAGTCTGGATGGCTATTGGCAAATTGCGTTGCGTACCTCTGTCGTCATCAAAACGACGAAACCCCCGGCTTGCGTCCGCTAAGCGGGCGCAAATACGGGGGTCAATCAAGGCGGAGTCTACCCCATCGCCCACACGAACACAAATTTATTCTGAAAGTCCACTGGCTATAGTTGCTTGCGGTAAGTCGGGATCTCAGTGCGCGCGTCCTGCGGTCGACAACCTAGACGCAGCCAAGTTCACACGGGATGGGACAGCTTTTCGTTTGCCATCGTCCCACAAGGGAGTATAATCGCAGACAGGTGGGGTACCAGTTCACGGTCAATAGCCGGCAAGCTTGAGGATGGCTCGTCGAGCAACATCGAGGCGCACACCTGCTCGCGTCTTGCGGCCTCGCACCAGGAGATACAAATGAAGATCACCAAGTTTGCGATTACCATAGTAGCTATCCTTCTGAGCGCCACGTCGGGTTTGGCGCAGGACCGAAAGCCAATCTCACCCGGCGAGATAAGCAAGTACGTCGTTTCAGCCAAGGCAGGACTCGTCAATGTGGTCGAAGGCGAGGCGAGCGTTACACGCGCCAAGCCGTTTGCAATGCCGGATATGCTGATTTCCGGCGATGAGCTTCTCACAGGCGACACCGTCAAGACGGGCGCAAAGGGCCGCGCCGAAATACTGCTTAACCCCGGCTCCTATCTGCGTCTGGGAGAGGGGAGCGAGTTCGTCTTCCTGTTCGACAGCTTCACCGGCAACAAGATCAAGCTCTTGCGCGGCTCGATGGTAATCGAGGCATCTGCGATTGATGCCTTGATATTGGTCGAAACTCCCAAGGCAAACTTCGAGCTCGCACGCGTTGGCCTTTATCGATTCAACGTCTGGGCAGATGGGAAGGCCGACGTTGCCGTACGCAAAGGCAGAGTCCTCATCGGCGCTACTACGATCAAAGGAGGCAAGCGAGCACTAGTAGAAGGGAGCACCGCAGCCATTGCCAAATTGAACAAGCAGGATGTCGACAGTCTCGACGACTGGAGCAAGAACCGGGCGAGGGCGCTGATCGCAGCGAACAGCAGACTATCCAATCGAGGGATGACGCGCACGCTCGGGATGTCGTTAATGTACAACACGTGGATCTACGATCCTTTTTGCCGTTGCTACACCTTCTTGCCGTATGCAGGCGGTTTTTCATCGCCTTATGGCTGGAATTACCCTGTGTGCAACCCGTACTGGTCCTACTATTCAGGGCGCTACAACAACGGCGGTTGGCAAAGCGGCGGTAACGGAGGTGGTCAACCCAGCAGTGGGGGTGGTTCGGGCGGCGGCAGCGGTTCAGGTGGCGGTGGCTCAAGTGGAGGAGGTAGAGGCGGCGGCACTCAACCTCCTGTACCAACTAATCCCCCAGATCGAACTATGGGCGGAGATGCGCGCAGCTCTGAGCGGGAAAGGCCGGGGCCTCGCCGACCATAAAGAGATCTAAGAACAGAGTGTGAAAATCTCAAGGCGCCGAGTGCCAGGTTCACGTTTAGGCCACTCGGCGCCTTTGGCTTTGTTCACGGGTTCGGTGCTTGCCTTTCAATCCAACTAGACTCAGGCTAGAATTCCCGCCGCGGAAGGGACAGTTCGGGCGTTTATGGCCTATATCGTTGATGGCAACAATGTAATGGGCCAGACGCCTGGGTGGCACCGCGACAAATCAAAATCTCGAAGAGCGCTGCTCGAGAAGCTGGCAGCCTTCGCCAGAGCGAAGAAGGCTCGTGTGACTGTAGTATTTGACGGAGGTGCCGACAGCGCAGTTCCTGAAGGATCGGCTTTTCACGGCGTTAAGGTATTGTATGCCGAGCGAGGATCGAATGCCGACGCGCGGATCGAACGCCTCGTCGAAACTTCGCCGGACTCGCGCGGTCTGACCGTGGTCACCTCTGATCGTCACCTGGCTTTTCTCGTCAGATCGCGAGGAGCGTCGGTGGTTCGGTCAGGCGAATTCAGAAAGCAGATCGAGCGCATCATCGAATTGAAACCGAAAACAGAGGACGGCGAACAGTTTGAAATGGGCGATCTCGATGCCTGGCTGAGATACTTCGGCTCATTGCCCCAGGACGATGAGATCAGTGATGAATGAGCGCTTAAGAAATCGGTCACATCCGGCTTCGGGAGGAACGGCCAATGGTCACTGGCGAAGCTTCTGAAAAACCTCACGCGTATCGAGACGTTGGAGTGGGCGAGCTACTCACGCTGCTCGCGCGAGACTATCCGCAGAACGAAGCGTTAATCTATCCAGACCGCGGCCTTCGATACGATTTCAGCCAGCTTGAATGGCTCGCTCGCAAGATCGCCAAAGGCTTGCTCACCCTCGGCATCGAAAGCGGTGACCGCGTAGCACTGTGGGCCCCGAATGTTCCCGAGTGGGTCATGCTGCAGTTTGCGCTGGCAAAGATCGGAGCGGTGCTGGTCACCGTCAACACAAGTTTGCGTGGAGCTGAGATCGAATACCTGCTCAAACAGTCCGAGAGCAGCACTCTCATCACTGTGGCAGGGTTTCGCGATGTTGACTATGTCGAAACAGTCTATGACGTAGTACCCGAGCTGCGCGAGTCCGAAGAGGGGGCGTTGCGGTCGACGGGGCTGCCTTTTCTCCGCAACGTAATCTACATCGGCGACGAACACCCCGCCGGAATGATCCGTTATGATTCGCTGCTCTCGCGCTCGGAAGAAATAGATGACACACAATTGGAAGCACGCATCGCAACACAAGGCCTCGACAGCGTTATCAATATGCAATACACGTCGGGAACGACCGGCTTCCCGAAGGGCGTGATGCTTACCAACCGCAACATAGTCAACAACGGATACTGGCTTGCAGAAGGGCTCGCACTGACGCCGCGCGACAAGCTTTGCGTGCCGGTTCCCTTCTTTCACTGCTTCGGCTGCGTCATTGGTGTGCTGGGCGCCTACACACATGCGGCTTCGCTAGTGCCGCTCGAAACCTTCGATGCGCTACGCGTGCTTCAGTACATTGAGGCCGAGCGCTGCACGACGCTTTACGGCGTGCCGACGATGTTCATCGCGGAACTCGAGCAACTCGACTACCACAACTTCGATATGTCGAGTTTGAGGACCGGCATTATGGCCGGGGCGCTCTGCCCAGAGCCGTTGATGCGAAAGGTCATGGAGCGCATGCACCTGACCGAACTGGCTATCGCATATGGGCTTACGGAGGCATCGCCTGGAATCACATTGACGCCGCGCGATGACAGCGTCGAGCTTCGCACTCAAACGGTCGGTCGCCCGCTGCCCGAAGTGGAAGTCAAGATCGTCGATCCGGCGACAGGCGAAGAGTGCGTAGCCGGCCATGCCGGCGAACTATGCTGTCGGGGCTACAACGTAATGAACGGCTACTATAACAACCCAAAGGCGACCGCCGAAGCGATCGACCCGGACGGCTGGTTGCACACGGGTGACCAGGCGACGATGGATGCTGATGGCTACGTTAGAATCACCGGCCGGATAAAGGAGTTGATTATTCGCGGGGGTGAGAACATAGCGCCTAAAGAGATCGAAGACCTTCTGCGCTGCAATCCGAAGATTGTTGACGTCTATGTGTACGGAGTCTCCGATGAAAGGGTGGGGGAAGAGGTCGCCGCAGCCATCAAATTGAAGCAAGGCGAGACTGCGACCACGGACGAGATTCGGCAGTTCTGCGACGGACGAATCGCGCGCTTCAAAATCCCACGGCAGATTCGCTTCGTTGATTCCTTCCCGATGACCGCCTCAGGCAAAGTGCAGAAGTTCAAGCTGCGCGAGATGCACATCGCGGAATGGCGAGCGCGGGGGCATTGAACGAAATTCGCTTCGCTTCGCTGCATCGCCTACGTAAGCCAGTTCTTGCAACTTAGATGTCTTGCACGAATGACGGCTTATGAGTGCCGAACTCCACTTCAATAATAACGAATAACTTGATATTCGATCCTTTCGGCCATGGGTTTGCAAGTGTTTGTATCCCAACATTGCGTTATCTTTTCAATCCAGTTGCCTGCCTCGTCATAGTTTAGCGCATGCGAAGTCCTGGCGAGCAGAGACGCGCTTTCATCATAGCGAGCAACCTCAATCGCGTTTTGTCTATCGTCATAGTTGTAGACGATCCAGAAGTCCAAGCTTTTATCATCTTTATAGATTAACCTCTCTTCTGCTATCGCCTTTCTCTTACTTATGTCGTAGGTGAAGATGGTTCTGTCGTACAGTAACCCATCAGGTTGGTAGGAAGATTTCATAAGCGTGTTTCCGCTTGAGTCGTAGGCGTAGATAACTTTGTGATAGAGTACCTTGTTGGCATTGTATGTGCCTATCGTGGTAAGCTTCCCTTCATCGTTGTAGTCGTAATCGTAAGAAGCTTTGATTTCAACACCGTTCTCCGTGTGGCTGGCTGCAATTTGATCACCCTTTGAATCAAAAATGTCGACATGCTTGCTAAACGCAGTACTGCGTCCCTGAATGAAGGTCTCCGAGGTCGCAATCCTGTGATCTTTATCTTTATCGTCAACGTATCGGTAGATGGTCTTCCAGGTGATTGATCCTTGCTGTAGTATCCGTTCCGTCTTTCTTCCAATGGCGTCGTAACTGAAAACCTCAATTCGATTGCCGGTGCTACCGGGATCGTAATTCTCAACTACTGTCCCATTACCACTCCTATTATAAGAAACCTTGCGCAGGAGCACTCTTCTTTCTCTGCCGAACAATCGAGCTATCTTCGATGGCCGAATAGCTCCAAGCAGAGAAGTCTGCACTGGGCCGTTTAGCCCATTCTGATCTCGGTCCGACTTCTTCTCAGTGTTTGATGGATATGCCAGGGCGTACATCAATTGCTACTTGCCTCCATTGACCCGAAAATGCAGCTAGCTCGCAGCGATATCCACAACTATGTTACGCAAGGCCTAGGCTGACCTGCAAGAAGCCCCTTCCCGGCAGCCAGTTCCGCGCCCCGCACAGGCTATACGCAGTTGAGTGTTATGGATGAAGGCTCGCAGGCTCAAGGAACAAGGTTTTGGATTGAATCGCCAAATGGCCTCACCTCTTGACCGAGTCAGAGATTTGAACAACTCGGGCCAGGTTGTCAGGAGAAGGCAGTTCAGCCTGGGCTGAAGCCATTGGGCAGGCGGCAATGGACTTACCGCTAGTAGGGGTAGATGTCACATGGATAAACTCCAAAGCAAGGATCCGGATCTGGCGGCGGTGGGGAGTTGCCGTATATATATAGCCACGCGCCACCAACGAGTTGAAGATCTCCTCCATACCCAACGTTGTAGACCATGGCAACGTATGAGCCAGAGTAGACGTAGCCCAGGTAGGGGGTAGGGGCCTGTAACCAGGACCCTGTACAACTGGTCGCGGTCGTCGACGTGACCGCATTGCCGTATGAGTCGACGATCTGGATCACAGGCATACCATAGCTGGAGCTCATCCCGTAACCAGTTATCTCAATGGTAGCTGGGGGCGCATTCGCGTCCACTGAGTCAGGGCTAATTCCAAAGGTGTTAATTTCAATCGAGCAATTCGCATTTAAGAATCCGCCCGCAAAAACATTATAGAGAATTGTCTGTCCTGCACAGAAGCCGGTAAATTCAGTTAGGGACCAAATTGCGGGAACCATCCGATCAGGACAGGGAAAAAGCCCGGCAGAATTTGTGGTGCCAGAACAATGTCCCAATGTTCCAATTGTCGGGTTCCCTGGTGGGTTCTCTATTAGAAACTCAGAAGCGAATTCACGTGAGACAGTCCGCGGGCCCATTGCGATTCCGTTAACAACCTGTTGTTCCGTTGTGAGAACTGTAAATCCGTTTGACGGCGGTGGCGGCGGTGGCGTCGGCCCACAACTAAAGGCCACAGTTATTAAGAAGCTTCCAACAATCAGTAACAAATAAATCAGTTTTTTCATGGCTTTTTCCTCCATTATCGTGATATGCCAAGAACGTCTAATGAGCTATCAGCGAGGCTCCTCAGAGCATCCAAGCCCAAAGTATTAGCAGCGCGAGTGATGGTTTGCTTTAGCTCTTTGGTCTTGGCACTCTCAACTCTTATTTCAAGTTTCGCTCCTGTCACTCTTGCTACAGGGCTACCGCTTTTGTAAGCCTTCCACTTCGCTACGCTCTGATTGTGCCGGTTAGTTGCCCACTCTTCGGGAGTCACCTGAAATTCCTCGTTATCTAACTTCTGATATGCCAGGATCAGGGTCATCGCGGCGGCTTCTAGCGGGGACATATCGGGGTTGATCGCTAATTTTTGTGGCTTCTTGCCGTTTGACTGGCCAATAAAGCTTGGGAAAACGCTTATGAGGTTCACGCGCACGTACCTGACTTGTGCGATGCCGACGTTGGCGTAATCAGGTGCACCCAGTTGTTTGACTAGCCAGTTTATGGCGCGGGCAACGTTTTTTTCCGGGATGGCTCCTTTTCCTTCGTGCCGGTGGTTCATTTCAGCGCGCACGATGCGTTCTTTCATTTTCGGTAAGACATCGTCCATTTCAGGGAACCCAAACTGGTAAAAGACCGTGTCTGCCAATTGACTGACTGCGGCTTTTTCACCGGTCTTTGCTGATTCGGCTTCCCTGTTTAATTGAGCGATCTTCGCCAACGCCTCGCCGCGCGCGATATCCTGGCTCCTGACGGAGGAGTTCCCATTCATTAAGAGCGCCGCAAGCCCGACAGCGAGCACAATCAAGGGGAGAATGAGTCTCATATGTATTCTCTTCATCGTTCAGCCTCCTTCATGTTGCACGAGGGATTCACTATTCTTAGCGGCGTGTTATGGCCCATTGCCCAATAACGCTCGCGCTAGCTTTGCCTACGTTCGTACTGCGATACCAGCCGTAGGCCAGCAGCGCAATGGGGAACATACACAACGAGATAAACTGTGAGCTCGAAACGTTCATGATTTGCCCGCGCGGGTCAGCGCGCCAGAACTCCATCACAAAACGCTCGACGGAATACAGCATAATGTAGGAGAGGATAACCTGCCCGTAAAACGCACGCTTCTTCCAGAGCCATAACAGCAGAACGAATATCATCAGGTTAGCTCCAGCTTCGAATAATTGCGTCGGCAGGAGGGCAACGTTAATCGGAATCCCGCTTATCTTGTGCGCCCGTTCGGTAAACCTTACGCCAACCCAGGAATCCGTGGGCGTGCCCCAGCAGCAACCTGCTGCAAAACATCCGACCCGACCAATCACGTTGCCTAGCGCAAGACCTGGCGCAACTGGATCGGCAAGCCTTAGCCATGAAACACGCCAAACTCGCGCTAGAACCGCACTCACCAACAGTGCGGCCAGGAAGCCACCCAGATAATGGCCTACGGAGTGCAAAAGATCCAACGAAAACAGCCGATCCCAATCGCCCACAATCCATTGCCAAGCGGTGAATGTCATCAAGAGTTTAGTGCCCAACAGTGCTGACGGTATGGTGTATACGGCAAGGTCGTAAACTCTGTTCTTCGGTATGCCATCATTTGCGGCGAGACGCGTTGTTATCCAGAGGGCTCCCATGAAGGCGATTGTAAGTAGCAGTCCGTAGGTAAGGATCGGAATATCAAGCCCCGGTACTCGGAAGACTTCCGGCAACATATCCCGGCTCCTTTGAGGAGGTTTGCCTCTCCGTCAAGACCAAGCAACCGGATAGTAGCATGAAACGCAAGAAGTGTTTTCGCGTAATTCGTCAAATTCGCATATTTCGCCAAATTCGCGTTTTACGTAATTGTAGCCCAAGCCGATCGTATCGCTGGGGTCGCGAAGGTCTTTTAGGAGAACAAGCGGCGGAATGTGCGATAAGAATCGAACTGCCTACTTTCGAGCTTGGGACTTTAGGTATGCTTTTAATGAATCAAGACTGACTTTGTATTTTTTGCCGATGAGAACTGCCCGCAAGGCGCCGCTTTCGATCCACAACTGAACAGTGCGTTGTGTGATGCCAGCAATCTGTGCGGCGGATGCAGTATTGACGAAGTGGTCATTACGTATCTTCATTGGCAATGCCAAATAAAGATCGAGTAACTGTTCATCGGTGAGATCAGCAACAATAACTTGGAACTGGCGAGCTTGGGCGGCATTGAATAAGGGTCTTTTTTCATTAGACATGGGGATATGGGACCTCCTAAATTGAAGTTCTCTTCTCTATTATCTGTGCGATTCGGTTCACTCATTATTGTGAGATGGATAGCTCTTGGGACCGCCAGCGCCTAACGGACATGAATTCGGCTTCAATTGAGCGCGCCGCTAGCCTATAGATGTCGATGCCTACCTATACATCTATTTGCTTTCGTCTTGCTGCGCGCGCACTTCACGTCTCAATGCTTAATCTTTCCCCACGCGGCTTGAAGGTCGAACCCCGGGCTGGTCTCAGAAGTGTGGCAACTTGCGCAAGCGGTCTGCATGTTTGCGACACGGCCGTACCCTTTCGCAGGCTTTGCAACGTGGTCGCTGCCCGGGCCGTGACATTGCTCGCATTGTACATTCTGGAGTAGCGCCATCTCAGCCTTGTTCGCTGCGCTCGCCGGTTTGGAGCCGGTCGCATGGCAGTCGAGGCAGCCTGCTTCGAATTCGATCGCTCGCGGTGGAAGCGGATCGGTGGCACGGGCGTGAGCGCTGCCCGTCCATTTCATGTACTGGGGGCGGTGACACTGGCTGCAAGCTGCGCTGGTGACATAACCGGGTGATGACTCGCCTCTCGCTGAATCCCGGTCCCGCGATTTGGCGGTCACAGGCGCCCGGCTTCTTGCCAGCCAGTTCTCCAACAGCTTTCTTGAGTTGCTTCGCGCGTCAGCCTCGGCACGCGTAGCCCCTACGACCAATGGCTTTGCTGCCGGATCCTCGGGAATCGACGTCTCATCCAGCGCGATGAAGCGCTGCTTTGTAGTGAACTTGCCTTGGGCGTTTCGATAAAAGCGAAGCTCGCCAAGCATCATCGTTTCGAACGGCGTGAAGACTATCAGCGTTTGCCCGACGTAAACGGGAGGCGTGAACGCGTCTTCCAGCGACACACTGTTTCCGTCAATGATAACGTCGATGCCCGGCGTCTCGCGGGCGATGCGCGCGACCTCTTGTTGTGACCCGATTTTTGCGAGCACCACGACGAGGTCCGCTTTCTTTCTGGCTTCACGCACGGCGCGCGTGGCCGCCTCGGCCGGCTCGGTGAACGTAAGCCCGGCTGGAGGCGCCGGTGTTGTTTCCGTTAACCCGATAAAAGCAACCCGCACCGGCTTCGCACCTTTCTGCCTCGAGGGCACTTCGCGGATTAGGAAAGGTCGTAGCGCCGGTGAGCCGCGTCGCTCGTCCACAGTGTTGGCGGACACGAGCCGGCCGAACAGGGGTTCAGTTTCCGCGCGGCGGGCCATCTCTGTCTTCGCAAAGGCGTCCGCGAAATAGCGCAGGTCGTGTGATGAGACATTTACCACATCGGCAGGAAACTGCCCGTAGGCTTTCATGACCCAATCGTTTTTGGTGACTATGTCCGGACGAAGCCTGCCATGCGCGCTTCGTTCATCGGCCATGAAATAGCCGGTGTCTACCAGCACCGAAGGTATCTGGCCGAGTCGTTCGCGAAAGAGTTTTAAGTAGCTGACACGCCGTGTCAGTCCCCCGAAGCGGGGCGGCTTTCAGCCGCATACATCGAGACTTCCACGCGTGTCGCCGACAAAGTGCACGACGAAGGCCGCTCCGTCGTCGACGCCAACGCGTTTCTCGAGCGGCATCTCCATGCCGGCGATCTCGAACAATCGGGCTGTTTGGCCCTGTGTTGCGCCATCGGACCTCTGCGAGTGCGCAAATACAGCAAGCCCAGCTACCAACAGAATCGCAACGAGCTTCAGCACCTTTATCGTTTTTAGGTTTTGCATCGGTTCAAATCGATTTGAATTCGTTCGAGTCAGCGCCTCGAACAATTTAGTTGATGAGGCAACTATTAAGCAAGTAAGGCCCTGGTGAAGGGTGGCGCAGACTTTAGTCTGTGGGCTTGGGTATAGCTTAGCCGTTCCGCACAGACTAAAGTCTGCGCCACGCACAGACTAAAGTCTGCGCCACCTCGCGTGCTACCGGCGTGAATCAACTGACCCAATGAAATTGGAAACAGCCTGCGCCAGTTCTTTGAGATGGCCTTCGAAAAAATGGTCCGCGCCTTCGATGATCTTCAGTTCCTTTGGCTCATCGAGCGACGCGAACAACTTTTCTAAATCCTGAGCCGATCCGAACTCATCGAGAGATCCTTGAACGAAAAGCTTCGGCTTATTGCACCGGGCTATCCCGCTAAAGTCGTGCCTCGAAACCGGAACTCCCGCGGCGACGAAAGCGCAAACGCGGTCATCGCACGCAGCCGACCGTAGCATCACCGCGGAGCCGAACGAAAAGCCCGCGAGCCAGATCCTGGCGTCGGTATACTTCTCTTCAATAAGCTTAATCGCGGCTAGCAAATCATCTTGTTCACCGCTCCCGTTGTCGTGTTCCCCCTGGCTTCGACCTGTGCCCCGGAAGTTGAACCGAAGCACTGCGAACCCTGCGTCCTCGAACGCGCGCGCGATTCGAAAGACCACCTTATTGTGCATCGTCCCGCCGAACAATGGATGCGGATGGCATACGATGGCTGCGCTGGTTACGTGCGCAGCCAGCTCTTTGAGGATGGCTTCGATTCGTCCGGAAGGGCCTTCAAAGAAGGTGTTGCCAGTTAGATCAGTCATAAGCGGCTCGGCCTATTGATGATGATCCTAACATTTCGCCACGCGCCGAGCGAGTTGACCGCGCGCGCACCACCCGCGTAGGCTGACACGCGATGCGAACCGGGACAAGGCGAGAAGAAAGATCAACCGACTTGTTCAAGCAGTTGAATCTGCACTCATTCGGCGCGGCGAGGCGGAGGCAGGCTATCTTGTGCCTTCTCCTGTTGGCGTCGCTCGGCGCAGCATCGTCGGATTCAGCCGGACAAAGTCAACAGCCGGGCACTCAACAATCAGGCAACGCAGAGTTTCAAGCTGTGGGTCGCGGAATCGAGCACTTGCGAATCACACGCGGTCACAAATCAGAAAACGAAGCGAGCGGTCCGTGGCTGATCAACTTACTGCGGGTCGATCTCAAGCAAGTGGACCTTCGCATCGCTCACGCGCTAGATGAAGGCGTGGGTCTTGAAACTACCAGTTCGCTTGCTGCGCGGTACCGTGCAATCGCAGCGGTGAACGCGGGGTTCTTCAGGACGACCGGCACTTACCGAGGCGAGTCGTCGGGCGTTCTCGTGCTCGATGGCAAGCTGATCAGCGAGCCGATCGATGGGCGCGCGGCGTTTGGGTTGATTAAGAAATCACGCGGGACACAACTCATCTTCGGTCATCTGAAGTTTTCTGGAGACCTAGGATCAGTTGGAGGCCGTCGCTCAACCATCAGCGGTATCAATCGCCCGCGGGGCGCGGACGAGCTGATCGTCTACACGCCGGAGTTTCACAGGACCACGTTGACGACACCAGACGGGGTTGAGTTGATCGCTCGGCGAAACAAGGTCATTCGGGTTCGCGATGGTGAGGGAAGCAGCGCTATTCCGCTCGATGGCTTTGTGATCTCTGCCTGCGGAAGAGCTAGAGAGTGGGTGCTTGCGAATCTGCGCATCGGATCCCTGGTTAGATTGGACTCGAAGCTGGTGCCGCTTGAAAGCGACCCGACCGGTTCCTGGAAGCAGGCCTCGTTTATCGCGGGGGGCGGACCGCAGTTGATCAAGGAAGGCAGCGTCGTAATAACCTTCGAAGAAGAAAAAATCGCGGCGAAGTTTGTCAGCGACCGCCACCCGCGCACGGCAATCGCAAGGTTGAAGGATGGCAATATGCTGATAGCTACGGTTGACGGCCGGCAACCAGGCACGAGCGTGGGCATGTCGCTTTTCGAGCTTGCCAGCCTACTGTTGGAGTTTGGCGGTTTAGACGGGATCAACCTCGATGGAGGCGGTTCGACGACGATGGTGGTAAACGGCAAGTTGGTGAACAACCCTTCAGATCCACCCGGCGAACGGCCCGTCAGCGACGCGATGCTAATACTCCCAAGAGGACTTCAGTCAAAGCACCGCATGCATTAGCATGTCGTTTGAACCAATCAACGGGGGAGGCACCGCTATGAAGACCTTGATGCTGCTGCGACACGCGAAATCAGACTGGGACGATCCCTCGCTGCGCGACTTCGACCGCCCGCTTGCGGCGCGCGGCAAGCGCGACGCTCCGCGCGTGGGCAAGGCGCTTCGCAAGCGCGGCTCGTTGCCCGACTTGATTATCAGTTCGCCCGCCGCTCGCGCTAAGGCGACGATCGATGCTGTGATAAAAGCGGCGAAACTCGACGGCGAACCTCAGTTTGACGAAGCGATATATGGCGCTTCGTCTGCTGAGCTGATGAAGCTGATTCGGCGCTTGCCGGACGGCAGCTCTTGCGCTCTGCTGGTCGGGCACAATCCCGGCTTTGAAGATTTGCTGAAGCGGTTGACCGGCTCGCCTGAGCGAATGCCAACGGCCGCTCTCGCCTGTATAGAGTTTCAGATCGATCACTGGAAAGCTGTGGAAGATGGAAAAGGACAACTGGCCTGGCTGGTGACTCCTAAGCAGCTCGGCGGGCAAGAGTGATTAATCGAGGTGTGAGATGGAAGATTCTGTTTTGCGCGAGCAACTGGTAGAGCTATTGCGAGGCGGCGAGGCGCACGCCAAAGCCGAAACCGCGCTAGCCAATATCGATCCTCAGTTTCGCAATGTTCGCCCGCCTGCGGATGTGCATTCGGTTTGGGAATCGCTCGAGCACATGCGAATCGCGCAGGAAGATATCTTGCGGTACACGATCGATGCGTCGTGGAAGTCGCCAGAGTGGCCCCAAGGGTATTGGCCGACCATGACGGAAAGCGTGACCGATGAGATGTGGAAGACTTCAGTCGAGGGGTTCTTCGCCGATCTCGAAGAGCTAATCACCCTGGTTCAGGACGCGAAAGTGGATCTCACGGCGAAAATCCCTCACGGCGAGTGGCGGACTTACCTGCGGCAGATCCTGCTGGTGGCGGACCACAACGCGTATCATCTGGGGCAGATCGTACAGGCGCGAAAGTTACTCGGGGACTGGCGTGAATGATCGAGGTTTCCGCACGAGCCGCCATCAGCTCCTACAAAGGCAAATAGCGAACCTGCCCTTCCCATTCATCTTCAAGGCTACATTCGGCAAGCAGTCGTATGTCATCAATTGCGCGTCCGATTTGAACCTGTCGACTGAGTTCAAACACTCCTGGCATGGAAAGTCCTGCCTTCACTCGCTCGTACGCGAATCGTGTAATCGTACTAACGTCGTGCGTTAGCAGAACCCGCTTTTCGCGCGCCGCCCACTCTAGCAATGTTGGATCATCCGCGCCCGACAGACCCGCATCCTGCACCCGAACTATGTCCAGCCCGGGCTGCTTCCGCAGCAGACCGCGAATGATGGCGTTATTGAAATTCTCATCAACAGCAAGGCGAAGCATCAAGACTTAACCTTTCAGCACACTGAACTCTGACTGTTTGACCCAGTCTCTCGATTAAACCACCCAGGAACAGATCTGCAATCGACGCTATCGCATCTGCGGGAAAAGTACTATCACTTCATCTATCGTCAGAATCGCCACGCCTAGCGCCAGCACTGCGTGCTTTCCGGGGTGGCAAGTCAATCCCGTTAGCGAGTTCGAAAACAAGAATATCGCCTTTCAAGGCAGGCTCGAACTCACGACCCGTTCCCGTTTCTATGCCATAGAACTTAGTGAATGCCTGTCCAGCTAGAAGATAGCTGGCACTCTTTGGTTGCTTGCGAATCGGGTACGCATGACGGGCGTCTTTCGATACAGGTCTCATTCCAACGGCCCGCCTAGTGCTGTTGAATATCATCTCCACTGCCAGTCAAAATCCTCAATTGACAAACAAATGCTTTTGTAAATGCATTAATAAGCGTGTCCAGTAGTCGTTTCCCAGATGAGGTGTGCATCGCTTCCTCGGTCAGGAAGCGGAAAGGAGTTAGTATCGGTGAGATTGTTGGCTATTCTTTGCGCCGAGCCAACAAACGATCCCGCACGCCGTGCGGGTCGAATCGAAGCTCATTCTTCTTGCGCACTTCTTGTGACTGCTGCTGCCGCCGTTCCAAGTAACTCAATATCTCCGCTTCTCGTCGAAGACAATATCCGATCACAGAATATACGTCGGCAAGCCTGAGCGTTGGGTATTGTTGAACGATTTCTTCGGCCGTCGCTCCCTCAGCGAAAGCAGCCAGAATTGTATCAAGAGTCACGCGAGTTCCACCGACAAGCATGACTCCGTCGGTGCTCATTTCTAACGGCACGACCTCTGCTTCGACTACGAAAGCCATAGCCCTTCCTCTTGTTCGTCATTATACTTCATTCGGTGTGGAATCGTGAAATAATGAGCTAAGCTAACGCTACGAAAATGCAGAACCGCGAACAGCGAATAGGAGTCCGAAAGGGCAAATCCGGAGTCGTCGCATTGATCGGGCGGCCTAACGCAGGCAAGTCCACTTTGCTCAATTCAGTCATCGGTGAAAAGATCGCGATCGTCTCGGACAAGCCTCAGACGACTCGCACGCGCATCACAGGCGTGTTGACTCGCCCCGAAGGTCAGATCGTTTTTCTTGACACGCCCGGCATACACAAGCCCGGTTACAAGCTCAACCGCAGGATGATGGCCATCGTCACCGACGCGCTTTCGACCGTCGACTTGATCTTGCTCATGATCGACGCGACAAAACCGATGGGTCACGGCGATCAGTTCGTGCTCGATATGATGAAGCGCGTCGGGACTAGCGCGTTCTTGGTGCCTAACAAAGTCGACGGGCTACGAGACAAGACAAGACTGCTGCCGCTGATAGGGCGCTACACAGGCGAGCGAGAGTTTGCCGAAGTCATTCCGCTCTCCGCGCTCACCGGCAACGGAGTCGAGTTGCTAATCTCGAAAGTCCTCGAGTGTCTGCCCGAAGGTCCGCTGCTCTACCCCGAAGACGAGATGACCGATCAGCCGGAGCGAGTGCTCGCCGCCGAGCTTGTGCGCGAGAAGATTCTTCAAGTGACCGGCCAAGAGCTGCCTTACGTCACCGCCGTCGTGACCGAAAGATGGGAGGAAGCCGAAGGCATCACTAGAATTCACTGTTTGATCTACGTCGAGCGGCCCTCGCACCGGGCGATAGTAATCGGGAAGGCCGGCGGCCGGCTGAAGGATATCGGTACCGCTGCTCGCGGGGATATCGAGAAGCTACTCGGCCGGCATGTCTTCTTAAATCTCTTCGTTAAGGTGCGCGAGCGCTGGCGAGACGATGAGCGCGCACTGGACGAATTGGGAATTCGGTGATGATTAGATTGCGGATTGCGGATTGCGGATTGCGGATTCAAGATTGAAAGCGGAATGGATTCCGCAAACTGCAACCCGCAATTAACGATGACTTCTGAAATCCGCAATCCGCAATCCGCAATTAACGATGACTTCTGAAATCCGCAATCCGCAATCCGCAATCCGCAATTCCCAATGGTGGCTCGTAATACTTAACGTCTCAAGAGATGCCGAAGAAGCCGCAAGCGCGCTACTTTTCGAGCTTGGGTCAACGGGGATCATCACCCTTGAGGAGACCGCTGAAAGCGTAAAGCTAGGCGCGTACTTCGATGATCGGGTGAATCCGGATGATATCAAACGGGCGGTTGAAGCTGAGTTCGAGCGAGCTGGACGCCGCGGTGCTCTCACCAGTTTTTCCGTCTCAGCAATTCCCGAACAGGACTGGATGGAAAAGTGGAAGGAAGGATTCGAAGCTGTTGAGATCGGCGAGCGGCTGGTTGTCGCGCCCTCGTGGAAGCTGCCCGGCAAAACCGAAGCCCGAGTTGTGATTCAAATCGATCCGGGCATGGCCTTCGGCACCGGGACACACGAGACTACCCGGCTTTGCCTGGAAGCGATCGAACGCCACTGGCACGGCGGCAGCCTGCTGGATGTCGGAACCGGCACAGGGATACTCGCGATCGCAGCGGCGTTGCTTGCGCCAGGCTCGCGAGTGGTCGCCATCGACGTTGATCCGCAAGCGGTCGCAGTCGCCAGCGGGAACATCGCGATCAACGGCGTCTCAGCTTCCGTCGAGTTGCTGGAAGGGCAGCCGCGCAATCACTCTGGCCAGGCGTTCGATATCGTCGTAGCGAATTTGACGGCAGAAGTCATCGTCGCTTTGATGGATGACCTTGCGGGTTGCCTCGCTCCCGAAGGTCTGATGATACTGTCAGGCATACTCGGTGCGCTCGCGGAGGATGTGGAGCGCTCCCTGGCCATTTTGGGTTTTACGGTGGCGGAGCGGCGCGAAGTCGGCGAGTGGTGTGCGCTCATCGCGCGAAGGGCTTAGCAGTCAATGAGTATTTACTTTGTTCGCGGCCGCTGACTCGGAGACACGATACAATGGCGCGTCGAAGATTCTACGCTCCGCCCGATAACATCAAAGGCGCAATCGTCACTCTCCCTGCGGACGAAACGCACCACCTGATGCACGTACTGCGGATGACGCCCGGGGACCCGGCGTTCGTGTTTGACGGGTGTGGCAACGAGTACAAGTGCAGCTTTGGCGGGATCCATGACAATAGCGCCCAGTTGGAAATCGGGGATGCGCTCTGTGATATCGTCGAGTCTCCGATTGATCTAACTCTCGCTCAAGCGCTCGCCAAAGGGGAGAAGTTCGACTTTATAATTCAGAAGGCGACCGAACTCGGCGTCAGCCGGATCGCGCCGCTGTTGACTCGATACTCAGACCTGAGGCTGGACGATCGACAGATAACCAGGCGGGTCGAGAGGTGGCGGCGAATATCCTTGGAAGCGCTTAAGCAATGCGGCCGCCGCAAGCTTGTGGAGATAACGGCTCCGCGCACTCTTGGTGACTTTTTCAGCACCAAGTCATCTCCGACGTTGCCCAGCTCACCTGGTCTTCCGTCTGAGAGTCACCGAGCATTGCTCCTGTTCAGCGAGAGGGGCGGCCTTGCAGCAACCGACGCGCTCGCCAACATACCGAAGGGGTGCCCGGTCGTCGCTCTAATTGGGCCCGAAGGCGGATGGGGCGACGACGAGCTCGACCTGTTAAAGGAGTTCGATTGCAAATCAGTTACTCTTGGTCCGCGAGTGTTGAGGACAGAGACCGCCGCCGTCGTCGCTGTAACATTGATCCAGTATGCGACGGGCGGTCTCTCACCTAGTACTCTGTCAGCCTGATTGTGATGAACAGCGTGACTTTCGCAATCCCACCAACGCAGTTGGTGGATCGTTCATATCCAGCCTACACGAGCGCTGCGGCTCCGCAGCCGAATCCCACCAACGCAGTTGGTGGATTGTTCATATCTTGCCTACGCACCGGGAACAGCCGATTTAGGCTGGGTGTGAACGATCCACCAACTCCGTTGGTGGTCTGGAGTTTGGACATTGTGAGAATTCTGGCGGCGGAACTCCGTTAGGAGTTCAATGTTTATAGCAGCGGAAGCTGAGAGCGGACGAACTCCTTTAGGAGTTCAATGTGACGGTTAGTCGCCCAACACATTTCACTCCTAAAGGAGTGAGCATCAAGCTGCCTTCGTGACTATAAACATGCAACCACTACGTGGTTGACTTCCACCAACTGCGTTGGTGGTATTCCGAAGCCACTGCTGTTCACCATAATCACTCTGACAGACTACTAGTAGTCAGTGAAGGTGATTCTGATAAAACGCGATGAGCATTCAGGCTGTACGGGCGTGGGCGCCCCCTTCTTGCTCGACCACACTTCGATATTGAAGAGGGGCGCCCACGGGACGCCCGTACACGTTGCTTCGCGGAGTTCATAGAGTGAAAGACGAAATGCACTTCTACAATCGCCAGCTTGAGACGCTTTCAAGCGAAGGGCTTCGCGAGATGCAGGACCAACGGCTTCGCGCGCTCATCGTGAAGCTGACTACCAACCAGTTCTATCAAGAGAAGTCTCGCGCCGCCGGATTTGAGCTTTCAAGGATCGAACGCGCGGACGACTTGCGCCGCCTTCCTTTCACCACCAAGCAAGAATTGATTGACGAGCAGATCGAGCATCCGCCGTTTGGGAGATTGCTCACTTATCCGCTCTCGCGCTATCGTCACTTTCACCAGACTTCCGGCACGACTGGCCGTCCGTTGAAGTGCCTCGACACCAAAGAGGATTGGGACTGGTGGATGCGCTGTTGGGGATATGTCTATTGCGCGGCCGGCGTGACATCGGATGACACGGTCTTTTGTGCGTTCTCGTTTGGGCCTTACATCAGCCACTGGACGGCGATCTCGGGCGCCTGGCACCTCGGCGCAATCTGTATATCGGGCGGCGGCATGAATTCGGAACAGCGGCTACGGTGTCTGGTAGACAATCGCGCGACGGTGATCGTGTGCACTCCGACCTATGCGTTGCATCTGGCCGAAGTTGCGCGCGGACTCGGAATCGATTTGCACTCGTCAGCGATTCGCGTTGGCATCTACGCGGGCGAGCCGGGCGCGAGTCTGCCGAACGTCAAGCGCGCAATAGAAGCCGGGTGGGGAGCGACCTGTTTCGATCATGCAGGCGCGACCGAAGCCGGGGCGTGGGCTTTTGACTGCGAAGCGCAGACTGGCGCGATTCATCTCAACGAAGCGGAGTTTATCTTTGAGGTAATTGACCCGCAAAGCGGCGAGGCGATCGGTGAACGTCAACGCGGCGAACTTGTGATAACTAATCTGGGCCGCGCAGGGATGCCGGTGCTCCGCTACCGCACCGGTGATCTGGTCGAGCTGACGAGGGAACCGTGCGCTTGCGGAAGGCGGTTCGCTCGAATCAAAGGGGGAGTAGTGGGACGCGCGGACGATATGATCATAGTGCGCGGAGTGAATCTGTACCCGAGCGCAATTGATGACTTGATTCGAAGTCTGCCGAACATCTCCGAATACGAAGTGAACATCCGCCGAATCGGTGGCATGGATGATTTAGCTATCAAGATCGAAGCGGCGGCTTCGTTTGAGGATACCGCGCGCTCACTCACCCATGCGTTCCGAACGCAATACAATATCCGGGTCAGCGTTGAACACGCGCCGAACGGCAGCCTCCCCCGCTACGAGTTCAAGTCGCGACGGTTTAAGAGAATCTGAGAGTTAACGGTTAAGCAATTTCCAGCGCGAGTTGGAGGGGATCGTTGGCTCCCTTTAAGTGCGAAAGTGAATCGCGAGCAACAATGACTACACGTCGTACGATTGATAGTTTATCATTTGGATCGATCAGTGCGTGATTTGATTGTTAGACGCATACTTGTATGCCAGTCGATATACCCTTTGAATTGATTCAACAGATGGAGAGAGGCGATTGTGTTCTCTTTGTTGGCGCCGGACTCTCAAGAGATGCTGGTTTGCCGGGATGGAGGCAATTGCTCGAACCCTTGCGTGATCAGTTAGGCTGTTCGGCTGATGCTGACCCCTTAACCGTCGCTCAGGTTTTCGAATTCAGATACGATCGCAGGCTATTACTTGAGCACATTAGAGACCAGACTGACTCCGCTGGAAAAGAGTTGCCGAGAAATCTCTCAAAGCTTGCAGAAATGCCTTTCAAGACTTGGGTCACTACCAACTATGACAACCTCATCGAGAAGGCATTGAACGCGTGCGGCAAGCGTTACAATAGTGTCGTGCGCGATATGGACCTGGCTTTTGTAAGATCAGACCAGACAACGCTGATTAAGCTACACGGGGACAGAGAGCAGCCCGACAGCATTATCATTACGAGGAGCGACTATGATACCGGTCTCTGGAGGTCTCCCGGACTCAAAGACGAGATAAGCCAGCTCTTACGGAAGAACACGTTTCTTTTTATTGGGTATGGGGTTATGGATCCAGACTTTAATCAGATCCACTCTCAGATACGCTTTGATTTCGGTTGGTATTCCAGAAAGATCTATGCCGTGCTATTCGATGTAGATGCGTTTGCCCACGACGACCTTTGCTCAAGAGGCATTGAAGTCATTAACCTGTCGTCTGCGGAGGGGGGCCACTCTGAATGTCTATTCCGTTTTATTATGCAACTACGCGGTGAGCGTCACCTAACAGCCAATTTACCAAAGAACGAACACTATTTCCCGGAGGCGAATGAGAAAGAGCCACAGCTTATCAAGGCTCTCAATGAACGAGGCATAGCGAAGTCTTTTGAAAAGCGTGGGCGACGCCTCGTTAAGTGTGAAGAGTACTTGATCCATTCGATCCTGACCGAACAAGGACAGCCCAACGCATTACATCCAAAACTCGCTCCATCAATACGTCAGCGGTTGAATCTTCCAAACCAGAGCGTCGAGGAATACGAGCGCACTGATGAGGACGGTAACATCTGGATGGGATTTGCCATAGGCATATAGGGTCAGCGCACGTCCAGGTTGCCATCTCGACACTTCATGAGGCTTCACTAAAGAATGATGGTAGCGGATTGTGCGCGCCTGCCGAGGTGAGTAAACGCCTTTCGTCGCACTGAGCGTTCGGTCGTTCCTCACTCGAACTGCTGCTTGAACTCGACGAACTGCTGCTTGAGTTCCGCCAATTCTCCTCGAACTTGTGCCAACTCTTCTTCAAGGCTTGAGAGTCTTTCGTTCTCCTGACGGACCGCGAGCGTGGCCGGCTCCAACCGCATGGCAGCTTCCCGCTCCTCAATTTGAACTCCTCCCGCCAGCAAGTGCGCGTTTATCATTAAGCAGGAGGGGTCAGGCTTGAGTTTGTTGAGATTTATCGAGCTCCGGGGCTCCCAGATATCGAGGCGTAATGTGCGCCAACAACCAGGATCTCCTCGGGTCTAGCGTTTCCAAGAATCTCTACCTCGAGGTTCTTCACTGTCAATCATCCTTTCTGTTTAACCGAACTGCTGCTAACCACCGCGCCGGTGGCTGGCAGTCACGTTGGGGTCGCTTGATCTGAAAACGCTCGAAGTGGTATGAACCCCTTTGAGATAGGAAGACTCGTGATTTCACCGACGATTTCCCATTACCGCATATTAAACAAGCTCGGCGCGGGCGGGATGGGTGAGGTATACCTTGCGGAGGACACAAGGCTAGACCGCAAAGTCGCTATCAAAGTCGGCGCGATACTAATGCAAAGGGATTTCTTTATCAACTAGAAAAGAGGCTAAAAGGCAGAGTGAGAGATGTGATTCGGTTGACGCTTCGTTTGCTAGGACTGGACGTCGACCACGTCCTGACGAGTGACTATGCCGACTATCCGCCCGTACTCTTCTACAAGAAGAGCCGGCGAGCTTTTCCGATACTTCACAGCAGTCTGTACACTTATGTCCTCGTTCACCACCGGCAATGCCCGGTCCATCACCTCGGGCACCGGCGACTGCATGAGGTCGCGGTTATCGAGCAGCTTTGCCATCAGTCTGCCTTCACGAAGGCTGCCAACAGATTTCCCTTCCTCGAGCACCGGCAGTTGCGAAAGCCCATAGGTCTTCATCATCTGAAGCGCGCATCGCTTCGACGTAAAAGCGGACAGCGTCGTCAAGGTTGCCTTGCTCTTGATGCATAACCCCAGACTCTGCATCGCTCGCCCACTGCAAACGACAGTTGGGCGTCTGCAATCTTCTCAAGCAGAGTTTGGGCGTTGTGAGTTTGGCCTTTCCGCTTCATCGCCAGAGCGTAATAGAAAGCACCGGCTTGCTTAACTTCCAGCTAGGTCCTTTAGGTCACATCATAATGAGCTGCGTAATCGCCACCGGGAAGCAGGCCGAAAAGGGGAATTTGCGTCTCAGTATCGGCTCGCATTGTATAATAGTCGCTTCCGATTTTCACTAAGAAAAGCGAAATCTGCTACCGGAGGTTTGATACACAAGTCACGCCACTCACTCATCTACTCCTCACTCGAACTGCTGCTTAAACTCAACAAACTGCTGCTTGAGTTCCGCCAATTCTCCTCGGACTTGTGCTAACTCTTCTTCAAGGCTTGAGAGTCTTTCGTTCTCCTGACGGACCGCGAGCGTGGCCGGCTCCAACCGCATGGCAGCTTCCCGCTCCTCAATTTGAACTTCTCCCGCCAGCAAGTGCGCGTAGCGTGACTCCTTCGTCCCCGGCTGGCGCGGCAGCTTCACTGCGAACGGGGGTTGGGCCGTCATTAATGCTTGAAGCGTCAGCTCAACTTCCTCGATCTCTTTGAACTCATACAGGCGCCCCGTCCGTCCGCGAATCTCTCCGACAGTCTGGGGCCCGCGCAGCATCAGGACGCACAACACGGCTAACTCCTGCTCGGCAAGCTTGTACTCTTCAGCGAACCTTTGCTCGTACTTTGGCACACGGCCGATGCCGGTCACCATCCATGCGAGTTTCTTTTCGCGCAAGCTTTCGAGCGCGCGAGCCACAGTCTTCTCGTCGAATGAGACTACAGGATCGCGGTTAGAAATCTGATTGCACGCATTTGTGAGCGCATTAAGCGAGAGCGGATAATACTCGGGTGTTGTGATCTCTTTCTCGATCAACGAGCCCAAAACGCGCACTTCAACAGGGGTCACTATCTGATCCACGATGTATGATTCCTCTTCAAAGTTTCAACGATCGTCGCAGTGAATTTATATAACACAGCCCGGAAAACTTCTATCCGGCCTGAGCCTCACGCTGGCCGCCGCTGCCGATTCAAGACTAGCAGGCTGCTGAAAAAGGGCGCTCGCCACTAAGACACAAAGACACGAAGCTGCACCAAGTCAGTGAATGCAGTATGTTGTGGGCTTTGTGCTCCTTTGTGCCCTCGTGCCTTAGTGGCGATAGGTTAGTTTTTCAGCAGCCTGCGAGAGCCTCGCAATGACAGCGATCAATAGGCCGCCGCCGGACAAGCGCACCAGGCTGTCCTCAGAAGTTTTTGTCTACTGAGGAACGTTTTGGTTTATACTTGCTGGCACCAAACCGTCCACGCTCGGGAGGCACAGTATGAGGAAGCTCAATAGGACACGCACTGCCAGCGTATTGTTTACTCTGGTTGCATTCGCGTTGATTCTAGCGCAGCCAGCATCACTCAGCGCTCAAAACCGTAGACCAATTCCACCGCCGCCCGCACCGCCGTCCTCTGAAACTCAGCCGGCGCCGCGGACAAACGCGCCAAACCCACGGACAGTGGACCAGGCCACGTTCGAAATGCAGGTTCTGATGTCGAGAAGGTGGACCCTACCGGACTTGGAACGCGAGCGACGCCGGGCCGCCACCCAACTAACGATGAACCTTGAGAGGCTGGCGCAGATCGAGGCCGAGAAGATAGCTCCAGTGTCATCAGCTAGGTCGATCGACTACAAGAATCTCGCCCACGCGACGGCAGAGATCAAGGACCGCGCTTTGAAAATCAAGTACGGTCTTCCGTTCGCGCTGAAAGGCAGGGGTGAGAAGATTCGACGCGACGCAGACGCCACTCAACTCGGGTCGATGCTCCCGGAACTAAGTCGTATGATCAAGAGCTTCATCGGAAACCCCGCCTTACGGGCCAATACTCCGAATGACGCAGAGCTTCGCGCAACCGCCGGACATGATTTGGAAAGCATCATCAACCTCAGCAAGGCGATTAACAAGATTGCGAAGAGGATGAGCGAAACCCTGGCCCTGGCAAGTAAAAGATAATTCTCCACGCTTTACAACTTCTCTCAAGGATATGTCAGGCCATCAGCGCCTCAACCGTCTAGCTCAGTGGCTTTCGAGCGGCTCTTCCCAAATGTTAGAATGCGCTCACAGCAGACGACTACACGGGAATCAAGAGTGAGCGCATGCCGAACGGGTCAGGAGCGGGAGCCGAGCTTGATAGAAACTGGCTCGACAACCTCAGCGACGAGGAACTGGTGGACAATTTCCTCGCGCGTTCGAAGAACGACCGTCGCGCCGCGCATCTGTGCTTCGAAGTACTAGTTGCTCGTTACCAGTGGCTGATCAATCACGTCGTGCGCAACTCACGCTATCGCTATCCGGCATGGGATTCGGCTGACGATGTGATCTCGCGAGTGGTCTTCAAAGTTTATCGCGGCCTCGCGCAGTGGCGCAGGCAGGGGAAGCTGTCGAGCTTCATCGCTCGCATCGCTTCAAGCGAGATGATTGACACAATTCGCCGGGTCGGCCGCGACAAGTCGTGGAACCCGAAGCAGTCACCTGCGGATCCCGATTCGGATGAGCCGTCGCCTGTCGAGCTTGCGCGTTCCAGAGAACCTTCGCCCGAGGCGGAGGTGGTGACCCGTGAACAGCGCGAAATCGTGGACCGCCTGCTCGCTGACACTTGCCGCGATTGGAAGGACAGCGTGATCGTGAACGAGTACATAATCGGCAATCAGAGCGGCAAGGAGATCGCCGAGAAGTACGACATCTCGGAAGACCTGGTGTACCAGCGCGCAAGGCGTCTGCGAGTGCGATTGGTCAAGTGGCTTAGTGAGCGAGGCATCACTTCGGCCCACTCGCTGCTGACCGGGAAGGCCGGGAAGTGAAGTGACTCTTAACGAAGGAAGATTATGAGGTATTCACATCCGGATATCCAGTTGTTCGAGTACCTGAATGGCGCGGCCGACGCCGAAGGCGGGCAAGTAATCGAAGCACATCTGTCCATCTGCGAAGACTGCGCGTCGGTCGCTGCGGTGGTTCGCGCGCTCAAGGAAGCGGCTTCAGGATCGAGCGGCAAGGGCCAGGCTCAAATATCAAATCTGCGATCTCGAATCTCCGGAGAGCACCCAGACATCAGCGAGCTTGCATCATTCTTTTACGCCAAAGCGCGGCGCGCAGAAAGCTCCAGTGTGGCGACTCACGTGGCGCTCTGCGGCTCTTGCCGCGAAGCGATCGCGCAGTACGCTCGCGCCGAGCGCGCGGCTGCTGAATACAAGCCCGCGAAAGAGGCGACGGGCGGAGTGCCTGCAAAGGCCTGGGAGATGATTCGCGACTGGGAGGAGAGTGGCTTCGCGCAGGTTCGGCCGGCCAGCGAAGTGCTGGGAGACGAGCTACTGGTTCGCCTGGCTTGGCTGCTCAAAGAGCGAGAGCCAACCGAACAACGGAAGAGCTTCGCTGACAATGCCCTTCGAGACCACGCGATCCGTTCGAACGTTCCGCGTGCCAGCGGCTCGCAGCCGAACGACAGACCCGAACGCGTGCCTGTCGTTGTTGTGAGCCGTTCAGGCGAGCTGCGCACAGTGGAGATGTTCGAGCAAATCATCGACTCAGGCGGCACGATCGTGCTTAGACATGTGGAGGGATCGGAGCGTTTTGACAACAAGGCCGTTCACTTGTTGTTGGACTTCGGTGAGAAGGAGCCAGTCGTAGTCTCTGAGCTCGTGCGAAAGGACCGCGTGCGAATGCCGCAGTCATTGGCGCGTGAGGACCAGCCGCGACGTACAGACTATCTTATTATCGAAGACTAAAGACGAGGCGACCCGTAGGGGATCCACTAAGAAGACCTCGTCGTCGCTCCTCTGGTCGTGATTATCCGCTCGATCGAATAGATTGGCTTTCCCTGAGATTCAAAGTAAGTGCGGCTGAGCATCTCTCCGATCAAACCGGACGAAACCAACTGCACTCCCGCCAGTACCAGTACTGCCCCGAGCAGCATCAGCGGGCCGTGCTGGTCGAACAGCGCCGTTCCGTATATCACCTTGTCGATGAGCAGCCAGATGTTTATCGCCAAACCGATACTGGTGCTGAGCAGACCAATCGGTCCAAAAAAGTGCAGCGGCCGAGTCACGTACTTCAGCAGAAACCGAATCGTCAGAAGATCAAACAAAACTCGCACCGTTCGTGAGAGCCCGTAGTGCGAACGCCCGCCGGGCCGCTCGATGTTCCTGATAGGCACCTCTACAATCGTTGCGCCGTTCCACGACGCGAGCGCGGGAATAAAGCGATGCATCTCGCCGTAGAGCTTGATCTGCTTGATCGTGTCTTTGCGATAGACCTTGAAGGTGGTCCCGAAGTCGTGAATGTCCACGCCCGACAGCTTCGACATCAGCCAGTTCGCCACTCGTGACGGCGCGCGGCGCAGCAGAAAGTTGTCGACTCGGTTCTTGCGCCAGCCGCTTACGATGTCGCTTCCAGTCTCTTCAAACGCCGCAAGCATCTGTCGGATGTCTGCCGGGTCATGCTGCATGTCCCCATCCATCGAGATGATCACCTCGCCTTCGGCATAATCGAAGCCCGCCGCCAACGCCACGGTCTGCCCGTAGTTTCGCTTCAGTCTAATGATCACGACCCGCGGGTCGCTCTTCGTAAGCTCATTAAGGATTTCAGGAGTCGAGTCCGTGCTGTGGTCGTCAACAAAGATGAACTCGACCGGCTCATAGCGACCAGTCATCACACCTGATAGCTCCCGATACAACTCGCGCGCGCTTTCTTGCTCGTTGTGAAACGGAACCACGACGGAGTATCTGGGGTTTTCTCCTTCGGCCGCAAACATTCTCAGTATAGCTCCCGGTAGTTTATCAACTCGATTCCCTGCTCTTCGGCAAGCCTCCTCAGGCTCGGATCGCTGAGCGCTTCAAGCTCACGCTCCCGCTCGCGCTTGAGCCGTGTGTGCGCACGCTCGAGGTCGTCATCGTATTCTCCCGGATGGCACATAAGCTCGGCCGTACCTTCACCCAAGGACTCCATAATACTTCGAATTGCTGCGCTGTCCAGCATACCTGTCAGCTTGACTCCGAAAAACCTGTCGGGCGTTTTGAGACCACTCTCCCGCGCGAGCCGCTTGAACTGTATCGCGCCCGGCGATACTGCTGCCGACAGCGCATACTGCTTGAGGTAGGCCCATTTGGACAAAGAGCTGATCCGCTTCAGACTGAAGGTGTTTTCAAACGGGTTTCGTACGCACTTGATGCCGAATTCAGCGGCCACCTGCGCGAGCGCCTCCATAACCCTCGGATGAGTGTGCGAGTGTTTGTGAGTGTCGAGATGAGTGAGCTTGATGCCAGTCTTGGCTACGCGTTCGAGCTGCGCCCGAAACTCGCTCGTCAACTCATCTGTTGGTACTGATCCCCGCGCGAGCTTGAACATCAACTGTGTAAGGCTCTTCGGCAGGGCTCCTCCGCTATCCACCAACGAGGAGACGTCGGCTGCCGGAGCGACGGGCCGCCCGCCAACAGCCGCCAGGTGACATCCGACTCCGAGTCCAGGATTCGCCCGAGCCAACTCGATTGCGTCTTCAAACGCGTTGCCGTTCGCCATGATCGTCGTGCTGGTTACGATGCCTGTCTTGAACGCGCGCACTACGGCTCTATTGACGCCTCGCGTGAACCCGAAATCATCTGCGTTGACGATCAGTCTCTTCATCGAACAGGCTGCGGACTATCTGTTGCCCGTTGAGTAAACCCGCGTGGCCGCCGCGCCCTCGTAGACGCTGGACTGCACTATCGGGAAGGTCTTTTCGATAAACTTGAAGTGCTCTGAATTCTCGAAGTAAACCCGGCCAGGCTGGAGCAGCACGAAATCAGGCCTGCCCTTAGTTGTAAAGCTGGTCTGCGAGATTATCTGAGAGCGGATATCCGTCCGGTTGAATCGCTCGAGATAGTACTGAACAACGCCGGGAATCTCACTCGCCATCATTGCCCCGGGCGGCGCCGTCTCGGCTATAAACCGAATGCTCTCTCTTGCGCCGAGATCATAAAACTCATCGTGCGGGAAAAAGTAGCCGATGCGGTTTCGGCCAAACACATTGACGTACAGGCTAGGGTAAGAATATAGCAGGCACTTGATCGTCAAGGCCGCCGGCGCGATGATGAATATTACTGTGAGCGCAACGGCCGCGGTCGCACGCGTAATGTGTCTACTCGCCGCGACATTGCTGATGACGGCGGAAAGCGCACGCCACATCAGCACTATTCCAACCGCAGCAGTCATATAGATAAGCGGCAACAGCGAGAGCGAGTAGCGCAGAAACTTGGTTCCAACAAGCGCCTCGGGAATGAGCCACAACAACAAATTCATTCTCAAGAACAGGTAGCCGCGCGAGAGCGGATAGCTGCCGCGTCTTCTGTATATCTCCACGAGCCCGACAGCAAACGCCAAAAGCACCGGCAGCGGCAGCTTCACCCCCAGGAACAAAAAGTAAAAGTACCAGGGGTTTCCGCCGGGTGTTTGTAGAAGGTCATTGATGAAGAGTTTGTCCATGATCAGGTAGCCGTGATGCGTCCGCCACTCTTCATTGACGTACTTCCACAGGTACCGCCACGTTTGGGGAAAAAACGCCGCCGGATTGAACATCGCGAACGCCAGCACCAACGCGGCGAAGTACTTGCGCCACATCGCGCGAGTCAGCGGCCGGTTGTTCCGGCTGTCGTATCCGACGAGCGTGTAGAAAAGCGCGTTCAGAGCGAAGAAATGCGGAAAGTACTTCGATGCCATCATCAGTCCGAATGCAGCGCCGGCCAGCGAATAGAGTCTTTCCTGCCCGGAAACGTCTGAAGCTGGCGCTTGCTTCGCCTTGTAGTACAAATAGAATCCCCAGAACATGAAGAAGACCAACAGCGTGTCTTCCTTTGCCGTGCGGCTGAACCAAATCGCATCCAGACCCAAAGCCCATAGCAACGCGGTGATGAATCCAACTCTGAACCCGAGTAACCCTGCGGTTAGCAAAAGCAGCGGTATAACCGTGAGCGCGCCCAACGCAACGTTGGGCAACCTCAAGGCGGTTTCTTCGGACATTACCAGATCGAGTTTCTGCCCGGCGGCTGTGTTCCACACTGCGGCGGTGTGCATCGAAGCGTAGCAGAGCATCTTCATCACCATCGGATGCTCTGCGTTCGCGGTGAAATCGCCCTGCTCGTACGCGCGTACGGCAAATATCTTGTTTGCCTCATCCTCGGCAAACCCGGCTGCGTCCACCCGATACGCACGCGCACAAAAGCCGATGGCTACTGTGACTATTATGACTACAAGTTTCCTTCGCTCGAGTTTATCAAACAGGCCGAGCCGGGGTTCTATTTTAGGTTGGTCAATCTGAGCGTAGCTTACTTCCAGATCGGCTATCGTTCGCATCTTCTCTCTCCAGCTCGCTCGATTACTCTGTTCATTCTCTGATCAGGGTCGCGAAGTGCGTAGGAGATGCGTGTCAGAACCTGAGGGGCAAAGCTGGAGCGCGGGTAATCTGCTACGTGAATGGGACTGTCAATGCAGCGCACGGATCCTCCGATGGAACCTTGGAGAGCTGAATTATTCTAGAGAGCCAAAACTGAAAACTCAAACCGATTCAAGTCTCGACTGCCGGGTAGGGTCCTAATCTGAAATCTGCCGACAGTAGCCGACGGTGTGAACTTTTGCGTTGTAAGGCGGGCAATAGGTTTTGACGTTCTTCGGCATGAAGGACCGTTCTAGTAGTGCTTCGTAGAAGGTCTTCCGCCGGTGGCTCTGAAACCAAACGAAGACTTGACCGGGACCTATTCACCTGCATTGAGTGGGTTTGACCGGGCAACAAAGAGGCGATTGGTCTGTTCTAGCGGCTCAGGCGTAGCTATCGTATCGGTCATAGTAAAGAGTCGACAGGTCAGCAAAGTTCCGAAGCCAAGTCCTCAGCTCGCCGTTTCTCTTCAAAGGTTGTCGGATTGATCGGAATCTTGTTTATTTCCGCATGGTTTGGCGAGAAGTCAGGCGCGTCAGGCTCGTCGTCAACGACTCCGAGACCTAAACCTCTAACGCGGTTTGTTTCAAGCACAAACTCTCCGTAACAGTCGCGCTGGCCAGCAAGACATATTTCTCGTGAGCAACCGACAGTTTTCAAAACAGAAAGGCCGGTGTCTCGTGACCTAAGTGCAGAAGCTGCACTAGAAATCCTTCGGGAGGTAACGTCATACCAGCGTTTTCTGGTGACGGCACGGTAGATACGCGGATACTGCGCGGAATCCGTTTCAGGCATAGTTAGGGAGACTACGGAGCAAGGATAACTGACCGCAGGATTCGAATAACTAATGATTTTGAGAACGGCTTGATATCAGACTCCCGGCCAAGACGTAGGTACACATACGCAGCTTGCTCAGATTCAGCAGGAATAATTACGCGAAGGTTCCGCTCTTCCAGAAACCACTCGATTCTGATACCTCCATCGCCATCTGGCGCGAGTAGCGTTCTTGGCAAGTCTGCTCCCAGAATGATGTTTGCGTACTCCAAAAGCTCGAGCGTCATCGAAAAAGCGTGCTTCGTAATGGGGCTCTCCGTGCTTTGTTCCTCTTCCCGGAGGGCTCGGAGGTCTGTGATTATCGGAGGCTCAACAACAAGGGTGGGTCTAACCTGAATCACCTGCGCCCCCATCTGCAAATCAGCGATGGTGTGGACAGCTAAAGGTCTGTTCGGATAACCATAGGGAACTAGAACGTTAGTGAGGGTTGGTCCGCGGAACGAGCTACGCACGTTTTCGTGTGCGGCCGGCTCCCCCCGTTCGAGTCCCGCCGGCGGATTCCCTAACGATGGTTGTTGATGATTTACGTTCATGCTTCAGTTAGTTGATCCGCTTCAAATTCCAAGCCGATCTCGTGGAGGATTGATTCCAACAATCTTCTCGACTGTTGAGCAACGGCAACGTCATTGATGTCATCTCGTTCGAAAAGTACCATGTAGCTCACGTAGAGTCCGTCCGGCTCTTGCAGAGAGTGGTCGAGCTGCAGCCGCACCTTCGCATCCATCTGCCGGTCGTGCCAAGTTTCAAGTATTCCACTCCCGAGGTCGTCCCCAAAAACATGCGTGGGACGGCGTGGTAAATTCAAAAGAAATCTGGAGCACGTGCCATCCGAAAGAGCACCGTGACTCGAATAGAGGAAAGTGTAAGTCTTAAACGCGAAGTCATTTACGGCTGCGCGGACCCACCCGTTTCCTTTTTCGATGACACTGATCATTCCTTCGAGATCGTCGTCCGTAAATCCGCTCAGACTTGCTTGCACCTGGTCGAACTTAAATCTGTAGATGCCGAATCGTCCTAAACGGACAACGGCAACGGCGGTCGAAGGCTCCGCGGCCGTCACCTTCAATGCGAAAGCTTTCGAGTCCCACGTTGTGAGCAGCGAAAGTCTTGGATAGTCCGGTGATGATCTCACGCGTCTCACCGATGAGATTAAACGCCGGCACCCTAAAAAACCCGTAGTAGTCTACGGTTGCTTGTTTCACTTGAAGCTTAAGCATCGTAAGACCAGCGACCCGATTTACGAGTGTACCACATGCCGCCGAACAGCAGTCATTCTACATGCCAGTCCTTAGTTTGTTAATAGACTTCTCGCTTCTCGATCAAGCCGATTATGTCAGAAAGCGTTCCGCGGGGCGTTTTGGATCATAAGTACGAAGGGACAGGCATATATTCCCGCATTTTCGCTGACGACCGTAGCCCGCCGTCGATACTGAACCGGGTGCCTCGTTCTAGGGCAAGCCTACACAAACCGCGCGAGAACACAAAATCTTTATTTCAAACTAAGACACTGGAGACGGGCCGAGCTTATTATCTGACCCGTTTGTACTAGAAAAGAGGCCGCTGCTGTTTTTGCAGCGGCCCTGGAGTAGTAGGGATAGTAAATGCCAGAGGTCAGTCGGCTTTCTTGCGAATGAACGCGGGAACGTTGATGTCTTCGCGGCGGAGAGGGTCGGGGGGGCTGGATCCCGGCATTCCGATCGGCCCGGAGACGCGGGCTTCGGACACGGCCGGCTGGGGAGCCGCAAAAGCTCTTGGCGGTTCCACGGCGGCCACGGCCTTATCGAAGCCTGTGGCAATTACCGTGATTTTCATTTCGTTGGTTAGCCGTTCGTCGAGAACGGCGCCGAAGATTATGTTAGCGTCGGGATCAGCCGCATCGTGAATTATGGACATGGCTTCGTTGACTTCGAACAAGGTGAGGTCAGCGCCGCCGCTGACGTTCACCAGCAATCCCTTTGCTCCTTCGATTGAAGCTTCTTCGAGCAGCGGGCTGGAGATGGCACGCTGCGTCGCTTCCAGCGCGCGGTTATCGCCGGTCGCCATACCCGTGCCCATCAAGGCTATTCCCATCCCCTCCATAATCGCTTTCACGTCGGCGAAGTCGACATTGATCAGCCCGGGCACGGTGATGATGTCGGATATTCCCTGCACCGCTTGAAGCAGCACGTCGTCCACCAGCCTGAACGACTCGTGGAAGCGCGTTCCTTTTGGCACCGCGTTGAGCAACCGCTCGTTCGGAATCGTGATAACGGTGTCCACGCACTCGCGCAATTCATTCAGCCCCTGCTCGGCTTGCCGCTGCCGGCGGCGGCCCTCGAATCTGAAGGGCTTGGTCACCACTGCGACGGTTAGCGCGCCAAGCTCGGTGGCCAGGCTCGCAATGATCGGGCCGGCTCCGGTGCCGGTTCCGCCGCCGAGGCCCGCGGTAATGAAGACCATGTCCGCGCCTTCGAGTGCTTCGATTATCTTCTCGGTGTCTTCGAGTGCCGATTGGCGGCCCTTCTCCGGATCGCCGCCAACTCCAAGCCCTCGCGTTAGCTTTTCCCCGATTTGGAGTTTGACAGAAGCCTGAGAGGCTTTGAGAGATTGCAGGTCAGTGTTAACGACAAGGAACTGCACTCCCTGGATGCCGGCCTCGATCATTCTGTTGATCGCGTTGCCGCCCCCGCCGCCGATACCGACTACTTTTATGCTGGCCCCGCTAATGGGCTGTTCGGACTCGTCAAAGACTATAGACCCGCTTCGAATCTGATCCACCACCATTATTCGTGCCTCCTGCTAGCAATCGAGCAAACAGATGAGCGACCGGGCAAGCAGCGCGCTAAACACATGTGCCACTCGCACAAGAATCTAAGCTCGCATTTCAATAGGTTCTTACACACTGCCAGAATCCTCCAGGGTTCGCAGAAGCGAAACCCTCGCCCTCCTGGGCGCTGGAGCCAAGCGGCCGTGCTCTAGGGGTTCTCCTAACAAGTGCCTTTGAGGCTGGCAACCGGTTGCTACAATATGTGGTAGCCCAAGTTTTTGAAGACGCGCCAAATGGTAGCACAGTCGCCTTGCCCCTACAACCTTTTTTTTCTCGGCTGAAACATTTTCAAAACAAAACTAACGAAACCACCTCTTCCAGATACCCGGCTGCCTGGGAACGCCATCCTTCAGTGAGTGGATCCTTTTCTGGTTCATCTGCTTGTGGAACCCATACAGCATCGTTCCGACGACCGTCGCAAAAGCAGGGCTGTCAATTTCGCCCGTCAGACCTCCGACGAAGTCGGGCAGGCCGTGCCGAGCCGGGAGGTCCAGCACCTGTTCCGCCATCTCAACCACCCCGTCCATCAGCGACCCGCCGCCTATCAACACCACGCTTGAGAGGATTTGCTTGTCGAAGCCGGCTCGCTGGATCTCCTCCGCCGCGTGACTGAAGATCTCCTCGGCGCGCGGCTGAAGAATCTCGCACAAGATCTGGCGGCTTAGCATGCGCGGTTGCCGGCCTCCAACCGAAGGCACTTCGACCATCCGCGAACGCTCGCCGTCGGCCATCAATCCAGCAAGCGCGCAACCTTCGCTTCGCTTTATCCGCTCGGCTTCGGGCACGGGCGTGCGCAGCCCGACCGCAATATCGTTCGTGAAGTGATTTCCTCCCATCGGAAACACAGCCGTGTGACGAATCGCATCGCGATAAAAAATCGTCAGGTTCGTAATGTCAGCGCCGATGTCGATCACAGCCGCGCCGTACTCTTTCTCATCCGGCGAAAGCGTCGACTCACCTCCGGCCACGTGGCTGACAACCGTATCGGTGACCATCATTCCAGCGCGATTGACCGACGTTATGACGTTCTGGCGGGCGGTGATCGGGGATGTCACGACGTGGACGCAAGCTTCGAGTCTCATTCCGAGAAAGCCGATGGGGTTGCCGATGCCGTCCTGTCCATCGACCGTGAACTCTTGTGGCAGCACGTCGATGATTTCGCGATCGGTCGGCACGCTGACCGAACGCGCTTGATCGATGACGCGATAAACGTCCTCTTCGGTGATGTCGCGGTTGCGCCGGCTGATGGCGATGACTCCGCGCGAGTTGATCCCGCGCACCTGGACGCCGCTCAGCCCCACGTTGACAGAATCGATCGGAAGGCCCGACATCATTTCGGCCTCCTCAACCGCGCGCTTTATCGCATCAACGGTAGCCTCTATGTTGACCACTACCGCCTTGCGAACACCGCGCGAAGGCGCGCGACCGATGCCGATTATCTCGAGCCTGTCGTTATCGGTTACCTCACCTACGATCGCCCTGACTTCGGTGGTGCCGATGTCGAGCGCAGCAATCTGTTTATTCCCTTTTGGCATTCTAATCCTCCGGCGTATTCAATTGCGGATTGCGGATTGTGGATTGCGGATTAGGCTGCGGATTGTTTTCAATCCGAAATCCGCAATCCGAAATCCGCAATCACTACTTCTTCTTCGGGGACTTGTCCGGTATAGACTCCTTCCGAACAGCCTTCTGCGCGCCGGGGGTGGCGATGTTGACCACGATGCGATCGCTGTGAGCCGCATCGATAAAGCTTATGTTATCGGCATTCTGAATCAGCCGATCAATGTCCTTAACACGGAAGCGGCTTGGCAATTCAGAATCGCCCTGCTTCACGGCCTGCAATACCTGAAGCGCCTTCTCGAAACGCTTGCGAAAGTCGGTGCTGCCAATGTGAATCAGCACTGGCGGATGCGCCAGGCGCATGTTCACGTCCTTCGTAAAACTCAGATCGATCTGATCGATAAGGGCCCATAAAGGGTTCGGGCCTTCGCTAAAGTCTCGCTCCATCTGTTTGTAGATTGCGATTCGCTCGCGGTCTTCGGCGATTGCACCCTGCGAGCGATTGCCTTCGGCGAAGCCTTTGGCGATCGGCGGAATCTCGGTAGCTGCGCCCGGCTTTGAATTTGAACCTGGCGATTTCACATCTGAGAACTCGCCCATCTCGACCGCGTCTTCGTCGAGCCACACCAGCGCTTCCGATTCGCGCCGGACAAGAACGGCCGGTTGCCGCTCGACTACGCGGACGAAGACCCCGTCTGGAAGCAACCTCGCGACCGATGCCCCGCGCACGCGAGGCATAGCTTCGATCTTCTGCCTCAAAGCCGAAAGGTCGACATCCATCAATCTGGTTTGCCCGACGGCGCGCCGGATCATCTGCTCAATGTCCCCGCGAAGTGCGGGTTCAGCGTCGCTTATGGTGACGCGATGCAACAGGAACAACCGCGAACCTGCCAGCGCGTTGTAGCCTAGAATCACCAACACTACAGCGGCCAGAACTGTTGCTGGTCTCGCGAAGACGGCCGCTGTTCTGAAAATCTTTCCAATACTAATCGCGCTTCGATGACGCGATCGGGCTCTGTCGAGGCGCCTCGAAGCGCGCGGCGTAACCACCTGACTGCGTACCCTGGGCTCGTTCTTTTGACTTGATGCCACAGAGTTACCTCCCCGCGGAGAGCAGGGGCGCAGCGGTGCAAAGGCGCAGCGGAGATCACTTCCCCGTACCGCTCCCCTGCTCCCCCGCTCCTCTGCTCATCTGCTCTCCTTCAAGAATCCTCAGCAACTCGTCTCCTGCCTGATAAACGTTGCCGGCTCCGAGCGTAAGCACGAGATCGCCGGGCCGCGCGACCTCTTTTAGTCTCGCCGCGGCGCCTCCAATTGCGCCGATGTATTCGACATGGCGGTGGCCGAAGCGCTCGACGTGTTCGGCCAGCGTGCGGCTGCTTATTCCTTCGATAGGATCTTCGCTTGCGGCATAGATGTCAGCGATCAGCAACAGATCGGCGCCATAGAACGACCGAGCAAACTCATCCTTCAGGTCGCGGGTGCGAGTGTAGCGATGGGGCTGAAACAGTGTCACCACTCGCCGCCCCGACGTGCGTGCCGCCGCGAGCGTCGCCTTGATCTCGGTTGGATGATGGCCGTAGTCGTCCACCACTAGCACGCCATTCTTCTCGCCCTTGATTTGGAATCGCCGCTCGGCGCCGCGAAACTCTCCGAGCGCTTCGGCAATGTCTTCAAACTTGATGCCGAGGTCGAGGCCAACCGCCACGCTAGCCAGAGCGTTGTGGATGTTGTGAAGCCCCGGGACAGGCAGGTTGATCTTCCCCATCTCGCTGCCAAATGCTCGCACTGTGAACTCCGAGCTAAAGCTCGCATTCAGATGTACGCCAAGCGCGGATACGTCCGCCTGTGCCGCCGACCCGTAGCTGATTGTCCGGCGCGTTAGCTCGGGTATAATCGCTTGCACATTCTGATCGTCGAGACAAAGCACGATAGTCCCGTAGAATGGAACACTGTTGGCAAAAGCTACGAAGCATCGCTTGATCTGCTCTATGCCTCCGATGAAATGATCGAGATGATCTGCATCTATGTTGGTAAGCACCGCGATAGTCGGGGTCAACAGCAGCAGAGAGCTGTCCGATTCGTCCGCTTCGACTATGATGTACTCGCCGTCTCCGTGTCTCGCGTTTGAGCCCAGCGATGCCACGCGCCCTCCCACCACGACCGACGGGTCGAACCCGGTTCGGGTCATCAGATGCGCTATCATCGAGGTCGTCGTAGTCTTACCGTGCGTGCCCGCCACTGCGATGCCGTGCCGGTAAAGGCGCATCAACTCGGCCAGCATCTCGGCGCGTGCTATTACCGGGATCTGCTTCTGCCGCGCGGCCACAACTTCAGGGTTGTCATTGCGAATAGCAGAAGAGGTCACGACGACGTCGGCTCTACCAATGTTCTCAGACTTGTGACCTTCGTAGATGATCGCACCCAATGATTCCAAACGCTCGGTCATCTGTGAGCGCTTCAAATCACTGCCAGTGACCCGAAAGTTTTCGCCAAGCGACAGCAGCACGTCGGCGATTCCGCTCATGCCGATGCCGCCGATCCCAACGAAGTGTATGTGTCTGAGTCCTCGAAAAAGCATCTTAGTCCGTGGTCAGTAGTCCGTAGTCTGTAGTCCGTAGTCCGTAGTCTGTAGTCCGTAGTCCGTAGTCTGTAGTCCGTAGTCCGTAGTCTGTGGTCAATAACGCAGTGCAAAATAGAGCTACTGACCACGGACTACGGACGCCTTGCCACCTTTATTGCCAAATCAACCGCTCGTTCCGTTGAATCCGCGCGACCCAAGCTGCGGCTGGCTTCTTCCATTCTATCAATCTCGTCCGGCTGATTGATCAGTCGATTCAGTTCCCCCGCCAATCGCGCCGGCGTTAGATCGTTTTGAAGTATCATCCGCCCCGCGCCTACGCGCTCAAAGGCTTCAGCGTTCTTGCGCTGATGGTCGTCCGTTGCGAAGGGAAACGGAATAAAGATCGCCGCCTTGCCTGCAGCCGCCACCTCTGCCACCGTAGTAGCGCCTGACCTGCAAATCAGAACATCGGCGCGCGCGAACTGGTCAGCCATCTCGTGAATGAATGGCTTCACGTCAGCGCTATCAAATCCCGCAGCGGCGTATGCGCGCTGGGTCATCTCGAAGTCTGCCTCGCCCGTCTGATGCGTTATGGCGAGCCGGTTCTTGCTCGACGCGAGCAACGGCAGCGCTGCAATCATCGCCTGGTTAATCGCACGGGCACCCTGGCTTCCGCCGAAGATCAGCACGTTTAACTTCTCGCCTCGCGCTTTCTTGGTGAGCCGCGCGAAGTCTACGCGAACCGGGTTGCCGGTCACAACTCCGCGATCCCCGAAATACTTCTGCGCATCCGCAAAGCTCAACGCTGCGGCATCGACGAAGCGCGCGAGCACGCGATTCGTAAACCCCGGCATCGCATTCGGCTCGACTACCATCGTCGGTATTCGCGAAAGCGCGGCCATTAGCAGCGTCGGTCCCGACGAGTAGCCACCGACTCCAATCACGACGCCGGGCCTGAATTGCTTCAGGATCCGACGCGCGGACACAAAACTCGGCGGAAGCCCCCCCAGCGATTTGATTCTTTCAAAGACCGCAACGCCCTTTAGCGCGCCTACCTTTATCAGTTCCAGATCGAAGCCTTCGCGAGGAACGATTTTCGATTCGAGGCCCCGCGATGTACCGACGAACAGAATCTCCGTCGACGGATCACGCCGCTTGAACTCTCGCGCGATTGCCACGCCAGGAAAAATATGCCCGCCTGTTCCACCGGCCGCGATGATCACCTTCATAGGAATTGCGCATTGCGAGTGGCGCAGACTTTAGTCTGTGTCTTGTAACTTACAAGGGCAATCGCCGGACACAGACTAAAGTCTGCGCCACTCGCGATCCTCAGGCTCTTCCGTGCTTAGACACGTTCAGCAGCACTCCCGCGGCGAAGAGGCTGATCGCAAGCGACGATCCACCGGCGCTGATGAAGGGCAACGGGATGCCTTTCGTGGGCACAAGCGACAGCGTAACGCTTATGTTGAAGAACGCCTGCGTGATGATCATCGTCGTCAGTCCTACCGCCAGCAACTGGCCGAACATGTCCGGAGCAAATCGAGCTGCGCGGAATCCTCGCCACGCCAGCAACGCAAACAGCAAAACCAGTGTTCCCGCTCCTATCAGCCCAAGCTCTTCGCCGATGACCGCGAAAATGAAATCTGTGTGCGGAGCCGGCAAATAGAAAAGCTTCTGCCTTCCCTGCGCGAACCCTACGCCGCCCGACCCGCCGCTGCCGATGGCAATCATCGACTGGACCGGCTGAAATCCCCACGTCGTCTGATACTTCCACGGATCCAGAAAGGCCAGAAGCCTCGCGAACCGCCACGGCTTTAAAAGCATGTAGGTGATTGCAGGCAGGACGGGCACGGCAAGGGTCGCGAGATAACGAACAGGCGTACCCGCCTGAAACATCATCGTCACAAAGACCAGCCCGAGCGCCAGCGCCGTGCCAAGATCGGGCTCAACTCCAACCAGCGCAATCAAAACGGCCGCAACGAAAGCGGCCCGTACAAAAGTACGCTTGAAGCTCTCAATCTCTTTCACCTGCCTTTCGAGAAAGAACGCCAAAAAGGCTATCAGAACCAGTTTGGCCGGCTCGGAAGGCTGTAGCGAGAAGTAGCGGCCATACCTGATCCACCTGTGCGTTTCATTGACTCGCGGAAGAAGGAGAACAACCACCAGCAGAAACACTGTTATCCCGAGCACCGAGTAGATCACTGCGGGATGTTTGTAGCGCCGATAGTCTATCGAGAGCGCCACCACCATCGCCGCCAGTCCCACAATCGCCCACACTCCCTGGCGAATGAGAAAGTAGAACTGGCTCCCATAATTCTTCTCCGCAAGAATCGCCGACGCGCTGTAGACCATCACTGCGCCGAAGAGCGTGATGCCAAGCACGATGGCGAGCATGACCTTGTCGACAGGCAGTTCGCGGCCAGGTTGCGAGCGCGAGTTTGCTCCTTGCCGGAGAACCAACTCGGCTTCGCGCTTCCACCTCGGTGCGGGAACTCTGTCGTTAGTCGCCATTGTTGAAATTGCGGATTGCGGATTGCGGATTGCGGATTCGCGGACCTTTCTTTCAATCCGAAATCCGAAATCGGCGATCGTCAATCAGGTCGTAAGCCTCCCGGTCCAGCCGCTGTGGACGCGGCTCGCGAGCTTATGCACCGCCTCCTTGAACACTCGCCCCCGGTGCTCGTAGTTGTCGAACATATCGAAGCTCGCGCAGGCGGGCGCAAGCAGCACGATATCGCCTGCGGTGGCGATTTCTATCGCGCGAAGCGCCGCGTCTTGCATCGATCGCGCGCGAGTCATCGGCCGCGTCCCTTCCAGTTGCTCGGCGATTTTGTCGCTCGCGGCCCCAATCAGTATTATGTGCTTGACTCGATCCCGAACCAGTTGCGCAAGGACGCTGTAGTCGCTGCCCTTGTCTTTGCCCCCGAGGATGACGATGATGTTGCGCTCGAAGGCTTCCAGCGCCTTAACTGTCGAGTCGACGTTTGTAGCCTTTGAATCATTGTAGAACTTGATGCCGTCGATTTCCGCCACGTATTCGATACGGTGCTCGACTCCCTTGAATCGCTTGATAGCTTCGCGGAGAGCGGGCAGATCGCTGGCTCCCGTTCCCATCGCGCAGAATGTCGCGGCAAGCGCGGTCATCACGTTCTCGACGTTGTGCATCCCCGGCACAGCTATTTCATCAAGGCCGATCACTTCCACCTCTCCTTTGCGATCGGTCAACATGGTCGTGCAAACGTTGCCGCCCCGGGCGTAGACGTCGGCCGCCGGGCCCGCCAGCGTTTCAGGACCGCGCGAACTGAAATAAACCTTTCTCGATCCAACGCTTAGCTTCGCCACCATGTCGGCCACACCCGGATCCTGGCCATTGAGCACCGCCCGGTCGTCTCCGGTTTGATTCAAAAAGATTCTGTGTTTGGCACCCACGTAATTCTCAAACGAGCCATGCCGGTCCAGATGGTCCGGAGTTATGTTGGTGACAACCGCGACGCTGACGCGCAAGCTATCGATCATCTCCAACTGGAAGCTCGAAAGCTCGGCGACGGTCCACGTTTGGGCGGTAGATTTCTCAATCAAACTTGTCAGCGGCGTGCCGATGTTTCCGCCGACGATCACGTCCGCGCCAGCCGCTCGCATGAGCTCCCCAATGAGCGTCGTCACTGTGGTCTTCCCGTTAGAGCCAGTGACGCCGATCATCCTCCCGCGCAAAAACCGGCCCGCGAGCTCAGGTTCGCTGATGATCTCAATGCCCGCGCGGCGCGCTGATTCGAGCGGCTCAAGATCAGCAGGCACGCCTGGGCTTAACACGATCAAGTCTGCGTTGAGAAACAGACTCTCCGGATGACCGCCCAAGGAAAGCATCACACCAAGCTTGCGCAACTCATTTGCCACCTCGCGAATCTCGGATTCAGGCCTGGTGTCGTTGGCGATCAACGTCGCGCCGTGCGATGCGACCAGACGGGCGACGGCGACCCCGCTCCGTGCGAGCCCAACTACCAATACCTTTTTGCCTTCAAGATCCATCAAAGGCCCAATCTCAAATCTCAGATCTCAAATATTCTCAAATTTCAAATCTCAGATCACTACTGTCCGGTTAGATCTCCCATAGATTCAACTGGTTAGTAGGATCTGGT
>JBBPIH010000120.1:0-1617 GCA_038040455.1 Acidobacteriota bacterium
CGCTCGGATGGCGCGATGCACTGCCATATTCATGGCGCCCGAATACATGAGCATTGCCCCGGTCGTAAAGCGCTGAATTGTCAAGGGCGCCCACTCGCGTTCGCTGAAAGCGACAGCGGTGACAGCTGCCGAGTGCACGACGCCGCTGATCATGGTGAGTACGCCAAGGCTGACACCGATGGCCGCAGCGGCCTGGAAAACCCAGGGAACCTCAGCGGCCGAACGTCTGAATCGCCGATAGAGGACCACGACGACCAGTAACAAGATCGAGAACACTCCCGCAGTGACCGTCCGTTCGCCGACCTCCATCTTGGCAATACTTGCAATCAAGACGATTGCGCTCAACAGGATCATCAGGGCTTTACGCATAGTGTCTTCCCCTGCAAGTCCGTCGTGTCCCGGCGTGACGTGTCATTACTGATCAATCCGTCGCCGCCTAACTAGTTCCTGTTGAATTTACGTGAGTAGTCGCGAGGGTGGCGCGCGGTCCGATCGCTGAGAGCCGGTGGCGGAACAGGTCGGGTGGCTTCGGAAGCGCGGTTTTGGCGGCGGCGATGTGTGTTGGGCGTGCGCGTGTGGAATCGAAGCGAGCGGAAACCACGCCCTCGCCCAGGAAGCGAGGGGACCGGGTGGTTGGGCTTAGGCGCGGAGCGCTTCGGTTCAGTTGCGCGCGAGGACGACGAGATTGTGTGCGAAGACGTGGGCTCCCACGCTGCTGCAGAAGGTGCGGAAGGAACGATACAGACAACGACTCAGCTTGAAGACGCGCTTCAAGGCCGAGATGGTGCCCTCGATCCCGGCGCGGAAGCGCTGGAGCGCCCGGAAGATAGGGTGATGTTCCCGCGCCGTCTCTTCTTCCGTGCGGGAGCCTTTCTTCGCAATCGAGACATTCGGGATGGTGTTCTCGAGCGCCCGCAACTTGTCCATGCTCTGGTAGAACGCTTTGTCGGCCGTGAACGACTCCGGCAGTTGTCCGAACGTTTTCTGATGATCCTTCAGAATGGAATCGACCAGCGACGCGTCGTTGGGCCGGCGTTCGAACACCTCGTAGCCAGTGATGAACTTCTCCGCGACCTGCTGCACGAGGATCATGTGGCCGAACTCGATCGGCTTCGCGACCTTGCCACGGAGCAACAGTTCGGTATGCGGCTCGAACAGGCTGAACAGCTTCTCCGAGTTCGGCACCTTCTCGCCCGCGAGGATCCTGCGCGAAGCCTGGTCGATGACCTTCTCGGTCAAGCCGTCGTAGCCCTCCAGTTCGTTCAGCAGTCCGGTCAGAATCAATCCCACCTGAAGATCGTAGGTCCCGGATTCCAACCGCTCGCGCACCCGGGTTCGCGCCTGCCGCGACCAGGCCAGCACCCGCGAAACATGCGCCAACAGCGCTCGATACGGCCTTTCGAGCTGGCTCCGATCGGCCTCCTTGTTGGCGGCGCGCCGCGTGATCCGCAACGTCAGACGCTTGACCTTGCGGTCCTGGAGCCGACCCGGACCGACCGCCTCCGCATCGTATTCTCTGACCCGGGCGATCAACCGCGAGGTCACCCGATAGCAATCCCACAGCAGGCTGGAGTCGGTCGGGTAGTGGATGTTGGTCTCGCACGCCGTGGTATCGAC